>NZ_JADYXL010000009.1:0-162667 GCF_015864265.1 Pseudoalteromonas sp. NZS37 | reverse complement strand
TTTGAGTCGCTTTAGCGTCTCAAGGGATGCGAATAATACACCCTTTATTTTTCGAGTCAACACTTAGTTTTAAACTTTCTTTCGATAATTTAAAACCGAAGTTTTATTTAACTCTCTGAGTTGTTCCTGCCTCGCTATGCGTTGGCGTTTCCTGTCTCAGTGGGGTCGCATTATAGGGAGCGGCGGATTTTACGCAAGCGTTATTTGCATAAAATAGTAATTAAAATTAAGCCCCAAGCAAGCACACACGATAAGCACAAGTTACCCACAAAACCCTGTTGATAACTCTGCTTTTGAACTTTAAAACTAAACACTTTTATCCTGATGTGATAAGTTGCGGTCACTTTTTTTAACTCATGTATTTAGGCAGTATCCATGACAGACATAATAAACAGTATAAGTGCCCTTCTATGGGGCCAAGTTCTCGTCTACTTATTAATAGCAGCAGGCCTCTTTTTTACTTTTCGACTAGGCTTTATTCAGTTTGTGCAATTTCCACATATGTTCAAAGTTATGTTTGGCTCTCGTAAATGTGCCGATAATGAAATTTCATCCTTTCAGGCTTTTTGTACTTCGTTAGCTGCACGTGTTGGTACAGGTAATATGGCTGGTGTTGCTGTTGCCTTATACCTAGGTGGGCCAGGTGCTATTTTTTGGATGTGGCTTATTGCATTAATAGGTATGGCTACAAGCTTTGCTGAAAGTACTTTGGCTCAGGCTTATAAAACAAAAGATGCTGATGGCAATTTTAGAGGTGGCCCTGCTTATTATATGCAAAACGGCTTAGGTAAACGCTGGATGGGGACTTTATTCTCGTTATGCTTAATTTTAGCCTTTGGTTTGGTATTTAACGCCGTACAGTCAAACTCTATTGCTGCAGCATTTGAAGTAGCGTTTGATGCACCTAAGTATATAGTAGGCATTTGCTTGGTTATTGGCTCTGGTATTATTATTTTTGGTGGTTTGAAAACGATTTCTCGTTTTGCTGAAATGGTTGTCCCATTTATGGCATTAGCTTACTTGTTAGTGGCTCTTTATGTATGCGCTATTAACTTTACTGCATTACCTGATGTAATTGTACTTATAATAAAAAGTGCTTTTGGTATTGAACAAGCTGGTGCAGGTGCAATTGGTTATGGTGTTACACAAGCTATGATCCAAGGTATAAAGCGTGGCTTATTCTCAAACGAAGCTGGTATGGGTAGTGCAGCTAATGCTGCAGCCACTGCGACACCTTACCCTCCTCATCCAGCATCACAAGGTTATGTGCAAATGCTAGGTGTATTTATTGATACTATTGTTATTTGTACAGCGACTGCTTCTCTTATTTTACTATCGCAGCAATTAGTACCTGAATCTGGTGTTATGGGGATTGAACTTACACAAGCAGCATTGCAAGAACATGTCGGCGACTGGGGTACTTACTTTATTGCCATTGCTATATTGTTTTTTGCTTTTACTTCTATTGTGGCTAATTACTCTTACGCTGAAACAAATTTAATGTTTTTAGAGCACAACTCTAATAAAGGTATGTTTATCTTTAGACTTGTTGTTTTAGGTATGGTGATGTTTGGTGCTGTTGGTGAGCTTGGTTTAATTTGGACGCTGGCAGATATATCAATGGGTTTAATGGCCATTGTAAACGTTATAGCGCTATTTATGCTTTCAGGTGTTGTTGTATGGCTCTCTAAAGATTACAACGAACAACGCAAAAAGGGCTTAATACCCACCTTTGACAAAAGTAAGCACCCTAAACTTGCTAAAGAGGTCGATCCCGAGGCCTGGAAATAAACAATAAACAGCGAGCTACGGCTCGCTTTTTTAGTTCTAAAAATAAAAAGTCCTGACACATAGCACTCGATCATTTATAAGTAAAAGCTGTTACGGACGATAAGAACTGTATAGACATTATCTGATTATCAGCCTAGAGAAGACAACCTACAAAAACAGATGTTTAATGCCCACAGCTCTGCATTATGTATAAGCACTTTATTGTTTACCTATTTGAAGTTCTCACCATAACTCTAGACTTACTCTTACCCGCGATTTTTAACTTCCAATGAGCATGTGTTAGCAACCAATTCGACAACTATACCAACCTGCATAAATCTCTGAGCAATTTAACGAATTAAATTGCACTATAACGTCGTTAAAAATTTTTATTTAGAACACTAGATACAAAAATTTTTGCCTAAATCTAGCGTAATTTCCTTAACCTTAAATAGACCCCATATATAAGCAGATTGGTATTACTTTATGCTACCAGCACATAGGTGTTTGAACTTTGCTTTCAAGGTTATTTGCTCTCGAGGTGTAGATTGCTTTACTGTTTTGAATTTTTTAAAGCTAATGGCCTACTTTACTGGTTGGTATCATAAGTCTATGACGCTTAGTTCAGTTCAAAGTGTATTCATTAGCATTAAGTACTGTGTGTCGCTAAGGATTGCATGGCTGGTTTATTTGAGGCGCTATAGGATTGGGTTTGGAAATATTACATTATGCTTACTCATATATATCTTTAATACGATAGATATACAAACTCTTAATGAACTATCACACAACGCTATTATTGGGTAGACCATGCATAAAATAGTGCATATCAAGATAATATAAATCATAGAAAACATAAAAATGATAAATCAGGATTTTTACCGGATATTTTATAGATATTAGAAGATTTATTAGATTTTTTAANCCGGATATTTTATAGATATTAGAAGATTTATTAGATTTTTTAAGCAGAGCGCTTAATAAAGAGATGGTGCCCGAGGCCGGACTTGAACCGGCACGACTTGTTAGTCGAGGGATTTTAAATCCCTTGTGTCTACCAATTCCACCACTCGGGCATCGAGTTTGCTAATTAAAGCGTGTGGAGTAAATTATATGGAGGCGGAACCCGGAGTCGAACCGAGGTAAACGGATTTGCAATCCGGTGCATGGCCACTCTGCCATTCCGCCTAAATGTATCCAGATAATTTGGAGCGGTACACGAGGCTCGAACTCGTGACCTCGACCTTGGCAAGGTCGCGCTCTACCAACTGAGCTAGTACCGCAAAATACTGTTTTATCAACTTCAAATCATCTTGGTAAAATAATTTAAAGTGGTGCCCGAGGCCGGACTTGAACCGGCACGACTTGTTAGTCGAGGGATTTTAAATCCCTTGTGTCTACCAATTCCACCACTCGGGCATCGAGTTTGCTATTAAAAGCAAGTGGATAAAACTAATTTGGAGCGGTACACGAGGCTCGAACTCGTGACCTCGACCTTGGCAAGGTCGCGCTCTACCAACTGAGCTAGTACCGCATCATATTAATTCTAAATTAACCATTTTACAAATTACACTTGGTAATGTAATTAAACCACAAAGTGGTGCCCGAGGCCGGACTTGAACCGGCACGACTTGTTAGTCGAGGGATTTTAAATCCCTTGTGTCTACCAATTCCACCACTCGGGCATCGAGTTTGCTATTAAAAGCAAGTGGATAAAACTAATTTGGAGCGGTACACGAGGCTCGAACTCGTGACCTCGACCTTGGCAAGGTCGCGCTCTACCAACTGAGCTAGTACCGCATCATATTAATTCTAAATTAACCATTTTACAAATTACACTTGGTAATGTAATTAAACCACAAAGTGGTGCCCGAGGCCGGACTTGAACCGGCACGACTTGTTAGTCGAGGGATTTTAAATCCCTTGTGTCTACCAATTCCACCACTCGGGCATCGAGTTTGCTAATTAAAGCGTGTGGAGTGTTGAAATGGAGGCGGAACCCGGAGTCGAACCGAGGTAAACGGATTTGCAATCCGGTGCATGGCCACTCTGCCATTCCGCCCCAATACTGGAGTAATAACCTTGAGATAAACTTGGAGCGGTACACGAGGCTCGAACTCGTGACCTCGACCTTGGCAAGGTCGCGCTCTACCAACTGAGCTAGTACCGCATTTTATTTATCAGTTATTTGAATTAGCACATGATGATTTATGTGAACATTCAGGTAACTGATTAATTACCGTTTTGTTTATCTCGGGGGCTATGCCCTCTCAACACGGACGCATTCTACAGAGATTATTAAACGCGTCAATACAAAAAATGCTAGTTTTGAACTGTTTGCTTGTTTTTTATCTAAAACGGTGCGTTATTATACATTTAGAGTTAATTTTTAGTCAATTCACCCCATGCTGCACGTAAATATTGCATCATAGAACTCAAGGTTAAAAAGGTCGCAATGTACAGTAGTCCAAAACTTAAATAGTTCATCCACGTATCATATTGCCAAATCAAACCGATAATGGCTAACATTTGTGCAGCCGTCTTTATTTTACCCATATTTGATACAGCTACATTACCACGCTTACCCTGCTCTGCCATCCATTCACGAAGTGCAGATATGATAATTTCACGGCTTATTATAATAAGAGCAGGTATTGTCATATACATTGACTGGTACTGATCAGATAACGCTACAAGTGCAGCACATACCATTACTTTGTCAGCAACAGGATCTAAAAAAGCACCAAAAGGAGTTGATTGCTCAAGCTTTCTTGCCAAATAACCGTCTAATATATCGGTGATCGATGCAAGCCAAAAAATAAAGGCGGCAGCAAAAAAAGCCCAGCTATAAGGCAAATAAAATATCACCAAAAAAACGGGGATAAGAAAAAGTCTAAATGTTGTGAGTGTGTTTGGAATATTCCACATAACTACTTGGATATGTCTTTTTTGCTATATTCGCATGTAGGGCTAGCCCTTGTCATGCAAATGGTTAAATATCTTCTCAGCCATGTCAGGGCTGATCCCAGGAACTTTCTTTAACTGTTCTATATTAGCAGCTTTTACACCCTGCATGCCCCCTAAATATTTTAATAATGTTTGGCGACGCTTAGAACCTACTCCATTTATTTCTTCTAGTAGTGATTGTGTACGTTGTTTTTGTCGTTTATTACGATGCCCTGCAATAGCAAAACGGTGAGACTCATCACGTATATGCTGAATCAAATGAAGCGCAGGCGCATCTGAATCCATCGGAATGGTTTTGCGTCCACCGTCAATCAATAGTGTTTCAAGACCGGGTTTACGACTCGTTCCTTTTGCAACACCGACTAATAAAGGCATTTTAGTGTGCGGCCAATTAGAAAAGTACTGCTCAGCGCGTCCTAACTGCCCCTTACCGCCATCAATAAAGATAACGTCTGGAATTTTGTCTTCGTCTACTAACTTGTTATAGCGCTTGTTAAGTGCAAATTCCATTGCAGCATAATCATCGCCACCTGTAATACCTGTTACGTTGTAGCGCCTATACTCTTTTGTATTTGGGCCTTGTGAGTCAAATACAACACAACTTGCAACGGTGTTCTCCCCCATGGTGTGGCTTATATCAAAACACTCCATTCGGGTAATATCGTCAAGTCGCAGTGTTGCTTTTAATTGTGCATAACGTTTATTAATAGAGTCTTGGGTACTTTGTTTAACCGCAATACTGTTTAATGCATTTTTATTGGCCAGTTGTAAGTATTGCGCACGCTCACCACGAGTGACCACTTTAAGGATTACTTTGCGCTCACTTATTTGTGTAAGCGCTTCGCCGAGTGCCCCGCTCTCTTCTATTTCAAACGGTAATATGATTTCTTTTGCAATACGCCCTGTTGCTCCTGGCGCTAAATAGTACTGTCCTAAAAATGAAGTCAATATTTCTTGCTCACTCGAATCTTTAGGTACTTTTGGAAAATAGGTTTTACTACCCAGTACTTTATGATCGCGGATCATTAATAAATGAATGCCGTTTAACCCGTTTAAATGCGCAAAACCGACAACATCCATTTCTGCAAAGTTACCAGAAATAGACTGTTGCTCCTGCATTTTACGAAGTAGCATTATTTGGTCGCGAACTTTTGCCGCCAATTCAAAGTTTAATTGCAGGCTGGCTGCTTCCATTTTTTTTATTAAATCAGCAATAACTTCGTGAGATTTACCCGTTAAAAATTTACGAACATAGTCGACCTGCTCACTGTAATCATCATCAGTTACTTTATTTACACATGGAGCTGAGCAACGTTTAAGTTGATATTGCAGACACGGGCGACTTCTTGCGCGGTAATAAGCATCTTCACATTGACGAACAGGAAATATTTTTTGCATTAAGCGCAAGCTTTCAGATACCGCTCCTGCGCTTGGGAAAGGCCCAAAGTACTCACCTTTAATTTTACGACTGCCACGATGAAATGCTAAACGAGGGTGTTTATGGCTAGTGAGTAAAATATAGGGGTACGACTTATCGTCGCGTAATAATATGTTGTACCGAGGCTGATATTTTTTTATTAGATTATTTTCAAGCAGCAGCGCTTCGGTTTCAGTATTGGTGAGGGTGACTTCAATGTTGCAAATATTACTCACTAAAACGCGTGTTTTGCTATCGGTAATGTTACTTCTAAAGTAACTGCTCACACGCTTTTTTAGATGCTTTGCTTTACCAACATAAATAACTTGGTTATCACTATCAAGCATGCGGTATACGCCCGGCTCACTTGATAGCGTTTTGAGAAAATGTACGTGATCGAATTCAGACATAAATTATAGTTAGTACGAAACGTCTATATCAATCATTTTATGACGAATAGCTAAATGGGTAAGCTCAACATCACCACCTACATTTAACTTTTCAAACATACGGTAACGATAGCTATTTACTGTTTTAGAGCTTAGATTTAAGCGTTCAGCTATATTTTGTGCTTTTTCACCTTTGGTGATCATAAGCATAATTTGCAGTTCGCGCTCAGATAAACTCTGAAAAGGGTTTTCATCTGTGCGGCCTGTCACTTGTGCAAGCGCTATCTGCTGTGCAATTTCAGGTGCAATGTAACGCTGACCAGCATGAACACAACGAATGGCACGAACCATTTCGTCAGAGCCTGCACCTTTAGTTAAAAAGCCATGTGCACCAATTTGCATTACCTTGCTCGGAAACGGGTCTTCACAATTAACAGTAAGCACAATAATTTTTACATCTGGGCAGTAACGACAAATCTTTTTAGTCGCTTCTAATCCGCCCATGCCTGGCATATTCATATCCATTAATACTATGTTTGGCGCATGCTGACGACAAAACTGTACAGCCTCTTCGCCAGTTTTAGCTTCGCCAATTACTTTAAACCCTCGTACGTCATCAAGAATACGCTTGATTCCTGTTCGTACAAGTTCATGGTCATCAACTAAAAGTACATTAATCAATGGAACATCCTCACTTACCTAACAACATGCAATTTAATTAAATTAATTTGCCACAGTAACATACATAAAGCGAAACAATAATTAATATTATTGCCTCGCTCTAATAGTTTAAGATGACGATTTTTCGCTAAATCTGTCAACCCATAACGCAATGATACCATCACCCGTTACATTACACGCAGTACCAAAGCTATCTTGTGCTAAATAAAGTGCAATCATTAATGCAACAGCACCTTCATTAAACCCAAGCATGCTTGTTAATAAACCAAGCGCCGACATGACTGCACCACCTGGCGCACCCGGTGCTGCAATCATTACTACACCTAACATCATAATAAACGGTAGCATACCCATTAATGAAGGAACTTCCATGCTTGGCGATAAAAACATAACAGCCATTGCACAGGTTACTATAGTGATAGTTGAGCCAGATAAGTGAATAGTCGCGCAAAGTGGCACTGTAAAGTTAGCTACATCTTCTTTAACGTTATTTGCTTTACTTGATTGAAGCGATACTGGAATCGTTGCTGCACTTGACATAGTACCTAACGCTGTAAAGTAAGCTGGTAGCATATTTTTAACTAATTCGATTGGATTACGTTTTAACAATATACCTGTCGCTATATATAAAACGCTTAACCATAACCAATGCATAACAAGCGCTGCAATTAGTACTACACCAAATGTTTGCAACGTATCTACCACAGTGCCTGCCACCGTCATTTCGGCAAATACGCCAGCAATGTAAAATGGTAAAGCTGGAATAATTACTTTCGATAATAACCCGTCCACTACATCACGACCCTGATCAGACACCTTTTTAAGCGTATCAAGTTCTAGTTGGCTCATGCCTATACCAAATACAAAAGCAGTCACTAATGCGGTCATTACACCCATCAGAGGTGGAATTTCTAAATCAATAAAACTACCTATTTCAGTAGCAACTTCTGCTTCAAATGTAATGCCACCACTTAAAAAAGGGATAACAGCACTTACTAATAAAAATGCAAGCGTACCTGCAATAATGGTAGAGCTGTAAGCAAACCCGACTGTTTTACCAAGTAAGTGACCAGACCCTTTTGGTAGGCCAGCAATACCCGATGCAATAAAAAATAAAATGATAAGAGGGATGGTAAAGGAGATAATTTGACCAATCAGCTCTTTTACTGTAAATAAAAGTTCAACACCAGTTATAGGTACATATAGTCCGACTAAGATACCGGCCACAATACCGGCAATTAATTTTAAGATTAACTTCATTGTGATTGCTTAATTGAATTTAGATACGTGTTTTTATCATGTTTTAGACGCATTGTGTGATAAAACTATTCAAGTTACATTCATATGCACAAATAACGAACAAATATAGCTTGATCCAATGCTCTTTCGAACATTTTTTGACTAAACGAGTTTTTACTCTTTAAATTTCAAATTAAGCCCGCACCTATAATAACTAAAGCACCGTTAATAATTGATTTTTATTTCGGCTGGTTATAAGCCCAATAGATATATGTTATAGCCAAACTTTACTTTAGTTTTTTTAAACTCACAGTAAAGTGTGTTTATATAGTTAGTAGCAAAGGCTATTAACACGTTGATCAGATTGCATCTAAAGGAACATTATGTCTACTATTTTTGAAGATAACTCACTAAGCATCGGTAATACACCGCTGGTAAAACTTAACCGTGTTACAGGTGGGAATGTATACGCTAAAGTTGAATCTCGTAATCCAAGCTTTAGTATCAAATGCCGCATTGGTGCATCGATGATTTGGGAAGCTGAAAAGTCAGGTCAGCTTGTTGAAGGTAAAGAACTTATAGAACCAACATCGGGGAACACCGGTATTGCACTTGCATTTGTTGCAGCAGCACGTGGTTACAAGTTAACGCTTACTATGCCAAACACCATGAGCCTAGAACGTCGCAAGCTATTAAAAGCATTAGGTGCAAATCTAGTACTTACCGACGGTGCTAAAGGTATGAACGGCGCAATTGAAAAAGCAAAAGAAATTCAAGCAACAGCACCTGATAAGTATATTTTATTACAACAATTCGAAAACCCTGCAAACCCAAAAATTCACTTTGAAACAACAGGCCCTGAAATTTACGATGCGCTTGACGGCAAAGTAGACTTTTTTGTAGCAGGTGTAGGTACTGGTGGTACTATTACAGGTGTTAGCCGCTACCTTAAAACAGAAAAAGGTTTAAACGTTAAGTCTATTGCTGTTGAGCCAACTAACTCTCCTGTTATTAGCCAAACGCTTGCCGGCGAAGAAATTAAACCTGGCCCTCATAAAATCCAAGGTATTGGTGCAGGCTTTATCCCTGGCAACTTAGATATGGACTTAATTGATGGTGCCGAGCTTGTATCTAACGAAGACGCAATTGCAATGGCGCATCAGTTAATGAAAAAAGAAGGTATTTTAGTCGGTATTTCGTCAGGTGCTGCGGTTGTTGCAGCTAAGCGAATTGCTGAAAAACCTGAAAACGCAGATAAAAATATTGTTGTTATCCTACCTAGTGCAACTGAGCGTTACTTATCAAGTCCAATGTTTGATGAAGAATTTAGTGAGCAAGAGTTAGTACAATAAGTAATTTTAAGATTTTTAAAAGGATGCTTTAGGCATCCTTTTTTATTATTTATTATCCAATTTTCTATTTATTGCCCCCCATACCTTTACATCTTCCTAGATAAACCACACACTTTAAAAAAACTAATTAATAATAACTAATATGAAAAAAATGACGAGTTTATTAAGTTTGGTTATCTGTTTATTTTTATCAGCCTGTGGAGACGATACCAAAACACTTGGCGACACTCCTGGCGATACAGCAACCGCTTATTTTGATGCGCTTTATAACCAGCAAGACCTTCAAAAAGCCAGCACCATGGCAACACCCAATCTTACGCGCATCATGAAATCCTACGGCACTGCAAAACAGTTTTCCCGTAACTTAGTAAATATGCAATATGATGAAGTAACCATTGAAGTTGATATGACCAATATGAGCATCCGTGAACAATACGGTGATAACGCCAAAATAAACCTTATTTTTACCGGCTATTTAAATGGTGATAAAATTGACGAAATGCGCAGTGTAAAAATGCTTCGTAAAAAGGGCAAATGGTACATAGATAAAATAGTTGCCGACCCTTACGCTCGTTAAAATAAATGAATTAAACATAAAAAGGCCTTACATTTGTAAGGCCTTTTTGATCATGCTTGAGTTAGTATTTAAAGTACTGCACTAAAGATCACCTGGTTGAAAATTATCAACTGCAATGGCTTTCTTTCGTAACTTATTAGCGTGATGCATTGCATCAGCATCCGTTTGCTCTAACAACTTATTTTCAAGCGCATAATTTATAGCACCTTCAATATCAAGCGTTGCAGGCACACTGCCCTTACGCTGCCATTGTTTTAGATCTTTAAACTGCGCTTGCATATCATGCATAGCTAAAAATGCGCTTTCCATGACCCCTGTACCTGCATTTTCATCTACATAACATAAATGCGTTAAGCGGTTTCTAAATACACCCGGTTGAGTCATACGCTCACAAATACTTTGTGCTATTTCATCACTTGGTCTGTGGTAATGATTTCCAAGCGGGAATACGATACGTTTAAGGGTAAAATTAACAACCGGATTTGAAAAGTTTTTAAAGAAGCCATTAAACGCTTGGCCAATTTCAAATAATGAGTTCTCAATAGCATATTTTACAAATGGTAAATCAGCTTGTTGGCGCCCTTCGTCTTCATAACGTTTTAAAACAGTTGATGCTAAGTACAAATGACTTAATACATCACCCAAACGTGCCGATATCATTTCTTTTCGTTTAAGCTCACCGCCAAGCATTAACATAGCCACGTCTGTGCAAATAGCTAAGCCTCGGCTCATTCTGCTCAGTTGCTTATAATAAACAGCCGTTTCACCACCTACAGGCGCTTTAGCAAAATAACTACGTGTTAAGCCATGCACAAATGCCATACCAGCATTACTTGCTGCAAATATTATATGGTTCATTAATAAACCATCAAATTGTTCAAGTGCTGCGTCGTCATCTTCCATTGCAGCGGCTTCCATTTCTTTTAAAACAAATGGATGGCAGCGTGTTGCACCTTGGCCAAATATCATTAAGTTACGCGTTAAAATATTCGCGCCTTCAACCGTAATTGATACTGGAATACCCATATAGCCATGTGCCAAATAGTTATTAGGCCCTACTTGAATTCCTTTACCTGAATGAATATCCATTGCATCATTCATTACCGTACGACCCATTTCAGTCATATGGTATTTAGCAATCGCTGTTACAACCGACGGGCTTAATTTTAAATCAATCGCACCTGCGGTCATTAATCGGCACGACTCAAGTGTGTAAGTTAAACCACCAATACGTGCAAGTGCCTCTTGCACTCCTTCAAACTGCCCTATAGATACACCAAACTGCTGGCGTACCATGGCGTATGCCGATGTCATTTTTGAAGCTAAATGTCCAGTTGCTGCACTTAATGCCGGTAGTGATATACCACGCCCTGCACTTAAACACTCAACAAGCATTCTCCAGCCACGCCCTGCACACTCTTGCCCACCAATGATCCAGTCCAGTGGTATAAATACATCTTTACCGTAAGTAGTACCATTCATAAAGGCCATATTAAGCGGATAATGACGCTCACCCGTTTCAACACCCGGATGATCGGTTGGTATTAGAGCACATGTAATGCCTAGCTCTTTCTTATCACCTAATAAAGCATCAGGGTCATACATTTTAAATGCTAAGCCGAGTACAGTAGCCACGGGTGCAAGTGTAATGTAACGCTTTGACCAATTTAAACGCAGGCCCATTACTTGCTCGCCATTGTGCTCACCCATACACACCACGCCTGAATCAGGAATGCTGCCAGCATCAGAGCCCGCCTCTGGTCCCGTTAATGCAAAACAAGGAACATCTGTACCATTAGCTAAACTTGGCAGCCAACGATCTTGCTGCTCTTTAGTACCATAGTGAAGAAGTAACTCGCCCGGACCTAAGCTATTAGGCACCATAACAGTGACTGCGGCTGTTAAGCTTTTAGTCGAAATTTTTGACACTATCGTTGAATTAGCAATTGCCGAGAACTCACGACCGCCAAATTTTTCAGGAATGATCAGCGCAAAAAAACCTTCTGTTTTTAGGTAATCCCACACTTCTTTTGGTAAGTCTTTGTCTTTTTGTACAATTTGATAATCATCAAGCATCGCCAATAAGGTTTCTACTTGGTTAGCCATAAATGCGTTTTCTTTATCGCTAAGCTCTGGTTTAGGAAAGCGGTGCAGTTTTTGCCAGTCTGGGTTACCACTAAATAACTCACCATCCCACCAAACATCACCTGCTTCCATCGCCTCTCGCTCTGTTTGCGATAATGGCGGAAGCACCTTTTTGAACATTTTAAACGTAGGACGACTAATCAAGTTTAGGCGAATATCTTTAACCGCAAAAATAACCACCACCACGACCAGCAATATTATAAATATTAACATGCGCACATTCCTTACACATTGAATGAAAATAGTAACTTAATTATGACCCATCTTAATTTAAATACAATCATTGCACGACGAGTCGTGAGCCTTAACGCATTCATTTTATTGTTTTAAACATCACTGCTATTATCAACGTTTTAATAACAATAAATTAAAGGAATAGCATGACCCCCTTTCGATTTAAACTAAGTATGAGCGCCTTAATGGTAGCAAGTACTCTTGCTTTAACGGCCTGCGATGCGCAAGTAACTATAGACACTACCGATTCAGCACACACTAAAAAAGCTGTAACAGCTAAAGATGCAAAAACATTTATAACAAACACAGAAAAAGAACTAAGTGCACTTTATTTAGAATCGAGCCGTGCAGAGTGGATTTACGCAAACTTTATTACTCATGATACGTCGGCTCTATCGGCTGAAGTTAACCGTAAAATGACCGAAACAGTCGTGCGTTTAGCAAATGAAGCTGCAAAATACGACGAACTAGAGCTTGATTACGATGCTCGCCGTAAGCTTGATAAACTAAAACTAGCACTTACACTTCCTGCCCCACAAGACGCTGATAAAACAGCACAACTTTCACAAATTGTCGCAGAGCTTGGCGGGCTATACGGTAAAGGTGAATACTGTAAAGAAGACGGCACCTGTTTAAGCCTTGGCGACATGACTTCAAAAATGGCCACCAGCCGAGATTACAACGAACTACTTGATTTATGGCAAGGCTGGCGTCAAATATCAAAACCAATGCGCTCACTTTACGAGCAACAAGTAGTGCTGACCAACGAAGGTGCAAAGGAGCTTGGTTATGCCGATACGGGCGCTATGTGGCGCAGTAAATACGATATGCCTGCTGATGACTTCACCACCGAGCTTGACCGTATTTGGGGCCAAGTTAAACCACTGTATAACTCGCTACACTGTCATGTTCGCGCAAAGTTAGGTGAAAAGTACGGCACCGACAAAGTACCTCAAGATCAGCCAATACCAGCGCACTTACTTGGTAATATGTGGGCGCAAGCATGGGGTAATATTTACGATGTAGTTGCACCAGAAAACGCCGATCCGGGTTACGACGTAACCGAGTTATTAGCTCAAAATAATTACGACGAACTTAAAATGGTAAAAGGGGCTGAAAACTTTTTTACCTCAATGGGTTTTGACGCACTACCAGAGACATTTTACGAGCGTTCACTGTTTGTAAAACCAAAAGACAGAGATGTGCAGTGTCATGCATCAGCATGGAATATCGATAGCAAAGACGATTTACGCATTAAAATGTGTATTCAGCGCACAGGCGAAGAGTTTTCAGTTATTCACCATGAATTAGGTCATAACTTTTATCAACGCGCATATAATAAGCAGCCTTTATTTTATCAAGAAAGTGCAAACGATGGTTTTCATGAAGCCATTGGTGACACCATTGCCTTATCGGTTACACCGGGTTACTTAAAAGAAATCGGCTTACTTGAACAAGTACCTGATGAATCTAAAGATATTGGTTTATTAATGAAAATGGCACTTGATAAAGTCGCCTTTGTGCCGTTTAGCTTAATGGTTGATCAGTGGCGCTGGCAGGTATTTTCAGGGGAAGTAGCACCGGAAAATTACAATAAAGCATGGTGGGAACTACGTGAAAAATACCAAGGAGTGCAAGCTCCTATCGCACGTAGCGAAAATGATTTTGATCCGGGTGCTAAGTACCACGTTCCGGGTAACACGCCTTATACACGTTACTTTTTAGCGCATATTTTGCAATTTGAGTTTCATCGCAGCTTATGTGAAATTGCCGGTAACGATAAAGCCATTCATCGCTGCTCTATTTATAACTCAAAAGAAGCAGGGGATAAGCTAAACGCTATGCTTGAAATGGGTTCGTCTCGCCCTTGGCAAGAGGCGCTTGAAACTGTAACAGGTAAGCCGCAAATGGATGCAACAGCAATGCTCGATTACTTTGCACCATTACAAACATATTTAGATAAACAAAACGAAGGCCGCAACTGCGGCTGGTAAATAGCGCTGAACAAAAAGCCCGCTCAAATGAGCGGGCTTTTTATTCATATTCTAATTTTCTGTTAAATTAGAACTGTAAGCTTACATTTGCAAAGTAAGCATCATAATCAGAATCATCCCAGTTATTGCCGTAACCTGCTTTTAAACCAACATTGTTGTTGAAAAAGTGTTGGCCACCAAGAGTGTAGTCATCATTTTTATTAACTGTAACAAACACCGATGTTGCTTTGCTGAAATAGTAGTTAGATGCTAATTCCCAGTTACTTGAACCGCCATCAACATCTTCAAACTTACCTTCAACAGTCAAGTAGTTACCTTGCTGTAAATCAACAAAGTACTTAGCTGCTACTGCACGGTAATCAAACTCATCATCTGCTGTTACTGTAAAGCCGATATAATCAGTGCTGTTTAACTGATGGTTATATGCTAAGTCAAACACAAACTGATTGTCAGCATCTTCGAAATCTACAAACGTTGCTTTTAATACAAGGTTTGGGTTAAAGAAGTAACCAGCTGAAAGTTCAATTACATCCGTGCTTGAGCCAAAATCACTATCGAAATTATTGTACTGTGCACCTAATACAAAATCTTCTACAAAATACTCACCGCCAATGCTAGTAACATCTCCAAGATCATTATCACTGTATGCACCATAAACATTTGTTTGCTTATTGATGTATTCAAATTGATCGTAAGGACCTAAAGTCGCTTTTGGAGAAAAATAATATGTTGAGTCAACACTTACTGTGTCATCACCATCTACGTCCACATATCCTACATGGCTGATTGATTGGTAAGTATCTGCGGCTATTGCAGTGGTTGCAGCACTTGATAATAAAATGCTCGAAATGATAACGGCTAATTTTTTCATTTTAAATTCCCTATAAATATTACTTTTTATGCCTCAGCTGTCTAGCCAAAGTCGGGGCGCATCCTAACGCCAAAAAAATGAACAAAAACTGAATAAAAGGTCAGATTAAACTCAGTGGAATTGTAATAATTTATACGTAAATGTAAATACAAAGTATCTGCCAAATCTACAAGACAATATCATGTCATCATTTAAATTTAAAAAGTAACAAATGCGGTACAAACTGTCGCTAAATTGAACACAACTTAATTATTCGATAAATCTCATCAATATAATTTCCTCTCACTAAATTTTTCTAATTTCTCAAAAAATTACTCTGTTTAATTCATTATTTCTGTATTTATAATGAAAAATAGGTTTGTATCAGTGCATATTTTTATCTGTTTTTTTCCAATAACCATTGTTTACTAGCAAAAAAAACTCCAATACTTACTATTTTATAGCTATTATCATCGACTGCACTTAATGACCTTAATAACAATTTAGCCATTCATGGCGACTCTATTTATAACTTAAAGGAGTTATTTAGATGAGTATAATAAAGGCCCTAATAATGGCTGGTAAAAGTTTATAGTTAAAAGCTCAAACGTTTAAAAACGACAAAGCCCGCTAAATTTAGCGGGCTTTTTAATATTACTTTTGTATTAACTAAGTACGGGACTTAATTAAAACTGAAAACGCATGTTAGCAAAGTACGCATCGTTATCAGAATCATCAGCGTTGTTTTCGTAACCCACCTTTACACCAATATTTTTATTGATAAAGTGTTGAGCACCAAAGCTATAAGTATCTTGCTTATTGTAGTTAGCAAATACAGATGTTGCTTTTGAGAAGTAGTAGTTAGTTTCTGCTACCCATTGGTTTTCTGCATCATCAATGCTTTCGTATTTACCTTCAAAAGTAAGATAGTTACCTTGCTGTAAATCAATAAAGTATTTAGCAGCTACTGCACGGTAATCAAAATCGTCGTCTGATGTAAGTGTAACACCTACGTAATCAGTGCTGTTTAGCATGTAGTTGTAAGCTAAATCAAATAATGCGTAATCATCGCCGTCTTTGTTTTCAACTAGTGTTACTTTTGCAAGTAAATCAGGGTTGAAAAAGTAACCACCCGTCAGTTTATAAAGCTCACTGTTAGAACCTGAATCTGGGTCGAGGTTTTCGTAAGATGCGCCAACAACAAATTCATTAATGAAGTATTCACCACCAACTGATGTTAAATCGCCAAAGTCGTCATCAGCGTAGCCACCATATACGTTAGTTTGTTTATTGATGTATTCAAACTGATCGTACGGACCTAAAGTTTTTTTAGGAGATAAGTAGTAAATAGAATCTACAGCAACGGTGTCGTTGTTATCGCTATTTTTATAGCTTAGGTTACTAATTGAATTGTAGCTGTCTGCAGCAGCCGCAGTGCTAGATAATAAAATGCTCGAAATAATAACTGCTAATTTTTTCATTGTAAGACTTCCCTATGTACATTGCTTTTTATGCTCTAGCTGTATTGCTAAAGTCGAGGCACATGCTAACGTTAGGAAACTGAATGAAAACTTAACTAACCAGTTGTATTTATTAAGTTAATTGTAAGGAAGTGTTGTAAACTGTAAAATTAAAGTAGTTGCAACATCTAGTCAACAACTACTTAAAACATGTACCGCAGCTTAAAGCGCGTGTTGGCTAATAATACGATAAACATCGTTAATATTATCGCCAGACTTAAACTCTTTACTAATTGGTGTTGGATCTGAGCCAACCCATATTTTTAGCTCGGCATCTAAGTCAAAATGGCCTGCACTTTCTTTACTAAACTTGGTAATTTTAGAGTAAGCAATACTCACCATTTCCATTTTAGAGCCGGTCATACCTTGCTTATCAATTAAGATTAAGCGCTTATTAGTAAAAATAAACATATCACGTACTACTTTATATGCTTTTTCTACTTGCTCGCCGTCAATTAATGTATTGGCGAGGATTTTCTCTAAATCAGAATCGTCAACTTCGCTTGCATTACCCATAAGTCCGCTAAGTAAACCCATTATACTTTCTCCTGTTTAAATATTTGATTCTCTAATGTGTGACCATTAACTAACTGCCTGTACTGCCAGTGTTGCTGATGACAAAAATTCAGTAGTGCAATATCAAGTGGATCGCTCGTTGGCTGATACTCAACAACATATTCTTTATGTTGGCTCATATACACCCGGCTCACCCCTGCAATTGCTTGAAGCTGTTGCTCAACATTTTGATAAGCTTCGCTTAGCATTAATGTATAAAAGTGTTTATCGGTATTATTTGTTTTTGTTTGATGCTCGCTTAGTACGCCTTTATCTAAATGAAGTACCTGTGAGCATAGTCGCTCAAGCTCAGTTAAATCGTGAGAGCTTAAAATAAATGTAGCCTGCTCACTTAATTCAGATACTAGCTCACGTACTTCTCTGGCATGAATCGGATCAAGCCCTGCGGTTGCTTCATCAAGCATTACAATTTGTGGCGCGCCAATAAGTGCTTGCGCTATCGTAACGCGCTTGCGCATACCGTGCGATAAGTCCCCCGCACGCTGCTTTGCAATTTCTTTTAAGCCAACCAAGTCAAGTACACGTAGCGCCTCAGTTTGGCTTTGCTTAGCACCCATACCTTGCAGTTTTGCATAAAAGGCGAGTTGCTTATCTATATTAAAACGAGGGTCAAGTTGTGCATCTTGTGGTAATGCACTTACTTTATTAAATAAAGCAGCGCTCCCTGGCTTATGCCCTAATATTTCAAGGCTGCCTTTACTTGGCGCTATATAGCCGCACAACAAACTAAATAAGGTGGTTTTACCCGCACCATTTGGCCCAACAAGCGCCACTGGCGCACCTTTATTAATCTCAAAGTCCACATTATTAAGCGCAAGTTTTGCACCATACGATTTACTCAAACCGCTGGCTGTAATTAATGGTCTCATAGTGAGCTCCTTGCAAAAATACGTTGAGCAACGCTTAGTAACACCGCTGTTTGCACAAGGGGAATAGCCACAGCGCTTAATAATGGTAAATTTTGCCCCGCTAATAACTCTATTTGCACACCCGGAAATAAATAATCAAGCAAGCCTAATGCGGGTATTTGCCATTGCAATATCCCCACAACAATACCGCCTGCTGCAAAATATAAAATTGCCAATACAATAGATAAACGCGATGAGCGAGCAAAGGTATTTATTAACGTCATAAGTGCTACAAATGGGCACAGAGTAATCACTAATATTAAAAATATAGAAAGCGCACGGGCAAAACCACCAGCCAGTAAACTTGGATCTCTAAACCCTAGTACAGCGAGCGTAGCCACAAGAGTAATGCCCACTAAGCAGGCTAATACTGCTAGCTGCCCTAAAAAACGGCCAAACAGTATTTCAAAGCGAGTGGAGCGCAGTGATAAAAACCTCAGTGTGCCGCGCTCTCTGTCGCCTACTGTTTGATCGCTACAAATAAATAAACCAAAAACGGGAAAGCTATACAGGGCTATTAACCAGTACATAGCAAATTCGGCCTCAGGCCAATCTAATAACTTACTTAAACCAATAGAACCTGATATATCACGGGCTATTTGCTCAAAATCGGGCGCACTTACAATGCCTACTGCTTGTCCTATTGGGTAGCGCAGTATTATTAGCCACACCAATGCAAAGGCAGCTAATGCAATAAGTCCACGTTTAGTTAAAAACATACGTACAAGCTCAAATCCCGCTATTTGCGTTAATCGCCCTACGTTTATCGGTAATGGTGTTGCCATTGACTATCCTTAATGACTTTTTATTTTCTGTGTATTTATCCACACTAAGTGTAAACACCTTGAATTACCAGCAAAAAAAAGCCCACCTATGGTGAGCTTTGTAACAATACATTTAAATGTAACAGCATAAATTGCGATATAAATTATAAATGCTGCTTATAAACCTCAAGTGCTTGGCTTAAATCGCTAATTAAATCTTCAACATCTTCAAGACCAATATGCAAGCGAATAACCGGGCCTAAATCCCAACCTGTATTTGAACGCAGCCCTTTCATAGTTAAATTAGCGGTTACTAAACTTTCAAAACCGCCCCACGAAAAGCCCATTTTAATATGCTCAAGGCTATCTAAAAATGCATCAATCGCTTTTTGATTACCAGTTTTCATCACAAATGAAAACAACCCATTACTGCCATCAAAGTCACGTTTAAAAAACTCATGCCCTGGGCAGGTTTCAAATGCAGGGTGGCGAATATGATCAACAAGCTCATGTTGTTCAAGCCATTTAGCTACTTCTATTGCTGCTTTTTCATGTTGATTTAAACGCACACCCATTGTACGAAGGCCTCTAAGCGCTAAATACGCATCATCGGCACTGGTACATTGCCCTAGTAAGTACGAGTTTTCGCGCAAGGTTGGCCAGTACTTTTTATTAGCAACAGCCACACCCATCATCACGTCTGAATGGCCGACAATATACTTCGTTGCAGCCTGAATACTAATATCAACACCGTGCTCTAGCGGACGATAATGCAAACCGTTGCCGTAGGTATTATCAAGTATGGTCATTACGCTATGCTCATTGGCTACTTTTACCATAGCAGGCACATCTTGCACTTCCATCGTAATAGAACCTGGGGATTCTAAAAACAATACTTTGGTATTTGGCTGAATGTAGTCTTTAATACCTGCGCCAATGGTTGGCGGGTAGTAGGTTGTTGTAATGCCCAGCCCCACTAAAATTTTATCGCAAAAATCGCGAGTTGGTTCGTACACGTTATCAACCATTAAAATATGATCACCGGTTTTTAAAAACGATAAAAATACTTGGCTAATCGCCGCTGCGCCACAAGGGTATAGTGCACAGCCTTCGCCGCCTTCAAGTTCTGTAATCGCTTCTTGTAGTGCAAAGTGTGTTGTTGTGCCCCGGCGCCCATAAAATAACGTTTTATCGCCACGGGTTTTAGCAGCTTCTTTTAAATCTGCTACAGTATCAAATACAATGGTAGATGCACGCTGTACAACGGGATTTACTACGCCATGTGTATAGGCTTTTTTGCGCCCTGATGATACCAGCTGAGTGTTTTTATTACTTTTACTCGACATTGTTAATCCTTAAGGGTTTGTGCGCCAATGCTCAATTAAATAACGAGAAATAGAGTCGGTTCTAGGCAGCTTTAAATGCTCCCCTTCTTCGTGCCAATTACCAAATTGCTCTAAGTCTTCACGACTAAACCATTTTGCATCGTCTAGCTCTTCTTTATCTACGTTAATTTCCTCAGATGTCGCCTCTGCAAAAAAACCAAGCATAATGGACGATGGGAACGGCCATGGCTGAGATGCAACATAACGTACGTTATCAACCTCTATACCTGCTTCTTCTTTAACTTCACGCGCAACAGCTTGTTCCAGTGTCTCCCCTGGGTCTACAAATCCAGCAAGCGACGAATACATACCAATAGGCCACGCGGCTTGGCGACCTAATAAACAGCGTTCTACTCCGTCAGCAAAGACTTTAGTAACCACCATAATTACCGCAGGATCGGTGCGCGGGAATGTAGGATGCTTACAGTTTTCGTTTTCACACACTCTAGAGTGCCCGGCTTCCACTGAACGGTTTTTACTACCGCAGCGCCCACAAAAACGGTGCGTGGCATGCCAATAACATAACCCTCTCGCAAGGGCGGCTATTGAGGCATATTTAATGGTTACTTGAGGCCCATATTGGCGAATATCAAAAAACTGAGCGCCCTCTATTAAAGGCGTAAGTACGCTTTCATCCAGATCAGATACATCCAATGCAAACACACCATGTTTAGCATTATTTAAACCAACAAAAATAGCACTCGTTAAATCTAAATGCGCCACTTGTTGATACGTTAAATAGCTTACTTTAGGGGTATCTTTAATAAATAGGGTTTGATTATTTTTAACTAAAACCCATTTACTTTGCGCCGACATTTGCGCTTTAAGCCACGATGGGTCTTTACGAAAATTTGAGCCTCTATCTAGTGGCATGTTGCTATAATGAAGCATGTAAGTCCTTGGTAACTCGTTATGCTTTAAAATTACCATAATCATTTAGCAAACCCAATTGATTACAGTAATAAAAAAAGCCTATACAAGGCTTAATTCATCTATTACGGCTTTGTATTAAAATCTCTCATGTTGCAGGCACTTAGCTTGCACTTTTTTAACTATTTTTTACTGTTAAAGTAGCAAAGTATTATCAATTAAATGAAATTGCTCTGCGCTTTGTTTTAATACCTCAGCGGTTAACCGGTCAGCACCGTATACATCGCACGGTACATTATATTGATTTTTTAAATGCCCAAGTAACAAAGCAAAGTCACCATCGCCAGAGAGCAAAATAACCTTATCAAGGCTTTTACCCTGCTCTAACATGTCTATTGTTATACCTACATCCCAATCGCCTTTAGCACTTCCATCACGGCGTTGAATAAATGGCTTTAGCTTTACGTCAAAACCAATCGCACGCAAAATATTTTGAAACTGATTTTGCTTTTCATCACCTCGATAAATAGCGTACGCAAAAGCACACTCAATATTGTATTGCGCCTGCATTACCCGCCAAAACGCATTGTAGTCAAAGTTTTTTCCGTAACTCTCGCGGCACGTGTAATAAATATTTTGCACATCAACAAAAATACCTACGCGTGGTTTCGTGCTTTGCTGCTCGTTTTGTAAAGTCATTTAGTGTCCTAGTGAGGATTAATAGCAATAAAAGTAACGTTATAAAATAAGTGTACCTTGCAATTTATATTTAAGTAACCTAAATTAGTTACATACCCTTATGTAACCAATATTGGTTACATATTAAAAAGTAACCATTTTGAGATTTTTATGATTGGTGTGATCAGCGGCGATATTATTAAATCGCAAACAATCCCTAAGCAGCAATACGATGCCATGCTTTATCAACTAGAGCAAAGTTTGCGAAACATTTCGGGGGAGCAAACACTTTGGAATATATACCGAGGCGATGCCTTTCAGTTACAAGTTAATAATCCTGAGCTTCTTTTTAAAAATGCCATACTTGTATATTTACACCTTAAATCGTCAGGTTATGAACTACGACAAAGCTTGGCACTTGGGCAAATAGATAACCCACGCAGCGATATAAAAACAGCAATCGGTTCTGCTTTTACCCTTTCGGGGCAAGGCCTTGATAAAATAGGTAATCAACGCTTTGTTTTTAATATTAATGAGCAGCAGCTTGATGAAAGCTTAAATCTTAATTTAGCCTTTGCCGACGTATTACTCACTAAAATCACACAAAAACAAGCAAATGCCCTGTATGTCTATTTAACATCATCAGACAACAGCCACGCGGCACTGGCTAAAGAGCTTAAAACAAGTCGCGAAAATGTAACAAAACTACTAAATTTAGCGCACTACCAACTTATAGAACGCTTTATTAAGCACACACAACACGTTATAAAAAATATAATTAAAGGAGGTGAATAATGGAGTTTTCACTTTTACTGGTAGCGCTTATTATTGGCCACTTACTCGCTGATTTTTACTGGCAACCTATGAGTTGGGTAAACGACAGAAACACCCGTCACTTTAAAGCCAGTAAGCTTTATTTTCATGTACTTGTGCATGGTGTAACAAGTGCACTCATTATTACCGTGTGGGAATACACATTCGGGTGGCAACAACTAAGCAGTGTTTTAATTGCCACGGCGAGCATTATGTTGAGCCATTACTTTATTGATATAGCTAAATCGTATTCTAATAAAGGCGTGGTGCCTTTTTTACTTGATCAAATAGCGCACATACTCGTTATTATTGCGCTCAGTATTTGGCTAACTGATAACAATAGCTTTATGACAGCAATTAATAATATGCTCACTGATCCCAAAATACTGTGGGTGGTATGCGGTTATTTAATTATTTTAAGTCCTAGCGCCGTATTTATAAGAATGATGTTAGAGCGTTTAACAAGTAACTTTTCAAGTACTGGTAGCTTACCACTTGCAGGGCAAAGCATAGGTATGCTTGAGCGCGTACTTATGCTGAGCTTTATATTGCTTGACCAATTTGCAGGGCTTGGCTTTTTACTTGCGGCAAAGTCGGTATTTAGGTTTGGCGATTTAAGCGCAAGCAAAGATAAAAAACTTACCGAGTACGTTATGCTCGGCACACTACTTAGCGTAAGTGTTACTTTATTTTTCGGCTTGGGTATTAACTATTTAATCAGGTAGGCAATACAGTAAGTACAAATTACAGGCAATAAAAAACGCGCTGCTTCTATTTATTCAAAAGAAGAGAGCGCGTTTTTTGTATCAGCCTTTAACCAAGTTCTAAATTAATTAAACGCCAATATGATCATTAATCGTTATTTGTGCGACGACGGCGTTGGCCACTACCGCCAACAGATTCACGCTTTGCCCATGGGTTTTGCGCATTATCATCTGTTTTAGCTGCTGGCTTTTTAGAACCACCACGACGAGGGCCGGTACCATTACCACCATTGTTCGGCTTTTTACTGTTAGGCTTGCTGCTATCAGATTTAGGCTTATTAAAAGGCTGCTTTTTCTTAGGCTTTTTAGACGGCAGTGGGCGAGCATCTAATGCGCGCTCTGCTACTGGGTTAATAGGCTCAAAACCATCTTCTTCAGCACGTGGGATAAGCTCACCAATAAAGCGCTCAATACCGTATAAATCAACAGCATCTTCTGTTGTTACAAACGAAATCGCATGACCCGACGCACCGGCACGGCCTGTACGGCCAATACGGTGAACGTAATCTTCATATACATTTGGTAAGTCGTAGTTAACAACATGCGGTAATTCAACAATGTCTAAACCACGTGCAACAATGTCTGTTGCTACTAGTACGCGTACTTCACCACTTTTAAAACCATCAAGTGCTTTAACACGTGCGCCTTGTGATTTATTACCATGGATAGCCGCGCCTACAATGTCATCGCGCTCTAGTTGTTTAACTAAGCGGTTAGCACCGTGCTTTGTACGGCTAAACACTAATACTTGTTGCCAATCGTTAGTGCGAATCAAGTGGCTTAGCAATGCTGTTTTACGTGTTTTATCTACCGCGTAAACACACTGAGTAACACTTTTTGCAGTGGTATTTTTTGCAGCAACTGAAATTTCAACTGGGTCATTAATTAACCCTTTTGCTAATGCACGAATTTCATCTGAAAATGTAGCCGAAAACATCAAGTTTTGACGTTTAGCAGGCATTTTAGCAATTAAGCGTTTAATGTCGTGAATAAAGCCCATGTCTAACATGCGGTCAGCTTCATCGAGTACAAGCACTTCAACGCTATCAAATTTAACTGCATTTTGATTATGTAAGTCGATTAAACGACCCGGCGTTGCTACTAAAATATCAACACCTTTACGAAGACGCTGCATTTGTGGGTTAATTTTAACGCCACCGTAAACTACAAATGAGCTCACATCCGAATGCTTAGCGTACTCTTCAACGTTTTCGCTTACTTGCAAAGCAAGCTCACGTGTAGGCGTTAAAATAAGTGCACGTACGTGGTTACTTTTAGCTTTAGGGCCTGACGACAAACGCTCAATAAGTGGTAATGTAAAACCCGCTGTTTTACCTGTACCTGTTTGCGCTGCTGCCATAACATCACGGCGTTCAATAATTGCAGGAATTGCTTGAGCCTGAATCGGCGTTGGCGTTTCATAGCCCTTTTCTAAAACCGCATTAACCAAAGACTGTGATAAACCTAAACCTTCAAAACTCATATAAACTCTCTTTTAAATTAGGCTACGTTAGCCAGTTGCGCGCATTATACCTGTAGTAGCTAAGAATGCATGCCATTATTTACGTTGCGAGCAATTGAGCATAGCTTAATAAAATTAAACCTGTGCTCAAGTTGCTTAAAAATGCAAAAAACGGCCATAAGCCGTTTTATATTTATACTTAATTACTCTAAGTATAAGAGTTACTTAACACCTAACTCACGCAGGCGTTCTTGCAAGTAGCTATCTGCCGTGTAGCGCTCTGAAAGCACAACATCTGGATGCGGGTGTAAAAATAACGGTAGTGAAATACGCGATTTAGTAGATGCTTTACCCGTTGGGTTAATTACACGGTGAATTGTCGATGGGAAATACCCGCCCGACGCTTCTTGTAACATGTCGCCGATATTAATAATTAAGCTGCCAAAATCACATGGCACGTCTAACCAACCGCCATCTGTTTTTTGAACTTGTAAACCAGGCTCATTAGAAGCTGGTAATACAGTCAATAAGTTAATATCGCCATGGGCTGCTGCGCGAATAGCACCTGGCTCTTCATCACCCGTCATAGGCGGATAATGTAGGATACGTAACAATGTTTGCTCAGAGCCTGCAATCATGTCTTTTAAATCAATCGAAAACTTAGCACGTACATCAGCCGGAGATTCAGCCTGAACCCAACTTAATAACGTGCCAGCAAATTCACTTGCTAAACGGTAGTATTCACGTACATCAGCTTCAAGCTCTGCAGGAACGCGACCTTTAGGGTACACATGGAAGTACTCTTTAATGTCTTTTATTGTAAAGCCTTTCGCTACTTCAGATACTGAAGGCGGAAAGTAACCGTCTTGAGTGTCTTTAGAGAATAAAAAGTCGTGCTTTTGCTCTGAGTTAAAAAAGTCTTGCCAATTTTTGTAAATAGACTCAACTAAAGACTGTGGGATTGGGTGGTTTTTTAAAACGCCAAATCCAGTATTTCTTAACGATTCAACAAATTGTGCAGCCGCATCGGGAGCTTTATAATCAACAGTAGGTAATTGCATTGTACGTTCCAGTGAATAGGTTGTGTGAAGTGAGTTGCTTTTAATAGTGCTAAATTACTTATATAAAGTAGCAAAGCCTTCATTATAGCGCTATGCGAGGATAGACAAATGACCTCAAAAACATAAGGACATATGTCCGCAAAGCATAGTCACCGCCACTTGGCTTGATCAAGATCAACTTACAAAAAAACGTTGAATTTGCAAGGTTTAGTGCTTATATATGGTCTACTAATATAATATATTTTATTTGTGTAAATAAGGCTCCCCATGCGACAAAAAGTATCTTTTAAAAGCGGCGATTTAGAACTTGCCGGCCAACTTGAACTTCCCTCTGGTGACGTTAAGTTTTACGCGCTATTTGCACACTGCTTTACCTGCGGTAAAGACATTGCAGCAGCCACCCGTATTAGCCGAGCTTTAACACAACAAGGCATTGCCGTACTACGTTTCGACTTTACCGGTTTAGGTAATAGCGATGGCGACTTTGCTAACAGTAACTTTTCATCAAACATTCAAGATTTAGTATCTGCGGCAAATCATTTACGTGAGCATTTTGCGGCGCCGCAACTACTCATTGGCCACAGTTTAGGCGGGGCTGCCGTTCTTGCTGCTGCGGAGCATATTCCTGAAGTATCGGCTATTACAACCATTGGTGCACCGTCAGATGCGCAGCACGTAGCGCATAACTTTGAAGCACACCTTGATGAAATTAACGCAGCAGGTGAAGCTAAAGTAAACTTAGCCGGCCGTGAATTTACCATTAAAAAGCAATTTATTGACGATATAGCCAAGTACGATAAAAGCCACATAAGTAAACTTAAGCGCGCATTATTAGTAATGCACTCCCCTATTGATGCGACGGTAAATATTAGTGAAGCTGAAAAAATTTATGCATCAGCCAAGCATCCTAAAAGCTTTATTAGCCTAGATAACGCCGATCACCTTTTAACAAATAAAAACGATGCCGACTACGCAGCACAAATAATTGCAACGTGGGCAAACCGTTATGTTAAGTACGACAAAACTAAATACACGGCAAGTTTAACGGGTGGCAATGTACTCGTTGAAGAAAAAGACCATGTATTTACTCAGCACGTAAGTACAAAAGATCATACTTGGCTTGCAGATGAGCCAATAAAAGTAGGCGGTAAAAATTTAGGTCCTGATCCGTATCATCACTTATTAGCAGGGCTTGGTGCCTGTACGGCCATGACACTGCGTATGTACGCTACACGTAAAAACTTACCACTGGAGCATGTAAAAGTAGAGCTTGATCACACTCGCGATTACAACAAAGATTGCGACGATTGTGAGCAAACAGGTAACCTTGAAGCAATTACCCGTAAAATCACCTTACGTGGCGACTTAACAGAGCCACAACGCCAGCGTTTACTCGAAATAGCCGACAAATGCCCAGTACATAAAACACTGCATAACAACCCGGTTATTGTAAGTGAACTGGTAGAGTAACTACCATAAAATTAATATAGCGCAGCTAACACTGCGCTGTGCTTTTAAATATAAGATTGATTAAAATTTATTAAAAAATTGTATAGCTTCAATATTAACCAAAGCTGTAGGATCACACGTATACTCAAATTCTTCCATCTGCTCAGTACTGTGCTTATTCGGTGATGAGAGAATTGCGGACTCTGGGGCATAAGCTTTTAAGAGAACACCTCCTGATTCAATTGCGTTTAGACCACTACCAAACATCTCTGCAACACTTTGCAAAGGAGTCCAACAGAAACCAATCTTATTTTGATCATATAAAAATTGGCACTCACCACGATATAGTACCAATGCTTTCCCGGTGTATTTTGGAAGAGTCAACTTTAAGACACTGAGTAAGAGTTTATCATTTGAAAGCTTACGCCTTAATTGCCCTCCGTTCTCAGTCCAAATAAGATGAACTTTATCTTTTTTAATATGTAACTCGTCATATGATCTTAATATAAATTTAAAAGCTTCTGTCCAAATTGAACCTTTGAGATCACAAGTATAAATGCCAGTTACAAATTTACGGCCTACTTGCTCATATAATTCCATTGTTACTCGTTCCTAAAGCTTATTAGTATCTAAAAACGCCCCTACTTCTTTACTCATTCTATCCACCAGCCATTTTGGTCCACCATCGTACATATCGTTATGACGCGATTTTTCTATTAGTGTTTGTGTAACAGGAAACGCATCCAGCTCTGAATCGTTTAACAACACATTCGCATCAGCTGGGTAATCACTACCCCGTAGAGTAAGTACGCGAATGCTTTTATTGCGCGGGATCAACATGCGGCGATGATCGAGCGTAATAATAGTGCTAACTTCGTTTGGATAAATAGAGCCATATAATGCGGAAATATCCCCGCCATTAGAATGCCCAAATAAGGCGAGCTTTGTAAAATCATACGCTGGGTATTTACTCGCTAGCTCATTAACTAAAAACTTAAGTGTTACTACGCCACGGTGCCAGTTTTCCATGCGAGTGGTTAAGTAAGGCTGCTCACGATTAAGGTAAGGGTCGCTTTTTAGTTCGTGTGCAACGGCTACTGTTAAATATCCACGCTGATTAAACGCATTACTAACAAACGTATATTCATTATGGCTAATTCCGTAGCCCGCATTAATAAACGCTACAGGGCATTTTACTTGCTCAGTACACTTAGCATTGTTACTTGGTAATGTAATATTGATAGGAATAGTGCGATCGCGGCTTTGATCAGTTATAACGCCATCGTTTGCATAGCTTGTTGCGCCTATTACTGATGTACTTAGAGCTAGTGCGCTTAATATAAAAAGCTTTTTAAGTATTTTTTGCATATTTAAACTTATATAAATTATTGTTTTTAATTAAAAATAACTTTTACTTTATAGCTTTGCATTCTCTATTGTCAAACTATGCGATAATAGCCGCCATTGTTTAAATATATTTAGTAAAAGATCCAATAAATGAAATCATACAATAGCATTCAAGAACGTATAGAAATCCTAGAAGACAAACTAACGGCAATACATGACGAAATCGAAACACTAAAAGCACCTGCTAAAAACAACAATGAACGTATTATTTTTAAGTTTATTGAAACAGGCAGCACAGGTAAAACGAAGGATTTTGTTCGTGAGTTAGGTATTAAATCACCACGTGACGGTTTGTTTTCGTCAGGTGACGTTACAAAACTAATTAAAGATGGCGCTGAAGATATTTCACCTGCGTTATTAGAAATCGCAAGACAGCTTGCCAGTGCACGTAATAAAAATGGCCCAAGCCGTTAATTACGCAGTCACGCAGTATCTAGAAGCCCAGCCAAGCTGTCGCTTCTAGATATGTAATCATATTAAACTAAATTAATCACATAGTTCTATATTAAGGCTGGTAAGCAAATTAAGTGCTTCGAAGCGATCAAACTTAGCATTCGTTAAAATATTATTATTCAAATCTATATTAAACGCTGTAGCACCTACAAAATCACATTTTGTTAAGTTAGTTTGAAAAAACTCACTATCGCGAAAATCTGTTCCTGTAAATTCACTACCGCTTAAATCAGCGTGTCTAAAATCAACATTTTTGGCAAAGCAGTGTGTTAGTTTGAGGGCTTTGAGGGTTAATTCAAAAAAAGAACTATTACTGAGCTCGCAATAATTAAAACTCACCGGTGCGTTAATACTAAGCGCTGGCCAATCTACATCAGCCCATTGCAAACTATTTAATTTACAGTGGCTAAAACTTACATTTTCAAGCGAACTGTAGTTCCATTTAAGTGACGATAAATTACAGTTTTTAAAACTACATTCTATAAATCGGCAATGTTTAAACTGCCCGTCTGAAAAGTCGCAATCGATAAATATACACTCTTCAAACTCAGAGTTTTCAGTTAGCTGCTCTGCGTACTGCAAAGCATTAAATTGCTCATCAAAATACTGGTTATTGTTACTTAACAACACAATTCACCTATTAAATTTAACCCGTGTAGCCATTACTTTGAGGTAAATCTTTTTTAAGCGCAAGCACTGCAATAAAAATCAAAGCAAATAGTGGAAATAGCGCTAAACAGCCACCCACAAAAGCTAAAACACCCGGCATAGTACTTTTACGCTTACCTATTTTGTAGCTAATTACAGCAAAAATAGGAATACACAGCACAATAATAAAAACTAAAAACTCACCAAATAAGGTTGCATTGATCGACATAATAATTCCTTTTCATCTGTTCGTTTAAAACACACTCTGCTATAAATTTAACCATAAAAAAACCCTCAAGCATATAACTTGAGGGTTTTTAAATTTAGCTCAAAAAAGCGAAACAAGATTACTCTTCGTTAGGTATCGCTTTTTCTACAACACTTATTGCAAGTTCAGCTAACGAGTCAAGGTTAGGTTTGCTTGGCGCGTTGGTTAATAAACACGACGCTTGTGTTGTTTTAGGGAAAGCAATAACGTCACGAATGTTATCGGTACCACATAAAAGCATTGCTAAACGGTCAAGACCAAATGCTAAACCAGCATGCGGTGGTGTGCCGTATTTAAGTGCATCAAGTAAAAAACCAAACTTGTCTTGTTGCTCTTGCTCGTTAATACCTAAAATTCTAAATGCAGTTTCTTGCATATCTGCATTATGAATACGTACCGAACCGCCACCCACTTCGTAGCCGTTCAATACCATGTCGTAGGCATCTGAAATAGCCGCAGCAGGGTTTGCTTCAAGCTCACTTGCAGTAATATCTTTTGGTGCAGTGAATGGATGATGCACAGCATGTAATGTGCCTTCGTCATCTTCTTCAAACATTGGGAAGTCTACAACCCAAAGTGGTGCCCAACTATTAAGGTTAGTGATTTCTAAGTCAACACCAATCTTAACGCGCAGTGCGCCCATTGCTTCATTTACTGTGTTGCGCTTATCGGCACCAAATAAAATGATATCGCCAGACTGTGCATTAGTACGCTCAAGTAATTTAGTAATTACGTCTTCGCTTAAAAACTTAGCCACTGGTGATTGAACACCTTCAGCGCCTGCAGTGTGGTCATTTACTTTCATCCACGCCATACCTTTAGCGCCGTAAATACCAATAAACTTAGTGTAATCGTCAAGTTGTTTACGAGAAAGCTTAGCGCCACCCGGTACAGTTAACACAGCAACGCGACCTTTTTCGTCGTTAGCCGGACCTGAGAAAACATTAAACTCTACGTCTTTAACTAAATCTGCAACATCAACCAATTTCATTGGGTTACGCAAATCTGGTTTATCAGAACCGTAAAGGCTCATTGCCTCGCTGTAAGGCATGATTGGAAAATCGCCTAAATCAACGTTTAACAATGTTTGCCACATCTCGCGGATCATTTTTTCAGTCATACCACGTACTTGATCAGAGCTCATGAACGAGGTTTCTATATCTATTTGGGTAAATTCTGGTTGACGATCGGCACGTAAATCTTCATCACGGAAACATTTAACAATTTGGTAGTAACGGTCAAAACCCGACATCATCAACAATTGCTTAAATAACTGTGGAGACTGTGGTAAAGCGTAAAAACTACCTTTATGAACGCGGCTTGGCACTAAGTAATCGCGTGCGCCTTCTGGCGTTGCTTTAGTAAGTACAGGTGTTTCGATGTCTAAAAAGCCATTTTCATCTAAAAAGCGACGAACAAAGCTGCTTGCTTTAGCACGTAATTTAATACGGTCACTCATTTCTAGACGACGTAGGTCTAAGTAACGGTATTTTAAACGACGCTCTTCTGAGTTTACTTGGTTAAAATCAAGTGGTAGCGGTTCAGAGCGGTTAATAATTGTAAGCTCAGTACCTAAAACTTCAATTTCACCTGTTGCCATATCTTTATTTACTTGGCTTTCAGGGCGTGCACGTACAGTACCTTTTAGCTGAACACAAAATTCTTGGCGAAGTGTGTTAGCTGAACTCATTAACTCTTCAATGTCAGAGTCGAATACAACTTGTACTAAACCTTCTCTATCGCGTAAATCGACAAAGATAAGTCCACCAAGGTCACGTCGTTTGTTGATCCAGCCACATAGTTCAACTTCTTGATCTATGTGAGTTTTATTTAGCTGTCCGCAATATATAGAGCGCATAGTTTTCCTGTCAGATAAAAGGCTTAAACGGTTATATTTATTTGTTTTAAGGCGTGTGATTTAAAAAACAGGTCACCACAATACAAATAAAGCCGCTAGCAATCTAAAAATAATCAAATTAAGCCCTGCATTATACTCAACTAACATCAAGATGCTAGGGCGTGTGCCGCTTTTGCCCCTGAATTTACAGCAGCTTGTTTTGTTATTTGCTACACTATTGCCACTTTATAATAAGGCGCTAGTTTGTATGTTATATATTGGATGCCCGCAGTGGTCGAGTAATGCATGGAAAGGCAATTTATTTTCAAGCCAATGTAAAAGCGCCGATATGCTTAGTCAATACGCACAACACTTTAACTCTGTTGAAGGCAATACCAGCTTTTACGCTGATCCTGCGCCAAGCACCGTATTGCGCTGGGCAAACAGCGTACCCGACGATTTTAAATTTACGTTTAAGTTTAATCGTCGCTTTAGCCACGAGCTGCACCTAACTAATGTTCAAACCGAGCTCACTGATTGGCTTAACTTGTTCTCCCCTATTTTAGAAAAAACCGGGCAAATCATGCTGCAATTACCTAAAGCATTTGGTCCTGGTGACTTACCCAAACTCGCACAATTTATTAGCCTATTACCAAAAGAGGTTAATTACGGTGTAGAGGTACGTCATACTGCGTTTTTTCAAAAGGGCGAAGCCGAAATAGCGCTTAATCAGTTATTAATGGCAAACAACATAAATCGTATATCGATGGATACTCGCGCCCTATTTGCGGTAAAACCAACAACCGAAGCGCTAATAGATGCACAGCAAAAAAAGCCCCACTTACCGGTACATGCAATAGCTACTGGCTCAGAGCCCATGGCGCGCTTTGTAATAGCTGACTTAGAAAACGACTATAAACCCTTTTATAAACCGTGGCTGAGTAAAGTAAAACAATGGCTTGATGAAGGAAAAACGCCTTATGTGTTTTTTCATACGGCAGATAACCGAGAAGCACCTTTATTAGCCAGGCAGTTTTGTAAGGACCTTGGTTATAATCACAAAGCATTAAACCCATTTACTGGCGAAAAAGAAGCCCACCAGCAAGCACTTTTTTAAAAGTAAAACGACAGAGCAATAATAATGAGTGAATACGCACGTTACTTTACCGGCTACCCAGCTAACATTGTTGAGCAAGTATTAAGCCTTATAAATAACAAAAAGGTATGTGACTACTTACTTAAAAAGTACCCGCAAGCACATACCATTACTAGCGATAAACTACTTTATAACTACGCAACCGAGCTTAAAAAACAGTATTTAAAAAATGCACCACCGTTTGGGCGCGCAGCATTTAAAAAGCAAGGCGACATGGTCACCAACGCACTTGGTACACATACGTATCGAATGCAAGGTAAAACCCGTAAGCACGATTTAGCGATAAACAGCGACTTACTGCGCGCTCCCGAGCCATTATTAAAAGCGTTAGTGGTACATGAGCTCGCCCACTTTAAAGAAAAAGATCACAACAAAGGCTTTTATCAACTTTGCTGCCATATGGAGCCGAGTTATCACCAGCTAGAGTTAGATTTAAGAATTTTTTGTGTGGTCGTCGCAATGGGAGAAAATCCTTATTTAAAATAAGGGTTTTACCGTTATTTAACTGAGTGAAAATAACGCCCATGCTTAAGTTAATATTTCCTTCCATAACCAAGCGTTCATACCCAGTCTTTTATCCCCGTAAGCAACTCACAACTTAACGCCTGCCCTTAATAAAAACAAAAAAGTTTAAAACTACATAATTGCCCTACATTTGAGAACTACACTCTTAATAGCTAATTCTTTCTATGTACTCTTAATCTTTGGAGTTTTAAATGATGAAAAATACCTATGCCTTTTTACTCAGTGCACTGTGCTGCTTAACCTTAAGTGCCTGCAACGAGCAAAACAGCCAATCACTTGAACAATCAAACCTCAATGATTTTACTCTAACAAGCTCAAAGGTAAGCGATGGCGGTGATTTGCCTATTACTTATACATGCGATGGGCAAAGCATTAGCCCTCCACTTAACTGGAGCGGTGCACCTAACACAACCAAATATTATGCGTTAATTATGGATCATAAAGCGCCAGAGGGAATGCATTGGTATTGGACCATGTATAATATTACCGCCAATAAAACACAAATTAAAGCGGGCGAAACTCTCGGTGAAGTAGGCTCTAATAGCGTAAACGATTTAAACCAATACGCGCCACCTTGCTCTAAAGGCCCGGGTGAAAAAAGCTATACTTATACTGTGTACGCATTATCTGCACCGGTTACCTTTAATAGCGATACAAAGGTAGATCGCTCAGCATTACTCGCTGCTGTAAAAGATATTACGCTCGATACTGCAAGTATGACGGTTAAATACTCGCGAAGCGCCAGTAGCGCCGAGCACAAACCTAATACAAGACTAAAACCAAATGAGCAACCAAAGCCTGATAAATCATATTTAACCGCTAACGTAAAATCACCTCGTTGCGATGCTATTACACAATCAGTAAGTAATGCAGGGTTTAATAAAAGCGTATCTGTTACGTGCGATGAACAATATGCTTATATTGCCTCATCTACTTATCCTGATCATGACGTAATGACAGGTATTACAGGTACTAACGAGCAAATACCCGTTCCAGCTAAAGACTACGCCGCACCTATAAAGTTAAACCCGAAAAAAGCAAAAACAATAACAACAATTGATGCAGCCGTAGGTGTTGCCGTTAATGGCGTACCAATATACGACTATTCTTCGCAAGGTGAACTGGACGTAAATAGCTACGATGAAAAACACGACACTTTAGCACTTGGACAGTTAGATATATGTGGCGGACACGCAGGACGAGGTGATGACTACCATTATCATGTATCGCCAACGTGTATGATTGACACAATGAAAAACCAATCAAGCGATGCCATTATTGGTTGGGCTTACGATGGTTACCCGCTGTATAGCAGTAAAAACCCAGACGGTAGTGCAATTGCCAAAGGTGACCTTGATGTATGTAACGGACAAACCGATGACACATTTGGCTATCGCTACCAAACATCAGCTACGCCGCCGTATATTATTCAGTGCTTAGTAGGTGAAGTAGATACCGCAAAATTACCAAGAGTGGCACCACTGAGTGGCGATACTCAAGGTATAAGAGCCGATCTGCGCCCGCCACAAGGAGACGTTGAAAACTTAACGCACACAATCTCTGAAAACGGCAGCCGTACAATGAGCTACTCATATAAAGGCGAAAACTACTTTACTACCTACAGCCCTGCATCACAGGGAAAAGACTGCTATAGCTTTAAACAAAAAACCATCAGTAATGGTGGCAAAGTTCAAACAGGTACATTTTGTAGAGGTCCGCAACCAAATCACCTTACTCCTACAGTCACTAAGAAAAATACAAATCCTACCATTACAGGCAAGCACAACTTAAAGCTAGAAGCATGGGCTGATAACTGGTTTACAGCCTACATAGGCGAGCAGTTACTTGTTGAAGATTCTGTGCCTATAACCACAGAACGCTCATTTAATGCCGAAAGCATTACGTTTTCTGCAAACTACCCTATTGAGCTTAATTTAATAATTAAAGACTTTAAGCAAAACGACACAGGGCTTGAATACATCGGTGCTAAAAATCAGCAAATGGGTGATGGCGGTTTTATTATGCAACTTACCAACACCGATACAAATAAAGTAATTGCGGTAAGCAATAAAAGCTTTAAATGCGAAATACTTCACAAAGCGCCGCTTAACAAATTATGCGAAAGCGAAACAAACCCTGTAGCGGGCGAAGGCGCTTGTGCGTTTATGTCAAAAGAAGCACCAACTAACTGGCTGCAAAGTAACTTTGACGATACGAATTGGGCTAATGCAGTAGAGCACAACTTTGCCGATGTAGGACCAAAAGACGGTTACGACGATATTAACTGGGATAAAAACGCAAAGTTCATATGGGGCGAAGACTTAGAAACCGACAACACCCTTATTTGTAAAGTAACTATTGAGCAACCTCAATAAACAAAAAGGTCTCCGCTTCAATAAAAGGTAGTAATTATGTATTTTTTTAAAAAATTAAAATGGCTAATGCTAGCGTGTATTTTAACAAGTATGTGCGCTCAAGTGAGCGCACATGTATTAAAAAACACAACAGCCCAAGTAATTTTAAGAGACGGGCAAGTTGAGGTTAAAGTATTAACTAATGCTGAGCATTTAATTTCAGCGCTGCAAAGCGAGCAAGCATGGCTTATGGGCGATATTGATAAGCTTATGCCTACAAACTTAAGTGCCGAGCAACAAGAAGAGTTTGTAAAAAATGCACTTAAACAAAAAACGAGCTTACGTGTAAATCAGCAAATTATCGTGTTTGAACGCGTCGCTTTTACCACCAGCAGCAACGAAGCGCACGACCTAGAAATTGTTTTTCAAGCGAAGCACACATTTACAACAGTAGATGAGCTTGCCATATCGTTCCCTAAAAGTTTAGGCGCAGTACACGCAAGCTTTGTAAAACCACAATATAAGTTACTGGGTGCTGGCGATACCGCAAAAATAAAGTTCTAGCCCAAGAATCAACATACCTAAAAGCTTACTTAAAAAGGATTTTAGTAAGCAACTCCCTAAATACGCTAATTGTAGGCACATAATCAATATGCAATACTGCTTGGTACGTTAACGTCATGATTTTTACTATTTGCCAATCAGTGAAATTAATACATAAATTCTTTTTAGCTTTTTTTATCACTAATATCGCCCTTGTTGGGCTTATGTTTGTGTTTATATACATGACCTTTTCGTCAGGTTTTAACGACTTTGTTGAACAAGAAGAAACAAAACATGTAGCAATGGTTAAGCATCAACTTATTGAGCTTTATAGCGGATTAGGCAGTTGGCAACCCATTACACAAAGCACGCAATTATGGCGCTCTATTGTAGAGCCGCAAAAAAAGCCAGGCGAGCCCAAAGCGAATAAACACACAAGCACCCCACCCAAACCAAATAACAGCAATGCAACGCCTTCTTTATTGTGGGTACACTTACCTGCAGGTTCCCTTAAAACAGGGCAACGTATAAGTTTATATGATCAAAATAAAAAGGTTGTTATTGGTAGGGCTAATTTAAACGACAACCCACATATAGAACCTATTTTATTAAACAATAACGTTATAGGCTGGATAGGTTTAGTCCCTTCAAAACTTGTGCAAAGTAGCCCAACAAAAGCGTTTTTAGCAGCGCAATTTCATAACTATTTTATGATCACATTACTCGTTATTGTGCTCGCATTTATTATGGCTATTGTGTTATCTCGCCATTTAATAAAACCAATAAAGCAAATAGTGACTGGCACCGATGAGTTAACAAAAGGAAATTTTGCCAGCAGAATCATCCCCTCTAGTAAAGATGAGCTAGGTACCCTATCCAACAACTTTAACGCCTTAGCCCACACGCTTGAGCAAAACCAACAAATGCGATTTCAATGGGTGTCAGACACATCCCACGAATTAAGAACCCCACTTACCGTACTACGCTCGCATTTACTAGCCGTACAAGATGGCGTATTTACAGCCGATACAAAGCGCATTAATTTACTCATAAACCAAGTAGATAATTTAAGTCACATTGTTGACGACCTAGCCCAACTAGCACAAACAGATAGCGTTAATTTAACCTATAGCAATGCACACATTGATTTAATAAACATTTTTGAGCAATCAATTGAAAACTACACCGCTCGCTTTAAAGAGCGTGAATTAAATGTAGACAGCAAAAGTTTAACCAAAGCCGGCAAATGTATAATAAATGGCGATAAAGAACGCCTTGTGCAATTATTTTCAAACCTGTTAGAAAATACCTGCAGATACACGCATAAAGGTGGGCAAGTAATAATACTTGCCAACAAAACACCCAATAACATTGAGCTTATTTTACAAGACTCAGCCCCAAGTGTTTTACCAAACGAATTACAAAAATTGTTTGAGCGTTTTTATCGCGTTGAAAAGTCTCGAAGCCGAGAGCACGGCGGCTCGGGCTTAGGACTTGCACTTTGCAAACAAATAGTAGAGGCACATGGCGGTCAAATATCGTTGCACAACTCACCACTTGGTGGGCTAGAAGTAAAAATAACGCTGACACTTTTAGGTTAAAATAATGGCATCACAAAAAATACTTATCGTTGAAGACGAAGAAAACATTGCAGAGGTACTTATTGCCTATGCTAAGCAACAAAATTACGAAACTGAGCACTTTAATAGCGGCAAAGGTGTAGTTAGTTTTGTAAAACAAAACGCTGTAGATTTAATACTTCTTGATTTAATGCTGCCAGATGTTGATGGCACAGAGCTATGTAAGCAAATTAGAGTCTTTTCAAGTGTGCCTATTATTATGCTTACCGCAAAAAGTGAAGAAATAGACCGCTTACTGGGTTTAGAGCTCGGCGCCGATGACTACATATGCAAACCTTTCAGCCCTAAAGAAGTTATAGCACGCATAAAAGCCGTACTAAGAAGAACCAGCCAGCCTAAAACAAATATCATCAATCATAATAATTTTCAATTGCACAAAGACGATTTCGAAGCACGCCTTAACGGAAAAAGCATTGGCTTTACCGCCGTCGAATTTAAAATCTTTTTACTATTTATAAGTCACGTAGGGCGTGTTTTTACCCGCGAAGATATTATTAATAACGTATACAGCGACACAACCGACATCTCCGATCGCAACATAGATACACACATTAAAAATATACGAAAAAAGATTAACGACATTCAAGCAGGACTAAACCCAATAGCTGCGGTTTATAGTGTGGGTTATAAGTTTAAAGAGTAGGTTTACTTATTCAAATAAAGCTAACATGACGAAAAAGCGCGATATAAATCGCGCTTTTATTTTAATCACTAACCCGAACACTCATAACTAAAGATTAATAGCTGAGCAGTCGTTGGGTTTCGCTTCGCTCTACCCAACCTACATATAATTAAAGTCCTAAGCCTGCCATAAAGTCGTCATCGGCATCGTCTTGCTCTACTGCGGTAGATGCTTTTTCTTTGTCCGCTTTTTTACGTGCTTCGTTTTCAATTATGTCATCAGGGTCTAGTGCTTCTGCAATATCAAAGTCGTGTAATTTAATAAACTCTGTTTTATCCATCGCTAATTCCAAGTAAAAGATATTTTGTTTACTTGTAGTGAATGTTACGCGGCGGGCTTGCGGGCGATCCATGGTGGTATCTACCGATATTTGCACTTGCTTGTTTATTGCCATCATTTTTGGCTGGTTTTGCGTAATTGAAGTATGTAACTGCTCGCGCACTTTAGACGTAAAGTCGCCAACAATTTGATTCATCAACTCGCCTAGTACGTTTGATACGTCGTCTGATAAATGGCTATGCGCTATTTCATCTTCTGGCATTCCCATGTTTCGCATGTAATCGCCATAAATTTCCATCGCCGCTTGCGAAGTAAAGTTGGTAATTACAAGCCCTGTAAAACCGCCGTCAAATAAAACAAAGCAGCCAATATCTGGTCGCATACATGTACGTGTTATTTTTTGCACCATGGCTGAGTAGCTAATACCATTACCACTGGCTGAAGTGAGTACGCCTGTCACTGAATGACAAAGGGTTGCTAATATATCGTCTGTGCTGATGACCTTACTTTTGCTCATTTAATCTTCTCTTTTATACTTATTATTCATAATTCTAGTCAAGCTACTGAATTTATCACTGACTATCCAGTATAAAATGTTAAAATAGCGCCATTATTTACAAAGAGACTGCCTTCGTGACCATAAAAGACAGTATTTATGCCTCTGAGCAACAAGTAAAAGATTTTAGCTTTGACCAAAATGTAGTCGAAGTTTTTCCAGATATGATTCAGCGCTCGGTACCGGGCTACGCAACTATTGTAAGTACAATGGGTAAACTTGCGGGTGAATACGCGCAAAGTAACTCAAATCTTTATGATTTAGGCTGCTCACTGGGCGCAGTAACACTTAGCATGCGACGAAATATTCGCACCGATAACTGCCATATAATAGCGGTAGATAACTCTCAAGCTATGGTTGAGCGTTGTAAGGTACATTTACAAGGTTTTAAATCAGATGTACCTGTTACTGTTACTTTAGGCGATATTAACGAACTTGAGATTCAAAACGCCTCAGTAGTAGCAATGAACTTTACGCTGCAGTTTATTCCGCATGCTCAGCGTCAAGCCGTGCTTGAAAAAATATACGCTAATTTAAAACCTGGCGGCGTATTGCTGTTGAGCGAAAAAATTAAAGCTGAAAACGAGCAATGCGATAATTTATTGATTGATTTGCACCACGACTTTAAACGACACAATGGTTACTCTGAGCTTGAAATAAGCCAAAAGCGTACCGCCATCGAAAACGTTATGCGCCCAGATACACTAAGCGCTCACTTTACTCGCTTACAAGATATTGGTTTTAGCCAAACTCAAGTGTGGTATCAATGTTTTAATTTTTGCTCAATGGTAGCAATTAAATAAAGAGAGTCATCCATGTCTCAATGGTTTAACCAATTTTACGCATCTATCGCACAAAGCCCACTTAGTCATTGGCTAGAAACCCTACCTGCACAATTAAAACATTGGCAAAACGAGGCTAGCCACGGTGATTTACCTAAATGGCAAAAAGTACTTAAAAACTTGCCAGAGGTGGCGACTTCGCACGTTGATATTTCTACTAAGGTAGAAATTGGTGCACCAGGGGAGATGAGTGATGGCGAGCAAAAGCAAGCCATGCATTTATTAAAACGCATGATGCCATGGCGCAAAGGCCCATTTAGTGTGCACGGAATTGAAATAGACACAGAGTGGCGCAGTGATTGGAAGTGGGACCGCCTGCTTCCTCATATTGAGCCATTAAAAGGTCGCACTGTTTTAGATATTGGTTGTGGCTCAGGTTATCATTTATGGCGTATGCGTGGTGAAGGCGCAGAGTTTGTAGTGGGTATTGATCCGTCTGATTTATTTTTATGTCAGTTTCAGGCAATTAAACACTACAACCCAGACGAAAATGTGCATTTACTGCCACTAGGTGTTGAAGCATTACCGGAACTTAAAGCGTTTGATACAGTTTTTTCGATGGGCGTACTTTATCATCGTCGCTCACCTATCGACTTTTTAGCACAGTTAAAAGCCCAGCTTCGCCCAGGCGGCGAACTCGTACTTGAAACGCTAGTAATTGAAGGTGATGAAAACACAGTATTAGTCCCTACCGACCGCTACGCTAAAATGCGCAACGTTTGGTTTATTCCAAGTACTGCAGCATTAAAACTCTGGATGGAACGCGTTGGCTTTAAAGATGTGCAAATAAAAGATTGCGCTATTACCACGCTTGAAGAGCAACGCAAAACCGATTGGATGGAAAACGAATCGTTAATCGACTTTTTAGATCCAAACGATACAAGTAAAACAATTGAAGGCTACCCCGCTCCACTTCGAGCCATATTAACCGCAAAAGCATAGCTGTTAATTTAACGCCTTTAATACTAAAAAAACGCCTACGGGCGTTTTTTTGTTTATTTAAACAACAGACAGCGGACAAGTGTCCTTGTTAATTATTTCAAAATTACATTTGAGCTAGCCGCGACCTTGCAATTGTTGTAAAATACGCGCGTTTCTAAGCAACCCAAAACAACTATTTTGAGGAAAACCTGTGAGCGAACAAAAACAGTCTCTAAGCTATAAAGACGCGGGCGTAGATATCGACGCTGGTAATGCACTTGTTGAGCGTATTAAAGGCGTAGTTAAAAAAACTCGTCGTCCTGAAGTAATGGGCGGAATTGGTGGTTTTGGCGCACTTTGCGAAATTCCTGAAGGCTACAAGCAACCAGTATTAGTTGCAGGTACAGATGGCGTTGGTACTAAACTACGTTTAGCAATCGACTTAAAAAAACACGATACGGTTGGTATTGATTTAGTTGCAATGTGTGTAAACGACTTAATTGTTCAAGGTGCTGAACCCCTGTTTTTTCTAGATTACTATGCAACTGGTAAACTAGATGTAGACACAGCAGCTGACGTAGTTACAGGTATTGGCAAAGGTTGTGAAATTTCAGGTTGTGCCCTAATTGGTGGCGAAACAGCTGAGATGCCAGGTATGTATGATGGTGAAGACTACGACATGGCAGGCTTTTGTACAGGCGTTGTAGAAAAATCTAAAATTATTGATGGCACAAAAGTAGCTGCAGGCGATCAGCTTATTGCACTTGCATCAAGTGGTCCTCATTCAAATGGCTTCTCTTTAATTCGTAAAGTACTTGAAGTGTCAAAAGCTGATACCAGCGCTGACTTTGAAGGTAAAACTTTAGGCGAAACTTTACTTGAGCCTACTCGTATTTACGTAAAACCTTTACTTGAGTTATTCAAAAACGTTGACGTACATGCGCTTTCGCATATTACTGGCGGCGGTTTTTGGGAAAACATTCCACGCGTATTACCCGCTTCAGCAAAAGCTGTAGTTAAAGGTGATAGCTGGCAGTGGCCACCTATTTTTAACTGGTTACAAGAAAACGGTAATATTACTACACACGAAATGTACCGTACATTTAACTGTGGTGTAGGTATGGTTTTAGTAGTTCCTGCAGACAAACTTGAGCAAAGCTTAACAATGCTAAAAGACTTGGGCGAAAATGCATGGCACCTTGGTGAAATTCAAGATGCAGCAGCTGGCGAAGAGCAAGTTGAAATTGTAGGTGGTGCTAAGTAATGGCACCGACTCGTCTGGTAGTTTTAATCTCAGGTAGTGGCTCTAATTTACAAGCCATCATAGATGCCTGCGAACGTGGCGAGATAAACGGACATATAGCGGCTGTTATTAGTAACAAAGCAGACGCTTATGGCCTAGAGCGTGCAAAAAAAGCAGGTATTGCTACAAAAGTGCTCAGTCATAAAGATTTTGACTCGCGCGAAGCGTACGATGCGCAATTAATGAACGTTATCGACTCTTTTATGCCAAATCTAGTTGTATTAGCTGGGTTTATGCGTATTCTTACTCCTGGCTTAGTGCAAAAATATGTTGGAAAAATGTTGAACATTCATCCATCTTTGTTGCCTAAGTATCAGGGGCTGAATACCCACCAAAGAGCAATTGATGCAAAAGACGATGTTCATGGCGTAAGTGTTCACTTTGTTACTGAAGAATTAGACGGCGGTCCCGTTATTCTTCAGGCGCAAATACCTGTACTCAAGGATGATACAGCAGAAACATTAGCAAAACGCGTGCATGAGCAAGAGCATATAATTTATCCTTTGGTGGTCAAGTGGTTCAGTGAACACAGACTTACTATGGAAGCAGATTATGCAGTTCTTGACAAAAAACAACTTCCTGCACACGGCGCGCACTACTCACAATAAAAAAATAAGTGCCCTGTTGTTATGTGCGGGCGCTTTACTTCCAACTAGCCTAATTGCAGGCGAATTGACCCAATATCAAGCTAACTACGATATTTTACGCAAAGGTAAAAATCATGGTGAAGCTGTTCGTGAGCTCAAAAAAATGGGCGACGATACTTATGAACTAACATACCACAGCAATATTGAGTGGATGATTTTCTCTGATTCTCGTGAAGAAACATCAAAGTTTACCTTTAAAGATGGCAAGGTTACCCCGCATCATTACAATATGATCCGCACCGGTACAGGCCCAGATAAAGATTATAAAATTGATTTTGATACAACAAACAAAGTAGTGACTAGCAGCGCTAGCGAATACCCACTTAAATGCGAATGGACTGATGAATTTCAGGATGCTATTTCATACCAAGTGCAAGTGCGCGAAGGATTGAAAAAAGGCGAAACGAGCTTTTCATTCCCGCTTATAGACAAAAAAGGTAACCGCCGCGACTACAACTTTGAAGTTGTTGAAAAAGAGATGATCTCCCTACCTATCGGTAATGTAGAAGCCATTAAAGTAAAACGTTTATACGATAACGATAAACGCCAAGCAATTGCATGGTTTGCGCCAGAAATGGATTACATGCTGGTACGTATGTGGAAAGGCGAAAAAGGTATGGAGCAGTTTGAAGTTCAAATGAATTCATTTACTGTTACTGCACCTACAGCTGTTGCGCCTGCAACAGCACAACAACCTCAAGAAGCTAACTAAATTTAATTAAACTAAAGTTAATATTTAAAATAGGTGGGCTAAATTAGCTCACCCATCTTAAACAATGCAAATTCTCCCGGCTCCATTTTTTGCCAACGCTCATCGTTAGTTAATGGCCTTGTTGTTATTACCGTCACTACATCGTTTGGTGTGGTCTCTTGTTGAAAATCAACCACCATGTCGGCATCAATCAACGTTGCTTTACCAAATGGCGCACGGCGCGTTATGTAATGTAAGTTATTAGTGCAATACGCTAAAACAAACACCCCGTCGGTCAATAACATATTAAACACCCCTTTTTCACGCAACGTATGCGACAACTTAGCAGCGTATCTAAAAACCGACGCCATATTACTTGGACGCTTTGGGTATTTTTCGCGAATTTTATCAAGTAACCAACAAAAAGCGAGTTCACTGTCGGTGTTACCCACTGGGCGATAGTACTGCGGTTTTAAATCATGATAATTAGATAACTGCCCGTTATGAGCGTAAGTGATTTCACGCCCCCATAACTCTCGCGTAAAAGGATGAGTATTTTCAAGACATACTCGCCCGCGGTTACCTTGGCGAATATGGCTAATAACCGAGACACTTTTAATTGGGTATGCTTTAACGAGCTTTGCAATTTCAGATTGATAACTCGGCTGCGGATCTTTAAAGGTTCTACAACCTTTACCTTCGTAAAACGTAATGCCCCACCCGTCTTTATGTGGTCCCGTGTTCCCGCCACGCTCTAAAAGGCCTGAAAAACTAAAAAAAATATCGGTAGGCACATTGGCTGACATGCCAAGTAATTCACACATTAATAAAATAACCCTTAAAAACCATACATTAAAATAAATAGCGTTATATTTGTGTATTAAGCGTACACTAATTTGCAGCCCGCTATAACGGCTATACTTACTTAAAAAGTGTCATTTTGCTATTAGATTTATTTATTTTTACGTTAACACTACTTACGGTTAATGCTTTGACTATACGATAGTTATTGTGCGTTCCTCTGTCGGGTAATTAAATATCGTATTTAAGTTACTTTCTACTACAATTTAACATCGTTATGTACTTGAAAATTACTGTTACTAGCGCTACTCTAAGTGAGGTGGTCTGACCTCTATTAAGGAATAAAAATGACACTCATATTTACACTGGTTCTAATCGCGTTGCTTAGCACTGCGGTTTACCACAGAGCAAGTTGGAACACAGCACTTGGTGTTTCGGCTATAACTTTATTAATTGGTACCTTTGCGGGTGCTTTTGGTTTAATTAGCTGGTTGATCTTTTTGATCATCGCGGTTCCTCTTTCTGTTACTGGCCTTCGTCAGCAATATATCATCAAGCCAATTTTTGCTACGTTTAAAAAAGTAACGCCAAGCATGTCTGATACTGAAAAATCAGCTATTGATGCCGGTACGACGTGGTGGGAAGCTGACTTATTTTGCGGTAACCCAGATTGGAAAAAACTTCACCAATATCCAGTTCCTAAACTTACTATTGAAGAGCAAGCCTTTGTTGATGGCCCTGTTGAAGTAGTATGTAGCATGTTGGACGATTGGGAAGCAACGCACGAGTTAACCGACCTTCCTCAAGATGTATGGCAATATCTAAAAGATAATAAATTCTTTGCCATGATCATCAAAAAAGAATACGGCGGTTTAGAGTTTTCTGCATTTGCACAGTCTTGTGTACTTCAAAAACTAACAAGTAAATCAACATTACTTTCGTCAATTGTTGGTGTACCGAACTCTTTAGGCCCAGGTGAATTATTACAACACTATGGTACAAAAGAGCAAAAAGATCATTACTTACCGCGCCTAGCGAGCGGTCAAGAAATTCCATGTTTTGCGTTAACTTCGCCAGAAGCGGGTTCTGATGCAAGCTCAATTCCAGACTACGGTGTGGTATGTAAAGGGCAATGGAATGGTGAAGAGGTTGTGGGTGTTAGTTTAACGTGGAATAAGCGTTACATAACACTTGCCCCAGTGGCTACAGTGCTTGGACTTGCGTTTAAGTTACAAGATCCAGACGGCCTAATTGGCGACAATAAAGAGCCAGGCATCACCTGTGCACTTATTCCAACGGATACGCCTGGAGTTGAAATTGGTCGCCGACATTTCCCGCTAAACGTTCCATTTCAAAATGGTCCTACTCGCGGTAAAGACATTTTCGTACCACTTGATTATATTATTGGTGGTCCAGATATGGCTGGTCAAGGCTGGCGCATGTTGGTTGAATGTTTATCGGTTGGTCGTGCAATCACATTGCCGTCAAACTCTGCCGGTGGCATTAAAATGATTGCCATTGCGACAGGTGCTTATAGCCGCATTCGTCGTCAGTTCCGTTTACCTATAGGTAAAATGGAAGGTGTTGAAGAGTCACTAGCTAAATTAGCTGGTTACGCTTACAGCTCTGATGCTGCGGTTAGTATGTCTACGGGTGCTGTTGATTTAGGCGAAAAGCCATCTGTTGTTTCTGCCATTATTAAATACCACCTGACAGAGCAAATGCGTGATGCAACTATTCATGCAATGGATGTACTTGGCGGTAAGGGCATCATGCTTGGGCCAAATAACTATTTAGGTCGTGGCTATCAAGGTGCACCTATTGCCATTACCGTTGAAGGTGCAAACATCTTGACCCGTAATATGATTATTTATGGTCAAGGTGCAATTCGCTGTCATCCATTTGTACTTACCGAACTAGGTGCGTGCGAAATTGAAGACCGCGAAGAAGCGCTTAACGTATTTGATAAAGCGCTAATGGGTCACATTGGTTTTACTATGTCGAACCTTGTACGTACTAAGTGGCTTGCTCTTACCGGCGCTCGTTTTACAAGTGTGCCGTACAACGACGAAACTGCTGAATTTTACCGTATAGCGTCACGCTTTAGTGCATCACTTGCACTTATGTCTGACATTAGCATGGCAGTATTTGGTGGTTCACTAAAACGTAAAGAACGTATTTCAGCACGTTTAGGTGACTTACTTAGTTACTTATACTTAGTGTCTGCAACGCTTAAGCGTTACAACGACGAAGGCCGTAAAAAAGAAGATTTTGCTCTAGTAAAATGGAGTTGCCAAGATCACCTTTACCATTGCCAACGTGCACTTGCTGATTTAATTAATAACATGCCTTCGGCTCCACTACGTGCCGTGTTAAAAGTATTGTTATTCCCGTTTGGTCGCCCGGTTCGTAAACCAACTGACCAACTTGAGCATAAACTTGCGCAACTACTACAAGTACCTAGCGAAACGCGTAACCGTTTAGCAAGCTATGTATACTTAACAAATGAGCCGCTCAACCTTGTAGGTCGTCAAGAGCAAACGCTTAAAGACGTACTTGCTGTTGAGCCATTATTTGACCGTGTATGCAAAGAAAAAGGCCTTAAACTGCCATTCTTCCAGCTTGATAAAGTAGCGCAAATGGGGCTTGAAGCAGGCATATTAAGCCAAGCAGAGGCTGATAAACTAGCTGCTGTTGAGCAATCTCGTTTAGATGTTATTAACGTTGATGACTTTGACCCTGCTGACTTACTTGCAGGCAAAGCCGCGCGTAATAGCGTTAAAAAAGAAGCTGATGCTGCTTAACTAAGCTAAGCATTTACAGACCAAAAGCCAGCATATAACGTGCTGGCTTTTTTGTGCACAATAAAAAGTTTTAACAACGTGATGGAGTAGTTTAATTCGTTAGATTGTTTAAATAATTATACAGCTTGGTATAGCAGGCAGCTCTGACATCTAACCAACCCTAAAAGCTCTGTATTGATTAAATACCCTTAATTCATCTCTATACTCCTGTAAAAACTTAAACTCTCTCAAGAGCTCTACAAGTACAACACTATAAAGTTAATGACTATACCAATTAGCAATAATACTTAGAGCCTGCCTAGCAGTGTTAAAAGTCTCTGATATACGACTGCATGGATGCAGGAGATAGAGCAATGCAGGATCATTTGCCGAAAACAACTAAATAACGAATTATTCCTTATTATCGACATGCTTTTCTTACATCAAAATAGATTACTTAATTAAGCGAATTGGGGTTAAACCTGGCGTTAAGTTAACTGCGGTAAAAGTTTCAAAGTTACGAAAGAAGGGATACAGCGCAATGCACAAGCACTTAACCAGAGCATCGGCAGATTGATATAGGTATTGATACGGATAATAAGGAATATTATCAGGTTCGTGCAAGGAATGTGTTTGATAGCTGATAGCTGATAGCCAAAAAAGTTTTACTGAATTATTTAATCAAGGATTTTATAAACTTGTTATTGAGGAAATAACAAGTGGCGGAGTGGACGGGACTCGAACCCGCGACCCCCGGCGTGACAGGCCGGTATTCTAACCAACTGAACTACCACTCCGCAGTGGTATGTGCATGGGGTAATGCACTTACTAATTTTAATCATGATATCAAATGGCGGAGTGGACGGGACTCGAACCCGCGACCCCCGGCGTGACAGGCCGGTATTCTAACCAACTGAACTACCACTCCGCAGAGATATCATTATACTTGTTATTACTTAATTTGTTGGCGGAGTGGACGGGACTCGAACCCGCGACCCCCGGCGTGACAGGCCGGTATTCTAACCAACTGAACTACCACTCCAGCATACAAATTTTGTAATATAACATTGTTTAAATAGTTGGCGGAGTGGACGGGACTCGAACCCGCGACCCCCGGCGTGACAGGCCGGTATTCTAACCAACTGAACTACCACTCCAGCATACAAATTTTGTAATATAACATTGTTTAAATAGTTGGCGGAGTGGACGGGACTCGAACCCGCGACCCCCGGCGTGACAGGCCGGTATTCTAACCAACTGAACTACCACTCCAGCGCATATTTAAACTGTTATTTTTTCTTATTGGCGGAGTGGACGGGACTCGAACCCGCGACCCCCGGCGTGACAGGCCGGTATTCTAACCAACTGAACTACCACTCCATAATAAGAATATGTTTTACAACCATACGTTGTGTAAGTGTTGGCGGAGTGGACGGGACTCGAACCCGCGACCCCCGGCGTGACAGGCCGGTATTCTAACCAACTGAACTACCACTCCAGCTTTTACTTACAAGTTTTACGAAAATGGCGGAGTGGACGGGACTCGAACCCGCGACCCCCGGCGTGACAGGCCGGTATTCTAACCAACTGAACTACCACTCCATATTTCCGTTGCTGTTTAGGTCTCCCTGACAGCGGCGTGAATAATACGAACCAACCCCTATTTCGTCAAGGGCTTTTTTGTTTTTTTATAGGTTTTTTAGTCATCTGTCATCGAAAGGTTTAAAATTTCACCTGATCTGTCATTTTTTGAGCCATTTTTACCGACTTGATTTTTTCCTGTGTCGGCAACATCACCTTCACTTGTTTTCTTTTTCTTTAAAAAAGGCAGCTTCACTTTAAATTTAATCGGTTTTTTCTGAACAAATATACGAATTAACAACCAACCGAGTAATAAAATGAGCGTATTGCAGCCTACAATTAAACTAATAATTGTAGATGTGGCCATTTTTTCTTCAACAGGCTCACTCTCAATCATTTTATCTGGCGTAATAATCGTTGCCGGATCAATTTCGGGCACCGCTTCTATGGGTCGTTCTATCTCAAATTTATACGTTGGTAGCGTTGCCATAAATTCACGACCATTAATATTAGTGCCAAAAACAGACAGTTCAACACTATATCTACCCCAATCATAATTTTTAACACTAAGTTGTCGTGAGTCTTTAGCAGCAGCATCTATGGTAAACATTTGCTCTTCGTTATTGGGATAGTAGATTTTTCCCTGGATGATGACTGTTTCTGGCTTAACAATACTTGGGTCTATATTTATAGTTAACAGATGCTCGTCTGTGTCTTCCTCTGCTAACGCGACTTCGGTTACAAAAGGTGGCTCGTGCACTTCTATTGTATTTTGCACAATGCGACGCTGCAGCAGAGGTGTTGCCACGTAAAGCTCTGGTGTCCATTCACCCGCAGGGAAATCTAAAGTAAACTCGCCGGTAAATACACCATCTTTAGGGCGCTCATCAAATCCACGTCCATCGTCTTTAAATTCAGCTACTTCTTGAATGCCTGCGCCAAAGTTAGCAAAGTTTTCATTGTTGGTACTTACAAAGTCAACATTAAGGCTAACAACATCTCTAAATAGGTTTGTATTAATTGGCTCACCGTCATTTAGTATTTTTCCGGTGATTTTTATTGTCTCCCCCCTAAACAACATTGAAGGAAGAGGCTCTGCTTCAAGAGATATCTCGCCTAATACAACTATTCTGCTGTCGGGTAAAATACTGCCTATTACTTGCCAAGGACCTGCCATAGGTTTTTTTATGGTTACTAAATCGTAGCTGAGTTCGTCAAACCAATCTAAGTTAGGGTTTTTAACTGAGTCAGTAGCAAAGTACTTACTGCCATCGGGCCTCACTAAAATAACAGCAGGTGCACCTGATTTTCTAAAAAAAAGCAGTGTTATTTCATCTATTTTGCTATCTATGCGAAAACGATTATCAAGTAAAGGGATCTCATTTTGATGCCCATCGCGCTTGAGCACTTCTACTTGTTTTACGCCATATGCATTGCCAGTAAATAAACTAGCTGCACATAACGCTGTTACAAAATACATCGTTTTCATTAAATCGCCTTATTCAGCGCGCCATATACATTGGCCGCCTTCTTTGTTTACAAGATCTAATCGTGCTTCGTGTGCGCTTTGCTCAGCGTCGCTTGCCCGCAGAACAACTAATGGGGCTCTATCACTATTTAAACGCTTTATACCGCCCTTCTGTTGCTCGCTGCCGTCATCTTTATTTTGATTCAAATTTAGCTTTGTTTGACCGCCCGTCATGGCAAGGTACACATCGGCTAAAATCTCAGAATCCAGTAGCGCGCCGTGAAGCGTTCGTTTACCGTTATCTACATCGTAACGACGACATAATGCATCAAGGTTGTTCTTTTGACCTGGATGCAAGTCACGCGCCATTTTAAGCGTGTCGAGAACTTGACAAAAAGTATCTGTTTTAGGATAACCCTGATTAAGCAGCGCAAATTCGTTATCCATATGACCAACATCGAACGGTGCGTTATGAATAACTAACTCTGCCCCTTCAATATAGTCGAAAAACTCTTGGGCAATTTGATGAAATAACGGTTTATCACGTAAAAATTCGTTAGTGATACCGTGAACGTCGATTGCTTCTTCTTCACTTGGGCGTTGTGGGTTTATATAAACGTGAAAGTTATTGCCTGTTAAACGGCGATTTACTAACTCTACACACCCAATTTCTATAATACGATGCCCTTGTTTAGGGTCTATGCCGGTGGTTTCTGTATCTAAAACTATTTGTCTACGTGCCATATCGAATTTTGCCTGATTCTGGTATCTTTCTATAATCACTTTATTGTACATAAGATCAAGGTAAAACAGTGCAAAAAACCGTAGAGATTTACACCGATGGCTCATGTTTAGGTAATCCAGGCCCCGGCGGTTATGGTATTTTTATGATTTATAACGGCCACGAAAAAGAAATGAGCCAAGGTTATAAACTCACAACGAATAACCGAATGGAAATGCTCGCGGCTATTGTAGCCCTAGAATCACTCACTCGAGAATGCGAAGTAAATCTAACAACCGATAGCCAATATGTTAAGCAAGGTATTGAATCGTGGATCACTAACTGGAAAAAACGTGGCTGGTTAACATCAGCTAAAAAGCCGGTTAAAAACGTCGATTTATGGAAACGCCTAGATAAAGCCTGTAGCGAGCACAATGTAACCTGGAAATGGGTTAAAGGGCATAGCGGCCATAAGTACAACGAAATAGTTGACGATTTGGCGCGCGATGCAGCTGGCAGCAAAGATTTACTAGAAGATGTAGGCTACCAGCCTTAATTAGCTGTTGTTACACCAACTTTATTAAAAACATGTTCATTCTATCGCATTAAATAACTCACTAACTGCGTTAAAAATTATTCATATAGAACAACTATATGTCACAATTTTCGCCTTGTTAATGTGCTATTTTCTTTGCGCTATAGTAGATCACTTATTTAATGCAATTGGTATTATTTTCTTGGTCGCACGTTTTGTAATGCTGCTTTGACGTTTGTCTAAGCCCTGCCCCTTTTACTGGCGCAAACTGCGGCCTTGCATGCCACTTAGGTTTTATTGGCGTAAGTGGCGCAACTCTTTTTCGTGCCACCAGCATATAAACACTGCCCATCGGTTTTAAATACTGTTTTGCAAAAGTCCGCCAAAACTCAAACCTTGATAGCCTATTACCTCTTGCCAGTGATGAATAAATAAAACGTTCGTCACTTACAATTTCAAAACCAAGTAAGTTTAGCCAATCTTTAACCCGTGCGGGTGTAAAAAAGCGCCCCGTCCATGGTAATTTCTGACCACTAAAAGGCAGCATTTGTGCAAGTCCGCACAAACTAAACGGGTTAAATCCCGTAATTACTATATAGCCGCCCGGAATAAGTGTGCGATGTGCTTCTCGTAAAATGTGATGTGGGTCTGAATGATACTCTAAGCAGTGACTTAGTATGCATGCATCAATACTGTGCTCGTAAAATGGCAGTTCATCTATGTCAGCAACTACCCCAGTGTAAGGCCCAGGCTCTGCAACACACACCTGGTGTTTAATCGTACTTATACTTGTATTTAATTCGCCACTTAAATTACCTAGCTTAAGCATATGATAGCCAAACATACGCGGCAGCCATTGCTCCATTTTGCGTTCAATATCTTTGCGCAAATAATCCCCATGAGGAAACTGTTGCCACGACAGTGGTTTGGGTCCTTCTTGAAAACTAAGGGCTGGTTTCATTTTTTGAGCTCGTTATACTATGCGGTAAGTGTCACTTTATAGAGCAATTTACCATGGTGCAAGTCAAAGCAATTAAAGCCTTTTCTGATAATTACATTTGGTGTTTAACTACCGATAACAGTAACCAAGCATGGGTAGTCGATCCAGGCCAAGCACAGAGCGTATTAGCGTATCTAGCTGAGCACAAACTAACGCTTGGTGGTATTTTAATTACGCATCATCACTACGACCACACTGATGGCGTAGCTGCATTAGTTGACGCCTATCCAGATATATCGGTTTATGGCCCCGCAAATAGTCCATTTAAAGGCGTCACTCACGCACTCACTGATGGTCAAAGCATCAGTGTGCTTAATATTAACTTTAATATTTTGGCAACTCCTGGGCACACGCTTGATCATATTTGCTATACAAATGATGAACTTGCTTTTACAGGCGATACATTGTTTAGCGGTGGATGTGGGCGCTTATTTGAAGGCACGCCAAAGCAAATGTGGGAATCGTTTAATAAACTAAGAGAGCTGCCTGCAAGCTGCAGTGTGTATTGCACGCACGAATACACGCAAGCTAATCTTGCCTTTGCCAAAGCGGTTGAACCACGTAACCCAGAACTCCTTGCGTACAGTAAAAAAGTAGATGAATTACGCAGTAATAACCAAATCTCCCTACCCACTTCTATTGGACAGGAGCTAAAAATAAATCCATTTATGCGTAGCGATTTGCCAACCATTACAGAGTTAGTGCCAGAAAAATTCATCTCGGTTACAAAAAACAATGAACCTTGGGGAAACTTTGCTAGTCTGAGACAGTTCAAAGACAATTTTTAATGCACAAACTAATACTTTAATATTTATTTTATTAGAATCATTAACTTAAGATATAGTGATGATTCTATTTCTGCGTTTTAAAAAGTCATTAAGTGGCAATGTTAACTCATAACAGGTAGTATTCGCCGAGTTTTTTACCCGATGTATTGGTATTTATGAATAAATCTCCCCTATTAGTAGCCTTGGCGTTAGCGCTAAGTGGTTGTCAAACTGTGACAACTCTAGACTCAGACTCTCAAGTCGCCACGCAAGCAAACCAACAACTCGAAGGCGCAAGTCCTAACGACATTAACAATGCATTGATGGTAAACGCACAATATCAGCAAGTTGACCCTGATGAGCAAGAAGCTCCCGTGTTTGATGATGTATGGGAGCGAATTCGCTACCAACTTTCTATCGAAATACCGCAAAACCGCCCTGTTGTTACTGAACGTAATTATTACGCTCGCCACCAAGCCTATTTAGATCGTATTTCTAAACGTGCAGAACCTTACTTACACTTTATCGTTGAAGAAGTAGAAAAGCGCGAAATGCCAATCGAAATTGCACTACTGCCTATTGTAGAAAGTGCATTTGACCCGTTTGGTTATTCTAATCGCAGCGCATCTGGCATTTGGCAGTTTATGCCTGCAACCGGTGAGCGATTCGATTTAAAGCAAAACTGGTGGTACGACGGTCGTCGCGACATAGTGCAATCGACTCGCGCAGCACTTGACTACTTATCGTATTTACATAAAACACTTGAAGGCGATTGGCTAAATGCGATTGCTGCTTACAACTCGGGTGAAGGGCGCTTGATGCGCGCTATTAAAAAGAATCGTAAAAAGCATTTACCTACCGATTTTTGGTCTCTTGATTTACCTAGCGAAACAACAGCCTACGTACCAAAGTTATTAGCACTTGCCGATTTATTAAAACGCTCAGATGATTTTAACGTTACATGGCAACCAGTAATTAATGCACAAGTGGTTGAAGTGGTTGATGTTGGATCGCAAATAGATTTAGCGCTTGCTGCTGATATGGCTGATATGACGCTTACTGAGTTATACAGATTAAACCCTGGTTTTAACCGCTGGGCAACTGATCCTAATGGCCCTCATTCTTTATTATTGCCTGTTGATAAAGCAGAGGAATTTAGCCAAAAACTAGCAAACACTGATGTTAAAAACAGATTACGCTGGCAGCGTTATATTGTGGCTCGAGGCGACAGCTTATCGGTAATTGCCAAAAAGTTTACAACAAGCTCAAGTGCAATCCGATCGCTTAATAAACTCAAATCAAATACGATTAAAGTAGGCCAAGAGTTATTAGTCCCGCTTACTGATGGCGCTATAAATAGCGAGCATTTACCAAAGCAGATGCGTTTAGCTGCTAATAAAGCAACTCGCACAAAGCTTTCGCACACAGTTAAAAGTGGCGACACGTTATGGGATATTAGCCGCGAATATGACGTAACTATGGATGAGCTGGCTAAATGGAATAAGCTAAAGAAAAACTCTGTACTGCGCCTAAATCAAAAATTAACTGTGTATAAGTCAGCTAATAAACCACAAGCAACGGCAAGTACCAACCGTACTATTACATACAAAGTACGCCGTGGTGACTCACTTGCACGTATTGCGTCTAAGTTTAATCTAAGCGTTAACGAAATTATTAAGTGGAATAATTTAGCCGGTCAAAAATACTTACAACCTGGCCAAAAGCTAAAACTTAAAGTAGATGTCAGAAGTAGTTAATTTATAAAACTATATTAAAAGTAAAAAAGTAAAAAGGAGCGCATGCGCTCCTTTTTTAATACTTTAACGTTAAGGATTAAGCAGGTAGTTTTTCTAGCCATACTTTTAACCAAGGCTCGGCTACCGGCCATGGTTCAAAATCTTCACATGCATCTATTTCTAGGCGGTTGCCCACAGGCTTTGCTTGTAAATCGCGAAGTAGCTCGTCAAAGCTTCGCCCTGCGCCACAAAATGTATCGCCGTAACATCTGTCACCCATTGCAATTACACCAAACGGTTTATCGGTAAGCATTGGGAAAGTGCTATTCATTGCAAAGTACAACCCTGCCAAATTACTCGGTACATCACCTTGCCCTGTTGTGGAGGTAACAATTAAAATATGCGATGCATTTTTTATATCATCAAGTGATGCTTCAGTAATTACTGTAGCAGTATGACCCGCTTGCTCAATTGTGGTTGCAACTTCATCGCTTAAACGCTCTGCACCGCCATTAACGCTGCCTACAAAAATACTAATATGTGCCATTAATAATCCTTTTCTTGCTCTGGCCAACCTAGCTGCTTACATATTTCAAGCATGTCTTCACCTAGTGGCGCTTTAATTGTTATTGATTCATTACTATAAGGGTGCACAAAACTAAGCTCTGTTGCAAATAACATTAAGCGTCTTAGCTCAAAATGATCTCTAAAAAATTGATTATGCTGATTATCACCGTGATTTACATCACCAATAATAGGCAGTGATAAGTGCTTTAAGTGTCTGCGAATTTGATGCTTGCGCCCTGTTTTTGGAAAACACTCAACTAACGAGTAACGCACTGTTGGGTACTTACCAATAGGAATTGGCAGTGCAACTTGGTGCAAGCAATTAAACTGGGTTTGCGCTTCTTGCGGTGCTTTGTCTTGATCTGCAAACTTATCGGCTATTTTATCAAGTTCTTCTTTAAGCGGTTTATCTAAAAATACTGACTCTGGCGCAAAGCCGCGCACTAAGGCTAAATAGCGTTTAGCAATAGTACCTTCAATAAATAGCTGGTTCATATCGCGAGCTGCTTCAGAGCTCAGTGCAAACAGCAATACGCCCGACGTAGGTCTATCGAGCCTATGTACTGGAAATACATGCTGCCCTAGTTGGTCGCGCAGCATTTGCATGGCAAACTGGGTTTCGTGTTTATCTAAAAACGAGCGATGCACTAATAAACCTGAAGGCTTATTTATAGCCACATAGTTTTCATCTTGATACAAAATAGTCAGCTCGCCATATTCTATAGGCGCCGGACGCTCACTCATTTGGTTCTCCTAAAAAGGTATCAAGGGCTGTTAGTAATTCAATTATTTCATCGCTCCCTGCTTTACTCACAAGTGTCATTTGCGCCATAGGAGCAATAGCAAAGTTACGAGGCAGTGGTTGTTTATGTGTTATTAATTGCTGTATTTTATTAATAAATACAAATTGTAACCACTGCTCAAACGCCATTGTATCGTGACAAAAAGGAGTATTTGAAAGTAGTGCATCAGCGTCTATTGGCTCACTTTGCCAAAGCGCGTGTTTTTGTAAAAGTGCCGTTAGCTGCACTAAATAAGTTTGGGTTTGCTGGTACATAACCACCCTCTTTTATATATGTAATGCAATTATACCCTGTTCCCTCATAGGCGGCTATGACGTATAATTAATGTAATTTTGCAGTAAAAACAGTTGAGAAAACAATGAGTGATCAAATAGCTACATTAGGTCAGCTTTTAGATGGTGCGGGTACTCAGTGGCGTGCTTTTGATATTGGCAGGCACATTACTAAGCTTGATAAAAAACAATTTTTAGCTATTGAACAAGCTCAAGTGCCTTACCCTTATCCTCTTGCTGGTCATGCTTGGCTCGCTATCCAATTTTGGGATACTAAAGCCAGTAAAGAACCGTATGTATGGTTTTTAAAGTTTCCACTTGATGAGCAAAGTATGCTTGTCAGTGCTAGTCGCGATCACTTTGCTGATATGGTTATTCAAGCGCTAGGCACTGAAATTACAGGTGAGCAAGCCGATGGAAAACTTGATAATAACCCTTATGTTTTTACACCAAACGCAAATAAATTAGCGGCATTTAACGCCCAAGTAAAAGTACTATTAAAACAGCCTGCGTCACAGTATTACGAGCATGCACAGTTATACTTTAGCGGTAAAATTGGTTTTGATAATTGGCAAAGTGTTGCACTGCAGGGTATTGCCGATTTTGCACTACGCTTAGACAGCGATACAAACTTAAGTAATCTGCAAAAAGCATGGGCGCATTTACCTATTGAAGTACTGCAACCACTCAGTGCCATGCTTGAACACGTTGAAATACCAACATCAATGAGTGAGTTACTTGTTGATTACACGCAGGCCGCAATTAGTAATAACGATACAGTAGCTATAACAGCAGCACTAAGATCTGCATCGAAAGGTCAAGCTCAAGGGTTATGCGCTCAATTAGTTGATACTGTACTAAGCTCGCCGGTAAGGCACGACTCTGACGTGTTACTAACAATAGCTGGGCGGTGTTTTAAGCAATTAGAGAACCCTGAACGCTTACATGTATTTATGGATAATTGCGCACATCATCAAAAAATTGAAGAATTGTTTCCAAGTATTTTTGCTGACTTAGTTGCAATACCGACTATTCGCCCGCATTTATTAGGCTTATTACGTAAAGAAAATCGTAGCGAAACCCTCGCGCGTGCAATTGGAAGGTTATTCTCTTAAATGGCAAGTTTATGGACGTTCATACTTATTGGTAGTGTAATTTACTTATTTTGGCTTAACCGAAAGGTTGCTGAAGCGGCGAACGTTCATGCTAAACGTCAAAGTGAGCAATTGCAGGTGCAGTTGATGAGTGTTGCATGCACAAAACGCCGCTTTGGTTTTTTAAAGAACGGCAAGCCAGGCATCAAAAGTGAATTTATATTTGAATTTTCAAGCGATGGTGAAAATGCTTATCAAGGTGTGTTAATTATGGAAAATGAGTTTTTGAAAAGTGTGGTTGTTCCACCGCATAAAATATAAAACTGAATATACTTTAAGAGTATTTGTCTTAAGTTGATAAACTTAATTCAACACAAAAAACTAAGGCGTAACTAAAGTTACGCCCCAATTGGACTGCATCCTGCTAGATATCCATTATCTTAAATCCGTATTATCATCCCCTGAACGAGTAAACAACCTTGTTTACCCTCACATTGCATCCTGCAATATCCATAGCCACCTTGGCAAACCCACGAAATCTATCGTTTGGCTACATACTGTAGCATCATCCCTGGTAATCCTTTTAAGTAGCTCCTGCCACTTTTTGCATCCTGCAATATCCATAGCCATCTTGGCAAACCCACGAAATCTATCGTTTAGCTACATCCCGTAGCATCATCCCTGGTAATCCTTTAAAGTAGCTCCTGCCACTTTTGCATCCTGCAATGTCCACTTGCCATCTTGGCCGTCCTGCGTAAACTAACGCTCCTGCTACTTCCTGTAGCGTCATCCGTGATTATCCTAAAGTAACTCCTAGCTACTAAGTGCTTCATGCACTTCCTTATTCTTCCTTGTATCCGTTTTAGCTTGTCCTTTATGCTTCCTGCTAGCGTCCGCTATGTTGCCTATTCCGTATCCTTGGCAGTAACTCAATCATTGAGCTATGTCGTCTTGACAAAGAGAAGTTTAAAGCAATCAGGGGGGAGAAATAGGACTTAACACTAAACAAATAAACGTCACAAAAATGAAAAATAAAAATAAACTTTAAATAACAATAACTTGAATGAAAAAAGGCTACTTATTAATAGCCTTTAACTGACAATGCTCACGATAATGTGAGATATATCTCACGGCCTTATGTCCGTTTGGGCGCATTGGCTTACATCATAATTTTAAATAGTTGGCTCAATTATTGATTTAAATAGTAACTCGCCCTCTACTTGGTTAAAAGTAAGGTGTTTAAATGCTTCAAACTTTTCGGTTTTAAAAAATTCAGTGTGTTCTTTACGCGTTACAAATACAGCCATCCCCGTTGACTCAGCGTTACATTTAACTAAATCATCAAGCCCTCGTAGTAGGTAACGACCAAACCCTTGCCCATGAAAATGCGGATCTACGGCAATAAAAGCTAAAAAGTAGTAATTGCCTTTCTCTTTAAGGGCATCTCTAATTGTTTGTTCTTTATCTATTAATTGATTTGTTTGTAAGTAGCCCGCACTCAGCATTAATTTTAAACGCCAGTGCCAATAACGCTGCGCTTGTAATTGGCTATTAGATTCAAATACACACGCTACTGCTTTTAATTTATCGTTGCGGTATAAACCAATTAATGGCTGCTTTTCTTGCCAAAAACTACTGAGCTCTTCGCGAATTAATGAGCGTAATTTTTTTTCGTATACTGATTTATTTTCGTCATTGTAGCTAAGCATGTTTTGTAATACAGGATCGTCATGATAAGCCTGATAAATTAGGCTTGCTGCAGTGCTAATATCTTCTGCGGCTAAATACTGTACGCTGAACGTATCAGCTGGCGTGGTTACACTCATTGTATTTCCTTTATTATTTTAGCTGTAGACTGTTTAACTTTATACCTAACTATATACCTAAAATTATTAACCGTAAATTCAGCGAGAGTTTAACTAGCTAGGAGTAGAGTTAATCCTTAGAATAAGTTTTCATTCGTTTAAAGGAGCAATATCATGGATACGACTAAACACGACATCAATACACTATTTGCACAGCTTGGATTACCTAATTCTGATGAACAAATAGATGCATTTATTGCCTCACATGAATTAGAAGACACAACACTACTCCAAGAAGCCTCTTTTTGGGATGAGGCACAACAGCACTTTTTAGCTGAATCGCTTGCACAAGACGGTGATTGGAGTGAAGTAATTGACGAGTTAGATGTACGCATTCGTCAAAGTAAGTAATTTTATTTAATGTACCCTCCCTTATTTATTGCTAACATAGCATCTGCGCAGCATTTATATGCTGCGTATTTATTTTATTAAAGAGTTATATATCTAATGAATTCAGTTGTATTTGATGCAATTAAAGCCCTTCTTGATGAAGGCAAAACCCCTACTGTAGCACTAACTAAAAGCCGTTTGGCGCAACCGGTTCCTATGCCGATGATTATTGCAGCAGTAAGCCAATATAAAAACAATCCTGATTCAATTAATAACTTCATGAGAAACCCACAGCAGTCAGATAATACTGAGCTTAAAACAAGTCAATTAGATAGAATTGAGCAAAAACTCGATAAACTTCTTGCACTGCTAGAACAAAAATAATTTGAGACTATAAATGTTCGTTGTTGATTTAACTTTTGATTGCTACCAAGACACCACCCTAGAACAAGCCGAACAAGCAATAAATCGCTTAGTAAATGCACTGCGTTTTAATGGTCAAATAATGGGTGAAGAGTTCCCAACCGTTTTAAAAGACGGCTTTTTTATTACCCGAGTGATGTGCCCTACTGAAGATGCAATGCACCCGCTAAATAACAGCCCGTTTGTTAAGCACAGTATCGAAAAGTTACATAGTGCAGGGCTACTTGCGCCAAAAGTAAAAGTGATTGGACAAGATATTCACTCCAACGGCGCTGATTGCTGCAAAGAACCATCAAGTTATATTTTATACACAACCTATGTGCATACGTGTAGCCCGCTCTATTGTGGTGATGACTTTTTGCCTGTGCCGCTATTTCGTATTCCGGCAATTGCTAATGGTGACTATAAAACACTTATAAAATGGCAAGAAGATTGGCAAGCCTGCGATCAAATTCAAATTAATGGCGCAACCCGTTGTGAGTTTCCGGCACTTGAAGAAATATCGAGTATCCAAAGCGACTTATACAGACGCGGAAAAGACATAACAAAGCGAATTAGTTTTTTAACTAAAAAGCCAACCTATTATTATTTATACCGTGTAGGCGGCGTAGATAAAGCGTCTGAACTTGAACGAAAATGCCCTAGTTGTAATGGCGATTGGAAATTACCTGAATCGTGGTTTGGGTTATTCGACTTTAGGTGTGAGCCATGTGGCTTAGTGTCTAATATATCGTGGGATTTTCAGTAACCATTAGGGCGTGTTGACCTTTGTGGATTGAAATTTGTTCAATCTAGGGACGATTTAATCGCGGCGCGAGGTTTGTAACCTAGTGGGCTAAGTAAAAACCGAGCAACAAAGAGTTAATCGTCCCTAGAAAGAACCCAAAGGGCAGCGCATGTTTGGCATTTATGCTTCGTTATCGCCTATTTATGGGGAGTAACCACACTACATAGGCTCTGCTTTGCCTAAAAACCAAACATACAGCTGCAAAATCAACCACGAAAGGTCAACACGCCCTAGTAATGGCTCTAAAAATCAGCTTAGTGATGACGCTAAGCTGATTTATTAAACACGTTTTAAACCTCTAATGCCTTTAAAAAAGCATTAATGTTAGGTGCAAGTACATGGTGTGTTTTTTTGCCTACGTGCTCTAAACATACTTCACCAGTGTGCACCAATACACTCACTAGTAAATCATCTTGATCTGTTAAACCAATAAATACCGTTTCTGGCTGCTTGAGCTTGCGTTTCATTAAAACGTGACCCGTTATATTTTGCTGTAACAAATTAAAGTCTTCTTCGTTCCATGCTTGTAGTAATTCAACCTGATGCCCATCAATACTTGCTGAAATGCTTCCACCGTACATATGCCCATATAGCTCGCTAAGCTCTTTTGGAAACTCAAGCTCAAGTGCACTGGCTAAATCATTAAGCGAACCTGCAGGTTGCTGACGCGCGCCCTGCCATTGAATGTTTCCTTGCTCGTCAACCTCACCAACTTCACATGGGCTTGGCCATTGTTCGTCGTGCGCAATAAGTGGGTACTTTGTAGTGTTTTTCAGGATATTTCCGCTAAATGTTTGATGAAGTTGTTCTATAAGCAATGCAACAGACATACTGTGAAACTCATTTAAATTAGATATAATGTCCTATTGTAACTATTTAAGAGCAAACATGACAGATTACAGCAATTCTCCAGACCTTAAAGGTAGCGTATTAGGCCAATCTACTGAGTATGTAGATGTGTACACGCCAAGCTTGCTTTTCCCTATTGCGCGCAAACTAAATCGTGATGCTTTAAATATTGACGAAGCAGAGCTTCCATTTAAAGGCCAAGATATTTGGACAGGTTACGAGCTTTCATGGCTAAACAATAAAGGTAAACCGCAAGTTGCCGTAGCCTTATTTACCTTTGAATGCCAAAGCAGCCATATTATTGAGTCAAAGTCGTTTAAACTTTATTTAAATAGCTTTAACCAAACCCGATTTGAAAGCATTGATGTAGTAAAGCAGCACTTAATTGATGACTTATCAAACGCGGTTAACAGCCCTATCAAAGTGACTTTATATAATCCTGATGATTACAATTGCTTACCGTGTACGGCGCTGCCAGGTGAATGTATTGATGACTTAGATATTGAAATTAATAATTACGATATTGATGCTAATTCACTTAAAGCAAAAAGTGATAACGTAGTTACAGAAACGCTCTATAGCCATTTACTTAAGTCGAACTGTTTAATTACCTCCCAGCCTGACTGGGCAAGTGTGATCATACGATACACAGGCGAGCAAATATGTCGCGAATCATTACTGCGTTATTTAATTTCGTTCAGAACACATAACGAATTTCATGAGCAGTGTGTTGAGCGTATTTATAGCGATTTAACAACACAACTTAATATTAAAGAGTTAGAGGTTTACGCGCGTTATACTCGTCGCGGTGGGCTTGATATAAACCCGTATCGCTCTACGCATTATAACGACACGCCATTTGCAGTTAAAATTAATCGTCAATAGATTTTTTGCACTGGAATATAAATATTGAAAAAGGAGCCTAGGCTCCTTTTTACATTTTTTAATTAACTTCGCGCTTAGTGGGTATGGGCATACCACACACATCAACGTAGTTATGTGCTTTAACAAACCATGGTTCAACACGGTTTTTACGAGCACTGATTAAATTTTTAAACACTGATGAGTTTGTTTTCATCACTTTAAATATACTTTTATCGCTTTGTACATCGCCAAGCACTTGTATATTGGTAATTGGGTTAAATGCTTTTCCTTCAGTTGGTGTACGCGCTAAACGATTTAAATGATCTATACCTTCGAGCACTCGACCAAACACCGTAATGTTTTTATCAAGGTAGCGCGGGCCTTGCCCTATGGTTACAAAAAACTCCGTACTCGCACTATTTATATCGTTATCGCGCGCCATTGCAAACACACCACTACAATGCACTTGCCATGTTTGCGTATGTGCTGAGTTTTGAGCCACTGCAAAGCCGTTTAAAAAGCCAGTAACTGGTGCATATCCGTCGCCATTTAGCTCAGTAATTAAAAGTGGTTTGTTTGTTGTTAAATAAAACTCAGCAGGGACTGTTTTATCTGCCGTTTTAATTAACTTTTTACCCGAGCTGTCCCCGCCTTGCGCTACAAAACCTTCAACAAACCGATAAACGCTGGTATTTTTATAAAACCCTTCTCGCGCTAACTTTTTAATATTTTGAACGTGCTTTGGGGCAAGCTGTTCATTAAGCTCAATATACGCATCGCCCGTTGGCAGCGTTATCTTTAAAATATTTTGAGCGTTCACTACTCGCCAGTCATTATCTGTTGCACTAGCAATTACTTCACTCGCGCTCAATAAAGGTAGCTCTTGATTAGTAACATCATCACCGAGTTGTTGAGCACAACCGCTCAAAAAAACACTAAGCAAAGCTGGTAATATAATTTTTTCCATCGCTTATATCCTTATAATTATTATAGTTTTTGTTATTCCCAGTCAAACTTATATAACACATCAACATTTTGGTATAGCCCGCTTGTTATCTCTATGTATAGCTGTGAAAGTAACTGATAACGCACAGCCACTTCACTTAGCGAATCAAATACACCCACGCTATATTTAACTTGTAAACTGGGTGCTACATAGCCTGATATTTCTACTTTAGTGCTATCGCCACTACCTGATGAGCTTAAACTTACATCTGATAACCCAAAGGTTTCACCTACCTTAGAAACAACCCCTTCGCTGCGGCTAACCCCTTGAGAAAGCAATAACTGCGTAAGCATCGCATCGCTTGACGAACTTTCTCCATCGCCTAAAGGTTGGCCATTAAGTAAATATGCGAGTGCTTGAGCTTGATCCATCGCAGGCTCAGAAAATATTTTAAGCGTTGGTTGTTCAACATTACCCGTGAGCGTAACCCCTGCAATGACACCATTTGCAGTCGTATCGGGGTTACGTATTGCTTTAATATTTAAAAATGGTTGTTCAATTGAACCGCTAAAACCGACTTGTCCGGTGCTGATCACTAAGTCTTGCCCAAAGGCTAAGTAAGTACCTTCAATTAAGTTAAGCTCACCTGTGGCTATAATTGGTGCACCTTGACTCATTTTTATCGCTAAATCACCCGCAACTTTTGATTCCAAGCCAAACGACTCTACTTTTACATCGTTTTTAACAATCACTTTTAAATCTATGTCGTAATCAAACGGGACTGTTTTGGTGGTCTCAGTTTTTTGATCAATAATAATTTCATCATCGCTAACTTGCACCGCGCCCTCAGGAAGCTCTTCAATCATTATACGACCGTAAGGCACAACTACCTCACCAGCAAGCTTGAGTGCATTATTAGCCAAGCCTATTTTTAAATCCGGCGATACTTTAAAAGTAACCCCTTGCTGCGCGCGTACATAAAACTGCTCGCCAACTACCGCCACATTTACAGCAGGTTGCGCACCTTGCCAATCAACGTCACCGGTGAGATTTATTTTACCGCCCTGGTTGTCGTTTAAGTTGCCTTTTATTGTGGCTGTTGTTTTATCAAACAATACGTTTATATTTGATTTTTGCAGCGCTATAGGTAATTGCTCGCCCTCTAAACTAATATCGCTCACATTAAGCTCGCCATTTAATAATGGATCTTTTAACGTACCTGCTAACGCAACTTTTCCGCTAATATCACCTTTTAACTGCTCAAGGGTTTCAAGAAATGGTTGTAAGTCTGAAAGGAGTATTTTATCAATATTTATAGTGCCATTAAGCGCTTGCGTATTTTGTATATCGTCGATATTAATTTGTGTATTAATTTTGCCTAATACACTTGATTCTAAATTAGCTTCAAGCTTGCCAATTTGAGAATCCGAAAACGCACTAATACTTAGAGTTTCGATTGGTAATTTAAAACGATCTTCTTCCGAGGTTAGCACTGCTTCTAAGTCGCTAGAATCGATATTTGCGCGTAATGTTTTAAGCGCGCCGCTTTGCCAATTAAGTGCTACATCGCCAGCTATATTACCGCGAGTACGAATGCTATTAGGTAAAAAGTGCTTAAGCTCCCCAAGTGCTAAGTTGCTTAGTTTAGCATTTAACTGACCGAGATTTTTTGACTGCGCTAAGGTGTCTATGCATAATTCACTTTGATCAGATGCCCAACAATGTGCACTCACATCAAAGTCGCCACTTTGCGTATTAACCATAATGGCAATATTTTTAGTATTACTAAAACTAAGCTTTTTATCGCTAAGCGTTACATTACTAAGCTCGCCATTCCAAGTGGTATTATTAATTTTGCCATTAACTTCAAGCTCTACACTGCCTTGCTCGGCATCTACAGATGCCGTAAGTTGATGATCTGTTTTGTCGCCGCTAATATCAATTTTAACGCTATTAATTTGCTGTTCGGCCACAAGCGCCGAACCAACACTTACCGAAACATCGGTTTGCCAATCGGCTGCGGTATCTAACTGCCCTTTTACTGATAATTTATTAATGTTTATTTCATCAAAAATAAAGCGATCGAGTATTAGTGCTAAATCAACAGAGGGCGTTAACCTTTCCCCTCTCACTTTTAAATTTGCGTTGCCGTCGGCAGTAAATGGAATATTAGCTTTTTCATCACTTTTTAGCGTTACTTTGCCATCAACCTGCCAAGTGTCATCAACTTGACCGCTTAGTGCTAATTTATTGGTGCCGCTACTTAAATAAAAGCTATCAATATTAGCTTTTAACATATTGTCGAGCTTAAAGTTTGAGGCAAATTCTAGTGGCACGTCGTTAAGTAATCCGCTTAACTTTGTATTATTCATTTGTAGCTGCCACTTATCGTCAGCTGCATTAAACGAGCCTTTAAACTGCCCTGAAATATCACTGGTAGCGGCATCAGTTAAGTACTGCGCCTTTAAGTTAGCAAGCGTGCCATTAAAGTTAGCCTGTATGCCTTTTTGCCAATCAACATTGGCTTTTATAGTTGCACTGCTTTCGTTTGCTTTAATGCTTAGCGCTTGTAAAGTTGCTTTGGTGAGACTGCCTTTTAATTGGGTATTTAAGTCAACAGCTGGGTACGCGCCTAGTTGACTATTCGCCTGTAGGCTAAGCTGATAGTCGTCAGCATTACCTTGTGCGTTAAGGCTAACATTTCGTACTTTAAGTTCATTACTTTGTGCATCAATAAGCCACTGCTTAATTTTTCCATTTAACTCAAATGGATAGTTTTTTTGCTTTAAATTTGCCGTTGCCGTTAAACTAAGCGGATATTGCCCCTGTGTTTCTAAATTTAAGTTTAGATTTGATAAGTCGCCATTCAACTGCAAATTGGCTTGGTGCTCGTCACTTTGTAAAACAACATCCCCTTTCACGGGCAAATTCCCTGCAAGCTCAGCGTTAAGATGCGTATTAAGCTGCCACTGTTCATACTTTGCTGAGAATGACTCTAAATTAATAACCGCATCTTCCACACTTAATTGCAGCGAGATGTTTTCAATAACATGTAGGGCTTCGTTTTGCTCAATCGTAATTTTAGCTATTTCAAAGTCTTCAACAACTAAATCAAGTGGTGAAGTAAATTCTATATTAGGCAATGCGGGTAGGTGCGTTAAAGGCGCTTGAGTATTTTGCGCCGTTTGTGTTTTCGCATCTTGTTCTTGCTCTTTTAAGGCAACAAGTATGGTGGGAATATTCAGGCTTTTAACCGTCAGCTTTGAACCCTCTGCTTTTGCTGAGAGTTTAAAGTTATTAACGCTTACGTTTGCACTTGGATGCTCTAGAGTAAATTTATTGATCGCAATGTTTTTTACAGCAATATTAAAAGGTAAGCTGATTTTTTCAAGCGGCTCTGCCGCGGCTTCTTCTTGTGACTCTGCAGTTTTTGGTAATGTTAAATTTATAGATTTAGCACTTAAGTTATCTATACAAATTCCATCGCACTGCCACCAAAACAAATCAATTTTCAATTGTTGTGCATTAAAGTCCAATCCGTTGCTAGCAAAGCGTACATTAAAGGCATCATTATAAATAAAACGGCCATCTTTAATTTCAATATGTAGTCCATCTACCGCTTTGTTTGCACTATAAGCAATAAATTGATTACCGGGTGCGGTAAATAACAAACAAAATAGTGCAACAACTAACGTGACAAAAATAGCACTTACGGCGGCTGTTATCTTTTTTAATACTGACATTAAATTTCTGGCCCTATGGTAATACTTAAACGTGTGCTTTTACTTTCTTTTGTTAATCCCCAAGCGTGGTCTATACGCACTGGGCCAACGGGTGTTAAATAGCGAAAACCAAAACCAGCACCTACTTCAAAATCATCAGAAAAATCATTAGTCGCAGTACCACCATCAACAAATAAAGCTGCTCGCCAATTTTTAGCAAACTGGTAGTTATATTCCATCGTGCCCGATAGTAAATACTTACCACCTATTAGCTCGCCGTCATCGTTCTCAGGCGAAATTGATTGGTACGCAAAACCACGAACGCTTTGATCGCCACCTGCGTAAAACCGAAGTGAAAATGGCACGTTGTTAATATCATCAACAAGCATTGCTCCCACATTCGCTTTTAAAAACACCAAGTGGCGGTCAAAATAAGTGCGTAGCCATGCATGTTGCATTTGCACCCTAATCAGATTAGTACTCGAAAGCACATCATCTAAGCCAAACTCAGCAGATATAAGCCACTGCTCTCCCCAATAAGGAGTCGTGCCGCCTTTTGATTTTTTGCGCGCGTAGCTAATGCCCGGCATTAACATTTCGGTACTTTCTTCGTCTTCATCACCAATACGGTAGGTTTCTTGGTCGCGGCGTAAAAATGCAGTACGCACCCATTTATTTTCGGTCAACCATTGGCGCTGAACTTGCCCTGTTAATATTTCACTGTAAGTGTCGTTTGTGAGCTCATCTTCTAATTTATAACCGACAGAGAATCGCCATAAATCATCATTAGGATCATCAACCGGAATTGTATAAGCCATGGAAATATCTTGCTGCTTTTGTGCCACATTTAAATTAGTTTCGAGGTAATGGCCGTCTTCTGTGATCCACGGTTTACTCCATTTAAAACGCACCTTGGGCCCTAAATCAGTACTAAAACCACCGCCAATTTCATAGCTGTTAGCTGGCTTGGGTAATACCTCAACTTTAATCGGTACTTGGCTGTTTTTGCGCGCTGCAATGTCAGCATAAACACGCACACTCGCAAAATAAGGGGTGCTTGATAAATCTAGGTTATAGTCAGCAATATGTGTTGATTTATAAGGTTGGCCCTGCGAGAAAGGCGCTATAGAGCGTATGTATTTTTCAGCGGGTGTACTACTGGCAATTTGTATATCGCCAAACTGATACCTAACTCCGGTATCAATTATAAAAGTAATAACAGCACTATTTTTTTTAAGCGACACTTCTAATTTGCGCGCTGGCCACTTAGCATCAAAATAACCTAGCTCTAGTAGCATAGATTCTATTTTTTTATGAGCAGAGTCATATTTACCATGATTTAAAACATCACCTTGCTTTAAGTGATTGCTTTTAATCAATGCCTGTAATTGGGTATCGCTTTGACCATCACCGTTTAGCGTAATATTAATTGCTTCTATGCGAGTTGCAGGCCCCCGTTCAACTTTAACAATTAGTTCGCTGTCGTCTTTATCATAAATAACCTCGACGGTCGGGCTATAATAGCCAAGAGCTTTGATGCTATTTTGTACTTGTTTTTGAGCATAACGGCGAAGTGTACGGGTTGGCTTCTCGCCAATTAACTGCTTGAGGTAAAGAGCTACGTTATTTTCTAAATCGCCACTTAACCCTTCAATTTCGTAATCTTCTATGACTCTTTCTGCCGCATAGCTATTTGTCGCAATTAAAGCGCTCACAACACACATGCAACGTAAAAACTTAATAAACAAGTAAATATCCTTACTTTTAATATCTTACAAAAAACTGGTTAATTACCCGCATATTAGCATAGCCATAATGAGCAACACATTAACTTAATAACAATCTAACGCGTAAATTTAACTTTGAATAAATATCAGCATAATTAAAATTAGTACGCGTTAAGACAATATTTTAGTTACAATAGTGCCTACGAATAAAAAATTAATTTTAAATGAGTTTTTAATGCAATTCCCTGATGATGATAACGGCCAACTTTTAGCCGAAATAGCCGCTGCTGGCATTGATTTAAATAAAATGCACCAAGTCGATTTTTTTATTTTATTTGAACAAGAAGCCGATGCTGAAAAATTTGCTAAAGAAATAGTCTCTGATGCATTAGTTCAAAATGCTGAGCTCGAAAAATGCAAAGATACTGGCGTTTGGGAAGTAATCACTCAAGTACAAATGGTGCCAGAGCACACCCTTCTAGGACAAGCAGAGCAATACATTGAAAGTATTGCTAATAGCTTTAATGGATACGGTGATGGCTGGGGATTAATGGACGGTGACGAGGCTTAGTTGCCTTTTAATTGTATTAGTTCAATGTACTCTATCAGTTAAGCTTAGCGGCTTAACTGATTTGCCTTTCTAAAACCCCCTTTATAGTCAAATAGCTTATCAGCCACTTTCCAACCATACTTTTTGCTTTTTCGTGCAATAACAAAATCCGGTGGTACTAATTCAAATTGTGCGTTTACTACTTGCGCTGCAGTTTTAAAATTAATAGGTGTTTGCCCAAGCCCCACACGTTGACCAAATTGCTTATTAAATATAAATTGCCCGCCTTTATTTGCGAGGTTATATACTTCATCGCAACTTGCACCATCTTCATCAAAATACGTTATTTTAATAAGTTCATCTTTAATTTGAGTTACCGATAACCCACTACATCGAAGCACAAGTGCGTCTTTTAAGTTTAATGCATTACGTAACTTATCATCAGGGTCGGCCATAACCGCGCCACAATCATGGCATTTACGTGCAGCAATATCATTTTGGGCACCGCACTGCTCACACTCTTTAAACCTAAAACGATAATCGCACTGCTCTTTATGCCCATCATCATCTTCTAACAGCCCTTTACAGCGCCTGCCAAAGTGCTCTATTACTTTTCCTGCGGAATCAGTTTTACCCCAAAATATATTCGCAAAACCACAGCCAGGACAAAGTACCTGCACAGGTTCATTATCACTATCGCCTTTTTTATCGCCTACTTCTGGGTGAAATAAATTAAAACCATTGCCGGCATAATCTATTACTAAGCAATCCGTTTTTGATTCAGATAGCCTCAAGCCTCGCCCCACAATTTGTTGATATAAACTAACTGATTCTGTAGGTCTTAAAATAGCTATAAAGTCGACGTGTGGCGCATCAAAGCCGGTTGTTAGTACCGATATATTAACTAGATACTTTAATTGCTTAGCTTTAAATTGCTTAATGATTTTATCGCGCTCAGTGTTTGGCGTATCACCTGTTATAAGTGCACTTTGCTGAGCTGGTAGGTAGCTTAATATTTCCTGAGCATGCATTACCGTGGCTGCAAAAACCATAACACCTTCACGCTCTTCACTGTATTGAATTACTTGCTGTAATATCGCTTTCGTTGCGCGCTCACTGTTTTTTAAAAGCGCATTCATATCATCAGTCGTATATTGCCCAAATGCATTGCTATCTAAAGACGAAAAATCATAATGGCTAATCGCTGCATCAACTTCGTTTGGCGGCGTTAAATAATTATGTTTGATCATATACCTGAGTGGTAATTCAAAAATACAACTTTTAAACGGGCTTTCATTAGTCCCTTTAACAAAGCCATGATAATGATGATGGTATATCCACCCCGTTCCTAGCCGATAAGGTGTTGCTGTTAAACCCAATACTTTTAACTGAGGGTTATATTCTTTTAAACTACTTATTACTTTTCCGTACTGGCTTTTTTTATCCCCATTTACCCTGTGGCATTCATCAATAATAAGTAACGAATAATGCTCATTTAATTTATTTAAATTACGAGAAAGTGATTGCACACTGGCAAAGGTTACTTGATGGTTTAATGACTTTTCTTTTAAACCTGCTGAAAATATACTCGCCTCTAAACCAAAACTTTTATATTTTTGCGAATTTTGCTCTACCAACTCTTTGACATGAGCAAGTACTAATATTTTTTGCTTAGCAATACGGGCAAGTTCAGCAATAACAAGGCTTTTACCTGCACCGGTCGGTAGCACAATAACGGCAGGATCATTACTCTTTCTAAAGTGTAAAACGGTGCGTTCTACGGCTTCTTGCTGGTAAGGTCTTAGTTTATAGCTCATGGGAAAACAAATAGGTTTGAGTGAAGAGATTTTAGCAAATAATAGCTGGGAGTTTTAAACTTTAATTATATTTTATTGAGGAGTAAACAAAAAAGAGAAGCCGAAGCTTCTCTTATATTTAGCTTTAGGCTAAAAATTTCTCAAGCTCAACACCTTCAAACGCTTTAGGACGACGGCCACGGCCTGTCCATTCAATAGTCTCACCATTAAGTTCCATGCGGTACTTAGGCTTAACTTTAGTACGTTTGTCTGATGCTCCATCTTGTAAATCTTCTAGCGTAAGTCCTTTTTCTTTTAAAAGATCCAAAACTTCCTGTTTCGCTTTTTGCTGCTGGGTATATTTTGAAATTGCATCATTGATAAGCTGTTGGGCTTTTTCAAGATCCGTTAATGATGCTGTTTTAATAAAAGATCGGACTTCTTTCATTTATATCTCGCTAAATTGTGTGATTGGATTTGTTTAAATATTCATTTTAAGTATAAGGGTATTTTTCAGGAATGACTATTACAAGATATAAACTAAATAATCCCTCTGTTAAATATACGCTATTAGTCCTACCTTATTAAATTGGGAGTAATTTAATATAAATTGTCGATGTATAAGGGAACTTCATTTTATAAAATATATAGTCGATAAAAACACTACTAATCCGTTGAATAATAAATGCCAGCTTTCAGTACAATAAAGCAGCTATGAACTTATATGTAATTTGCAAATATCATTACTTCGACTCTATTAAAAAACCACATTATCTATTTTTCGTGTCAGGTGAATATAATCGGAAAATCACAAGGTAACAAACTTAAAAATAAAGTGGGCCAGTAAGTACATACAAACCATAATTAAAATTTTAAAAGATAAAATAGAAAACCAAATGTAAAAAGGTCAGAAGCATAAGCAACTGACCTTTTTTTATAATCGTCAACGTATTAAAGACGAAACATAATCTATAAACGATTTTTAGAAGTTTTGTTCAACTTTTAAAAATACAGCTCGGCCTAAAACATCATATAATGATGTTGAAGCATCGCGATAACCTCTAGTGCCATCGTTTAGCTGTGGTGCTTCTTTATCAAACACATTGTTCACACCTAGTACAAACTTACCATTCCATTCATGGTTATATGATACTTGGATATTGTGTTTAATATAGCTTGGAATATCAGCTAAATATGTTACACCATACTCTTCATTACCTGAGTCTTGGTCGCCTATGTAGTATGTAGTCCATGCTGCACCAAATGCATCATTTGTCCAATCAAAGGTAACATTACCACGAAGCTCTGGGTACTCTTGTAAACCAGCGTAATCGAATGCGTCAGCACCCTCTTCTGTTACTTCTTCAAAGTCACTTACATAACTTAACTCACCTTTAAGAGCGAAGTTACCAATGCTAGATTCAAACATGTAAGCTGTTTTAAAATCAAAACCTGATGTTTCTAAACTCGCCATATTTTGGTCAAAGCTGTACATTACATCAATACGACCTGTATTTGGATCGCGAACTACTGCAGGGTTAGAACCATTGTCTTGCTCGTCTTTTAATAGACGTTCAACACTTACTGCTGCAATTCTGTTTTCTAACTTAATATTATAGTAAGAAAGCTCTACAGATAAGTCATCTGTTACATTCCAAACAAAACCAGTTGTAAATGATTCACCTTCTTCTGGCTCAAGATCTGGATTACCACCAAACCAAGTTTTATGTTGCTGTGAAGCATTTGGGTTACAGTAAATAGCATCAGAACCTGCATTGCCTTGCGTATCACACCAAATTGTATCGTAAGCTTTTTCGAAGCTTAGTGCCTGACTAGAGAACATTTCGCCCATGTTAGGTGCACGGAACGATTCACCCCAGCTAGCTCGCACTAATAGCGCATCAGAAGGACGCCATGCAACACCAATTTGAGGGGCAACATTATCGAATGTTCCTGATACAAATTGTGAACCAACGTCACCTTCTTGCTCGTACTTGTCGTATCGAACAGCTGCTTTAATATCAACATTGTATGGTAGGTTTACTTGAAGCTCTGAATATACAGATGTTCTATCACGTTCTGCATTAACATCGTCACCACCTGAGCCACCTGACACTCGACCTGAAGCCGATTGAGGGTCACTCATTTGTTCAAATTCTACTTGCTCAAATTCAGCACCAACTACGCCAGCAATCGAAACATCACCATTATCAAACAATAATGTAGATGCTACCGTATCAAATTGAGTACTTGTAAAACGAGCTTGATACACACCTGTGTGAGCAGCTTGCCCATACAAGTCTTTCATGCTGCTATCCCAGTTAGCAAAGCTCATTCCTGATGTATTAAAGATATCATATTCGCCGCTATCAATTAATTTCTGAACAACATCATCATTTATCAGGTTTGTATTGAATGAGTTAGTTGTAGAACGGCTGTGTTGTACATTAAATTCCCAGTCAATACCATTTGCAACATCTACAAAGCCGACTAAACCACCTAAGAAATCAATACTATTAATTTCAGTACGAGTATCTCGCTCACCAATGTTAGCTGAACGCATGTATAGAGTTAAATCTTCGCCTACAGGGTTTAAAGGATTATCAGCCAACATAGTTGGTTGGTTTGTAGATACAGGTGTACCTGCATAGCGAGAATCAGTTTCAGAAAGTGATGCACTTGCGCGACCGCGGAACTTTAAGTTATCAGTGAATTCATAATTGAAATTTGAAAGCATTGAGTTCTGAGTAGTATCACCAAATAACTTAGTTACTGCACCATAGTTATATAAACAGCGAGTGCCACCATCAACCGTGTTATTTGATTCTGCACACATAGTAGGGCTTGTAACCCAACCACTAGCACCATTACCATTTGGAACTGAGCTAAATGACGAATAATCAGCATAAGTCTCATCATTTAATTTCCAAATATCTCTATCGTATACTGATTCAGCATCATAATATTCATAAGTTAATGTAATATTACCCTTCTCACCAGAGTAACCTGTACTTACGTTAAAACGATTTGTATCACCACCTTCAGCACTAGGTAGCTCGGTATCATATGAAAAACTTAAACCGTTAAAGTCTTTTTTTGTAATAATGTTAATTACACCTGCAACAGCATCTGAGCCATATACAGCAGAAGCACCTTCACGAAGAATCTCAATTCTTTCTACTATTGCCATTGGAATACGAGAAGTATCTGCGGCAGCGCCTGAAGACGAACTTGTACCAGGCATACGGCGACCGTCAAGTAGCACTAATGTGTACTCAGCCCCAAGGCCACGCATGTTAATATTACTTGTTGCTGCTGCGCCGTTACCGTAGCCAGACATACCACGCCATGAACCAAAGCTATTTACAGAAGTATTATTTAAAACATCAGCAACTGATGCTTCACCTGATAATTGTAGATCTGCAGCGGTAATAACAGTTACTGGTGATGATGTTTCCATATCAACTTGCTTAATGCGAGACCCAGTTACTTCTATACGCTCAACTTTTTCTTTTTCTGCTGCCATAGAGCTTGCAGAAAAAGCAGCGGTGGATACCGCACTAAAAGCGATAGCTAAGCGAACTGCCTTTGAAATTTTATTATTTAACATATGGTTCTCCCTAGAATTCTATTTTAATTATTTTGTTTTCAAAACGGTCTGTAATTAATCACAGTACCTGTTTCGATTTGAATAGTAGTCCCAAGTTATGCAAAAGGTCAACACTTGGCTAACCAAATAAAACCCTTTATTTACAAAGCCTTAAAGTAACAAAAAACAAACACAATGCTCTTTCTGCATTATTGCATTATTGCATTATTGCAAAAACTTGATTTAGAATAAGTGCTATTTACTGAAGAAATCATATCTAAGTCTCGCCTCAAACAAGTTACTTACTTCCTTATTGTGGCGAATTATGTAGGTGTAAAAGCATGCAAAAAAATAAATTACCTACATAAAATTAACAAAAATGATTGAGACAACAATAGCTATTCAACTATCTGAAAAAGTACTACTTGGCCTTTCTAAAAAAGAAAGAATCCATAAGCTATATTTTCATTGATTTCAAAAATCGCACACCGATGGCAGGCTAACTAAAATAGCTGAGTCACTTTTTATAGTAATTACTATTAAATATGTATAAATGCTTAGTCTGTATTTCAGAAAGTCGGCGAGGTAGGAGTGTTAATAACTCCTTATATAGATAAAGACGCTATTCGAGTGACGCAAGCTTAATACTGAAACGAAAAAATGAAAGAGCTGCTGTTATGCGTGATGTAATGTGATGCTGCTGATAGCTTTAATACTCAAAGATATTAAAGCACCACCCTATTCATCAGATTAGAATGTAATAAATTTAGAATAGGCTTTTAAAGGATACGAAGACGTTGTTAACGTAGCTTTGAGGCACGTAACCACTCTATCAATACAGTAATTGGCATATCAGATATGATCAAGGTTGAGGGCTGTACTACCCGAGAATATATCCAATCACCACATTTTTAGCTTAAGTAATGAAAGATAATCTTTCGTTGCTATCCATTCTGTTTTTTAAACGTCTGAAGAACCGCTAAGTAAATCCAACAATTTCTAGTCTAAAGAAACGTAATATCAACTAGATATAAAAATTTTTGCCTAGTTATAGCGCAATTTACTTATCGTTAAATAAACCCCATATATAAGCCGGTTGGTATAAACACATATCAGGGCAAGTAAAACATAAAAAAAGCCTACTGAAATTTCAGTAGGCTTTAATATTAAACACTTTCGTTTATAAACTTATTTACTAAAAATATTAGAAACGTAAGTTTAGTCCTAAGTTGAAACGTCTGCCGTATACGTCGAAAAACTCACCATCATCGTATGTGCCAGGATTTCTAGGAGGTGTAATATCAAATAAGTTTGAAACACCTAATCTTACTTCAAGCATTTCGCTAACAGTATAACGACCATTTATTGACCATTCTGTATAAGAAGGAACATCATTATAGTTGTTATTTTCAGCAGTCCACTCTCTGTCTAATACTGTTGAATGACGGTATTTACCAATCATACCTACGTATAAATCATCGTAAGTATAGCCTACCGTTAGGTTACCCTGCCAACGAGGGTATCTTACTTCACCAACTGTAGGTGTTGGTTCATAGCCTTCGCTAGAAACATCTGTATTAAACTCTCTATGCTCAAGGTAACTTGCTAGTAAACGGAAGTTAAATGAACCGTAGCTCGTTTCATACTTGTATGTACCTTCTAAATCAACACCTTTAAGAGAGTAAGATGCTAAGTTATATGGTCCATTACGAACCTCAGAAATATCAAGAGTCGTAGGATCACGGTCAACTAAGTCACAAGCACTATTATCTAAACTAGACGCTTCGTAACAATCATCAATAACACGCTGTGCACCTAAAGAGTTAATTGCATCTTCAACGTCAAAACTCCAATAATCTGCAATTAACGTGATATTTTCAGTTGGGGTATAAATTACACCAAATAATGTATCGTCAGACGTTTCTTCTTGAAGATTTGCATTACCTGAATTTACACTTGGCGGAGTAACACTACGCCAATCATCAGATGGTCTCCAATCTCCAACTGTAGTACCTGGGTTTGGAATACCTGCAGCTTGACAGTTAGCAATTAAGTTTGCTTTTTTGCTATCACTCGCTGTAGATATATTAGTTTGGTCACATGGATCGCCATAAGACGCGAATGACTGAGTACCGGCAGAATAAAGTTGAGATAATGATGGAGCACGAACCGACTTAGACTTTGTACCACGGAAACGAAGTTCATCGTTCATTGCATAGTTAAAGCCTACCTTCCAAGCTACATTATCGCCCACTGAAGAGTAATCCATGTAACGAGCGGCTAACTCAAGGCTTAATGAATCAACAAATGGTGCATCCACTAATAATGGAACTGACATTTCAACACCAATTTCATCAACTGTAAATTCACCATCCCATGCTTTTACAAAGTTACCAAACACTAGATTATTCTGCATTGCTGCACCAGGTTCATTAGAACCAGTTTCTTTACGATGCTCAGCACTTAAAGCAAAAGAAACACCACCGGCAGGCATATCAAAAGCATAACCTGAAATAACACCACCAATAACTTGCTGCTGTTTAACTTTAGAAATTGATGCTGAGGTAGTAACGTAATCTAAAGCTTCTTGAGATGCACCATTAAGACCGAACAGGCTCAATGCCTGACAACCATCTAACGCACCAACTAAAGAACCATCTGAATCACGGTCTGCACAACGAATTGCTCCGTCAATTTCTACCGCGTCAATAGCCTTGTTAAAGTTCTCAGTAAGGAATTCACCGTTCCATGTAGTGTCGTTTTTATTGCGACCGTAACTAAAATATACTTCGTAATCGAACTCTTCTAGTAGTAACCCTTGGAAAGAAAGAGTTGTATTAAGTGTTGTACGATCATCTTCATAGGTACGATTACCGAAACCCGAAGCTAGCTTATAAATTGTAACTGAATCTCTATCAGCTTCATCTAGTTGTGCTTTAGCAGCCGGGTCTAAAAATGCATTATCTGAACGAATCGATTCAGCAAGGAAAATTGGGCTACTTTCTGCATAAGCACTTGCTTTTGAAAAAGAAACTTCAAAATTCATTGAATGATCGTCAGCATAATTATTTACAATGTTTGTAAAAACATTAAAACGATTAAGTGGTGTTGCAAGATCTTGATGTTCAATAAATTTGTAACCATTAGAGAAGCCGTCACCAAAATATCTAAGTTGATTATTCGGCGCAGGTCTTGTTACACCACCAACTATAACGGGACTAAATTCACCATTATCACCAAATACAACATGGCCATCAGGTAAGAATGCATCACCTGCGCGATCGTAATAGCCTAGTGTTTGCAAACCGGCAAACTCACCTGTAGCTAAAATATTCTGTGGAATTCCATCTGTGTCAGAAACATTATCAGGGTTTAACATCCCAGAAACTGGGTTACGAAGAAAGTCACGGTCTTGAGCTTCAAGCTGTTCTGTTTCTGAGTAAGATAAGCTCGTAATAAAACTTATTTTGTCGCTTTCACCACCAAATGTGAATGAAAAAGACTCTTCTTCACCACCACTTTGTTCTGTAATAGATTTTTTGTAGTTGAAGTCCATAGTATCTTGAGACTTTTTCAAAATAATATTAACTACACCCGCAATTGCATCTGAACCGTAAACTGCTGACGCGCCGCCATGAACAATATCCATACGTTCAATCATTTCAGTCGGAATGCCGTTTAAATCTACCGCAGGATTATCTACAGAAGCACCTACGTATCGACGACCGTTTACAAGTACTAAAGTACGACCTTCTCCAAGCTGACGAAGATCTGTAGTATTTATACCCGCACCAAAAATAGTGTTAGTAGTTGTTGTAGGTGCAGAGCCTACGCCAGATGAAGGCAGCTTTTGTAACAAATCTGATATGTTTGTGATGCCGGCATTAGATAGCTCTTCGCCAGTAATTGTAGTTACAGGAGTAGGTGAAACCTCTGAAAAACGCTTAATACGCGAGCCTGTAACCTCTATACGTTCTACTTTTTCAACGCCTTCTTCTGCCGCAATTGAATTTGCAGCGAAAACAGCCGTTGATGCTGTACCAAAAGCAATCGCTAAGCGAACTGCCTTTGAAATTTTATTGTTTAACATTTGATTCTCCCTAGAATACTATTTTATTATTTATGCTTAATTTTTAAAATTAATGCGCAATAAAGCCACTTAACAAGACTAAAAATGCCTATATGAAGGTACAGTAGGACTTTATTGTGTGACGGATGATAGTACTAGAGAAACAAAGAGGTCAACACATTATTAACTTTAAACCAGCAAAAATAACAAATGTGTCTTTCACCATTACAATAAAATCAACAGTAAGCAGCTGATTTTATTGAAAAAGTAATATGTGTATATTTAAAGCTTATATCACCTTAAAATAAAATACTTTAATAACAATAACTTGAATGTTTGTAAAGATTTGTAACAAAGCATCACTAAAATATATAAAAACATTCATATTTAGTAGAAATATCTAAAGCTGCAGGTTTAAAAAAGTGTCTCTTTTATTTAAGGTGAAATAAAAAACAACCTTACTATCAATTAGATAACCTCAATTTTATACCTTAACAGTAAGATATATATGTGATTACTTTAGTCTTTTCGAGTATATGACTTATAGTATGCTTGTAAAATTTATTATAGGAATGGACCCAATTAATGTGTAAACATACATAATTACTTACTCCTTCCTTATTTTGCAGTCTGAGTTGTAAATTTTATGTTTTTTAACTTAGATATGTGGAAAAAACCTTTTGAAGTAATCACTTAAATTTTATCCTGATCTTTTTAGGATAGGCAGATTATAACCAAGCTACCTGTGTGGCTTTTATGTAAATACCTACTACTGCCTGCATTTAATTTGTTTGAAAAATTCAGTTTAGAACTATTGGGTATACATGTCAGATTATAAGTTTGGTTATATTATTTTGTAATTTGGCCTACATCGTGTTTAACCTGATTCATTGAGCTAGCCAGCTGCAAATCATAAATAAACTTTCTTTGATATGTCGTAAAAATGTTCATTATCATTTTTATACTCGAAAAGAGCATCGACTGATGAGTGTTTGTTTAATGAGAGGAAATTATGAACTCAATTGTGAAGGTAGTGCTTGAACATTTGGTTATTAACTGGCCAATATTATTCCTTAATACTTGTTCTAACAATATTGAAACCATCTCTTTATTTACTAATTTGGTAACATTCATCTGAGTATCACATTAACCGGTAAATCAAAGTTAAAACATCCAAAATTATCAGATAAGCTACATGTATCTGATACGGCCTTAACTGTTAATATTGAATGTACTTAAGAAGAGTTACCCCCTATTAAGTGTAATGCGGGATACCCTCTATATTCATATTTACAGATACTTTTGCCGGGAGCCTCTACAATGATTATCGCTAGAAATAGAACAACTAAAGTTTATGGTTACTCAGAATAAATAAGCTATGGATTATAAATCACGACAAACACTTAAAAACTTATTACCATTAAATCAAGCACTTAATTTCACGAAGAGATAAATAATATATAATATTTTTGTAAAACATACGTTATTGAAATACCAGAAAACACCAACTAAATACAAAGTTACCACGTTAACAAGGTTTGGCAGATAGTCGAAAATCAATGAAATAATGTAGCCTGGAGGAGGAGTAAGTTTAATAGCAAATAGTTTACTTAATATAGATAACCTGTCCGCATTATTATTAGTACTAACACATCAAGATTTCAAACATAAGTTAAAGTATTGCAATTAAACTTAGTAGTAAAATTAGTTCCTATCTTGGTAAATATTTCCTCTTTTGTTAATTTCTCTCATTGCCTCTTGGTTTTTTTTGCGTATTTCTTCTGCCAACTCTTTTGACATGCATGTACGCTTTTTAATATTACTACCTGTCACCGCTATTTTTTCGCATACCATATTTTCATTACTGCTTAGAGAGTCTTCACTCAGTGAACTACAACCAGATAGAAATAGTAAACTTGAAATGATTATTACGATTAGCTTTTTCATTTTATTCCCTTAAAGTAAAAGCGCTAATATTATAAATATTAGCGCTTTATTATTGTTTTTCTGAACTCTAGAACTTAGCGTTAAGAGTCAAAAATATATGACGACCAGTTGTATTGTAAGTACGAGGGTCTGTATTATCGTTAAACCCTGTTGCTGCATACGGAGGATCTTCATCAAATACGTTATTAATACCAACAGTAGCTGTGTAGTTATCAAGGAAGTAACTAAAGCGAACATTGTGTATTACTTGTGAGTCAACGGTTCTAATAACATCATAAGAATCAAGAGTACCACCGATATTAACGGCTTCAGTTCTAAATGAAGAGTTAACATCAGCTAAATCATCAGGGTCAATATTTGTAAAGTTTTCTTCAACTTCACCAATGTAACGCAATGCATAAGTTGCAGACCAATTCTCTTGAGCTAACGATACATTGAAGTTAGTTTTCCACTCAGGGAAGTTACCATCACCACTATTTCGGCGGTAGTAGCCAGCATTTTGAAGTGTTGAACCGTCGGCTTGAGTTATTGTGTAGTCGTCATAGTAAGTTGCATCTAAGCTTGCTGATAATGAACCAATTGACGTATCAGTTGTATAAGCAACATTAAAGTCGTAACCAGATGACTCTACACCACCAACATTTATGTTTCTGTTATCAATATCACTTGAGTTACCAGCTAAAATACCTGATGTATAACGAGTTATTTGATCACAGTATGTACCGCTTTCAGCACACTTGTTTAAAATTAACTGCTCGCCTACAGAGCTAATTGCATTTTCTAGCTCGATATCCCAGTAATCGATTGTGAAAGATAAACCATCAACAAACTCAGGGCTATAAACTACACCAACTGTAAATATATCAGCTTCTTCTGGTTGCAACTCTGGGTTACCACCAAGAGTAGAAGATAATTGGTCACCAATAGGTTCAAAACCAGCTGCTGGTACGCCGTCAGCTATACAGAATGATGTAGGGTTAGTAGCACACGGGTCCGAAACTTCAGGGCTATTATCTGATGCGCCAGAGAATAAATCAGAAGTTGAAGGTGCTCTAAATGCAGTAGATGATGTTCCTCGGAACATAAGGCCGTCCATAGGAGACCATTTAATTCCTACTTTATGGTTTGTAGTATCGCCAAAAGTATCATAATCAGAATAACGAATTGCTAAATCTAGCTCTAACACTTTTGCAAAAGGTGCGTCATATAATAGCGGTACATTAAACTCAGCATAAGCCTCATCTACAGTGTAGCTGCCTGATGTTTCTTGACGGCTAGATCCAGATGTAATTCCTAATGCTATTAGTGCATCAGGGAAATCACCACCTTTCTCTTCACGATGTTCTAGACCAAATGCCATACCTAAACTACCTGCTGGTAATTCAAATGCACTACCAAACACACTACCACTAATAATTTGCTGTTCGTTTGAACCAAAATCGTGAGCTTCAAACGAAATAAAATCTAACATTTCTTGAGTAACTTGAGTATCAGTTCCTGGGATACCAAATACATTTAATGATGTACAACCAGCGATAGGATCATCTACAGTTCCACATACAATGCTACCGTCAACGTCTTGGAATGAAGGACCTACGGCTTGTGAAACTTTTTCAAAGTTTACGCCACCAGCTCGTTTAGTTGTAGAATCACTTGAACCAAAGATGTATGAAACTTCATAACCCCAATCGTCATTGATATCGCCTTCAAAACCAACTACTGCGCGAACTGTATCTACGCGAAATTGAGTATCTCGACCACCAGTTTCAACCATACGACGGCGCCAATCAGAAATCTCAACTGAGTCACCATTTCTGTCTTTAGGACCAAATTGTTGGTTATAGTAGTTATCTGCAGAATAATTTGCATTTGTCACACCAAAGAACGCAAGTGGTGCTAGAGGTAATGGAGCAAGCTTAGTATCTGAAATACGGCGGTTTAAACTAACTTCTGAAAAGAAACGAACATGATCAGAAAACTCATAGTTACTCTGAACAAATACGCCATATCGCTCAGCCGGAGTTAAGTGAAAGTTTACAGGCGCAAAGTTGTAAGTATCTTTATCCCAATCCCAACAATCATAACCAGTTGGATTAGAAAAATCGCTTGGATCTGATTGACCAGGACCATTAGCTGCACCGTGAGTAAAAGAAGAACAATCTTCACCAGCTACTGAACCATCAATACCGTTGTAACGACCCCATGGTGGAGCTGAAGAACCACCTTTAGAAAGCTCACCTGTATGATCCATGTCTAAAGAAAATTTAGACCAGTCTCTATCACCAGAAGACTGAGAACCCTGCTGAACGTAATATGCACTAGCTACCACGCTGCCTTTATCGCTTGTTAAACCTACAGTAAAATCGTAGCTTTTAGTTTCGCCATCACCGCCATGTGTCGAAGCATCGTAACTTGCTGTAGCTTCAAAACCTTCAAAATCATCACGTGTAATAACGTTAACTACACCGCCAATAGCATCTGAACCGTAAATTGCAGAAGCACCGTCTTTTAGAATTTCAACTCGCTTGATAATTGCTGTAGGGATTGTACTTAAATCTACAGAAGAGTTTGCACCGCTACCCGACGCAACCATTCTACGGCCATTTAATAATACTAGCGTTCTTGAAGAACCCAAACCGCGTAAAGATACACGCACCGCGCCTGAACCACCATTATTAACAGAAGCATTAGTACCCGCACCAGCAACTGAAGGAATTTCTTGAAGAATGTCACCTACGTTACCAATACCTGAAGCAATTAGGTCATCGCGTGTTAATATTTGTACTGGATTCGCACCTTCCATATCAGTTCTTTTGATACGTGAACCAGTTACTTCAATTCTTTCTACTTTATCGGCGCCTTCGGCTGCCATTGTATTACCTGAAAATACAGCTGTTGAAGCTGCACCAAATGCAAGTGCGACACGCACTGCTTTAGCTACTTGATTGTTTAACATTTGATTCTCCCTGGTGTCACTACTTTATAGTAGCAATCATTATTTAATTATTTTAGTTACATAAGATTAACAGTAACTAAAGCAAATAATAAACAAAAACCATCAAAAAGCCAACAAAAAGTTAACAAACCTTTGCGGAAAAAGAAATATTTGCGAATATAATAATTAAAATCGCAATAAACTAGAATAAATAAGATGTGGACAGTATGAAAACACAGATATGTTGCCATTTATGGTGTTATTAAAAAAGTTTCTCTTGTAAATTTAACCCAAAAGAAACACTTGAGTGCGAAACAAGATCAACCATTTCAATTAACGGTACAATCTGTTTTTCTACATAAATTGCATAGTCATAGCTATGAAAGCCTTGATACAGCTCAACTCCAGCAGTTGTGTAAACGAATGTAACAAATTCACCTCTATTAACCGTAAATTCGCTATTTTTTTTCTGGTGTTTTTTAACTGCTTGAACATGAGGGGGGATATTTTTCTTATAATCGATTAAGTTTTGACCTAATCTCTTTTTGAAAATGAGTAAATGATCAAAATCACCTTGGTATAACTTTGTTGTATAGTCTTTAACAAGGTCATTTATATTTAAATTTCCATCAAAAAGACTAGTAAATAGGTCGAACTGGAATTGTTGAGCAAGTTTAGTCCAATCACTTCTTACTGTTTCTAATCCTTTAAATACTAGTTTTGATTCGTTTGGTTTAATTAATTTACCGACATAGCGCTTTTTAGAGCCAACTAGCTTTCCCCTTATGGTTGGCAAAAAGAAAGGGCTATAAAGAGATTCAAATTCTATTTCTAAATGACTTGTTAAGTTGTGCGTTTGTTTAATCTCGTTAATCCAATCTGTAGTTATCTTTTTAGCTAAAAACACGCCAATTTCATTACACTCGTCGTGGGTTAAATCATCATCCAACTTAATAAATGTAGAATCGGTATCACCATAAATAACGCTATAACCAAGCTCTTCTATCCATTTTTTAGTTTGTAGCATTATTTCGTGCCCTCTTAATGTAATAGAGCTAGATAACCTGGGATCGTAAAACCTGCACCCTTTTGAGCCTAAAACACCATATAAGCTATTCATTATTATTTTTATTGCTTGAGATAGCATTTGATCTTGATTGTCTTTGGCGAGCTGCCTTTGGGACGCTAAGCTTTTAACAAGTAAAGGTAAGTGATGCTTGTCTCGCGAGAATAGGGCTTCATTAAAACCCTGCACACTTTGGTTTGGATTTTTTAAACCTTCTATCAGTCCGAGTGGATCAATGTAGAAAGTTTGCATAATACTGGGGTACAAGCTTTTAAAATCTAAAACAATGACATTTTTATAAAGCCCAGGAATAGACTCCATTACATAACCGCCTGGGCTTTCAAATGTAAGTCCATGATCGCCCATATTAGGGGCAACATAACCGCTGCGATGCAGTAGTGGTAAATACATATTAATAAAAGCAGCGACAGAGCCGCCCTTTTTTTCAAGCTCTAATCCTGTGAGCTTTGTTCTTATAATAGAAAAATCGAGTAGCTTTAATTTATCAAAAATTTTATTTACCAAAATACAATCTTGTCGATTATATTTTGCTAAAGAAAGCTTATCTTCATTAAATTGCCTAATAATTTCCTGTAGACTATTAGCCGTGTCGATTAATTTGGACTCACCCAACACTTGATTTGAAACATTAGCTAAAGAAAAACTCTCAAAGCTATATGTACCATTTTTTAAAGTGTCTATTCCATCAACCACACATCGCCCAGGGATCGATACTCGAGTAAAGTGTCCTTTGCGAACATATAAAGGTTGATCTCCCCTACCCAGTAATAACTTAATGCCTAGTGCTTCAGCTCTTTCATGAATAACCGAAAAATCGAACTCAATTACATTCCAGCCAATTATGACATCAGGATCGCTAAGCTTAATAAAATGCTCCAATCCCTTTAAGAGCTCAGCCTCATCTACACACCAAATAATATCAAACTCTAGGTTTTCAGCTTCTCTATCTGGCTCGCCAATCATTAAAACACAGTCTAAATTACAGCCCACAAGTCCAACAGAAAACAAAACGCCACTTTCGTTACATTCAATGTCTAACGACAGCTTATTAAGAGTTGGGGAATACTCATCATTTGCTTTTAATTTTGCCTCTGTTACTAATGTATAACCATTTTGATAAAAAACATTACCCGTTACCCAAGCACCTCCTTTTATAAAGCGCTCCATTAAATAGCGCTCTATTGGTCGAATATCTTCTTCAAATAATACAACTCCACGTTGCTTTAAAGCTTTAGCAGCAGAATAAAAATGCTTTAGTGATTTGAAGTAACAGGCCGACATATCTTCTTGCTGAAAGTTTTTTAACTCAAGACTTTTAATATTAAAGATAAGTGACTCAGCTGCTAATATTTTATGCGCTATTTCAGCATCTTTACTTTTGATAAAAAACAGCGCATTTTCGTTAGCTGATACTGTTTTTATAGGCCCTTTATCACTACAAAACCACGCTTCGTAGCAGATGCCGTTAGCAGTATCATAAGCATGAGAAGAAACAATAAAACCGGCTGTTAAGTACATTATTACTAAACCTTATTCATATATATGTAAGTTTTTACTTAATTCAAAATGCTTTAAAGCCATACATTCAACCTAAATAAACACTCAGATACTTTATTTGCTAAATTAATCTCATCACTTCTTGTAGTTACACTCTTATAACTCTAAAATCCATAGCACTGTAATTATATACATACTTTAGGTAAATCATCCCATGCTTTCTGACTCACTAAAAAAAACAATTAGGCAAGTACACCAGCATGTGGCTAGCAACCTAAACGATTATCGCCCTCGTAGCAGTCAAAACTACCTTGTAGCCGAAATAGCAAAAACGCTTGCTGGCGAATACCATAAAAAGCAGCGTATTTGCGTAATTGAAGCAGGCACCGGTACCGGTAAGTCTCTTGCCTATTGTTTAGGCGCGTTGCCTCTTGCCTTAGCACAAAAAAAGAAGCTCGTTATTTCTACCGCAACCGTTGCATTGCAAGAACAATTAATAGCAAAAGAACTGCCATTTTTTAAAAAGCATTCAGGTCTCGACTTTAAATTTGATTTGGTAAAAGGTCGCCATCGTTATATTTGTGCCCACAAACTACATAATGCTGTAAACGGCGATAGCCAAACACAAATGGACTTTATGCCAACGCTTACTTCACCATTGAGCGCAATGGAAACCAAATGTTTAAATGAGTTATATAACGCTTACGTAAATAAAAAATGGCAAGGCGATAGAGACAGCTGGGCCGATACCGTACCCGATAGAGTGTGGAACTTAATAGCGTGCGACAAACATTCGTGCCAGCGCCAAATGAAGGCCCATCAAACGTGTCCGTTTCAGCTTGCTCGTAATCAATTAATGCAAATGGATGTGCTGGTAATTAACCACTCTTTATTACTTGCCGATTTAGACCTAGGCGGTGGTAAAATTTTACCAGAGCCCGACAACACCATTTATGTAATTGATGAAGCGCACCATTTAGCACATATAACACGCGATTTTTCATCGGCCGCAGCAACAATCAAAGGCACGATAGAATGGCTTGATAAGCTCACCAAGTTTAGCGGGAAAATGGCGAAGGTTTTAGTGGGGCAAAGAGCTATTGGGCAAAACTTTAAACTTTGCGACAGCATTAATGACGCGAATAAAGATTTAAAAGTAGTTCGCGATATTCTTGATAATGCCGACTTTGAATACTCAAAAGACGATACTTATCGCTTTGAACACGGTGAAATTCCACAATCGCTGCACAGTAAAGCAAAAGATATAAGCGAAGCCACGCAAGATGCGCTGCGCTGTTTAAACAAAATGCACGACACCCTTACCCAAGATGTAAGTGATGGCGACATAAAACCTTACGTTGCCGACCCAATACTAGGCGAAAGCGGTCAATACATAAACCGGTTAGAACAACTAAACAAACTATGGTTTAGTTACGCAAAAAAAGGCGAAGGTGCTCCTCATGCACGGTGGATAAAACGCCTTGAATACAAAAGCCATCACGACCACTTATTAAGCGACTGCCCTATCGAGGTCGGTTATTACTTAAAAGATAAATTGTGGCGAGAATGCGCGGGCGCTGTTTTGTGCTCTGCTACATTAAGTGCACTGGGCTCGTTCGATCACTTTGCTTACGAAACAGGACTTGCTAAAGAAGAAGGCGTTAAATTTATTAAAGTACCTTCTCCTTTTGACTACCCAAAACAAGCCACTTTACGTATTCCGGTATCTAAAGTAGAACCTACCGATAAAGACTTTAGTGATCACCTAGCTAAAACTTTACCAGAGTACCTAAATGATAAAAAAGCGAACCTTGTACTATTCGCTTCTTACTGGCAAATGGACCACGTAACAAAGTTTCTTAGAACAAAAGGTTTTAACTTATTAGTACAAGGTGAGATGTCGCGAGAAGCGTTGCTTAAATTACACACCAAAAATGTAGATGAAGGCAAAGGCAGTATTTTATTTGGAACACAAAGTCTTTCAGAAGGCCTTGATTTACCTGGAAAATATTTAGAGAACTTAATAATCACTAAAATTCCGTTTGCTGTACCTACTTCGCCGATAGAAGAAGCGCAAGCAGAATTTGTACAAAGCAAAGGTGGTAACCCGTTTTTAACGATTACCGTGCCAGACGCCGCAAAGAAATTGGTACAAAGCTGTGGTAGACTGCTGCGAAAAGAGAGTGATGAAGGCTGTATTACTATTCTCGATAGGCGCTTAGTTACTAAGCGATACGGTAAAGCCATGCTCGACACCCTACCACCTTTTAAAAGACAAATAGATTATTAATGTTTGAACTCGCACTCGATCCAACAACTTGGGCTGTTTTATGTGCTGTTGCACTTGCCGCAGGTTTTATAGACGCTATCGCCGGTGGCGGTGGTATGTTAACTGTGCCCGCTTTATTAACTGCAGGCTTACCTCCACATTTAACATTAGGCACCAATAAACTAGCAGCAAGTTTTGGCTCCTTAACAGCAAGCTATACTTATTATAAAAAGAACTTATTTAGTCCAAAGTTTTGGGCTGCCTCTATTATTGCTACCGCAATAGGTGCATTGATAGGTACTGTTATTGTTGATCATTTAAGTATCGATTTTTTAAACAAACTACTACCCATTATTATTATTTTAGTTGCCGCTTATAGCTTATTTGGTAATTTAAGTACCACAGAAGGCGATGAGCTCCCTAAACTAAACAAAGCGATGAAAATAAAACAATGGCTACAGGGTTTAGCATTAGGCTTTTTTGATGGTTTAGCAGGCCCAGGTACGGGGACATTTTGGACCGCTTCTAATGGCATGCTTTATAAAATGAACTTGCTACTCAATTGTGGTTTAGCGCGTTCAATGAACTTTGTTTCTAATTTTATATCGCTCATCACCTTTGTAGCACTCGGCCATGTAAACTTTTTACTTGGCATAACAATGGGCTTTTTTATTATGCTAGGCGCATGGTTTGGAGCACATTCGGCAATACGTTTTGGTAGCAAATTTATTCGCCCAGTATTTAATACTATGGTTATACTTTTAGCTTTAAAACTAATTTACGAGGCTTACTTTTAATATGCATTCAATGGCTTTAGATAAACTACGTCAACAAGTTGCAACGCTAAAACAACAAGCTGAGCAATTTGATAAAGCTAAACTTTTTTCTAAAAATCGTTACATGCAAGCGCAACCTAGCTTGTTTGACCGCGCAGTTTTTAGTACAAAAAGCATGAACCTCGTCGATTACGTAATAGAAATAGAAGATGAAGTGTCAAGATTACCGCCAAGTGAGCATCGCCATGCTTATACTTACGCGCTTGAACGTATAGGAGCTCAGGTACAAGCTGTATTCAACGTTATTAAATCAACGCCTATTTGGGTTAAAGAAAACAAAAGCCATTATAAACCACGCCCTAAGCAAACCGTTTATAAGCAAGCGGTACAAAAAATAATGCAATCATCGCACGAGCTTTACGACGAATTAAAACAAAACCATGAGTTTGAACGCCGTTTAGTGCTCATGATTGAAGAGCGTAAAATGCAAATGGATAAAGCCTCGCCAGCTAAAGCACAAAAGCTTAACCTTGAAATATTAAGCACACACGCTCGATTAGGCCGCTGCAGAAAAGCAATTTCTGCCACTGAGGATAAAATACAACAAGTAGAAAAACAGCAGCTGCGTTAAGCCGCACTTTACTATGCAGCTTTATTATCATCCATTGTATTCAGACCTTATCCTTGCAGAACGTCATCGATTCCCTATTCAAAAGTATAAGTTACTTACAACCGAAATAGAAAATCTAGGTGTTTCGGCTATTCACTTTCAAGAGCCTAAAAAAGTAACCGTATCTCAACTTGCGCTATGTCATAGCCAACGTTATATAGATGACTTTTTAAATGGAACACTAAGCGATAAAGCAATTAAAAAGATGGGATTTCCCTATTCGCAACAACTTGTAGAGCGTACTCTTTTATCAATTGGCGGGAGTATTCAAGCTGCAGAAGCGGCTTTTAGTCACGATCTAACCTTCAATTTAAGCGGTGGTTATCATCATTCTCATAGTGATTTTGGCAGTGGCTTTTGTATTTTTAATGATTTAGCTATTGCAGCAGCACATTTAATAAATACAGAGCAAGCCGACACTGTTTTAATTTTTGATTGCGACGTACACCAAGGCGATGGCACAGCACAAATCACTCAAAACCATAACCAAATTATTACCTGCTCAATTCATTGTGAACAAAATTTTCCTCGTAATAAGCAAGAGTCCACTTACGATTTTGCATTGCCCGCTAAAACAGCCGACGATGAGTACCTTGCTACATTAAAGCAAGCACTCGATTTTTGCGTGCGCATACATAACCCTGATATTATTTTGTATAATGCAGGCGCTGATATTTACACTAAAGACGAGTTAGGCTTGTTTAATATATCGCTCAATGGCGTATATGAGCGCGACTTGTTTGTTCTCAACTTCTGTAAGCAACATCAAACCCCACTAATGTGCGCTTTAGGTGGCGGTTATCAGCGTAATTTGAGTTCACTAATTAATGTTCATAAACAACTATTTAAAGCCGCTATCGATTTATAGTAAGCCTTAGTATAGACTCAGTTAAACGGATTATTTTAAAGCGGTGGGAATATGCGATTACACGAAGACATACACAACTATTACGAAAAGATTGTAGTTGAAGAAATCATCAAACTTAAACTTGATGAAAAATATGATGAAGATGTAATGGCTGACTTTTGTTGTACGGTACTAAATCAGCTCCCGCCACGATATATTCGCTACGATGTAGATATGGCGTTTTATTTACCGCAATCAGAACGCATACATATGGAACAACGTGTGCAAACAGCAATAAACGTTGCAATTAGCCAAATATCAAAAAAGAAAGAATTAAATGACAAGCCCACTTGATCAAGCCCCTACACATATTAAACTTGCAGTAGATTTAATTATGATACTAGAGCAACACGATGTTGCTCCAGAAGAGGTCTTAAAAGCACTCGATATTGTAAAAAGCGACTTTGAAAAAAAGCTAGAAAAGCCATAACTCTATTCTATTATTTGTATGTCGTGCTCGGTAACGCTACCTTCGTGCTTAGTGCAATCAATTTTAACTTCACCAAATGTACGCCTAGGCGAAGCTGAACGACGACAGGTCATATTTTGTGCTTTAACGCCAAATTGCGTTATATACAACGCAACTGTTTCGTCTATTTGTTGTTTTTGCTGCGTAGTCGCTGCACTGTAAAATACATCGTATTGCGCAGACCAATTTTCAACCCCCGCTTCTTTTGCAACACCTAGCCAGCCCATCCCTAGTTTAGTAGATTGCTCCAAGTATTGGCCTTTCAAAAACATAAACGCCAACGTGTATTGTGCGCTTTTATAGCCTAGCCCAGCAGGCTCTTTTAAATAATTGAAAGCGGCTTCAAACTGTCCTTTTCGATACGCTTTAATACCATTGTATTCATTCTTTTTCATGGTGGTATCACTGTAAAGGTTGATTGAGCTTGAATTACATCCCCCCAAAAAAGTGATAAATACCATAGAAACTACTGAGAACGTTTTCATTCTTATCCTTAATTTATTATTTTTATATGCCAGTTCCGAATATGGCTTACACTTTTTATAAACCCTGTTATTCTAAAAACCAATCTGCATAATTAAAATACTATCATGACCTTAGCAAGCTTACTGCGATTATTTTTTCTGGCCGCTATTTGGGGCGCTTCTTTTTTATTTATGCGAATGGCAGCAAACAGCTTGGGGCCTGCGGTATTAATTGAGCTTAGAGTAGGCTTTGCTGCAGTTACTTTATTTATTGTTGCTTTGTATTTAAAACGCCGCTTAGCGTTTATCCAACATAAAAAACACTTTTTTATTATAGGCGCGTTTAATTCTGCTCTTCCGTTTTTATTTTTTGCTTACGCAGCTCAAACTATTAGCGCATCCACACTCTCAATTTTAAATTCTACAACACCAATATGGGGTGTTGTAGTTGGAATTTTATGGACGAAAACAAAGCCCAATAAAAGTATGGTGCTTGGTTTACTACTTGGCTTAATAGGCGTTGCAATACTCGTTGGGCAAAATCATTTTGTATTAAATAGCCAATCAATAATGGCTATAATAGCAGCATTAAGTGCATCACTTTGCTATGCCATTGCATCGCATTACACTAAAAATGCGCCTAAACTGGCCCCATTCGATAATGCCCATGGCTCAATGTGGGCTTCGAGCTTTATGGTATTACCGCTTATCTTATTTATGCCAATTCGAGAAATACCAAGCACCAACATTATGCTAGGTGTATTAGTACTGGGCGTAGTATGTACCGCCCTTGCTTATATTTTATTTTTTAAATTAATCGACGATATTGGCCCAACCTCAGCACTCACGGTTACATTTTTAATTCCATTATTTGGCATATTTTGGGGGCATTTATTTTTAGATGAGCAAATAGGGCCAAATACATTACTAGGCGCACTATTTGTAATTGTAGGCACTATGCTGGTTACTGGTTTCTTACCACGAAAAAAGCACTTAGCTAAAACAAGCTAAGTGCTTTAAATTGCATACTACTTCTTGCGTTAAGATTTACTGCTTATTCACTAATTTGGGATTGCTGAATAAGTAACAACAACTCTGCAGTCGCGGTTGCATCGGCCAATGCGCGGTGATGGCTGGTCAAATTTAAATTAAAGTGCGATGAGAGATTGCCCAGCGAATACGACTTTAAGCCTTTAAACGCTTTGCGCGATTCAACCACGGTGCACATTTTTGGCATTTTAAAAAAGTGACCTGCCATCTCGCATTCTTTTTTAATAAAGCCGTAGTCAAAGTTAACGTTATGGGCTACAAAAATACTGCCTGCGAGTTTATCTAGCAATGGCTTGGCTATATCAGCAAATACAGGCGCGTTGTAAACCATACTGTCGCTAATACCGGTTAATGACGTAATAAATCCAGGTATATGGCGCTCGGGGTTAACTAAGCTTGTCCAAGTATCAATTACTTTACCGTGCTGTACTTTAACTACGCCAATTTCGGTAATACGGTTACCGCCTTTTAAGCCGCCTGTGGTTTCTATGTCAACTACGCTGTAAACACGGTTTGGGTCTACAAACCATTTAACCGCAGCAATGTGTACTGTAAAGCCCACATTTTTTAAATTATCAATAGTGGTAAGTTGGTTGCGCCTAAGCTTATCGCCTGGGGCTTTTACCTCTTCAAAATGTACTTGGCCATTATTAATGACCATTAAGTCGGGGTAGCCGTCTTTTAGCTGTAAATAATGTTTACTCATGGCTGTTAAGTGCGCAATTAACGCCTTAATAGGGCTGTTTAAAATAAGCGCTTCTAGTGGCTCTAATAAATTGCTACGCCATCTAAACAAGCCGTTAGGTTGGTCAAAGTATTGTGCTGCATTTTTGCATACCAAATTAAGTAATGCTTGCGACGTTTGGCATTGTGCTAAGCGCTCATTTATTTGTGTTTGCTGCGCTTCATAAAAATTACCAAGCCTTAATACTTGCGGATAAATATCAAACTCATTGCATGGCGGATAAGGCGACTCCACAAATAACTCATGCCAAAATACTAAACCAAACAAACTTTGCCAAAGCGTGTTTTCGGTATTAAATACAGCCATACCTTGGCGAGTATAATAATCGTTTACGCCCTGCTCTACTTCACCTCGGTAAAGTTCATCTATTTCTAGCACGCATTGGGTGTCGGCAAGCATGGCACTTAAACGAGAACGTGTTTTTTTATTAAACTTACGCATTAAAAAATCGTCAGCAAAATACAGTAAATCATCAGTGAGCGGGTTTTCGATAATGGCTTCTAATCGAGCTTTTACCCACTCTTTATTGCCAAGCCTGTATTGCTCTCTTATTTGAATTTCTTGTGCTTCGCTATCATCCGCGCACCCTTCTAGTAAGCTAAAAGCAAGTTCGCTATCAACTGTTTTTAGCTGCCTATAAAGCCTAACTAATAATTTGTTTTTTAATACAATGGCAATTGCACCATGTGCAGCTTGCACTAAAACCTGCGACGCTAAAGCGACGTAATCGCTCTCATCTGTAATATTTTTAAATGCTAACCGGTAACGGTTTAATAAATAATTTGATTGCGCTTCGTCAAGTGTTTCAAAGCGCGACAAGCTCTCGCTGTGTCCTTCGCGCGTAGCGGTTAGGCCTAAGTCTCGCATTACAAAACGGTTTTGATGATTCACATCTCCACTGCTTAGTTTACCTGCAAATAAAAACTCAAAATATTCGTAGTAGTCACTGCGGTTATTAATTACATACTGGCTATAAAGTGGCACAAGCTCTTGTGGGCATGCCTTAAAAAACTCACGCGCAATATCCACCAGCGCGCCTTTAGCGGCGCTCTTTTTAAAGCTTATTTGCTCAGGGTAATTACTTAGCAACTCAACCAAAGAAGGCTTAGTTAGGTGCGCTAAAAGCTGCGAATAATGCTGCTCGTTTGGCTCAAATAAAATACCCACTTTTTTTAGCGTATAAATAGCCTGATGCGGCGATGTTATTTCTTCATAATTAAGCGATTGCGCCTGCACCAAATAAGGCTTTCGCGAGTACACACGCGCCAACATGCACTGGCTTTGTTCATCTAGCTGGTTAATTTTACTAATAAATTCACTATGTTTAGGCTCAAGTAAATGCATACATTTACTAGTTACAAACTCAATAAGCTCTCTAAAATGCGCTAAATAGTATTTTGCTGGTAATTCTTTTTTCATAATATCGCCATAACTGTATATAAAAACAGTATCTAGTATTTATGCTTATTATTCAATCTTAAACTTGTAACTAAAACACGCTATAGTGAGCTTATTAAAGCAAATTCATTAAAAGTAAAGGACTTACCATGAGCGCGCACCCGTACGATGTTTTATCACTCAATAACGGCGCAAATATTATTTTTACGCCTTGCCCAGGTACAAAAACACAAAACCTAGCTGACTCAATCACCACATTAAAAGCCGCTGACACTAACATGCTACTATCACTTATGCCTCAAAAGGAGCTTGAAAAAAACAACGTAAAATCAATTAATAGTGAGTGCAAAAAGCACGATATAACGTGGTTTCATTTACCTATAAATGATGACGAAGCACCAAAACAGCCTTTTACATCAAGCTGGAACACGCATAAAACCGAAATACTACAAGCCATGCAGAACAAGCAAACCATTGCCATACATTGCAAAGGCGGCACTGGCCGCACAGGGTTAGTCGCTGCACTTATTTTAAATTCGGCGGGTTACACAAAAGAAGAGGTATACAGCCTAGTACAGGGCATTCGCCCTAAAGCGCTAACTATAGAATTGCAAAAAGAGTACTTTGAGAAGTTTGAGAAGTTTGAGAAGTTTGAGAAGTTTGAGAAGTTTGAGAAGTTTGAGAAGTAAGATACTAGCTGAGTAAGGGAAGACTTCGCATTATGAATATTATTTCAACTCACAGAAATGAAAGGACTCTCAGTAATTATTAAATTGATATTTGACGCCTTTGATTTTTAATTAATGTATATTGAGCGCGTCATTGGGTGTATTCTTATTTATATAGATAAGATTCTGGGCAATGCGTTCATTGAAATTCAATAAAAGCTCATCAACGAAAAGTTTTTTATTAACTTCATCTAAATTGATTATCTGATATATAAGTGAATAAAAAGCCCTAATTTCTACGACTAAATCACTACTGCTAATCAAAGCATAAGCAATGATATATTTCACATGATAGTCTGGGGAATTCTTGGCCTTCTTCAAGATATCATATAAATCATCATCATTTTCTATTTCATAAAAACTTTGTGCAAAAACATCCCCTAAGGTCAGTGACGATGTGTAGCAATAATCAAATATTATATATGGGGATAAAGTATGTTTATCTATCTTCTCAATAGACTTCAATAATGCTTCACTTGAGGTCTTATTTAATTTGAAACTTGCTATTATATTGTTATTCAGCGAATTATACTCAAGTTGGTTGATCCTGTTCGCCAGATCTACATTATTAATAAGCGTACTCATCTTTTGGTTTGTAAATTTCTCGGACAACTCTCTTACCCTTCGCGCAAAAATCTCCAGCTTATCTTTGAGTTCTTGATTTTTGATGTGCCTTTCATAGTTGTGCCTTTGAGCTATCAACTCTTCTCGCTGATAATCCAGAGCTGTTTTAGAGTCTTTCCAAGTACGGTAAAGTAGTAATATAGATGCAAACAATAATAGTGGCGAAAAAACACTACTGAAGTAAGTTGCTGTTTTCACCCAGCTATCTAATGAGGCCTCTAATGAGAAAGTGAATCGGTTAAAAAATATAAACGTAATAATAGAACAACCTATGACAGCTATTAATATTGATAAAAAACCAAGATTTTTATCCATAAACATTCCCTCAATTAAAGGTTCTTTTTACACTAATCTCAATTAGTTAACAACTAAGTTGCACCGCGTGCCGGATGAATAATAGACTTACTACCTTCGATAATACCTGCTAAAAAATCCACCGGTTGCTCTGCTTTTATGGCTCACTTTATAAGTTGCTAATCATTATTACAGTAACATCACAGTGCACAGAGGCAACTAGAAAAGGAGCCTATAAAATAATTGTAATTGATTAAAAAACACTAAATTGGTTCCTGCACAAGCATATTCAACCATAGCGCTTTACGATATTATGCTCCTTTATATTTAAATTAACTTTCAGGGCATATAATGACAACGCACACACCGCCTTCCCACTCAGCCAACACAGCTGAAAACACCTCTCTTGTTTACGTAATTTTTATCTCTGCCGTGGCTGCTATTGGTGGTTTTTTATTTGGTTTTGACTCGGGCGTGATTAACGGCACGGTGTCGGCACTCGGTAATGCATTTAATTCTAGCAGTGTGGCTACGGGCTTTAACGTAGCGTCTGTGTTACTTGGCTGTGCCCTAGGTGCACTTGCTGCGGGGCCACTGGCTGATAAGTTTGGCCGCCGTGCAATTATGATCATCACCGCGATTATTTTTGCCATTAGTGCCTTTGGGTCGGGCATTAGCGAAAGCTCTGCGGAGTTTATTTTTTATCGCTTATTTGGTGGCTTAGGTATTGGTGCTGCATCAGTATTAGCGCCAGCTTACATTGCTGAAGTTGCGCCACCAGCACTTCGCGGTCGTTTAGCTACACTACAACAACTCGCTATTGTACTGGGGTTATTTGCTGCTTTTTTGAGTAACTATTTAATTGCTGATGCAGCAGGCAGCGCGCAAAATATTTTAATGCTTGATACAGCCGCTTGGCGCTGGATGTTTTGGGCAGAGCTTGTGCCTGCTGTACTATTTTTAGTCGGTGTGTTGTTTATTCCCGAGTCGCCTCGTTATTTAGTGGCGCAAGGTAAAGTAGGCGCTGCAAAAGCGGTATTTAGTAAAATATCGAACGACAACGTTGATGCGCAAATAAGCGATGTTAAACGCTCATTGCATAGCGATACAAAGCCAAGTATTCGTGATTTATTTATTGATAACAGTAAAAAAGTACACCCAATTGTTTGGGTGGGTGTTGCGCTGAGTGTATTTCAGCAATTTGTGGGTATTAATGTGGTGTTTTATTACGGCTCTGAGCTTTGGCAAGCCGCTGGATTTGATGAGTCGCAATCGCTATTTATAAATGTGCTCGCAGGTACTACTAATATTGTATCGACCTTTATTGCCATTGCCCTAGTTGACAAAGTTGGCCGTAAACCACTGCTATTAGTAGGCAGTATTGGTATGTTTATTAGCTTAAGCGCGCTTACTTATATATTTGGCAGTGCAGGCCTTGATGACGCAGGCAAACTTGCACTTAGCGATAACATGGGTACGTTTGCACTTATTATGGCTAACTTATTTGTGGTATTTTTTGGCTTAAGTTGGGGCCCAATTGTATGGGTATTATTAGGCGAAATGTTTAATAACCGTATTCGTGGTGCTGCCCTTGCCGTTGCTGCCAGTGCGCAGTGGATTGCTAACTTTGCAATTACCATGACCTTCCCTATTATGCTGGCTAACATTGGCCTTGCCGGTGCTTATGGCTTTTATGCGTTATCGGCACTTATAAGCATATTTTTTGTTGTTAAATATATTAAAGAAACACGCGGTAAAACGCTTGAATCTATGTGATTTTTAAAAGCGGTGATATTAATCGCCGCTTTGCTTTTACATACAATGGCGTTATTTAAGAGTGATTGTTTGGATGAGCTAAACGTTAATTAATAAATATATTTTAAACTGCTGTTAATACGTAAACGCTCCTTTTACCAGCACACTTTTAATACCAAAGCGTATAGCTACCGATTGCATACTTAAATATCACTACAGCTCAATACGTTAGCGAACCTTTTAACTTAAGCTAAGGTTGAATAGCAATCTACGCTCATTTATTTTAACTTTATAACCATTGCCGTATTACCTTTTATTATAACTAATCTATTTAAATTCCTTTTTAGAATATCAAAAATTAGCTATTGTCCGCCCATTCCAACTTTATGTATTTACTAAAATGAAAAAACAGTTAATTTCAGGCTTAGCTTTAACGTGCGCGTTAGGTTCGTTCAGTGCATTTGCTACTAATGGTTATTTTACTCACGGCTATGGCATGACCCACAAAGGCATGGCTGGCGCAGGTGTAGCGCTGTCAGAAGAGTTAATGTCTGGCGCTAATAATCCAGCAACCTTTTTACCTAATGGAACAGAGCTATCTCTGGGCTTAGAGCTTTTTTCACCTGAACGAAAATATACTGCATCAAAAGTAGATACTTTTTACCCTGGCGCATTTTATCTTGAAGCAAAAACACAAAAAAGCGACAACACCGTATTTGCAATTCCAGAGTTTGCTATTGGCCATCAATTAAATGAAAAAGTAAATATTGGTTTATTAGTGTATGGCAACGGCGGTATGAATACCGAGTACGGCGCAGAATCCTCTCCTGAGGGGACTTTTTACGCTGGTACGACGGGCGTTGATTTAAAACAACTCTTTATTAGCCCAACAGTAAGCTATAAGTTGAATGAACAAACACGCCTTGGTGTATCCCCTATTTACGTGGTGCAACAGTTTGAAGCACAAGGGCTTGGAAGCTTTGCTCCTTTTTCGCAATCGCCAGAAGCGCTTACAAATAATGGCACCGATACAAGTACAGGCCTAGGTATTCAACTGGGTATTAGCCAAGATATAAATTCGTCATTAAGCTGGGGTGCAAGTTACCGCTCTTCAGTGTCTATGCAAGAGTTTGATAGCTATAAAGGTTTGTTTGCAGAGCAAGGCGGATTTGATCTCCCAAGTTCGTTTCAAATTGGTGCTGCCTATAAGCTTACCCCAAGTAATCAGGTTGTATTTGATTGGCAAAAAATAAATTACAGCGAAGTAAAAAGTATTGCAAATCCAGTTAATAACTTGATGTCAGCGCCTTTAGGGGCTGATGCAGGAGCTGGGTTTGGCTGGAACGATATGACTATTTATAAGCTTGGCTATCAATGGCAGCGTACATCGCAACAAAAAATTCGTTTTGGGGTGTCTTACACCGAGCAACCGATTCCTTCTTCTCAAGTTATATTAAATATTTTGGCGCCGGGTGTTCAAGAGTGGCATTTTACAACTGGCCTTAGCCATTCTTTTACCAACAAGGTACAATTAAACGCTATGGCTTTTTATTCGCCAGCAAAAAAAGTAACGGGTGCTAACTACTTAGCGCCTAATCAACAATTATCAATCGAAATGAAACAAACCGGTTTAGGCGTTTCTATTGTTTGGGAAATTTAAAAATGATAACAGAATTCACCCCAGTATCGGCTGCAATAGGCGGTGCATTAATAGGTATAGCGTGTACGTTATTACTGGTTTTATACGGAAAAATTGCGGGCATATCAGGCATTGTTAAGTCTGTATTTGCTAAAGCAAATTCAGACTCTCGTTGGCAATTATACTTTATTTTAGGGTTGTTGTTGGCAGGTATAGCGGTAAGAGTATTTGCCCCTTCTTTATTAGAAGGCGAATTGCAATTACCGCCTTGGCTTATTGTTGTTGCAGGGCTTTTAGTTGGCGCGGGTACAACTTTAGCTAACGGGTGCACAAGTGGCCATGGCGTGTGCGGCATGTCGCGCTTTTCTGCTCGCTCTTGGGTTGCAACATGTACATTTATGCTTGTTGCCTTCATTACAGCAAACCTTGTAGGATAAATAATGAAAGCAATTATGATGGTTGTTATAGGCTTTATATTTGGCTTAGGGCTTATTATTAGCGGGATGACAAACCCTGCTAAAGTGATTAACTTTCTTACCTATGGAAACCAATGGGATGGAAGCTTAATTATAGTGATGGCTGTTGCCATGCTAATAATGATGCTTACATGGTTATGGGTTGCAAAAAAAGAGAAACCACTTATTTCAGGAACATTTAATTTAAGTAATTTAAAAAATATTGATGCGCGCTTAATTATCGGCTCAGTATTTTTTGGTTTAGGCTGGGGTTTAAGTGGCATTTGCCCAGGCCCTGGCTTGGTTCAATTGGTATCTCTTAAAATGGAATTTTTGTTATTTTTTGCAGCCGTCTTAGGCGGTATGTGGTTAGCCAAAAAAGTATAATATTTGCTGCCGACCAAAACTCGGCAGCTACTTTTCCAAACAAAGGTACATAACTTGCTGCAATATATATAAAACTATATTGAACAGGTTTAAGTTATGCTAAATAAAGCGCTGGAATTTTCCAACAGCACCCCCTGGTTAAGCGCGATTTCATCTCTCTTACTTATAGCTATACTACTGTTTTTAATTCGCTTTTTTGTAATGTACTGGCTAAAAAAATGGACTTCAAAAACCAAGTTTATATTCGATACTTTACTAATAGAGTCAATATCTAAACCGCTAACACTGTGCACAATTATTGTGCTACTCACCATTTTAGAGCACGACACCTTCATTATTAGTACTTCTATTTCTCAACAAATTCCTTTTAATAGCATTAATATTGTATTAGCTCTGCTTGCACTTATTATGTTTTTAGACCGCTTTATTATTGGCACTATTAATTACTATGGCAAACAATCTGCCGTTGTTTTTAATTCAAAAAGCATAATTAAAGGCGTGATACGCGTTACATTATCATCCGTAGGAATACTAGTATTAATGGGCACGTTAGGTATTTCTATTACACCCATTATTGCCTCGTTAGGCATTACATCACTGGCTGTTGCCCTTGCTTTACAACCTACCCTCGAAAACTTTTTTTCTGGCGTGCAGCTAGTGATAGATAAACCCATAAGAGTGGGCGATTTTATTGAGCTTGAATCAAAAGAACAAGGCTTTGTAGATCACATAGGCTGGCGATCTACATGGGTTAAAATGCTACCTAACAATATGATTATTATACCTAATAGCCAATTATCTAAATCGCGTATTATTAATTACTTTTACCCTGAAAAAGAGTTAAGCGTGCCTGTTGATATAAGCGTGCATTACGATTCAGATTTAGAGTTTGTTGAGCAAGTAACACTTGAAGTGGCTCGCGAAATACTTATTTCACACGAATGGGGCGTTGATGATTACAATACCTTTGTGGTTTTTCATACCTTTGACAGATCAAGTATTAACTTTACGGTAATGCTTAGAGCTAAAGAATACTTTAATCGCTTTTGGGTAAAATCTGCTTTTATAAAAGCCCTGCATAAACGCTATAAAAAAGAAGGTATTGTAATCCCCTTCCCTATTACGGCTATTAACACTACTCAAGAATCCGCTAAATTTAATAGTGATAAAAAGGTGCAAGGCGATACTTAAAACAAAGCGCGAGAGACTCTCGCGCTAATAAGTATTAAAACTTGTAGGTTATTTGCCCAACAATTTCACGCGGGCTACCCGGAAAGTGACCGTTACGCTGGCTAAATCCGCTTACAGCATATTCCTTATCGAACAGGTTGTTAATATTTACACTTAGTAATACGTCATCAAAGCGACTCGTCCAGCTCATATCAAATACGGTAAACGGTTTTACTTTTTGACCATCGGAGCTTACTTGCTCACTCACATAATTAGCGCCAAACGCAATAGAGGAATTAATCGAATCGAGCCCAAAGCGTGACCATAAACCCGCCTGATGGCGCGGCGCATTAGCAAAGCGCGAGCCATCACCAAATGTATCTGAAAGCGTATCACCCGTTACGCCGTCCACTACTTGCGTATCGTTGTATGCGTAGTTAGCCGTTATTGTCCAGTGCTCGGATAAATCGCCTACTAAGGTTGTTTCAAATCCACGGCTTTCTACTTCACCTATATTTAAAAGTGCAGCAATGCCATCTCCCGCGCCAGTATCGTCTGGGTTGCTCATTACCACGTTTTCTTTATTAATTTGATAAACAGCAAATGTACTCATTATTTTGCCATCAAACCATCTGTTTTTCATGCCCAACTCGGTTTGCTTACCTGTTTCCGGGTCTAAGTTGCCCTCGCCTACCACATCTTCCTGATCGCCCGACGAGGTTGGGTTAAAGCTTTCAGAGTAGTTTATGTAAACAGAGGTGTTTTCTATTGGCTGGTACGTTACTGCAACGCGAGGCGTTACACCGTTGTCAGAATAGCTAAAGCCTGTTTCCTTATTTAATTCTTTAAAATAATCGTAGCGTAAGCCTGCAATTACGGTCCATTGTTCGCCAATACTTATAGCATCTTGAGCGTATACACCAAAGCGATCGGTATCTACACCATCACGATCTAAATCGGTTAAGTTATAGGTGCTAGGGTCTGTTTCACCGTAATTAAGTGTATAAATATTTAAGTTTGCTACACCATCAGCCTCATATCGGGCACGCAAGTAATCGTACTGCGTTTCTACCACATGGTAATCGCCACCAAATAAAAATTGATGCTCTAAATTACCTTGCTCAACGTTATATACAAAATCAGTTGTTAAGCTTATTTCTTCGTTTGCTCGAAACTGTTTGCGGTATTCTCGTCTTATGGTTTCATCATCTATATTAGCAACGCCATCACCATTTACGTCAACCCAATTTTGCGACTCGTGATACGCTTGGTCGCGCTCATTATCAAGGTATCGCACAGTAGTGCTAACAGAGAAATCATCAGAAAAACTATGATTTAACTCAGCTTGAAGCACCAAAGCTTCCATATCTTGATAGTCAAATGATTCGTTCGCGTTATACGAAGGATCTACCAGAAAGTTGCCGTTATCATCTACCGGTACTCCACGTAAGCGATTGCCACCTAAGTCTTGTTTTATGTAATCAACACTTGTTGTAAGCGTTGTTGAATCACTTAAATCAAATAACAATCCACCTGTTAGCTCGGTGTTTTTTGAGTCTGCATTGTTACGAAAGCTGTCTTGCTCTTCATAAAAACCACCCAACCTATAAGCCATTGTATCGCTTAAACCACCGGTCATATCGAGTGATGCGCCACGCGTATTGTAGTTACCCAAGGTGAGCTTTAATTCGCGCTTTTCTAAGTAGCTTGGTTTTTTGGTTACGTAATTAATCATCCCACCAGGTTCGCCACCGCCATACAAAGCAGAGGCTGGCCCTTTTAATACTTCAACACGTTCTACATTAAATAACTGCGGTACACCAAAGCCTGAGTACGGGTCGCCACGCACACCATCGTAAAATACATTTGCGTCATCTCTAAAACCACGAAAAGTAACGCCTGAGTAGCTATATTCGCTCACTCCCGCAATAGATCGGTACAAATCGGTAATGTCACGCGCTGCTTGGTCAATTATAAGTTGCTCTGTTAAAACCTGAGCCGATTGCGGAAGCTTAATAAGATCTAAATTAGTTTTAGTCCCAATTTTACTTTCGGTCTCTAAGTAAAATTGCTGGGCACGGCCAGTTACTTCAATAGTTTCAATGTCGTCGTTTTGTTGTGAAAAAGCTATATTAGAAAAAACAGATAAAGACGCAGCAATACTTAATGCCAAATAATTAGGGTTAAACATGATAATTCCTGGGAGAAGTGTAGATAGCCAACAACCTAAATGATAACTTTTATCATTTTCATAATCAACACAAGGGCGGGTTTAATACATCTAAATATTAGAACTAATTTTACTTAAAACAGAGCGCTAGCCCTTTTATTGCAGTTAAAATAAAACCCCTACTGTATTAAATACAGTAGGGGTTATTAAGTAATTCTTAAATTAGTTTTAGCGTGTAATTTACCCAGCAATATTGCTAATTTGAATTACTGGAGACACGTTAGTAAAGTTAACTAAATCAGCGGCTATTGCCTCTTGATGAGGTGCAAAGGCTTGCTGAAAAGATTCTACCGATTCAAACACTAAATGCCCCATAGCAATATAAGTTGGCGCTTCGCCCGGTGCGCCACCTGCTAAACCTGCATCTGCACTACTTGATATAAGCGCTTTACCAACTAACTCTGCAACTAGGGGTAAATGTGTTTTACAGTAGTAGTCCATATCGAAAGTAGCACTTTCATTATTTGGGTATAATACGCTTACTTTAATCATTACATTCTCTCTTTTATTTACTAAAAAATTTAAAGCTGTGCTAATAAACAGCTTTACAAACTAGTGTTCAAAGCGTCTTTTGAAATAGTATGAATCATACTTAAGTAAAAAACGCATAAGTGAGCAGTCGCTCAATTATGTAGTATTCATGCTCATAGCGCCAGTAATTTGATTGCAGTGCTTATTTTAATTAAGGTGATACTTCGCTAATTTACTTAAGTACAGGTCGTTTTTTAAAAGGTTTGGGCGGTAAAGACTCTACAAAGTTAACGCACGTATTTACCCAATATGCTAAATCAGAATCAGACTCAAAACCTTCAGGCAAAATATAAACCAAGCCCTTAACTGGTTTTACTGTAGGTCGCTCTTCTAATCCTCTATCAAACGCCATTTAGTACCTATATTTTTAATAAGCACATTACACACTTAATAACGGTAATAGCACTTAAACCTAAGTGAATAAAATAATAAAAGGTGGTTGGGAAAGGTATGCAAAGAGTAGGTATAAAATTATTTTGGACTTACAGTTTATATCAAACCGCACTAATCAAAGCTGATTGAGCTGACACTAGTGCGGTTCAAAAGTAAGTATAAAACTAACTAATTCAATATTAATAAACTAAAATGCTTATGCTGACAGTTGCACTGGAGCATCTGCTGCAGATACTTTTTTCATGCTGCCTTGTTGTTCAAGGCGAATATGCCAACTAAACGCTTCTTCAAGTAAATGAGGGGTATGCCCACCACGCTCACAAGCGCGCTCATAATAGTCTAACATCGCTTCGCGATATTCTGGGTGCACACAATGCTTAATAACTTGTACAGCACGCTCACGCGGTGCTAAACCGCGTAAATCAGCTAAACCTTGCTCAGTTACTAATATATCAACATCATGCTCGTTATGATCAACGTGGCTCGCCATAGGCACTACGCTTGAAATAGCGCCATTTTTAGCAATCGATTTAGTCACAAATATTGCTAAATGAGCATTACGAGCAAAATCACCAGAGCCACCAATACCATTCATCATTCGTGTGCCACACACATGTGTTGAATTTACGTTGCCATACATATCAAACTCAAGCGCGGTGTTTATTGCAATAATCCCTAAACGGCGCACTATTTCAGGATGGTTAGAAATTTCTTGAGGGCGTAACACTAGCTTGTCTTTGTATTGCTCTAAGTTATTAAATACTTGCGCATTACAACGCTCAGACAACACAATTGAGCTGCCCGATGCAAAACTAAGCTTACCTGCGTCAATTAGGTCAAACGTCGAATCTTGTAGTACTTCAGAGTACATTGTTAGGTCTTTAAAGTCAGAGTCGAGTAGTCCCATCATTACAGCATTAGCAATGTTACCAATGCCTGCTTGTAGCGGACCTAAATTAGCTGGCAATTTATTTTGAGCCACTTCGTCTTTAAAAAAGTTAACTAAATGGCGCGCAATAGCGGCGGTGTCTTCATCAGGGTCGGTAACGGTAGAAAACGAGTCGCTTTGGTTAGTAAAAACAATACCAACAATTTTTGCAGGATCGATAGGAATTGCAGTACTACCAATTCGGTCATCCACTTTAACTAACGGCATTGGTTGGCGAGTAGGACGATAAGATGGAATGTATATGTCATGCAAACCTTCAAGATTCGGGTTATGCAGCATATTAATTTCAACGATTACTTCTTTGGCAAAAATAGCAAAACTCGCTGAATTACCTACCGATGTAGTTGGCACAATATGCCCTTCTTCGGTAATGGCAACGGCTTCAATAACAGCCACATCAGGCATGGTTAATTGATGGTTACGTAAATGCTCAACCGTTTCAGATAAATGCTGATCAATAAACATAACTTCGCCGTTATTAATCGCTTTACGTAAAGTGCTATCTACTTGAAAAGGCATACGACGCGCTAAAATGCCCGCTTCTGTTAATAGCTTGTCGAGATCATTACCTAATGACGCACCCGTCATTAAATTTATTTTGATTGGATTTTTTTTGACTTGCTCAATTAATGCTCTGGGTACTGCTTTAGCTTCTCCGGCGCGAGTGAAACCACTCATCCCTACAGTCATTCCATCTTTAATAAATTGGCTTGCTTGTTCTGCCGGCATCACCTTGTCATGCAGGTTACTATTGCGAATACGTTCCAAGTGCATACTGAGCTCCTCTCTAAATTTGACATTATTCTAATCCTAACTTCGTACTACACAATCTAGACTTAAGTCGTATTTACGAATCGAGGATGAGCAACATGTTTAAAAGGGAGGTTAATTTACTTTTAATTAATACTATCATGTAGTTATTAGTAATATTTTTAACAAAAATGACATAACAATCTATAAAGTAATTTATAAAGTAATCTATAAATAAATAGTATTATTTAATTAGAGGAATTATTTTTGAGGAATTAAGTTTATTAGTTCAAACACCCAAATGAGGAATTTGGGTGGCAGTCTTACCAGCCACATCTCGGCACACACGTCACAAACTGTGGCTGCTCCCTTCCGGGCCTGACCAGGTTCGCCTGCTAGTGTTGCGAGAGGACCAATAAGACTACCATTGAGGGCCTTGGTTGGCGCGGGAGGGATTATCTCTACTTTTGCTCTGTTATTCAAGGGATAATCTAAAAAGAAAGTGCGATTGCATACTTCATATACAATCGCGGCGTATTTAGCTATTTTAGTGCGTATTAATTGTTCTCTAACTGCGCTTTTATATTACGTAATGCTGCTTTTACTTTTTTCATGTTTTCTGGACCCATACGTAAAAGCTGTTTTTGTGCATCTGGTAATTGCTCCCACTCCGAAAACGCATACTGGTACGTTACTGAATCACGAAGTAACGGCAAGTCACCTTCAGGCTCTGGCGTATCAAGTAATAAATCGATTGCATCGGTTAGCGTTTGATTAAATTCGTCATCGCCGTAACCAATTTCACTGTATGCATTATTAATAAGTGGCTTGTACTCTTCGTACATGCGAACGGCTTGCGCTGCACTCATACTGGTAAATATTTTCACATACGGTGTATAACGCTCGTAGCTGTTAGGGTTAATCGTTAAGATATCACCTTCATTCACGCTAAATTTTTCTTCTGGCTGTACAACAGGCATGTGTTTTTTAGCTATTTTTCCTTTTGCTAAGTTATCTACATATACCACACCACGACGAATAACATCGTCGGTCACCATTAAGCTCATTACTGAGTCGCTTAGGTACTCGTCCATTTTAGCAACAACAACTGCATCACTTTCGTTAAGCGTTGGTAGTGGCTCTACTTCTGGCACAGGCTCACTTGGACTTTGTGCTGGTACTTCAAGCTCTGCTGGCTTTTCTGGATTTACAGACGGCGCATCTACCACGGGGTCGTTCTCGGGTTTAAGCTCCATCATAGGTTGTTCTTTAACTGTGGGCTCTACCTCAGTGCGTGTTGCTTGCTCGTCACTGGGTGTTAGCAATACGAAGGCGGCCGCACATGCTACGACTATTAAAATAATAACGGCGAAAAGAATATTGTTATTAGGTGGACGTTTTTGAACATCTGATGCTTCTGGTTTATCTGACATACGAACTCCATAAAAATTAAAATGCGATATCACTTAGAGTACGCTAAGTGGATTAAATTCATTCTTACACAAATACTATTACATTTTATAATACGGCAATTATAGCAAAGTAAGTTAAGTACTAAATTGGGTGATTAAACAATGTAATAAGTATTAGGGCAGTTATCCTTTGATTCTTCTAGCTTAAAGACTTACAGTTAATAAATAAAGTAAAGACGTAGAACAGTTTAACCACCAATATGAAAATCAAGCAAGTTGATCCACAAAAACCTAAAATTGCCTTATTACTCACAGGTGGTGGCGCACGTGCTGCTTATCAAGTGGGTGTTCTTAAAGCGCTAGCTCATAGTATGCCTCGTACCGCTCCATTGCCATTTAGAGTAATAAATGGCACCTCTGCTGGGGCTATTAACTCAGCTGCGTTAGCATGTTACGCCTCCTGTGCGCATTTGGCTGTACGAAAGCTTGAATCAGTTTGGAAAAACTTTTCAACCTCTATGGTCTATAAAAGTGATTTTTTAAGCGTATTTGGTCATATTGCGCGTAATATTTTAACGAGCTTTCAGTCAGAACATATTAACCATCCACCAGCGAGCTTGCTAAACAACCGCCCTCTGCGTGGTTTATTAAACGAAATTTTAGATTTACACCGCATTGAGCGCAATTTACATCGTAATTATTTAGATGCGCTGTCTATTACGGCCTCAAGTTATACAACGGGCGACTCTGTTGCATTTTTTCAATCTAATACGCAAACATCATGGCAGCGTGCTAAACGCGAAGGCCGTGCAACTCGTATTAATGTTGAGCACTTAATGGCATCGAGTGCCATCCCTATGGTGTTTCCAAGTGTAAATATTTATAACCATTACTTTGGGGATGGCTCTATACATCAACTTTCTCCGCTGAGTCCGTCGATTCATTTAGGCGCTGAAAAAATATTTATTATTGGGGTCGACCAACCCAAAGAATTACACCCACCGGGTTACTCGCCACATTATCCGGGTCTATCTGCTGTTGCAGGGCATTTACTCGACAGTGTATTTACCGACACTATGCAATCGGATTTAGAGCGTTTGGCTCGTGTTAACCGAACATTAGGGCTATTACCCGCTCGCGACAAACATCAAGAACTTAAACAAATAGATACCTTTGTCATTAACCCTTCGCAAAACTTTAACGCAATTGCAGCGCAGTATTACGACGATATGCCATGGGCCATTAAAGTATTGCTACGTACCATAGGTGTAAAAAAGCATTCGCAATCGAGTTTAACCAGTTACCTATTGTTTGAAAAACGCTACACCCAGCATTTAATGCAAATTGGCTACGAAGATGGTATGGCGCAGCTGCCTAAGATGCGTGAATTTTTAGAGTTAGATTAATCTTTCAGAGTTAGATTAATCTAAGTCACTATTCGATTCCGTCGAGCAGGTAGTGCTCTACCCGCTCAACACGCCTTGGTTTACCTTGTAATACTAAAACGTCATTAGCCAATAATGTTGTTTGCGCTGATGGCGTATCTATTTCGGCTCCTTCTCTGCGCAGTGCTTTTACGAGTACTCGCCGCTTTTCTAAATTAAGATCTTCAATTGTTTTACCCACGGCATAAGCTTGCTGAGGTAGCGCTACAACATGTAAGTATTCTAATCGTTCACTTGAGGCATCTTCGCTATCTTTAAAATACCCTGCGTAAAAGCTTTGCATTAACGGATAACGATTACGACGTTCTTTACTTACTCTACGCACAATACGCGTCATCGGTACGCCCGACATAGACAACACATGCGACACGAGCATTAAGCTCGCCTCTAACGACTCAGGCACTACTTCGGTTACGCCTAGCCCTTTTAAATAATCTAACTGGCTATCGTCACGAGTACGAATAAGTATTTTAACGTTGGGCGCTATTTGTTTTATGGTATCAATAACAACTTGTGCGTGATCAAGCTCTGTAAAAGTAATAATAACCAAGCGAGCTCGCTCTACTCCTGCGCACTTTAAAATATCTTTTTGTTTAACATAGCCAAATATAACAGGCTCACCTGCCGCTTTGCCTTCTTGTACTAAAATTGGGTTACTTTCAATGGCAACGTAGTCTATTGCTTCGGGCTTTAAAAAACGCGCTATAGTTTGCCCAACACGCGAAAAACCACAAATAACAACATGGTCACTATAAAGTGTACTACTTTGTGGCTCACTCTCCAGCGCTAAACTAGGGCGATCGAGTATACCCAAACGCTTCAAAATAAATGGCGTTTTATCAATCAAAAATGGTGTAAATGCCATTGATAACACACCAAGGGCAATTAAAAATGAAGCTTGCTCTGAGTTTAGTAGCTGATGCTGGCCAGCAAGTGCGATAAGTACAAAACCAAACTCCCCCATTTGCCACAGCATAATGCCACAGGCGAGTGAATCTTGGTTTCGCTCATGCATTAGCCGCGCACTAAGTGCTACTACTGTAATTTTTAATACGAGTAACCCAAGCAATGCGCCAATAATTATTACTATATGCGCCAGTACAAATAAAATATCCAACTGCATACCCACAGTTACAAAAAACAGTCCCATTAAAATATCGCGAAATGGACGTATATCGGCCTCTAACTGATGCCTGTAATGGCTCTCACCTAACATCATTCCCGCTAAAAAAGCGCCCAATGCCATAGACAAGCCAAACATATACGTTAAAAAGCCCGCAAATAAGGCGACTAATATAGTGGTAAGCACAAACAACTCATCGGTTCGTACTTGCGCTATTTCTTTAAACACAATGGGCAATACCCATTTACCAATTGCCCAAAGAAGCACGCATACAAATGCGCCCTTACTTAGGGCAAACGCTAAAGCCCAGCCAATACTTTGAGAGTCGCTTGATGCAAATAAAGGAAGTATTATTAATAGAGGAACAACAGCAATATCTTGAAAAAGCAGTACACCAACGGCCAATTGCCCACGGCGCTGATTAAGCTCACCCGTTTCCTTTAATAGCTTAACCACTACAGCCGTAGAAGAAAGCGCCATAATTGTACCAATGGTAAAACTGGTGAGTAGGGAAAAGTCTAAACAATATAAAATAATAATGAAGAGTAAGCTGGTTATACCTACTTGTAACGAGCCCAGCCCAAATACTAGGCTTCGCATTGCCATTAGCCGCGAAATAGAAAATTCTAACCCCAAACTAAATAACAAAAACACAATTCCAAGCTCTGCTACAAACTCTATTTCATGAGATTGCGCTAACCAACCAATACCATGACTACCGGCTAAAACCCCCGTTGCTAGGTACGCCAAAATAGGCGGCAAGCCAATGCGTTTAAAAAACCACACAAAAAGAACTGCTGCCACTAGCAAGCCAAAAATTTGAACGTTAATACTCTGCAAATTCGGCCTCACGCGTCAATTAAACCAAGGGACTTACTTTAAATATAGCAACCTTCTGTTTTTCAGCCAGTTTTAAAATATGGCACAAAAATCGCTTAGTAATTGCAAAGTAACACCCTCGGGGGAGAATTTAATGGAAAACGTCCATATTTTGACGCAGCGTGTGTCTGGTCGCGGTGATTTTTTGCCGTTTTCGGCTGAGCATTCGCCAACAAATGAAATAACAGAAACACATAAACTCGTTACAGAGCTACAAACTAGCTTAGTGATTGAGGATGTTTTAGCTATATACGCAAAATTTACAAAACAATTGTTAAATTTCTCTGGTTTACAGTTTCAGTCAACACTAGGAACTACACAAACATCACAGAGTGATACAAATAGTACACCCTATATTTTTGATTTGACGATTGGTAAAGAACACTTAGGGCAGCTAATTTATTTTAGTAAATTCCCGCTTGGTCAAGCCATTGAGAAAAAGCTACATACTTTGCATACTGCGCTGGTTTATCCACTTCGTAATGCAATGATGTATAGCCGAGTACTAAAGCTTGCCACAAAGGATGCATTAACCGGCTTAAATAACCGTAGTCAGTTTAATGACTTTTTACTGCAAAAGCTTGAAAACTGCCGTCGTTACCAGCGTCCATTTAGTTTAATGCTGCTTGATTTAGATAATTTTAAACAAGTTAACGACAACTTTGGCCATAAAATTGGTGACGATACACTTAAAGAGTTTTCAAAAGTACTGTGTAGCAGCATACGCGGCACCGATTCGGTATTTAGATTTGGTGGTGATGAGTTTGCTTTACTTATTGAAGACCCTGAGTTTACAACGAATAAAGTGATTGCTGAGCGGATAATGTGCTTAGTAAGAAAATCGCCTCTAATGTCTAAGTATAAAGTAACAACCAGTATTGGTTTTACTTTAGCTAACAGCCAAGACAGCGAAACTGAAATATTTGCTCGCGCCGATAAAGGTTTATACAAAGCAAAAGCATCTGGTAGAAACTGCGCAAAAGCCTATTAGTCTTTACTTAACTGCATTAAATAAAAAGCCTAGCTTCCCCCGCTAGGCTTTGCACTTACCAATTTATAAATAAACAACGCGGCACAAAAACCAAAAAAGAATCCGCTAATTAAATTAAGTAATGCGGTAATAGTAGCAAGCGGTGTAAATAATACTAAAAGCAGTGGCAGGCTCACGCCTAAAATAAAAAACAATCCACCTTTACCTAACCAATAAGCTAATAAAAGCACTGCAGATACAATTCCACCCGCAACTGCATAACCTAGCGTAACTATATTTAGCTCAAGTAAAATATTAGCAATAATAGCTATAACGGCCGTTATTAGCATACCCATTGGCGCTTTAGTAACTAACGACAAACCAACATGCGGCTGTTTACTCATTTATTTACACTCCCAAAAAATACCATTTTCATCAATATGTTTAGCACTTATAAAATAACCAACCACTTGAACTAATTCATCATTATAAAAAATAAGCGGCACACTGGCGCGAAGCCAGGGCGCTATTTTTGCATCTTTAAACCAATGCTTAACTGTATTACTACCAGGCTTTTTAAGTGGTTTAATGCGTGCGCTATTGCAATCAAAGCGCACTACTACTTGCTCATTAGCGTGTGGAGGTCTTACTCCGCAACCGGTGCTTTTAATTAATAAGCGCCCGTCTGCCAGTTTTAGCTGTGAATGATTCAGCTCAATATCTGTTAATACTTCACTTGGTGTTACAAAATACAAATAACCTTGATGACGACGTATTTGCCCATCGAGCAAATCAATACGCATTTGTGCATCGTTTTTTGCGCGCATTGCTTGATTAATAATTTGCTCAAGCTGCTTTTGCGATGGCATCACTTGTGTAAATAGTGCAAGCCACGCACGTACTATATTTGCAATGCGCGCTGCGCTGTACTCGCTTATTTTGCTAATGCACAGTGCTTGATGCTCGTTAATACACTTATTTAAATCAAGCTGGGTATATTCATCAAGTAGAGTTTGCTGTTGCTGTAGTAGTTCAATGCTTCGTGCAGTGCATTGTTCAAACCCATTAAAGCGCTCAGCTAACACGGGTACTATTTTTGATCGTAAAAAATTACGGTCAAAGCTTTCATCTGTATTAGAGTCATCGGTTATGTGGTTAATATTAAACTGCGCTGCAAACGCTTCTATATCGCTGCGAGCTACATTTAGTAATGGTCTAAAACATATACGCCCACTTTGCAGCAAGCGCTCTTTATACATAGAACCAAGCCCTTTTAAACCTGAGCCACGCTTTAAGCGCAATAAAAACGTTTCTACTTGGTCGCTTAAGTGTTGGCCCAGTAAAATAATGCTGCCTTGTGGGCTTAGTTCATCAAGTGCTTTATAACGGGCGTCGCGTGCTTGGGCTTCAAGACTTGTGCGCGACTGCGGCTCAATAACAACTTTCGCAGCTTCAAAAGGCACATTAAGCTCAATGCATACGTTTTTGCAAAAGTGTTGCCAGTCATCAGCATACTGGCTCAAACCATGGTGAACATAAATAGCCGATACATTAATTGCAGGGTTATCTTCTTTTAAAGTGCGCATTAAATGCAACAGCACCACAGAATCAACGCCACCAGAAAGCGCCACTGTAAAAGCGGTGTTACCTTGCTCAATATAGCTATTTAATGATTTTTTTAATTGCTGATAAATTGCTGATGTATACATATGGGCGCACTTTTATATAAAAACTCTGAACATTTTAAAGCAAAAAAGCCGCATAAGCGGCTTTTTTTAACATTTAATGTGTTTAGCAATAACCAAACGACATTAAACGTTTATAACGTTGATCAAGCATTTCTTCAAGCGTAAGCGCTTGTAGGTCTGCTAAGTCACGTTTAAGGCGAACTTTTAAGTTACGTGCCATAGCATCGTAATTGCGGTGCGCGCCACCTAGAGGTTCATCAATTAAGTTACTGATTAAATCTAGTTCTTTAACTCGCTCTGCGGTTACACCCATTGCTTCTGCTGCAAGTGGTGCTTTGTCGGCGCTTTTCCAAAGAATAGACGCACAACCTTCAGGAGAAATTACAGAGTAAGTGCTGTATTGCAACATGTTAACTCTGTCGCCAACACCAATCGCTAATGCACCACCTGAACCGCCTTCACCGATAACCGTACATATTGTCGGCACTTTAAGTGTCGCCATTACTTTTAAGTTACGCGCGATTGCTTCAGATTGACCACGTTCTTCAGCGCCAACACCTGGGTATGCACCCGGCGTGTCGATAAAAGTCATAATTGGCATTTTAAAACGCTCAGCCATTTCCATTAAGCGTAATGCTTTACGGTAACCTTCTGGCTTTGGCATACCAAAGTTGCGTTTAATTTTTTCAGCAGTGTCACGGCCTTTTTGTTGGCCAATAACCATGACTGGTTCGCCATCTAAACGCGCAACGCCTCCTAAAATAGCCGGATCGTTAGCAAAAGTACGATCGCCAGCAAACTCGTCAAATTCCGTGAAAATGCGCTCGATATAATCTCGAGTGTAAGGACGCAACGGATGACGTGCTAACTGTGATACTTGCCAAGCGCCTAAATTAGAAAAAATCTCCTGTTTTTGTTTGGCACTTTTTTCTTTTAATTTGCTGACTTCCTCTTCTAACTCAAGGTCTAATTCGCCAGCGCGGCTTATATTTTGTAATTCTTCAATTTTTGCTTCTAATTCTGCAATTGGAAGCTCAAAATCAAGATAATTGAGGCTCATGCTCTAAACTACCTAATCAGTTAAATTCTAGTTCTACATCTTGCGCAGCCATTAGTGATAACTTATGAATTAAGTCGTCACTTGGCGTAACACACCATTCGATCCCAAGAGTTAATTGCGCCAACGCATCTGGACGTTGGTAATAAACCTTGATCGGACACGTTCCCATTTTATAGGGTTCGAGTACTTTTTGTAATTTATCGAAGAAACCTGCCTCGACTTGCACCATGTTCAGCGTCATTTTAATCGCTTTAATACGCTTTTCACGCGCTTGAGCAATGGTGTTTATTTCTCTGGCGGTCATTGTAATACCACCGGAGAAGTTATCAAAGCTGACCTGTCCAGATATTACCAAGATATTGTTAACTTGGAGCATATCTTGGTACTTTTCAAACTCGTCTGAATACAAGCGTACATCAATCCGTGCACTCTTGTCATCTAAAGTTACTAAGGCCCAACGATTTCCTTTTTTGTTAATTAATACCCTAGAAGCAATCACCAAACCTGCGGCTGTTGCAAATACATCGCGGTTCGTTGGCTGTAAATCAACTATTTTTCCGCTGGTATAATGCCTAAGTTCGCGGCGGTACTGATTTATCGGATGCCCAGTTAAATAAAGGCCTAGGGTTTCTTTTTCACCATCTAACCATTCGTTATCAGTTAGGCCTGTGGCTTTAATAAAGGCTTGTTCTACTTCATCAGGCTCAGTGGCTAATAAACCAAACAAATCACTTTGCCCTAATAGCTCAGCTTTGTTGTGTTGGTCGGCTGCCCGCATTGCACTTTTTAAACTCGCTAGTAATGTAGCACGGCCAGCTTGGGTTTTTTCTGGCCCTAAATTATCTAGTGCACCTGAATAAATTAATTTTTCGGTCACGCGTTTATTTAAGCGTTTTAAATCAACTCGGGCACAAAAATCAAATAAATCTTTAAATGGGCCCCCTTTTGCACGCGCTTCTAATATTGCATCAACCGGTGCTTCACCTACGCCTTTTATCGCGCCAATGCCGTAAACAATCTCGCCTTGCAAGTTTACTGTAAACTTAAACTCACCTGCATTCACATCTGGCGGCAATAAGGTGAGCTTCATGTTTTCACATTCATCCACCAAAATAACGATTTTGTCGGTGTTATCCATATCAGCCGACATTACCGCAGCCATAAACTCTGCAGGATGATGCGTTTTCATCCACAGCGTTTGATACGAAACAAGTGCATACGCCGCCGAGTGAGATTTATTAAAACCGTAACCTGCGAACTTTTCTACCAAGTCGAAGATTTTTATTGCGAGTTCGCCGTCAATGCCGTTATTTCTTGCGCCATCTTCAAACGTTGAACGCTGCTTTGCCATTTCTTCGGGTTTTTTCTTACCCATTGCACGACGCAGCATGTCGGCACCACCTAGCGTGTAACCTGCTAGTACTTGCGCAATTTGCATTACTTGTTCTTGATACAAAATAATGCCGTACGTTGGATCAAGTATTGGTTTTAAGCTTTCGTGCTGATACTGCGCATCTGGGTATGAGATTTCTTCGCGGCCCAGTTTTCGGTCGATAAAGTTATCTACCATGCCTGATTGCAGCGGACCTGGTCGGAACAAGGCCACGAGTGCAATCATATCTTCAAAGCAGTCGGGCTTAAGTCGGCGTACTAAGTCTTTCATACCGCGCGACTCTAGCTGGAATACAGCAGTCGTTTCAGCGCGAAGTAGCAACTCAATACTTTTTTTATCATCCAGTGGGATGGTATTTATATCAACGAGGTCTTTACCTTGGCGCTCCATGCGCACATTGGTCATTTCGACCGCCCACTGCAATATAGTCAGTGTACGTAAACCCAAGAAATCGAACTTAACTAAGCCTGCAGTTTCTACGTCGTTTTTATCAAATTGCGTTACCGGAAACTTACCTTCGTCATCGCAATAAAGCGCGGCAAAGTCGGTAATAGTGGTTGGCGATATTACTACGCCACCCGCATGTTTACCGGCGTTACGTGTACACCCTTCTAGGATGCGACACATGTCGATTAAATCTTTTACTTCGTTATCGCCATCGTAGGCTTCTTGCAAGCGCGGCTCTATATCAAACGCTTTAGCAAGTGTCATCCCAGGATCGCCTGGAATCATTTTTGAAATACGATCAACAAACCCGTAAGGGTGCCCAAGCACTCGCCCTACATCGCGTATTACCGCTTTTGCAGCCATGGTACCAAAGGTAATAATTTGCGATACCGCATTTCGCCCATACAAAGCCGACACGTGATCAATTACTTCGTCTCGTCTATCCATACAAAAATCGACGTCGAAATCGGGCATTGATACACGTTCTGGATTCAAAAATCGTTCAAAAAGCAAATCGAATTCAAGTGGATCCAAATCGGTAATTTTAAGTGCGTATGCAACTAACGAACCTGCACCTGAACCACGACCAGGCCCAACCGGAATATTGTTATCTTTACTCCACTGAATAAACTCCATTACGATTAAGAAGTAACCTGGGAATCCCATTTGGTTAATTACGCCAAGCTCTATATCAAGTCGCTCATCGTATTCAACGCGTTTTACTTTTCGCTCTTCTTCGTCGGGGAATAAAAACTGTAATCGCTCTTCAAGACCGTCTTCTGATACTTTAACTAAAAACTCATCAATCTTAAGTGAGCCAGTTGGGTAATCAGGTAAAAAGTAAGTCCCTAGCTGAACCGTTACATTACAACGTTTAGCTATTTCTACGGTGTTTTGTAGCGCCTCTGGTATATCGCTAAACAGCTCAGCCATTTGCTCTGATGTTTTTAGGTATTGTTCTTCAGAGAACCGTTTAGGTCTGCGTTTATCGTCAAGCGTGTAGCCGTCAAAAATAGCAACGCGAATTTCGTGCGCTTCAAAGTTTTCAGGCTTTAAAAACACTACTTCGTTGGTCGCTACAACAGGTAACTGCTCTTTGGTAGCAAGCTCTACCGCCATGTGTAAGTAGTCTTCTTCAAGCGGTCGGTTAGTGCGAACAAGCTCAAGGTAGTAGTTATCGCTGAAATGTTGCTTATAAAAGCTAATTACCGACTCAATAACACTTGGATTATTTTTTAGTAACGCTTTACCTAAGTCACCATCTTTAGCGCCCGAGAGAATAATTAAGCCCGTTTTATGCTCCACCAGCCATTCTCGGTCAATCACTGGGCGATGAAACACATGCCCACGTTGATACGCTTTAGATATTAATAAGGTAATATTTTTATAGCCGTCGTTGTCTTTGGCTAATATGGTTAAGCGGCTTGGCTCGTCAGGAAATTCTGGGCTACGAACCCAAAAGTCAGCACCCACAATAGGCTTAATACCGGCGTTATGTGTTGCGCCATAAAAACGCACTAAGCCACAAAAGTTCATTTGATCGGTAATCGCAATAGCGGGCATTTGCAGCTCTTGTGCTTTAGCGACTATCGGCTTTGTTTTAGCGAGGCCGTCAACCATCGAAAAATCTGAATGAACTCTTAAATGAACAAAATCAGGAGCAGCCATGCTTAACCCTCACCATTGGCTTGCGCCAATACACGCTGCACAGGTTTAAAGCTTTTACGATGCTCATCAATCGCGCCGTACTGCTCAAGCGCTGCAAAATGTGCTTTTGTTGGATACCCTTTGTGCCCTGCAAAGCCATATTCAGGGTGGCGTTTATCAAGCTCAATCATTTCGTCATCGCGTGCTACTTTAGCTAAAATAGACGCCGCTGAAATTTCTGCCACTAAGCTATCGCCTTTAACAATAGCTTGCGCGGGCATAGTGAGTTTAGGTAAGCGGTTACCATCTATAAATACAAATTCAGGTTGCGTACTTAATGCCTCTACTGCACGGGTCATGGCAAGCATAGTCGCGTGCAGAATATTTAACTCATCAATTTCTGTTGGATTGCAGCGCCCATAGGCATAACACAATGCTTTTTCTTTTATTTCAATCGCAAGCGCTTGGCGTTTTTTATCTGTTAATTTTTTAGAATCCGCTAAGCCAGCAATTGGTTTAGTGGGATCTAAAATGACGGCAGCAGTAACTACATCACCAACAAGCGGGCCGCGCCCTACTTCGTCTACACCGGCAATTAAGGATACATTAGGTCTATCAATTTGCATTTATTAACTCCGCCACAGCATTCGCTGCTTGTTCGCTGGCATTTAATCTAATTTTTTCGTGAATAGCTAAAAAGCGTGCTTTTAGCTCTTTGTTATCTGTATTAAGCATCGGGGTAAGCGCATTGGTTAAATTAGCCACATTACACTCACTTTGTAAAAACTCAGGCACTAGCTCTTCGTCTGCTAATAAGTTAGGCAACGAAAAATACTTAATATTAAACGTAAATAAAGTTTTAAATATCCAATAGCTCAACGGCTTTATTTTATAACCGACTACCATTGGCTTTTTATAAAGCATGCCTTCGAGTGTTGCAGTGCCCGACGCTAATAAAATAGCATCAGCAGCTTGCATCGCTAATTTTGATTGTCCATCCAGCAGGTTAACATTAAGGTTTGGCGCGGTAGCGTTTAAAATAGCAGTAAACTGCGCTTTGCGTTTTTCGTTAACCAATGGCACCACAACTTTAAGATTGGGATTTTTAGCTTGCAACTCTGCAGCTGTTTTAATGTAAGTTTCGCTTAGTAAACCAACTTCTGAGCCTCGACTACCAGGTAGCAGCGCCAGTACTTTGTCATCAAGGCTTAAGCCGAGTTCTGCACGTGCTTTAGTATCGTCGTGCTCAAGCGCTATATCGTCAGCCAAGGTATGTCCTACAAATGTACATGGCACTTGGTGTTTATCGTAAAACTCTTTTTCAAATGGCAGTAACGCAAGCACTAAGTTAGTGGCTGCACTTATTGTATGTATACGCTTTTCGCGCCACGCCCAAACAGATGGACTTACATACTGTACTGTTTTAATGCCCGCATCTTTAAGTGGCTTTTCAACGCGTAAGTTAAAATCGGGTGCATCAATACCAATAAATACATCAGGTGGGTTATCTACAAAATGCTGCACGAGTTGTTTACGTATTTTAAGCAAACGCGGCAAACGCCCTAGCACCTCAACAAGCCCCATTACCGAAAGCTCATCCATGTCGTAAAGTGTTTTACAGCCCTGCGCTTGCATTTTAGGTCCTGCTATTCCTTCAAAAATAGCGTCCGGAAAATGTTTTTTAAGGGCTTTAATTAAACCTTCACCTAAAATATCGCCCGACAGTTCACCTGCCACAATACCAATACGTAGTTGTTTTTTATCTTTATTCATTTGATTTTATTTCACAAGTAAACCAGGCGTTCATGCTTGTTAGTTTACCGTGTTTTACTGTTTGGTTAAACGCTTTAAATAACTGGTTTTTTATCACGTAAGTTAAGGCTTTATGTTGTTTGTTTTTAATACTGATGTAGCATAGGAAATATATATTAAGTTTTACTAATATGTATGTTGACAAAAATTGCACAAAAGTAAATACTATTACAAACTTTCAGTAATTACTGAAAGTTCATTAAACCTTAACTTTGCCAATTAAATGTTGCCCTGTTAATCCGTCACTCTCAAGGAGCCAATAATGATAGATGAAACCTTTGTGGATCTATCGCGATTACAGTTTGCTGTTACCGCTCTCTTTCATTTCTTATTCGTACCGTTAACGATAGGTATGACCTGGATTTTAGTTATTATGGAATCGGTTTATGTTATGACCGGTCGCGAAATTTATCGTGATATGACTAAGTTTTGGGGAAAATTGTTTGGTATTAACTTTGCAATTGGTGTGGCGACAGGCCTTACCATGGAATTTGAGTTTGGTACTAACTGGTCTTATTACTCCCATTACGTAGGTGATGTTTTTGGTGCTCCCCTTGCTATTGAAGGTTTAATGGCATTCTTTTTAGAATCGACCTTTGTAGGTATGTTCTTTTTAGGCTGGGACAGACTCTCTAAACGCCAACATTTAGGTGCAACCTTTTTAATGGCCATTGGTACCAACATGTCGGCGCTGTGGATTTTAATAGCCAACGGCTGGATGCAAAACCCAGTAGGTGCTGAATTTAACTATCAAACCATGCGCATGGAAATGACCAGCTTTGCAGAGCTTGTGTTTAACCCTGTAGCACAAGTTAAGTTTATTCATACCGTATCGGCAGGTTATGTAGCTGCATCTATGTTTGTACTGGGCATAAGTAGTTGGTACATATTAAAAGGCCGTGATTTAGCGTTTGCTAAACGTTCTTTTTCGGTCGCATCGGGCTTTGGTTTAGCATCAATTTTATGTGTAATTTTACTCGGTGACGAATCAGGCTACGAGGTAGGTGAAGTTCAAAAAGTAAAACTTGCCACGATTGAAGCTGAATGGCATACAGAAGAGGCTCCGGCTGCGTTTACCGCATTTGGTTTTCCTGATTCAGAAGAGCAAGTAACACATGCTGCGGTTAAAATACCTTACGCACTTGGGTTAATTGCTACGCGCTCGCTCGATGAACAAGTAACGGGTATTAACGACCTAGAAAAACAACACGAAGTACGTATTCGCAACGGTATGATTGCTTATGAATACCTTACAAAACTTAGAAACGGTGAAGATACGCCAGAAAATGTTGCTAAGTTTAATACCCTAAAAGATGATTTAGGTTATGGCTTGCTACTTAAGCGCTACACACCTGATGTTGTAGATGCTACCGAGGAGCACATTCAAAAAGCGGTTAAAGACTCTTTCCCTAAAGTAGGCCCTATGTTTTGGTCATTTAGGATTATGGTTGCCTGTGGTGTAGCCATGTTGGGTGTATTTATATTGGCATTTTACTACAACGCACATCGCGTTATTGAGCAAAAACGCTGGTTGTTATGGGCTGCCGTATTGAGCATTCCACTACCTTGGATAGCGATTGAATTTGGCTGGATAGTTGCTGAGTATGGACGTCAACCTTGGGCTATATCTGAAATACTGCCGACTTTTTTAGCCACGTCGTCACTAACAGTAAACGATATTTTAATTAGCTTAACTGGATTTATTGTTTTCTATACTGGTTTAGCCATTGTTGAAGGTTGGTTGATGATCCGCTTTGTTAAGCAAGGACCAAGCTCGCTACATACTGGTAAATATCATTTTGAATTGCCAAATAAAACTGATCAAACTGAAGGAGAGCAATCATGATTTTTGATTATGAAACATTAAAAATGCTTTGGTGGTTGATCATTGGTGTGCTGCTTATTGGCTTTGCTATTACCGATGGCATGGATATGGGCGTTGCTATGTTGCTTCGCCTCGTTGGTAAAACAGATTCAGAGCGCCGCACAGTAATAAACACAATTGGCCCGCATTGGGATGGTAACCAAGTATGGTTTATAACTGCAGGCGGCGCGTTATTTGCGGCGTGGCCTATGGTTTATGCAGCTGCATTTTCGGGCTTTTACTTTGCCATGATGCTAGTACTCTTTGCTTTGTTTTTTAGACCACTTGGGTTTGATTACCGCAGTAAAGTAGACTCAAAACGCTGGCGCAATAACTGGGATTGGGGCTTGCTTGCAGGCAGCGCAATTCCAGCATTAGTTTTTGGTGTTGCTTTTGGTAACTTATTTTTAGGCGTACCGTTTAATATTGATAACTTAATGCGTGTTAGCTACCAAGGTTCATTTTTTGGTTTACTTAACCCGTTTGGGTTACTTGCTGGTTTAGTCAGTATTACTATGTTGGTTGCTCATGCGGGGATGTGGTTGCAGCTTCGTACAGCTGATGCAGTAGCAGAACGCTCAGGGCAATATGGTCGTTATTCACTGATTGTGTTTATTATACTGTTTGCAGGCGCTGGTTTTTGGGTTGCTAATTTAACGGGTTACCAAATTGTATCTATGCCTGATACACAAAGCCATGCAGATCCATTAGCTAAAGTAGTAACAACAGCCCAAGGCGCGTGGCTTAGCAATTACAGTGAACGCCCATGGACTATGACCTTTCCTATTTTAGCGTTTGTAATGGCACTAAGTGCGCTATTGTTTTCTAAATTAAACAAACCAGCACTTGGACTTATTTCAACAAGCTTAATGTTAATTGGCGTGATTATGACGGCCGGTGTTTCACTGTTCCCATTTATTATGCCATCAAGCAACAATCCAAATATTAGCTTAACAATTTGGGATGCGGTATCGAGCCATAAAACGCTCAATGTAATGTTTGTTGCAGTGTGTATTTTTGTCCCACTTATTTTAACTTACACCACCTGGTGTTATGTAAAAATGTGGCGCAGAGTAACGGTTGAAGAAATTGAAAACAACACTCACGGTAGCTACTAAGGAGACTAAACTATGTGGTATTTCGCTTGGATTTTAGGTGTACTTTTGGCCTGTACCTTAGGTGTAATAAATGTAATGTGGTACGAATTTCATCAAAATAAAAACAGCATTGCTGATGATGAACAAGCCATGCACGATTTATTAAACGATGCTAACAACACAAAAGATGACGACTAACCCCCGACCAGATCGCGCGCAGCAGCAATCACTGCGCGCTTTTTTAAAGCGTCAAAGTAAACCCGCTGCAGTGTGGTTAAAGTTAAGCATTGCACTGGGTACTTTTAACGCATTACTGATGATTGCAGGTGCTTATTTACTTGCGCAAACTATTCACAACGTTATGTTTGAAGGTAATAATTTAGCCCAAGTTACTCATCTATTATGGCCCTTAGCAGGCATTATTTTATTGCGCGCGGTGTTTTTAGCATTAAGCGAACGCTTGAGTGCATATGCTGCACTTAAAATAAAATCGGCTATGCGCCAAACACTTCTAAATAAGCTCAGCTTACTTGGCCCAAGCTATATCGAACAACACGGCCAAGGCGCTACATTAAATACCCTACATAATGGCGTAGAAGCACTCCACGACTATTATGCTAAATACCTACCTGGTGCTGCTTACAGCGCGCTTATTCCGCTGGCAATATTGGTTGTTATTTTTCCGACAGATTATAAAGCTGGGCTGATATTTTTATTAACCGCCCCGCTCATTCCTTTTTTTATGATTTTAGTAGGCTCTAAAGCCGAAGCTTTAAACCAAAAACGCTGGAAGCAACTTGCTGTACTGGGCAATTACTTTTTTGACCGCGTACAAGGTTTAACTCAACTCAAGCTATTTAATGCAACACGTACCGAGCTTAAACAAATAGCTAAAATTTCAGATGATTTTAGACACGCTACACTCGATGTTTTAAAAATCGCGTTTTTATCATCATTTGCACTTGAGTTTTTAGCCACCATTAGCGTGGCATTAGTCGCAGTAATTATTGGTTTTAGACTGTTTTTTGGCACTCTTGATTTTGCTACTGGCTTTGTAGTGCTACTTTTAGCGCCTGAATTTTATTTACCACTGCGCCAGCTAGGTAGCCATTACCATGCACGTTTACAAGGCATTAGTGCAGCTGCCGATATGGTTGCGATTTTAAATGCACCACTGCCAAGTGACGAAAATGCGTCAGCGACTACAAACACGCCTGAAAACAAATTAACTTTCAATGCAATTAACTCCTTAAGTATTACCGACCTTAATTTTATATACCCAGATAGTAACGAAGGCATTAAAAATATAAATTTAACACTGCCAAATAAAGGCTTAATTGCAGTTGTGGGCAGTAGTGGCTCAGGTAAAAGTACGTTGTTTGATTGCCTATTAGGGTTTCACCCTGAGGTGATTAACCACCTATCTATTAATGGGCAGAGTTTAAGCACAACCGATATTACTTACCTGCAAAATAACATTGCATGGATACCACAAAAAGCGACGCTGTTTTACGACACCATTGCTGCCAACATTAAATTGGCCAAACCAACTGCCACACAGCAAGAGCTTGAACATGCTGCAAAGCAAGCTGGTGTGCTTGAATTTATAAATACCCTACCCGATGGTTTTAACACACTGATAGGTGAGCAAGGGGAAGGGCTTTCTGGCGGACAAAAGCAACGCATCGCACTCGCACGTGCATTCATAAAACAAGCACCAGTTTTAGTGCTTGATGAGCCTACAGCACACCTTGATAGCCAAACAGAGCTGCTTATTCAAGATGCTATTAATGAATACGCTAAAAATAACTTAGTATTAGTCATTGCTCATCGATTAAATACCGTTAAACATGCCAGCAATATCATTGTTATGCACGATGGGAAAATAGCTGAGCAAGGTCACTTTGAAACACTTGCAGCGCAAAATGGTGCATTTGCTGATTTATTAAAAACGGCTAAACAAGGGGTTGCGCATGCATAATTTTATTCGCTTATTAAAGCTTTGTGCTCCTCATTATAAAGCTATGCTATTGGGTACATTTTTAGCAACGATTACGGTATTAGCTAATGTGGGCTTGTTGGCTATTTCTGGCTGGTTTTTAGCGTCAATGGCGGCTGCAGGTCTTGCGGGCGTGCAAATGAACTACTTTACTCCAGCAGGAACGATTCGGTTTTTAGCAATTGTACGAACTGCATCGCGCTATGGCGAACGCCTAGTTACTCATAACGCCACATTTTTATTACTAAGTGAAATACGTACCAATGTCTTTGCAACGTTAAGTAAGCTTAACAATGTTGATTTAGCAATGAGCCGCAGCGCTGATCTAGTTAACCGATTACAAAACGATGTAGACGCACTCGACAAGTTTTATTTAAACGTTTTACTTCCTATGCTAGTCGCTCTTTTAAGTGTGCCAATCATCATGCTGTTTATGTCGGCCTATAATGGCAACGTCGCCCTTATTTGCTTTATTGGCATTATACTTATTGGTGTGGTTATACCTGCCCTACTCAGCGCAAAGCTCACTAAAAACAGCCACAAAGAAACACAACTTAGTGCACAACTTCGCTCTGAGCTTTCAGATACACTCACAGGCCTTAGAGAGCTTAGTATTTATCAAGCCCGTTCGCAGCAGCTTAATAAGTGCGACGAATTAAGCGAGCAGTACAATCAGCAATTATTTATTCGCCACAAAGCACTAGCAAACTCAGATGGGTTAAGCTTGTTGGTTGTTCAATTAGCCATGCTTGCTAGCATAGTAACCATAGTCCCACTGGTTTACACCAACAGTATGGTAAATGTAGAACTTGCTATGTTAAGTTTATTTGTACTGGCAAGCTTTGAAAGTGTATTGCTACTACCCAATGCGTTTATAGAGCTTCCTAGTGTATTAAAAGCAGCAGAGCGATTGTTTACACTTGAAGATAAAGCCGCTAGCTCACAAGTTAAAGATACACATGTAGACGTTGATAAAAGCTTTAGCGCGCAAAACTACACGTTAGCACTTAACAATATTAGCTACCAATATGGTGAGCAAACAGCGCTTACTAATATCAGTTTTGAGCTAATGCCCCAGCAAAAAGTAGCGATTGTAGGTAGAAGCGGCAGCGGTAAAACAACGCTTGTAAATCTACTTACTGGTTTATGGCCTTTACAACAAGGCAGCATAACGCTAAATAATCAAAATAGCGTTGTTGACTTACATTCGTTAAATAATGATATACGCGCAAGTGTGATAAATATATTAGCTCAGCAGCACCATATTTTTGATGGCACACTGAGTGAAAATTTACGTTATGCCGCGCCAAATGCAACTAAAGAGCAAATGATTGAAGCGCTCTCATTAGCGCAATTAAGCCCATGGTTTAATGAACTAAAAGTAGGTTTAAAAACACGATTAGGCACTGGCGGGCGTAATGTGTCGCAAGGTCAGTCTAGACGTATAGCTATTGCACAAGCATTACTTAAAAGTCCGGCTATTTTAGTTCTTGATGAACCAACAGAAGGTCTTGATAATCAGTCTAAGCAAGGGGTAATGCAAGCAATAATGCATGTTATGAATAACGCGAGCGTGCTCACAATTACGCATGATCCCGCTCTACTTGCTCAAATGGATAATGTTGTATGGTTGGAAGGCGGAAAAGTAGTCGCACAAGGCTCTCATAAAGAACTCAGTGGGGCTTATCCTGCTTATGTTGCGCTAACTACCCGGTTTTAAAACCTTTATAGACACGTCGATAACGCCGACTTTTGGGTCGGCTATCTTTTTAAACATACTTTTTGATAAATCAATAATACGACCTCGCACATACGGGCCTCTATCGTTAATTCTTACCGTGACTGATTTGTTATTGGCTAGATTAGTAACAACCACCGTAGTACCAAAATCGAATTCTAAATGGGCTGCCGTGGCGGCTTGTTGACTAAAGCGCTCTCCGTTGGCGGTTGTTCTTCCGTGGTATTTATCAGCATAAAAAGATGCTTTCCCAACTTGAGTGATTTCTCCAGCAGATGATTTAACAATAGGCTGGCTACTACAAGCGGCTAAAACTGAAGTAATAAAAAGAGTGAGAACTAACTTAGGTAAACGCATAGGACGGCTTTTATTATATAAATTACCCGCATACTAACTCAAGTACCCTGAGTATTAACTGAATTAGCTTTAAGCAGGGCAATAAAAAACCACCTTCGATTTATCATCTAGGGTGGTTTTTTTAATGCTTAAAGCAAACCCGCGAATTATCTTACGATGCCGCGCTCTGAGTTTTTAACAAAGTCGACCATCAATTTCACAGCAGGATACTTTGCGGCATCTTCACTAAGCGACTCAATAGCTTCTTCAGCACCTAAGCTTTTACGATAAAATGCTTTGTATGCACGGCGTACAGCCATAATTTCATCACTTTCGAAACCACGACGCTTCATGCCTTCTTTATTGATAGCTGCAGGACCTGCAGGCATACCAATGGTAGTAACAAATGGTGGTACATCTTTGTTAACACCTGAATACATACCAATAAAGGCATGTGCACCAATTTTACAAAACTGATGAACACCCGAATTACCACCAAGGATAACCCAATCGCCTACATGTACATGGCCGGCCACACTTGCGTTGTTAGCAAAAATTACGTTATCGCCAATTACCGCGTCATGTGCAACGTGTGTATAAGCCATAAACAAATTATTACTACCAATTTTAGTAACACCTTGGTCTTGAATCGTACCACGGTGAATAGTGGCACATTCACGGATAACGTTGTTATCACCCATGATTAAAGTGGTTGGCTCGTTGTTGTATTTTTTGTCTTGGCAGGCTTCACCCACAGACGCAAACTGAAAAATATGATTGCCAGAGCCAATAGTTGACGGCCCTTTAACAACAACGTGAGACTCAATAATACAGTTATCACCGATAACAACATCATTGCCAATATAACTATACGGACCAACTGAGACATTGTTGCCTAGTTTAGCGCCAGGTTCGATTATTGCTGTAGAATGGATCACTATTAAAACTCTCTTCTCGCACACATAATTTCGGCACTACACACTATTTTGCCGTCGACTCTAGCTTCTGCAGCAAACTTCCAAATGTTGCGACGTTCTTTTAAAAACTCAACATGAAGATGCATTGTATCACCAGGAATTACAGGTTGTTTAAAACGTGCGTTATCAACAGCAGCAAACAAATACAATTCGTTTTCGCTACGATTTTCTACTGTTTTAAAACCTAATAAACCCGTTGCTTGCGCCATTGATTCTAATATTAGCACACCAGGAAAAATTGGCTGATTTGGAAAGTGCCCAGTAAAAATTGGTTCATTTATAGAAACATTTTTAATAGCATGTAAAGACTTGCCAGGTGTAAAATCAATAACACGATCAATTAATAGCATCGGGTAACGGTGCGGTAATAAACTTAAAATTTCTTGAATATCAAGGCTATTTAATTCGTTTGCCAAAATAGCATCCTTATTAGTGTTCAACGTTATGACTTAGCCAATGCTTCAAGCGCTTTAAGACGAGATTTCATGTCTGAAAGGTTACGCAAGTGAGCTATTGATTTACGCCATTCTTTGTTTGTTGTATGGGGCATACCAGATGAGTAAATACCTGGTTCGGTGATTGATTTTGTCACCATACTCATGCCGGTAATTATAACACCATCACATACAGACATGTGACCATTAATTGCAACCATGCCACCAATTTGACAGTTCTTGCCAATGGTAACGCTTCCTGCAAGTACAGTGCAGCCCGCTATTGCGGTGCCTGAATTAACTTCAACGTTGTGCGCTATTTGACACTGATTATCGATAATAACATTGCTATGAATGATGGTATTGTCCAGTGCACCACGATCAATTGTCGTACTTGCACCAATTTCAACTTTGTTGCCTATGATCACTGAACCAAGCTGAGGTATCTTAACCCACTGCCCGCGCTCATTTGCATAGCCAAACCCATCACTACCTACAACACTATTTGCTTGAAACAAACAATCTGAACCAATTTCAACATCGTGATAAATAGTCACACTAGGCCAAAGCTTAGTGCCAGAACCTATTTTAACACGTTCCCCGATAAAACTGTTCGGACCAATTTGCGCGTTGTCACCTATCACTGCATGAGCTTCAATGACTGCGTTAGCACCAATAGCGGCGCTATCACTAACAATCGCTGTTGAATGAACAGTTGCACTTGGATGAATACCCGTCGAGGCTGAGCGTGGTGTTGTATCCATAAATTGCGCTAATTTTGCGTAACTTACATACGGATTAGCAACAATAATTTTGCTGCCACTAAAGTACTCTGCATCGGCTTGGCTTACTATTACAGCACTCGCTTGAGTAGTTTCAAGTTGCGATCGATATTTTGAGTTCGCTAAAAATGCAATATGCCCAGAATGGGCATTTGCAAGTGTCGCTATTTTTTTTATTTCTAAAGCGCCATCACCCTGAAGTTCGGCGCCTAGAAGTTCCGCAATTTGCGAAAGCGTATAATTTTGCATAGAGTGATTATTTCTTACTAACAGCGGCTACAACTTTAGATGAAAGATCAGTCACTTCTTTAGGGTTAAAGTAAATAGTAGTGTCTTTTACTTTAACTTCGTCGAAGTCGCCGTCTTTAGCAATCTCTTCAATTGTTTTGATGATTACACCTTGAACTTTAGCAAGCTCTTGGTTTTGACGCGCTTTAATCTCTTGCTCTAAAGGGCGACCTTGTTCAGCAAGATTTTTTTGCATGCCTTGAATTTTTTCACGCAGAGTATCTTTTTGAGCTTGGCTCATCGTTGTACTTTCACGTTTAAATTTTTCAGCTTCAAAACGAATATCGCCTTGTAACTTTTCAAGCTCTTGACGACGTTCAGCAAACTCAGTTTGTAAAGACTGTTCAATTTTAGCCATTTGAGGAATTTGCTTGTAGATTTCCTGCATATCAACAATACCTACTTTGTGTGCAAATGCATTCACAGAAGTACCCATCATTAACGTTGCTAAAACTGCTACAGCTGTTGATTTAAATAATTTTTTCACAAAAAACTCCTTTAGAAAGTGTTACTAATGTTAAAGCTGATGGTTTTCGTATCGTCATCTTCTTCTTTTTGCAATGGATACGCAAAACTGATCAGCATTGGACCCATTGGAGAGATCCATTGTAATGAAAGACCGGTTGAAACCCTAAAACGCATTGGGTCTGAATAGTCATCTAATTTAGCACGTTCATCAACGCCTAAGTTTTGATAGCGGTCTACGTTAAACTCAGTATCCCATACGTTTGCAGCATCAACAAAGAAGCTAGTACGTACAGAGCTGGTATTTTCTTCATCTAAGAATGGTGTAGGAACAATTAGCTCCATACCTGCCACTGCTTTAGCATTACCACCAATACGACCTTGTGGCACTAGAATATCAAATTCTGATGCACCACCAATGCTACCGGTTGTAGTACCGTCTGCACCTGGCGTACCCGGAATAGACTGCGGTATACGCGACACAGCACGTGGTAATATTGTATTACGGTCAAAGCCACGTAGTTCCATTTCCGTTATACGGAAGTACTCTTGGAATGGAAGTGTTTGCTCATACCCGTTTGTAGAACCATAACCATTACCATAACCAAGTGCTGCACGCGTCGAGAATACCCAACGGTGGTCATTTGATATAGGCCAGTAAAAACGCGAATCGTAGTTCAGTTTAAAGTACTGAAGATCTGAGTTAGGCGTTGTTGCTGTTAAGTTTAGAGTTTGACGCGAACCCGCTGTTGGGAATAAACCACGGTTAACGGTGATACGCGACCAGCCAACACTCAGCTCATACTTAGTAAAGTCAAAGCCTGCATCTGGGTTATCTGGATCTAAGAATGTTTCACGAAGTACACGCGTTTGCTCGTACTCTGCAATATCCGAAAGCTCTTCTTTAATCCAACGGGCGCCAAAGTTAACACGATTTACAGCATCAATCGGAAAACCAATATTTGTGCCTAAACCATAACTTTTCGATTTATATTCAACAAGACTGAATTTACTTGCATCGTAGTTTCTGTAAAAGATGCTACTGCCTTGCGATACACCATCTGGCGTAAAGTATGGGTCTGTGTACGATAAGCTTAAGCTTTCAGAACCTGTAGACGTATTAAGGTTTAAACCAATTTGGTTACCTGTGCCTAAAAAGTTAGATTCTGTTACACCAATATTAAACTGCAGACCTAAGTAAGAACCATAAGCAAGACCAGCATTAAAGCTACCTGCAGATTGCTCTTTTACAGTAAAGTCTACATCTACTTGGTCATCCACACCGGGTACAGGCACTACGTTAAAATCAACAGTTTCCATGTAAGGTAGGCGTTGAATTTGCAGTTTTGAACGCTCAAGGTTTTGATTAGATAACCATGCGCCTTCAAGTTGTGTCATTTCACGACGAAGTACTTCATCTGCCGTATTTTGGTTGCCACCAACAATAATACGACGAACGTATACACGCTTACCTGGGTTAACCGATAGTGTTAATTGTACTTCTTGCTTTTCGTCGTCAATTTCTGGAATTGTACGCACTTCAGCATTAGCGTAACCAAAACGTGCTAAGTAGCTTTTAATAAACTCTTCAGATGAAGTAACTACAGAACCGTTATAAAGCTCACCCGCTCTAAGTGGGATAACACTTTTAATTAAGTCTTCACGGCCAAGCAAGTCACCAATAAAGTCAAAACCTTTAACTTTATATTTTACGCCTTCAGTTAAGTTAGCTGTAACGTAAACTGATTCACGTTCAGGGCTCACTGAAACTTGTGTTGAGTCGATATTAAAACGCAGGTAACCACGGTCTAAATAATAACTACGAATTTTTTCTAAATCGCCTTCAATGGTTTGCTTTTGGTAACGGTCGCTACCCATAAACTGCCACCAAGGTAAATCTTGCTGCGATTCAGCAAGTTTAAGAAGCTCTTCATTAGAAAAAAGTTCATTACCCACTAAGTTAATTTGGCGGATAGAAGCAGCATCACCTTCATCAAACTCTAACTTAAGTTTAACGCGGTTACGTGGCAGCTTAGTAATACTGATATCTACTTTAGCGTTGTATTTACCAATGCTGTGGAAAAACTCAACTAAGCCTTTTTCGATACTATCGATAACGGTTTTATCAAGTGGTTCACCTTGGCGAATATCTTGCTGATCAAGAGACTCATTAAGCTGCTCGTCTTTAATGTCTTTATTGCCTTCAAACTCAATAAAGCTGATGGTAGGACGTTCCGTTACTTTAAAAATAACGTTGTTGCCATCACGAAGTGCTTTTATGTTATCAAAGTGCCCAGAACGATAAAGTGACTTTATTGTTTTTGAAATCGTATAGTCATCAACATTATCGCCTACGTTAATAGGAATATGTGTTAGCGCTGCACCAAGTGCTACGCGCTGCAAACCTTCAACTTTCAGGTCTTCAACAATAAAGGAGTTTTGGCCTAGGGCTGCAAAACTTGCACCCAATAAACTTGTTATTGCCAAATGTTTTTTTATAGCCATTTTATTATCTTTATCCTTTACAACTGTATTACCGCATAACACCTTACTAGTGGTGCTTTACAATCGTGTTCTAATTAGTAATTTGCCACGCTGTAACTACAAACGCGATACATCATTGAACAAAGCGAAACATGTTAGAAAAATGAGCAACAAGGCACCCACTTTAAAACCAAACTCTTGTGTCTTTTCAGAGACCGGCTTTTTACGAAAAAGTTCAATTATGTAATACATTAAGTGTCCGCCATCAAGCACTGGTAAGGGTAATAAATTAAATACACCCAAGTTAACGCTTATTAAGGCTAAAAAGCTTAAAAAGGCCACTAACCCATAGCTTACGCTAGTTCCAGCGCCTACTGCAATGCCCACAGGACCACTTAAATTTTTAACCGAAACCTGGCCTGTAATTAAATTACCAATCATGTCAAAACTGAGTGTAATTAAGCGCCAAGTTTCTTTTGTGCCTCGCACAATACTATCGAGCGGGCCGTAATGCCTTGTCTCTACATAGCCATCAGGCCATTGCTGTACAACAGGAGCAACACCTAAAAAGCCTTGCTCAATACCGTTATTATCAATGCGCCCTTTAGGGGTAACTGTAATGGCTTGTATAGTATCTTGTCTTTTTACACTAAATTGTAAAGATTTGTTAGCTGATTGCGTAATAAGATTAACTAATTGCTGCCAATTGCTTATTGTTTCACCGTTTACAGCCAAAATTGTGTCGTTAACTTGTAAATTAGCGTGTTCTGCGGCTGAGTCTTTAGTTACGGCGGCAATTGTTAAAGTTGCTTGAGGTCTAAATGGCACAATACCTAACGAACTTAATGGTGGTACGTCTCGCTGGTCAAGCTTCCAACCCTCTAAATTAAGCGTTTTAACGCGTGGTTGAAGGTTTTTATCACGAACAATAACTTCAACGCTTTCTTCGCCTAAGTTAGACATAAGCGCAAACGTGGCATCTTGCCATGTCGTTATGTCATCATCACCAATTTTTATAATATGTTGAGAAGGCATAATGCCCGCCTGCTCTGCGCGACTGCCTTCGGTTATGCTGCCAACAACTGGCTTAACCGATTGCACACCTACCATATACATCACCGCAAGAGCAAAAATGGCAAACAAAAAGTTAGCCATTGGTCCCGCAGCAACAATAGCAATACGCGCTTGTACAGATTTAGAGTTAAACGACAAGTGGCGTTGATTTGCTGGTACGTCATCAACTCGCTCATCAAGCATTTTTACATAACCACCTAATGGAATAGCGGCAATCACGTATTCGGTATTATATTTGTCATGCCATTTTAACAGTGGCTTACCAAAACCAATTGAAAAACGCAGCACTTTAACGCCCATTTTTCGTGCAACCCAAAAATGGCCATATTCATGTATGGCCACTAAAATACCAAGCGCTAAAATAAATGAGCCAAGATTCCAAAAAAAATCAAACATATTAATGCGCCACTTTTGTTATAAATTCTGAAGCGCTAATACGCGCTAATTTATCACACTCTAAAATTTCATCTAGGCTTTGCACATTGGTGTAAGTTGCAGCTTCTAGCGTCTGTGCATTTATTTTGTATATATCGGTAAAACCAATTTTACCGTTTAAGAATGCGCCCACAGCTATTTCATTTGCTGCATTAACCGTTGTTGTCGCGCCCTGCCCTGCACTACACGCATCAATCGCTAATTGTAAATTTGGATAACGAGAAAAATCAGGTTTAGTAAACGAAAAATCACAAATGTCAGAGAAGTTTAACGGTTTAACACCCGCATTAATTCGCTCAGGATACGCAAGTGCATGGGCAATTGGCGTGCGCATATCGGGGTTACCCATTTGCGCTAAAATAGAACCATCGTGGTACTGCACCATTGAATGAATAATACTTTGCGGATGAATAACTACATCAATATCACTAGCATCACAATTGAATAACCACTTAGCTTCAATAAACTCTAAGCCTTTGTTCATCATAGTTGCGGAATCTACTGATATTTTTTGTCCCATCGACCAGTTAGGGTGTGCAACGGCTTCACTTACGGTTACATCTTTTAACGTATTTATATCACGCGTTAAAAACGGGCCACCAGAGCCGGTAAGCAAAATTTTACTTACGCCATGTTGCTGTAGTTTTTGATCGCCTTTGGCATTTTGTAACGAAGAAGGTAGGCATTGAAAAATTGCATTATGTTCGCTATCTATTGGCAGCAAAGTGGCTTTATGTTGTTTAACTTTATCAATAAACAACTGACCTGACATAACTAAAGATTCTTTATTAGCTAGTAGTACTTTTTTACCCGCTTCAACAGCACTTAATGTGGGTAGTAAACCAGCTGCACCTACAATTGCCGACATTACAATGTCAACATCAGGATGAGCACATAAGTCACTCATTGCTTGCTCACCGTGCATAACAAGAGTTTGGCACTGAGTATTAGCTAAATACGCAGATAATTGCTCTGCGGCCTGCTGGTTAGCCATAATCGCATAAAGCGGTTCATGTTCAATACACAACTCCGCCATTTTCTTTGCATTTTGTCCTGCAGCCAAAACAAAAACATCAAATAACTCTTTATTGCGCGACACAACATCAAGTGTACTTAAACCAATTGAGCCCGTTGCGCCTAAAATAACCAGCAATTGCTTTTGGCTCATAAACTAAGAGTCCACGCATAGCACATAACAAACATTGGAGCAGCAGCCGTTAAGCTGTCAATTCTATCTAAAATACCGCCGTGTCCTGGTAAACATCGACCGCTATCTTTTAAACCAGCTTCACGTTTAAACATGCTTTCCAGTAAATCACCTACCGCAGAAAACAACGCAATAAATGCTGTCATTATCGCGTACACAGGCCATACAACTAAATCAACATCGGTAAAGTGACAAAATGCTAATACAAAAATAATAGAAGCGACTACACCGCCTGCTAACCCTTCAATTGTTTTATTAGGGCTTACTTTAGGCATTAACTTATGTTTACCAAAACTTTTACCCGTAAAGTAAGCACCCACATCTGCGCTCCATACAATACCGAGTACCACTAAAATTAGCACCGAACCAAAATGAGTTGATTCAGCATATTGCGCGCTACGTAGTGTATTTAGTGCAAGCCATAACGGCACAAGCGTTAATAATCCTGCAATGCCGCGCATAACTAGGCCTTCATTCCACGCTTTAGCCATTTCTGGGTAGCGCCAAATTAAATAGCTAGCAACAATCCACCAAGCAAACGAAAGCGTAAATACGTAATTTGCATCACCGACTAGCTTGCCATTTTCCCATAATGATTCAATAGGCCAATGTAAATTAAGCAAGGCAAGTAAAGCGCCAATAAACACAACAAAGGCAGCACGTTTAAGCTTGTCGCAAAGGCCCATAAATGCAGACCATTCCCATGCGCCTAATAATACAATTGCACCAGCAAAGTAACTAAATAACGTAAGCGGTGTATAAAAAACCAAAGCCAATGCTAATGGAGCTAGCACTAGAGAGGTTAAAATTCGTTGTTTTAACAAAATGTGACCCTTATTCTATTTAGGTTTGAGCGAGTAATTGTTTTATTTGTTCGCCCGTACAACCAAAACGTCGCTCTCTGGCAACGTAACACGCAATGGCCTCAGCAAATGCTGCTTCATTAAAATCTGGCCAAAGTGTCTCGGTAAAGTAAAGTTCTGCATAAGCAACTTGCCATAGTAAAAAATTACTAATACGAACATCGCCACCAGTGCGAATAAGTAAATCAGGTTCTGCCTGATCTGCCATGCTCATATGCTGTGCTAAGCGCTCTTCTGTAATATCTTCTGCGTTTAGTGTGCCCTGCGCAACTTGCAAAGCAAGTTGTTTTGCCGCATTGGCAACATCCCAACGACCACCGTAATTAGCTGCAACATTTAAACGCAACCCGGTGTTATTTTCAGTCAGCTTATGCGCAGCGTCTACCTTGCTACGTAATCCTTCAGAAAATCGTGATAAGTCTCCAATAATGGTCAGTTTTACATTGTTTTTATGAAGCTTTTTAACTTCCTTTGTTAAAACAAATAAGAAAAGCTCCATTAAAGTGTTTACTTCGTCTTCAGGGCGGCGCCAGTTTTCACTACTAAAAGCAAATAAGGTTAACGATTGTATCCCTAATTTAGTACAAAACTGAACAGATTGACGAACTGCGTCTACGCCTTTTTTATGCCCATACACACGAGGTCTATTTCTAGCTTGCGCCCAACGTCCGTTCCCATCCATGATGATAGCAACATGTTTGGGTAAACATTGCTGTGAAATTGTGTCAGCATCTAGAACCATAAATATCGAGTATTCCATAAAAAAACGCCGCCTAGTATACCCTAGACGGCGTTTCAAAACTAATAATTTTAGTTGCTTAGATTTCCATCAATTCTGTTTCTTTAGCAGCTAATAAAGTATCCATTTCTTTAATAAACTTATCAGTAAGCTTTTGAATCGCATCATCCGATTGACGCGCTTCATCTTCAGATATGTCTTTATCTTTTAATAAACCCTTTACATCGCCATTAGCATCACGACGAATGTTACGAATAGCAACACGACCGCCTTCAACTTCGCCACGTACAATTTTGATTAGGTCTTTACGACGCTCTTCTGTAAGTGGAGGAAGTGGTACGCGAATAACAGTACCTGCCGACATAGGGTTTAAACCTAAATCAGATGCCATAATTGCTTTTTCAACAGCTTGCGCTAAAGACTTATCAAATACACCAATAGCAAGTGTACGAGAATCTTCAATTGTTACGTTAGCAACTTGGTTTAAAGGCGTTGGTGCACCGTAGTACGACACCATAATGCCATCTAGGATTGCAGGATGTGCACGGCCAGTACGAATTTTAGATAATTGGCTACCTAGTGCAGTTACACTTTTTTGCATGCGCGCTTGCGCGTCTTTTTGAATATCGTTAATCACGGTTTAATCCTAATTATTTGATTATTTCATCTGAGGCTTGTGAAGAAATAAGTGTACCTTCTTCTTCACCCATAATTACGCGTTTTAGCGCGCCTGATTTATTCATGTTAAATACGCTCAATGGCATATTGTGATCGCGGGCTAGAGTAAATGCCGCTAAATCCATAACTTTTAATTCTTTTTCAATGATTTCATTGTAGCTTAAGTGGGTATAAAGCGTCGCATCTGGGTTTTTAACAGGGTCATCACTGTATACGCCATCAACCTTAGTCGCTTTAATTACTGTATCCGCTTCAATTTCGATACCGCGTAAACATGCTGCAGAATCGGTAGTAAAAAATGGGTTACCAGTACCCGCTGCAAAAATAACTACGCGGCCAGTTTTCAATAAACTAATTGCTTCAGCCCAGTTATAAGCGTCACATACACCATTAAGCGGAATAGCCGACATAAGACGACAATTTACAAATGCACGGTGTAGCGCATCACGCATTGCAAGGCCGTTCATAACCGTTGCAAGCATACCCATGTGATCGCCTACTACGCGATTCATACCTGCTTCTGCAAGTGATCCACCGCGTAAAAAGTTACCTCCACCAATAACTAAACCCACTTCTACGTCGAGCTCTACTAGCTCTTTAATTTCTTGTGCCATACGGTCTAAAACTTTAGGATCGATGCCGAAGCCTTCGTCTCCCATTAAAGCTTCACCACTTAATTTGAGAAGAACACGTCTAAAAATAGGTTTGCGATTGATAGTCATAGTATTGGGGCCAACTTTTATTGAATTATGGATAAAAAATAACCGCGCTTATGTTAAACATAAAAGCGCGGTTATTTTAAAGAATTTCTAGCTGTGAAGCAAAACCAAATAGTACTTTAATTGCATCTAATTTCATTATCCTTCACAAATAGTAATCTTACTTAGCTTTAGCAGCAGCAATTTGAGCAGCAACTTCAGCAGCAAAATCTTCTTCTTTCTTCTCGATACCTTCACCAACTTCTACACGTACGAAGCTAGTAACTGTTGCGTTTTTCTCTTTAAGAATATCGCCAACAGTTTTCTTAGGCTCCATGATGAAAGCTTGACCAGTAAGAGAAACCTCACCAGTGAATTTTTTCATGCGGCCAACAACCATCTTCTCAGCGATTTCGGCAGGCTTGCCTTCATTCATCGCGATTTCGATTTGTACTTGCTTTTCTTTAGCAACAACATCGGCTGGTACATCTGAAGGTGTTAAATATTCAGGGCTAGATGCAGCAACGTGCATTGCAACGTGCTTAAGTGTTTCTTCATCAGCAACACCCGCAACAACAACACCGATACGATCGCCATGACGGTACTCAACTAGGTTTTCACCAGTTACGTACTGCAGACGACGTACATTGATGTTTTCGCCAATTTTAGTAACTAGCTCAACACGGTCTTCTTCAAACTTAGCTTGTAAGTCTTCGATAGAGATAGTGTCAGCAATTGCAGCGTCAGCAACTTTGTTAGCAAATGCTAAGAAGCTTACGTCTTTTGCAACGAAATCTGTTTGACAGTTAACTTCTACTAGTACTGCAACACCAGCGTTTTGCTTGATGATGATAGTACCTTCAGCAGCAATGTTACCTGCTTTTTTAGCAGCTTTAGCAGCGCCACTTTTACGCATGTTTTCAATCGCTAACTCGATGTCGCCATCAGTCTCAGTTAACGCTTTTTTACAATCCATCATGCCAGCGCCTGTGCGCTCGCGTAATTCTTTAACTAGGGCAGTAGTTACAGCCATTAGTAAATCCTCAAATCTGAAATCAGGTTAGATAAGCGGGTTACCCGCTCGACAAGAATAGCAAGTCTTCACCTTAAAAAGATGAAGACTTGATGACAGCTAATTACTCAGCTTCAACGAAATCGTCTTTCTCAGCTTGAGCAACGATGTTATTCTCGCGACCTTCAGTAATAGCAGCTGCAACAGCGCTAGTGTAAAGGCTTACAGCACGGATAGCATCATCGTTACCAGGTACGATGTAATCAACACCGTCTGGGTTAGAGTTAGTATCTACGATTGCAACAACTGGAATACCTAGGTTGTTTGCTTCACGGATAGCAATGTGCTCGTGGTCAGCATCGATAACGAAAAGCGCGTCTGGAAGACCGCCCATGTTTTTGATACCACCAAGGCTCTTTTCAAGCTTTTCCATTTCGCGGTTAAGCGTTAACGTTTCTTTCTTAGTTAATTTCTCGAAAGTTCCGTCTTGGCTTTGTGCTTCAAGGTCTTTAAGACGCTTGATTGATTGACGTACAGTTTTCCAGTTAGTCAACATACCACCTAACCAACGGTGATTTACGAAGAACTGGTCGCTTTCTAAAGCAGCTGATTTAACTGCGTCGCTTGCTGCGCGCTTAGTACCAACGAAAAGAACTTTACCTTTGTTTGCTGCAGCACTTGATAAAAACTTAAGTGCGTCGTTGAACATTGGTACAGTTTGCTCAAGGTTGATGATATGTACACGGTTACGTGTGCCGAAGATGAAAGGCTTCATCTTAGGGTTCCAGTAACGTGCTTGGTGACCAAAGTGAACACCAGCTTGAAGCATATCGCGCATTGAAACGTTTGCCATTTTATAGATCCTCTATAGTTGTTTAGGGTTAGGCCTCCACATATCCCATAGCACCAACACCGAAGTAATTAAACTTCAAATGCACCCAAGTGTATGTGACGATACGTGTGTGTGTTAAAATAAAATTGTGTTTGCCTTAAATACAAAAAATCATTTAAGAATTTATTTGTAAAAAGACGGCGCGCTTTATACCATATTAAAATTAAATACTCAACGTCGCGTGCAAAATTTGTTCGACGATAAATGTTAAAAACTCAACTTTGGAGCCTCAATGAGCGCTATTATCAAGACCCCTGAAGAAATAGAGAAAATGCGCGTAGCTGGGCGCTTAGCGGCCGATGTACTTGAAATGATCGGCCCTCATGTAGTGCCAGGTGTTACCACCGATGAGCTAAATACACTTTGTCATGATTATATTGTTAATGTGCAACAAGCAATCCCTGCTCCGTTAAATTATCATGGCTTTCCAAAATCAGTTTGTACGTCAGTTAATCATGTTATTTGTCACGGAATTCCAAATGACAAAGCATTAAAAGAAGGCGACAGTGTAAATATCGACGTAACTGTCATTAAAGATGGTTACCACGGCGACACATCTAAAATGTTCCACGTTGGTACACCAAACATTCAAGCTAAGCGTCTTGCAGAAGTAACACAAGAAAGCTTATACCTTGCTATTAAAATGGTAAAACCAGGTGTGCGCTTGGGTGATATTGGCTCAGCAATTCAAAAATATGCAGAGAGCTTTAACTACTCAATTGTACGCGAATATTGCGGCCACGGTATCGGCGCAGGATTTCATGAAGAACCACAAATAATGCATTACGGTAAAGCCGGTACCGGCGAGGCCTTAAAAGCAGGTATGTGTTTAACTATTGAACCTATGGTTAATGCGGGTAAACGCCAATGTAAGCTTCTTAAAGATGATTGGACAGTAGTAACACGCGACCGTAGTTTGTCTGCACAGTGGGAACATACTTTATTAGTGACTGAAAATGGTGTTGAAATTTTAACGCTACGATCAGATGATACTATCGAGCGGATCATAGAACACTAATAAAACCGAAACACTTGATAAGAAAATTCTTATCCGTGTGAAAGGTCCAACAAGGAGCCAGCCCACGTGGCATTACCCAACAAAGTAAAAAAGTTGCTTAGCGATGCAGAGCAACTTAGTGATTATCGCGATTGTTCTAGCTATTTTTATAAATGGTTACATAACGAATTTTCTAAACAACCGGTTGGGAATTTAATTAATGCCCGGGCTGAGTTTATTGACCGCCTACTCATTAAGCTTTTTCATGTTTACGACTTAGCGCGCGAACCTGATTTAGCATTAATAGCGGTAGGCGGATACGGACGTGGTGAGCTACATCCCTACTCCGACATCGACTTTTTATTGCTTGTAACTAAACCGCCAAGCGAAGAAATATGCGAAAAAATAGGCCAGTTTGTCACCATGCTATGGGATCTCAACTTAGAGATTGGTCACAGCGTGCGTACGATAGAACAAGCCATTGAGCAAAAACGTGAAGACGTTACTTTTGCCACCAGCTTGCTCGAAAGCCGCCTTATTTTTGGTAACCACATTGAGTTTGAAAAACTCAAAATGCATATTCTTGAAACGCCAGTATGGCGCTCAGGTGAATTTTTTACTGCCAAAGTTCAAGAACAAAACTTACGCCACAGAAAGTGCCACGGCACCGCGTATAATCTTGAGCCAAACATTAAAGAAAACCCCGGTGGTCTGCGCGACTTACAAACCATTATTTGGGTGGCAAAAAAGCATTTTAGAACCGAAACCCTGCAAGAGTTAATAAGCCACGGATACTTAACTCACGAAGAGTTTCAAGAGCTTTCTGAGTGCCTAGAAAACCTATGGAACATTCGCTTTGCACTGCATTTAGCTGCAGGTCGAGCTGAAAACCGCTTATTGTTTGATCATCAACCGCAAGCCGCCGAAATTTTAGGTTTTGGTAGCGACGGTAAAGCCTCTGTTGAGCGTATGATGAAACGCTTATTTAGAATAATGAGCCGCGTGCGCGAGCTTAACCAAATGCTACTTTCATACTTTGAACAAAGTATAATGCCCGAAAGTAGTGCTGTGGCAGCAATAGAACTCGACAGAAACTTTGAGCAAGTAGGTCATCAAATACGCGTAAAAGATCCGTCGGTATTTTTTAGACGCGACCAACTCTTTGTATTGTTTGAGCACATAGCCGATAACCCAGCAATAACGCATATTTACCCAAGTACTATTCGTACTATTCGCCAAGTGCGCCGTCGTTTATTGGGCGATTTGCAAGATTACGCAGCCTGTCGCGAAGCCTTTTTACGCTTAGTTAAACATCCTAACGGCATGGGCCGCGCATTTACGCTCATGCACAAGCACGGCATGCTTGCCGCCTACTTACCGCAGTGGCGTAATATATTTGGGCAAATGCAGTTTGATTTGTTTCACGCCTACACCGTAGATGAGCACACTCACAAATTAATCAAAAACATTTACGAATATTTTGATAAAACAGGCATTAGCGAGTTTCCTATTTGCAGTGAAATAGTCACTCGAATGGACAAACCAGAGCTACTTTATTTAGCCGGTATATTTCACGACATTGCTAAAGGGCGAGGTGGCGACCACTCAGAACTTGGCGCTGTTGACGCCATTGCATTCGCTAAGTTACATGGTTTTGCGTCATCAGATGGAAAACTAATAGCATGGCTTGTAAGTAATCATTTACTTATGTCTGTTACCGCACAGCGTAAAGACATTAACGATCCTGCTGTAATAAAAGACTTCGCTACACGTGTTAAAACAGAGCGCCAACTCGACTACTTATATTGTTTAACCGTTGCCGACATACGTGCAACCAACGACAACTTATGGAACGATTGGAAAAACACCCTACTGCGTGAGCTCTACTTACACACGCAGCGCGCTTTGCGCCTAGGACTCGAAAACCCAATGGATCAACGCGACCAAATTCGCGATAAAAAGCACCAAGCTAAACAACGCTTAATAAATCTGGGTTATCAAGAGGAAAAAATTGATTTAATTTGGAGCCGCTTTAAAGCCAACTACTTTACCGCCTTTAGCGAACAACAAATATCATGGCAAAGTGAACATTTATTAAGTAGCACAGACTTAAGCCAGCCAAGTGTTGTTGTATCTAACAAAGCTATGCATGGTGGCACACAAGTATTTGTATACAGCCCCTACTCTGGCCCACTGTTTGCCCGATTAGTAAGTGTGATTGGCTCTAAAAAAGCGCAAATACAACACGCGCAAGTACTGACCACAAAAGACGGCTACGTCTTGTTTAGCTTTGTAATACTAGAAGTAAGTGGCGACCCTATTGCAAGTGGTCGAGCGCAATCAATTAAACGCGGGCTTGAGCAAGCTCTGAGCGATCCGCGTAAAAAGATTCGCTTTAAAAAGAGCCGCTCTCAACGCTTTAAAGATTTTAATATTAAACCTAAAATTGTGTTGCGCCCACATGCACGCAAAGACCGTAGCTTAATAGAAATTCAAGCCGTCGATATACAAGGTTTACTAACCAAAATAGCCGAAGTTTTCCAAGCGCATTTACTACACATTCACGCTGCCCGCATTACAACGGTAGGTGAACGTGCCGAGGATTTCTTTGTCGTATCTAATAACGAATACCAAGCGCTGACTGATGAAGAGCAAGCAAAAATTCATCAGGCATTACGTAAAAAATTCAACGCCGAAACAGAATAGAGGACACACATGTCAGATTTAAAAACGATGATCGAAAACGCATGGGACAACCGCGATAGCATTAGCCCAAACACAGTATCAAGCGACGTAAAACAAGCTATTATCGACGCACTTGATTTACTTGATAGCGGCGCAGCACGCGTTGCCGAAAAAATATCAGGTGAATGGGTTGTACACCAGTGGCTTAAAAAAGCAGTATTACTGTCGTTTCGTATTCGCGACAACCAACCAATGAACGACGGCGTAAACCAGTTTTACGACAAAGTACCACTTAAATTTAGCGACTATACGCCAGAGCAATTTCAACAAGGCGGTATGCGCGTAGTGCCAAACGCAGTAGCCCGTAAAGGCAGCTTTGTAGGTAAAAACGTCGTACTTATGCCATCGTACGTAAATATTGGCGCATACGTTGACGACGGCACTATGGTTGATACATGGGCGACTGTAGGCTCATGTGCACAAATTGGTAAGAACGTACATTTATCAGGTGGCGTAGGCATAGGCGGCGTTTTAGAGCCTCTACAAGCTAACCCAACCATCATTGAAGACAACTGCTTTATTGGCGCACGTTCTGAAATTGTGGAAGGCGTAATTGTTGAAGAAGGCGCGGTAATTTCAATGGGCGTTTACATCAGCCAAAGCACCCGTATTTATGACCGCGAAACTGGCGAAATTCACTACGGCCGCGTACCAGCAGGCGCAGTAGTTGTACCAGGCGCATTACCGTCAAAAGATGGCACCCACAGCCTTTACGCTGCAATCATCGTGAAAAAAGTAGATAAGCAAACACGTGAAAAAGTAGGCATAAACGCCCTACTCCGCTCAATTGATGAGTAATAGTAGGTTGGGTTGAGTGAAACGAAACCCAACAGTACTTTAAAGTTAAGTATTTTAGCTAAACTTTAATTGTACATAGAAAAGCTCTAAGCCCTTTGGGTTTAGAGCTTTTTTAAATTCTTCTAAATGAAGTTTTAGTACTAGACACTTCTACATCAAAATTTAATGAACTCAAAAGGGACTTTAAGCCTTTAACAGCCAACTCATTATTTTCTGATGGTCCTATTATAATTTCTTCAATTGAATTTTTAGGAAAAGGTATCGCTCTATATGGGGCTATAATGCCAGATTTAAGAGTGCGATAGCATAAAGGAAAGTGCTTTCCATCTTTATCTCCTTGCTCTCCTTGCTCTAAAAAGTCGATATCAGAAGAATCTATGAAATCAAAGTAATCAATTTGGTCATCGTCATTTAGCATTACCGAACCAGGATGAAATAGGGTAAAACGATACTCTTCCTCATACTTAAATGCTCTATCTTTAATACTGGCAATCTTAAAAATAACTTCATTAAAAATTTCAATTGCAGCTATAGCACATTTTTTATCAAGTTCTTTCTTATCTAAATCTAAATCTAAATTTGAATTTAAGATGTAACCTAAAACCTCTGGAAGGTAATGTTCCTCGAGCAAAGAGTGAAAAATATTCGTAGCCGGTTCGTAGTCAACATTATCATAGCCACTCAAAAATTTTCGTTGTCTGAAATACATATCATCAAATAGCTTTTCTTTGTTAAACTTTATACAGTATGAGGTTTGCTCTGACCCGTAGGTAAGCCAATGATTTAAACTATCATGCTTAGTTGTAAATGAAGTCGTGTAAATTTCATCAATGCTATTATTATCAATTATATCCCACAGAAACTTTAAAAAATGATTTGCGAGATGCACTTTTTTATTTTGCATTGCTTCTTGGATAATCTCTAAAGGCATATTTTTATGCTTGGCATAGATTTTTTCGAGTTTTCTTTGTGAAAATTCATACAAGTTCTGTCTAAGCGATTTTATCGTATCAATACCTTCCTTAATTTCTCTAAAATCATTTAAATACTCTGTATTAGTAGCCCATAAACTTTTACTCTCTAAAATTCCCTTTAAACCATCTGCAGAAGTGTAGTGATAAACATATTCCATATAAAAAGCCTTAAATGATTAACCTTCTTCATTCTGAGTCTAACTCTTTAGAGAAAACAATAAAATTGAATATTCTAAGACGTAAAAAGTTGGGTTTCGTTTCACTCAACCCAACCTACGCCGATAAAAACAATACCGAGCTGCTCATTGTTAGCAATGACCTCCCAAAACCAAAAAAGCACTTATAAAATAAGTGCTTTTGTTGGTTTGCCCAATTAGTTTTCTTTACAGCGTGTTAAATACGTCGTCTGTTTTAGCTGCGCAAATAAAATCGTTTTTGTGTAGGCCTTTAATTGAATGGCTCCACCATGTAACCGTTACTTTGCCCCACTCGGTTAATAAACCTGGGTGATGGCCTTCGTCTTCTGCCATGTCGCCTACTTTGTTAGTAAACGCGATAGCCTGTTTAAAGTTTTTAAATTTATAAACACGCTCAAGCTGCATAATGCCGTCACGTACTTCTGGTACCCAGTCTGGGATTTTAGTAATTAATTGCGCTAACTCTTCGTCAGATACTTTTGGCGCATCTACATGACAGGCTTCGCATTTTTGTGCACTTAATGAAGACATTCTAAATCCTTACTTTTAGCTTTTTTAGCATTAATATTTAACTGGCTAATTTTTCTTTTGGTGGAAATTTTGGGTCGTGCAAACCAAGCTCTTTAGCTCGCTCAACCAAAGTCATAATATCCATTTGCGATATATCAAACAGATCATGAATCGAATTTATGGTGTAGTACTGTGGTTGCATAATATCAATACGGTACGGCGTACGCAGTACATCAAGCACATTCATTGGGGTGATTTCTGGCGTATTTGAGTATACGTACTGAGTCTCCCCTGGGCTTGATAAAATGCCGCCGCCGTAAATACGCAGACCGTCTTCGGTTTGCATTAAACCAAATTCAACCGTAAACCAGTATATACGCGCAAGGTATACACGGTCTTTTTTCTGCGCTGCGTAACCTAATTGCCCGTACTTGTGTGTAAACTCGGCAAAGTCAGGGTTAGTTAGCATGGCGCAATGGCCAAATATTTCATGAAAAATATCTGGCTCTTGTAGGTAGTCAAACTCTTCGCGGCTACGAATAAATGTAGCTACCGGAAACTGCTTGTTTGCCAGTAATCTAAAAAACTCATCAAAGTCGATAAGCGCAGGTACTGGTGCAACTTGCCAACCGGTAGTGGCTAGTAACACTTCGTTTAGTTCGCTTAACTGCGGGATACGATCGTGCGGCAGGTTAATCTTTTTTAACCCTTGCATGTACTCGTTGCAGGCTTTGCCTTCAATGCATGCAAGTTGGCGCGCTACAAGCTCAGACCAAATTTTATTTTCTTCATCACTCCAGTGTATAACACCATTTTCGTCTGGTGTTTTGGATGTGTATTTACTTGCTTTAGCCATAAGTACCTTCTTGGGTGTGAGCCCTAAATCGGTGTCAGTGTGATACTCAAACCTATTGAATATCGAATGACCCCATACTATGCAAAAGTGAAGAAAAGTTTAATAGACAGGCTAACATCAGTATTTGGCGCGATCACCTCAATCGTAAAGTTAAAATTACACCTGTGGCACACCAAAAATACAGACCTTTAAATAAAGGCCTGTAGCTTGTTTTTATGTGTATACAATTAATTACACCTAACCAATTTTAGTAAAAGCTTGGTTTAAATCACTAATAATGTCGTTAACATCTTCAAGCCCAACCGAGAGTCTGATCAGCCCATCACTTATTCCAGCGGCGGCTCGCTCCTCTGGCGTATAAGGCGAGTGAGTCATAGATGCAGGATGCTGAATCAGTGTTTCAGCGTCGCCAAGGCTTACTGCAAGTGTACAAAGTTTCATACTATCAATAAATTGTGCGCCATCTTGTAGCGTGCCTTTTATTTCAAACGCAATAACACCACCAGCGGCTTTCATTTGATTACCAATAAACTTATAACCTGGGTGCGATTTAAGCCCCGGGTAATATACGGTGCTTACTTGTGGATGCGCTTCTAGATATTCGGCTATTGTTTGTGCGCTTTGACAATGGCGCTCTATTCTAATAGCGAGTGTTTTTAGGCCTCGATTAATTAGCCATGCGTCGTGCGGGCTTATGGTTGCACCAATGTCTTTTAGTACGGTCATTTTAATGTGTGTTATGTGCTCAAGCGATCCACATACAATACCGGCGACTACGTCTCCGTGGCCGTTTAAGTACTTGGTCGCACTGTGCATTATTATGTCGATACCGTATTTTTTGGGCGATTGCAGTAGCGGCGTTAAAAAGGTGTTGTCGACCACACTAATTAAGTTGTGCTCTTTAGCAACTGCGCCAATGAGTGCCAAATCAATCACCGCCATAGTGGGGTTGATTGGCGTTTCTACAAATATCATTTTTGAATTAGGTTTGATGGCAGCGCGTAGTTCGTCCTCGTTGGTCATATCAACAAAAGTGACTTCGATTCCCCAGCGCGGCAACATATGCGAGAAAAACGCAAAGGTACAACCATACAAAGCACTTGAAGCAACAAGGTGATCTCCTTGCGATAAAAAGCTCAGTACTGAGGCAGATACAGCCCCCATACCCGTTGCGGTTGCAGCTGCTGCTTCACAACTCTCGAGTTGAGCAACTTTTTGTTCAAGTTCTGTGGTTGTAGGGTTTCCTAAACGCGTATAAATATAGCCAGGTTCGTCGCCTGCAAAACGCGCAGCACCTTGTGCGGCATTTTCAAAATGAAAGGTAGAGGTTTGATACAAAGGAGAAGTGAGTGCGCCGTGCGGGTCGTTTGCTTTTTGTGGTCCGTGAATACACTGGGTGTTTATATGATGCTTGCTCATTGTAGGCTCATTTTTTGATTATTATGTTTTTGCGATTCAACAATCAAAACGTATGCGCTTACAAACAGCAAGCATGCCGGATGCTCAGATGGCTATTTGTGTAAAAACCATGCAGCTCATGTTTGTACACAAATATTGCCACTGCTAATCTAGTGTGTTGGTTCAGCCTTTTTACGGCTCATAATTTTACCTGCGATGCTTTGCACAGTGCCTTTTAGTAAGCTGCGTTTGTTTTCAAGCCGTGGTAATGGGCGACTAAGCTCCATTGCTTTGTAACCAATACGCGCTGTAAAAATACCGGCGCTGACACCTTGCGCTGCCCGCCCCGAAAGCTTACCTAAAAGCTCAGCACTTAGTGCAGTTGCAGCAAGGTCAGATACAAGCTCAGCACTGCCTACAAACATTACTTGTTTTATCAGCATACGGTATAACTTTATACGGCTCGCGTAGCCAAAACCAATGCCGTAAATTTTACCAATTTGTTCTATTAACTTAGTACCGCGCCAAAGCACAGCCATCATATCCACCAGCGCAAGTGGGCTTAGGGCAACTAGCAGTGCGGATTCAGTCGCAAAACGATTTATAAGCTTTTTAGCTTTGGTGTCTTGGGTTATTAATAAACTATTGGCGTACAGCGTCATTATTTCTTTGTCGCTGTGATGCGTCGCTACTTGGTTTTTAAAGGTTTCAAAGTTATCAAGCTCTTGGTGTTTATTAAGCTTTTCGAGCCAAGGTAATGCACCGCCTACTTGCTCGCTGTTTAAAAGCCTGTCGGCTTCAACTCGGTGCAGTTGGTTACGCTTTAAACTGCGCAGCATTCGGTACTCTCGCCACAATAAGCGCCCTATTAGCAGCACGCCACTTACAACCGCAGTTAAATAAACGCTGCCTAAGATAATTGACTGCTCGAAAGCAAATAATAACGAGTACGCAAACTCTAAAAGCACCAGCACTATAAAACTAATAGCAAAAACACCTTTAAGTGTTTGCCACTTTGACTTTTTATATACAGGCTCTAGATCTATTTCTGGCTCTAGTGCTTCATCTTCAAGTTCTTCGTAATCACTTTGTCCGTGCTGAATAATTTTTGCAGGTGCTAAAACGGGTTCGTTTTGCTCAATGCTTTGCGTATCTATACGACGCCCTGCTTGAAATGGTTGGTTTGACTCACTCATGTTAATTTGTCTCCTAGCAGGTACTGCATGACATGATCTAATCGAATATGTTTTAGTTGTTTATCGGGGCTCGGCATTGGAGAGAACGATAAAAACTCAAATCCCTGTGCTGGCCACTCACTTTTATTAAGCATCCGCGAGGGAGGTTGCGGCGGTAAATACGTAAGCCAATCAGGCTCGTGTAATGGTTTACCGTAAATGCAGTCAAGCGTTTGGCCTTTGTCGGCAATTTGGCGCGGCTGCGTTGCTGTAATTGACGACATTGCCATGGTTTCTATTTGCACACCATCAAACTTTAAATGATTGCTTTGCTCATGCACGAGCGAATCAAGTAGCAGTGCTAAATCTTTATGGTGCTTAGCACTTATATGATCTGACTTATTAGCTGCAAATAATATTTTGTCTATGTTGGGCTTAAATAAACGTTTAAAAAAGCCCGATTCACCATAGTTAAAGTGTGCGAGTAATTGGTTTATTACACTGCTTTGCTCTTGGAGTGTTTCGTGCCCTTCGTTTAATGCACTAAGTACATCTACAAGTACAATTTGGCGATCGAAGTGTCTAAAATGCTCATTATAAAATGGTTTTACAACTTCTTTTATATAAGCGTTAAAGCGCTTAATTAAATGCGCTAAATTAGAACCCGCAACGACATCGTCACTATTTACTTTACCCGATACCGGAAAAAACAATAACAATGGCGCGCCTTGTAAGTCGCCAGGCATTAGCATGCGCCCAGGTTGCAACATGGCAAGTTTGGTGTCTTTTTTAAGCCCTACTAACATGCTTTGATAAAGCTGAGCAATATGAGCAAGTGCGTTTTCATCAACGGGAGCGTTTAAGTCAAGTTGCTCAACGGCCATTAAGAAATCACTTGATGTGTTTACGCGCGAAGGCTGAGTTAATAACGGGTATTGCTGCTCGCACCATTGAGAATAGCTTTGCTCAAGCATAGGTAAATCAAGGAGCCATTCACCGGGGTAGTCAATAATATCTAAATAAAGCGTTGATTGCGGCGAAAAGTGGCCGCGCAGCCCTGCATTACTCTGATACTTTATTGCCAAGCGCAGCGTATTAATCCGCTCGGTTGATGCAGGCCATGTAGGCATCCCATCGCTTGGTAATAATGAATTTAGCGCGCGCGTATAGTTAAACGTAGGAACTCTTAACGCCTCTTGCGGCACAACTTTAGTGGCCACATGGCGGTGCTCGCGCATTACATCAAAAAAAGGTAAGTTTTTATCGTCCGCTTGGGTTGTTAAGTGTTTAACAAGTGCGGTAATAAAGGCTGTTTTACCACTACCACTTAGGCCAGTTACGGCAAGTTTTACGTGTTGGTCTAAACTGCGATGAAGGGCTTTTTGTGCTTTGCCTTTAATACTTTTAAAGGTCTTTTTTGCAAATGATTGGCTCATAAAGTGTCTTGCACCTAATTTGCCGTAATTTATCACGCTGCAAATAAGGTGCTATTAAATCCTTTAAAGTTTGTTAATTTCACGGCTCACCGTAAACTCGCTTGAAGTTACATGGCGCTCCATATCTTGAAGGCGAGTATCTACACGCGTTAAACGCTCTTTTAAATCTTGCAATGCGCGGCGCGGTGGCTCGCCCTTTTGCCATACTTTAAATTTTACTTCTAGCGGATCGTCAGTTTTAGTTGAGCTTTTAGTTTGCACTGTTGCGGGCTCTTTTTTATCTAAAATGAACCAGGCTGCAATATACGCTACCACAAATAATGGGCCACCCGTTAGCAGTACCGCACTAACAAATATAATGCGAACTAACCATAACTCCATATTAAAGTAGTCACTTAATCCCGCACATACTCCGGCTATTTTACCGCGTTGTGGGTCTCTTAATAATTCGCGTTTGGCACTCATACTTTGCGTCTCCATTGTGGTGACTCTTGATCAAGTAATGCTTCAAGTGTTTCAACCCTGTCTGCCATTTTTTCGGCTTTATGTGCAAGCTCAAGTAACTGGCGATGTTCGTGTTCACTTAAACCTTGGCTTACTTGTTTTTTGCTACGGTAATGTAAAATTAACCACAGCGGTGCAACAAAAATCATAAATATAACAAATGGTACAATTATTACGTCTGAATCAAACATAATCCTCTCCTGACAATCCGTTTTGATGTTTTTAAGCAGTGGGGCACTTTAAGTGCCCCTTTATAAATTATTTATCAGCTAGCTTCTTTTTAAGTTCGGCTAGCTCATCATCTATCTTTTCATTTTTTTGTAGATTAGCAATTTCGTCCGCTAACGTCTTTTTACCTAAATCGTAAGACTCAATTTGAGATTCTAGTCCATCAATTTTGGTTTCGTAACGTTCAAAGCGGTTAAGTGCGTCTTCTACTTTTGAACTATCAAGTGTCTTTTTCACTTCAAGACGCGACTCAGCCGAACGTTGGCGAAGTATAATTGCTTTTTGACGAGATTTCGCATCTGCTAGCTTTTCTTGTAGTGTCGTTACTTCTTGCTGTAGTTTCTCAATATGAGACTCTACATGTTCAAGTTCACTAGCGACTGAAGCAACGGCATCTGCCGACTTTTGCTTTTCAAGCAGGGCTGAGCGCGCTAAATCGTCGCGGTCTTTACTTAAAGCCAGTTCGGCTTTACCTTGCCAATCGCTTACCTGTGCCTTAAGCGTATCTAAGCGGCGTACAATTTCTTTTTTCTCAGCCAATGTTTTAGCTGATGTAGAACGTACTTCAACAAGCGTGTCTTCCATTTCTTGAATAATCAGACGAACCATTTTTTCTGGGTCTTCTGCTTTATCTAAAATGGCGTTGATATTAGAATTAACAATATCTGCAAAACGTGAAAAAATTCCCATAACATTTACCTCTGTAATTAAAACTTAGTTAGTCTGCTATAACTAGTATCAATATGCTTGCCAACTTTTTAAAAGTTAAAATACACTTTATTTTCATTACGTTAAACTAAATATACAAATTTCTTTAGTTATCCCTACTTATGAAATACACTAACTGTTAGTAAAAATGACCAAGAGTTAGGAAATATGAGCCAATATCGCCAACAGGATAATTTACTCGGCCAATCAGATAGCTTTCTGTCTGTATTAGATCAGGTATCGCAACTGGCTAATTTAGATAAACCGGTACTTATTATTGGTGAACGCGGCACAGGTAAAGAGCTAATAGCAGCACGCTTACACTTTTTATCTAAGCGTTGGGATCAAAACTACGTAAAACTTAACTGTGCAGCGCTTAACGAAAACTTACTCGAAAGTGAATTGTTTGGCCACGAAAGCGGTGCTTTTACGGGGGCAAGCAAACGCCACGAAGGTCGTTTTGAACGCGCTAACAGCGGCACACTGTTTTTAGATGAATTAGCTAATACCTCAGCTATGGTACAAGAAAAACTGCTGCGAGTTATAGAATACGGTGAGTTTGAACGTGTTGGCGGCAAACAAACTGTAAAAGTAGATACACGCTTAGTGTGTGCTACAAACGAAGATCTTCCTTATTTAGCTGAGCAAGGTGAATTTAGAAGTGACTTACTCGATCGCCTTGCCTTTGATGTAATTACCCTGCCGCCACTGCGCGAACGCCAAGACGATATTATGCTTCTTGCTGAGCAGTTTGCGATGAATATGGCACGCGATTTAGAGTGGGAACTCTTTAGCGGTTTTACCCGAAGCGCAACAGAAACACTGCTTAGTTATGATTGGCCTGGTAATATTCGTGAACTTAAAAATGTGGTTGAACGCAGTTTGTATCGCCACGGTAGTGAACATATCCCCGTTCACCAGATTATTTTAGACCCATTCGATAGCCCATTTAGACCAAAAGCGCGCATTAAAGCACCTATAGCGGCTCAAACTGTTAATGCCGAGCCTATTGTTGTTGCGCCGCCGATTACTCAAACAAGCAATGATTCATCCGTTGATATTCAATTTCCGTGCAGCTTAAAAGAGCGTTCTAACGACTTTGAAATAAACATGATTAATAAAGCGCTCGAACATAGCCAATTTAATCAAAAGAAAACTGCAGAAGTACTTGGTTTAACGTATCATCAATTACGTGGTTATCTTAAAAAATACAACTTGTTGGATCAACAATAGTCAGAGGTTATGCGGGTGCATAAATTATTACTTGTTTTGCTTGCCACCACTTTAGTTGGTTGCCTTGATAGCAAAGAAGAAATCATAGAAGAAAAAAACCAAGGCTTAGTTTATTGCGCTGAAGCTAACCCTGTGTCGTTTAATCCGCAAGTCACGACCACCGGTTCAACTATTGATATAATTGCTAACCAATTATACGACCGTTTAATTAGCATTGACCCTGTTACGGCAGAATTTCAAAGTGAGTTAGCAACCGATTGGAAAATTAGTAAAGATGGTAAATCGGTTACCTTTACCTTGCGTAAAGATGTAAAGTTTCATACAACTTCTTATTTTACCCCATCGCGGGATTTTAACGCCGACGACGTTATATTCACTTTTAGCCGATTATTCGATGTATACAATCCATATCACTTTGTGGGCGATGCCAATTACCCGTATTTTCAAAGTGTGGGGATTGATCAACTCATTCGTAAAATTGTGCGTGTGTCTGATTACCAAGTCCGTTTTGAATTGTTTAATCCTGAAAGTAGCTTTTTAGCTAATATGGCCACCGACTTTGCCGTGGTACTTTCAGAAGAATACGCCATGGAACTTAAGAAAAAAAACCAAGAAAACTTATTTGATCAGTACCCTATTGGCACTGGTCCGTATATTTACAAAGAATACCGCCGAGATCACCTTGTACGCTTTTACCGTAATCCACTTTATTGGAAGCACGACGTTGCACTTGAACAATTGGTTTACGACATAACCCCTAACGGCACTACGCGTATAGCAAAAATGCTGACTAAAGAGTGCGATGTAACGGCTCATCCAAGTAGTGCGCAATTGAGTATTTTAGCGCAACGTGATGATATAAACGTTGAAAAAGAAACGAACTTAAATATAGGTTATTGGGCGTTTAATACAGAACGTGCCCCGTTTGACGACTTGCGCGTACGCCAAGCACTCGCACATGCAATAGATGTAGATAAAATAATGCAGGCGGTTTATTACGGTAATGGTACTCGCGCACAATCTATTTTGCCGCCAACCTCTTGGGCATTTGAGCCACAAGAAGATATACCTACGTTTGATCCAGAACTTGCTAAAAAGTTACTAATTGAAGCAGGCTTACCTGATGGCTTTGATATGACGATATGGGCTATGCCTGTGAGTCGTATTTATAACCCTAACGCGCGAAAAATGGCTGAGCTTATGCAAAGTGATTTACGCAAAGTGGGCGTTAATGTAAGCATTGTAGAATATGAGTGGAACACGTTTATTCAACGTATTGGCGAGCATAGGCACGACAGTGTATTACTTGGTTGGGCCGCAGATACACCCGATCCTGATAACTTTTTTAGCCCACTGCTGAGTTGTACCGCTACTTTTAGTGGTAAAAACCCAGCAAACTGGTGTAATCCCCAATTTGACTTATTGCTTACTCAAGCACTAGACACTACTGATTTAAACAAACGTAAAAAATACTACGAAGACGCACAAAGCTTAATTATTCAAGAGCTGCCGTTATTACCGATTGCTCATGGCCTGCGCTTTCAAGCGAGTAGCGCCGACGTGGAAGGCATAACACTTGGCCCATTTGGCGCTATTTCGCTTGCCAATGCGAGGAAGAAATAATGATCTTAGATTATATTTTACGTCGCCTTGGTTTGTTCTTTTTTATGATACTGATGCTCAGCGTATTTACGTTTTCACTGGCGTATTTATTTCCCGGTGATCCGCTAAGTAATTTAAGCGGCATACCAAGTAGTAACTTTGCACAGCATAGTGAGCTTGAAGACAAATATTTATATAACAGCAATTACTTTATGCAATACATTGCCTTTTTAGGGCGAATATTTCAGGGTGATTGGGGCCTTTCGTTTGCCTCTGGTAATAGTGTGTTTAGCCATATTGTTGATTTGCTACCGGCTACTTTAGAGCTAAGCGTATACGCATTAATTGTATCGGTTGTTATTGGTGTACCGACTGGCATTTTAGGCTCTGGGTATCATAAACGTTGGCCCGACAAGCTTATAAACTCTACCACTATTGTGGGTTATTCAATGCCTGTATTTTGGCTCGCATTGTTATTAATAATGGTTTTTTCATTAAAGCTTGGCTGGTTTCCTATGTCGGGCAGAATGGGGCTCCTTTACGAAATACCCGCCAGTACTGGGTTTATTTTAATTGATATTGCACTGGCTGGCTTTCCATATAAAGGAATGGCCTTTGTTGATGCGCTGCGCCATTTAACACTTCCAACTATTGTACTGGCTATGTATCCAACCACTGTATTAGTGCGCTTTACTCGCGAGTCTATGCTTAAAGTAATGGATCAAAACTTTATTAAAACAGCTAGGGCAAAAGGCCTTAACCGCCGCCAACTTATCATGCACCATGCACTGCGCAATGCATTACTGCCGGTAATTAAGCAAATTGGTTTGCAATTTAGTACGCTAATAACGCTTGCGATGATTACCGAAGTTATTTTTTCGTGGCCGGGTATTGGCCGATGGTTAATCGATAGTATTTATCAGCGTGACTTTCCTGCAATTCAAGGCGGGTTAATGGCAGTGTCTTTATTTGTTATTTTAGCTTCTATTACAGCTGAGCTTACTTACACGTTATTCGATCCACTCTCGCGGAATCAGGCCCATGGCAAAGTTTAATTTATTTTCTGAAGAGTCGAATAAATCGCCACTGGCGCGATTTTGGCGAAAGTTTAAAAATAACCACCCTGCTTTGGTTGGTTTATGGATATTTATGGCGTTTGCACTATTAGCCGCCACCGCTCCTTTTTTAGCCCCGTATGGTGTAAACCAACAACACACTGATGCACTGCTTATTCCGCCATCGTGGCGAGAAATGGGCGATGTACGCTTTCTTTTAGGTACCGATGATTTAGGCCGTGATGTACTCTCACGCTTAATGAATGGTGCTACGTATACGTTTGGCCTCTCTGTTGTAGCCGCCCTAATCACGACTATTTTTGGTGTATTAGTGGGTACTTTTGCAGGGATTAGTAAAGGGCTGCGTTCAAGCTTTTTAAATCACTTGCTTGATATAACCCTTTCTATTCCTTCTTTGTTACTGGCAATAATAATAATCGCCATACTCGGCCCGGGTTTAATGAATACCGTATGGGCAATTATTTTAGCATTACTGCCGCAGTTTATTCACTCAGTACGTAACCTGATTGTTGATGAATTAAGTAAAGATTACATTACTGCGTTTAGACTAGATGGTGCGTCTAATTGGCATATTATATCGCGTGGTATTTTTCCTAATATTTATGAGCATATTGTGGTTATATTCACGATGGCGCTTTCTACCGCTATATTAGATATTTCAGCACTGGGATTTTTAAAATTAGGGGCTCAGCCACCAACGACCGAATGGGGCGCAATATTAGCCGAAAACTTAGGCCTTATTTATTTAGCACCGTGGACTGTAGCGCTACCTGGTATACTATTATTTTTAGCCGTGTTATCTACTAATTTAGTAGGCGATGGCCTGCGACAAGTGCTAAAAGCACGTAAGGCTGATTAAATGCAATTACTCGATGTTCGTAACTTAACAATTGAACTACGTACCTCTGAAACTGTAATTAGAGCCGTAGACAGAGTGAGCTTTAGCTTAAAAGAGGGCGAAGTACATGCGCTTGTGGGCGAGTCTGGCTCTGGTAAAAGCCTAATAGCAAAAGCGATTATTGGTGTATTGAACGAACGCTGGGACATTACTGCCGACCGTATTCATTGGCGCGGCGTAGACTTAATGCGTTTAAGCCCAGAGAAACGCCGTAAAATAGTAAGCCAAGATATAGCGATGATCTACCAAGATCCAAGTCGCTGCCTTGACCCAACTGCTAAAATATTTGACCAAATTGCCGAAACACTCCCAGAGATCGCAACTAAAGGTTTCTTTTTAAAGCGCAACCGCGAGAGAAAAGACAGAGTAAAAGCGCTTATTCATAAGGTGGGCATTAAAAACCACGAAGCGGTACTAAGTAGTTACCCACATGAGCTCTCAGAGGGCGTATGTCAAAAAGTAATGATTGCGATGGCCATTGCTCGCACGCCTAAGTTATTAATCGCTGATGAGCCAACTACAGCACTTGAGAGCACAACTCGCGCACAAGTATTTAGACTACTAAAAAGCTTAAACCAACTTAAAAACATGTCTATTTTGATGATCTCTCATGAACTTGAAGAGATTGCACATTGGTCGCATGGCATTCATGTTTTATATTGCGGGCAAATGGTTGAAGCAGGCCCAACCCATGAAATATTTAAACAGCCTCGCCATCCATACACGCAAGCATTACTAAAAAGCTTGCCTGACTACGAACAAGGTTTAGCCCATAAAGAACCTTTTTATGCACTTAAAGGGACTATCCCTACCCTGCAACACTTGCCTATTGGCTGCCGCCTCGGGCCGCGTTGTCCGCAAGCACAAAAAGCCTGCGTGGTAACTCCCACCCTTACTAAGCATCATGGTCATAGTTATGCGTGCCATTTTCCGTTAATTAAGGACATGAAATAATGCAGCCGCTACTAAAAGTACAAGCACTATCAAAAACATTCAATGTGCGAGCTGGGCTTTTTTCACGTAAAAAGTTTGAAGTACTTAAAAATATTTCGTTTTGTGTCGGTAAAGGCGAAAGTATTGCCATAATTGGTGAAACAGGTGCAGGTAAAAGTACATTAGCAAAACTACTTTCTGGAGCTGATACTGCTGATAGCGGGCAAATTTTGCTCGAGAATAATATTATCGAAGATAATGGCGTACGCGATAATCAATGTCGCCATATTCGTATGATTTTTCAAGATTCAGCTGCATCGCTCAACCCGGGGTTAACCATTGGCGAAATGCTTGATGATTGCCTGCAATATAATACTGAACTTGATGCTAGTGAACGCACTGAAAAGATTGATGCAACGCTTTCAAAGGTGGGTTTGTTAATCGATCATAAACACTACTACCCGCATATGTTTAGTGTGGGGCAACTACAGCGTGTTGCGTTTGCTCGTGCATTAATTTTAGATCCTAAGGTGATTGTGCTTGATGAAGCCGTTTCGTCTTTAGACCCTTCTATACGCGCGCAAATAGTGAATTTATTACTTAAGCTGCAGCGTGACACAGGCCTTACATATGTGATGATCACCCATCATTTAAGTCTAGTGCGCCACATCAGTGATTATGTGGTTGTACTCGATAAAGGCGAAGTAGTTGAATACGGCCCTACTGAAGATGTTTTTCAAAACCCCCAATCAAAAGTAACGCAGCGATTACTTAGCTGCTAAACGCAGCCTAGCGTGTAATGTAATCTCCTTTATGAAGGTCTTTGTTAAATGCGCAATTTAACAACTAAAACCATAAAGAGGATCTATGCTAAAAAAAACATTACTCACAGGCATCTCATCATTAGCGTTACTACTGCTATCAACAACCTCAATAGCTGACGAAAACTCTACCTCTAAAAGTTGGGTTGGTGGCGTTGACCACTTAGGTTTAACTGTATCAAACTTAAATGCATCCAAAGCATTTTTTATTGATGTACTTGGTTTTAAAACGCTAGGAAGTGATCCAACCTACCCCGCTTATTTTTTATCAAACAATAAAATAACCATTACATTATGGCGCGTAAAAAATGATGAAAAACGTGTGGAGTTTAATCGGGCAGAAAATGTGGGCTTACATCATTTAGCACTCAGTGTTGAAAGTATCAAAAAGTTAAGCGAGCTACATACACACTTAAAAATGCAAAATAATATTACTATAGAGTTTGCACCAGAAAACTTAGGTAGCGGCCCAACCCAACATATGATGATAAGAGAGCCTAGCGGCAATCGGATTGAGTTTATTGCCAGAGGTAATTAATACCAACTTTATTTAAGACAATAAAAAAGGCGCTTTAAAAGCTGTCTCTTGATCACAAGTTTGACTCAAGAGATTTTGCTAAATCGTAGCCTTCCAGGATGGCTTGTAACTTAAGCCATCCTTGCCATAACACTTTCACAGATGCACGCCCTGTGCGCTTGGTATCTTTCCAGCCTCCTAACTTTGCCAGTTCCTGATACGCCCATGACATATTTGGAGCAGTTTCAGGCAATGGTGTTTTTATTCTCTTTAACCACAATAACTTCCATGCTTTGGGAGATAACAGTTGTTCACAACTTGGAGAATCAGGCTGCTCATTGGTGAACTTTAGTTGCAATATTCGCGTCGCAATAAAGCCATTAATCGTCACCAATCTTTCCATGTTATCTTGGCTTTGAAGGCGTAAACTTTCGATATCCGTGCCATCACTTTTCCAGACTTTATGGTATTCCTCTACAAGCCAACGGTGCTCATAGTAGGTGATGATAGCTAAGGCGTCTTCTTTGCTGGTGACTGGTTCACTGGTTAATAGGTGCCAGCTTAAGCCGTTCTCAGCGTTTCCTCTCTCTGCACAGCCGACATAGTAAACTGGGAGGGAGCGTCCTTTCTTATTGTAAGGCGCTTTGAGTGTCACTGGCGCATAGGTGATATCCAGTGTTGCGCTTCGGGCTTTTCTTCCTCCTTTTTGTGCAATGTGGATGTGTTTGGTGCCTGCACTCAT
>NZ_JADYXL010000008.1:0-172883 GCF_015864265.1 Pseudoalteromonas sp. NZS37 | reverse complement strand
AAGATTGTTGAGCTTGCAAACGCACTTGATACTTACATCCCAGAGCCAGAGCGTGACATCGATAAGCCTTTCATCATGCCTATCGAAGACGTTTTCTCAATCCAGGGTCGTGGTACTGTTGTAACTGGTCGTGTTGAAGCTGGTATCATCCGCATCAATGACGAAGTAGAAATTGTTGGTATCAATGATACAACTCGTTCTACTTGTACTGGTGTTGAAATGTTCCGTAAGCTTCTAGACGAAGGTCGTGCTGGCGAAAACATCGGCGCACTTCTACGTGGTACTAAACGTGAAGACGTTGAACGTGGTCNCGCACTTCTACGTGGTACTAAACGTGAAGACGTTGAACGTGGTCAAGTACTAGCTAAGCCTGGTTCAATCAACCCACATACTACATTCACTTCAGAAGTATACGTACTTTCGAAAGATGAAGGTGGTCGTCATACTCCATTCTTCAAAGGTTACCGTCCACAGTTTTACTTCCGTACAACTGACGTAACAGGTGACGTACAGTTACCAGATGGCGTGGAAATGGTAATGCCTGGTGATAACATCAAGATGACAGTAACTCTAATCGCACCAATCGCGATGGATGAAGGTCTTCGTTTTGCTATCCGTGAAGGTGGTCGTACTGTAGGTGCTGGTGTTGTAGCAACTATCGTAGCGTAATTATTAGCCTAGCTAATTGTTACCAAAAAGCCCGAGCTTAGTCTCGGGCTTTTTAATGTCTAGAATAAAGTGTCATATGAAGGTGGCGCTCTTACTTTATGCGTAGGTGCGTTGTAGTAACGTTCAAAGCGTAATTATTAGCCTAGCTAATTGTTACCAAAAAGCCCGAGCTTAGTCTCGGGCTTTTTAATGTCTAGAATAAAGTGTCATATGAAGGTGGCGCTCTTACTTTAGGCGTAGGTGCGTTGTAGTAACGTTCAAAGCGTAATTTTTAGCCTAGCTAATTGTTACCAAAAAGCCCGAGCTTAGTCTCGGGCTTTTTAATGACTAAAATAAAGAGTGATTTGAAGGTGAGAATCTCACATTAGACGAAGATGCTTGGTAACAACATGCAAAATATTATTGGTATTAATAAAAAACCCGAGCCTAGCCCGGGTTTCGATAAGTTATGAATATGCCATAATTGGCTGAAAACTATTCAATATTTTGGATCTGTTCTCTCATTTGTTCAATCAACACTTTTAACTCTACAGCGGCAGTAGTGATGTCACTATTGATAGACTTAGATGCTAGCGTGTTAGCTTCACGATTAAATTCTTGCATCATAAAATCTAGGCGGCGGCCGCATGCGCCACCTTTTTTAAGGATTTTTTTAGTTTCTTTAACGTGAGACTTTAAACGATCTAATTCTTCAGCTACATCTTGTTTTTGAGCAAGATAAATAAGTTCTTGTTCAAGGCGCGACTCGTCAATGTTTGCTGTTAAGTCTTCTAGCTTTTGAGCCAGTTTTTCACGTTGCCACTTAGCAATCTCAGGCATGTGCGTTTCTACAATTTCTACTTGCTCTAAAATCGCATCAAGGCGGATTGCTATCATTTCTTCAAGGTTTGCACCTTCATCGCCACGAGCTGATTTAAAATCTTCGATTACTTGATCAAGACCAGCAATTAGTGCTGTATTAACGCTATCCATATCAAGTTCTTCAGCTTCCATAACACCAGGCCAACGTAATATATCAACAGGATTAATGTCGCCATTACTTTGCTGTTGAACCCATTTCGCGCTATTTATAAGTTGCTCAGCAAGGGCTTGGTTAATTGATAGCTCACCAACATGGGCAGGATTTGCTACAAACTTTAAAAAAACCTCAACTTTACCGCGTTGTAAGTGTTTGCGTAAACGCTCACGAATAACTGGCTCCATGCCACGAAATTGCTCTGGTGCGCGAATAAATGTTTCAAGGTAACGCTGGTTCACTGAACGAACTTCCCAAGTGCCAGTTCCCCAATCGCCTTTTATTTCGCGACGCGCATAAGCTGTCATACTGTGGATCATGGATATTTTCCTAAATTTATAAATACAATATTACGATGATTATACCGTAACACCGCTTAAGCTCTAGGGAAAATTTAATACACTGAATATTTTGCATACAGCTATTTATTTAAATCAGCATGGTATCTATACCCACATACACTTATAATGTCGCAAATTCTGAATTAAGGGGATCGTCAATGCGTCCAAGCGAAAGAACACCTAACCAAATTAGACCTGTTACATTTACACGTAATTATACTTTGCATGCTGAAGGCTCAGTACTTGTTGAGTTTGGTAACACCAAAGTACTTTGTACAGCTACTGTCGAATCGGGCGTTCCTCGTTTCATGAAAGGTCAGGGTAAAGGTTGGATCAATGCTGAATACGGTATGTTACCGCGAGCAACGCATACGCGTAATGCTCGAGAAGCTGCACGTGGTAAGCAGGGCGGTCGTACTATGGAAATTCAACGTTTAATTGCACGTGCACTTCGTGCTGCTGTTGATTTAAAAGCACTTGGCGAAAACACAATCACTATCGACTGTGATGTAATTCAAGCAGATGGCGGTACACGTACTGCTTCTATAAGTGGTGCATGTGTTGCACTTGTTGATGCGCTAACGCATATGCGTGCCAAGGGTATGATTAATTCAAACCCACTTAAACATATGATTGCGGCTATTTCAGTAGGTATATACAAAGGCCAAGCAATTAGCGATTTAGAATATATTGAAGATTCAGCAGCAGAAACTGATATGAATGTAATTTTAACCGAAACAGGTAAAATTATAGAAATTCAAGGTACAGCCGAAGGCGAACCTTTCTCGTTTGATGAGCTAGATGAGTTACTTACTTTAGCTAAACATTCTATTCGTGAAATCATTGACGTACAAAAGCAAGCATTAGCATAAATAGGTAGGCCACTAGATATGAAAGATTATCAAAAAGAGTTTATAGAATTTGCTCTAGAGAAGCAGGTATTAAAATTTGGTGAGTTTACTTTAAAGTCTGGGCGCATAAGTCCTTACTTTTTTAATGCCGGTTTGTTTAATACAGGTCGTGACTTAGCACGTTTAGGTCGTTTTTATGCATCAGCACTAGAAGATTCAGCGATAGAGTACGATGTACTATTTGGCCCCGCGTATAAGGGTATCCCAATCGCGACAACGACGGCAGTTGCATTAGCAGATCACCATGATAAAGATGTACCGTACTGTTTTAACCGTAAAGAGAAAAAAGCACACGGTGAAGGTGGTACATTAGTAGGCTCAGAACTCAATGGCAAAATAATGCTAGTTGATGATGTAATTACCGCAGGTACCGCTATTCGTGAGTCCATGGAAATTATTGCACAAAATGGTGCAGACCTTAGTGGTGTTTTAATTGCATTAGATCGCCAAGAAAAAGGTAAAGCCGAGTTATCAGCTATTCAAGAAGTTGAACGCGACTTTAATACCAAAGTAATCTCTATTGTAAAATTAGCAGACCTTATTAGTTACCTTGAAAACCAAGGGACGATGGGCGAGCATTTAGCCTCAGTTAAAGCTTACCGTGATCAATACGGCGTAGCATAAATAAAAAGCCTCGCAGTGCGGGGCTTTATTTTGACCTTCATTCATAGAGTTTATTAATGAAAGATTTATTAAAACCAAATGGCTTAGGCCTCAAACGCGTTTTCAAAGCAACCTATTGCTCCTATCTTGGCTTTAAAGCAGCATTTAAAGAAGAAGCTGCATTTAGACAAGAGCTATTACTAAGCCTTATATTATTCCCCACTTCATTTTGGCTTGCTTCATCATTATTACACTGGGCAATACTAATTAGCTCACTGCTTATTATTCTAATAGTTGAATTGCTAAACTCTGCCATTGAAGCATTAACAGATCGAGTAAGTACAGAATTGCATGTATTGTCAGGTAGAGCCAAAGATATGGGATCTGCAGCCGTAACACTTTCATTAACGATCGTATTGATCATATGGGGTGTAAGTCTTTATATGAAGATCGTTTAAGCTCACTTTTAATATTTGTGAAGTTTAAACACCTTTAGTTGTTAATAATTTGCTAGTTATGTTGTGTTTTTAACGTGTTTAGCTCAAATACTCAGCGAACAGCACATTATTTCAAGTTTTCTTCAAAAAAGGGTTGATCTGTTTTCGGATCTCCCTATAATGCGACCCCACTGAGACGGGAAACGCCAACGCATAGCGAGGCACGAACAACTCAGGGTGTTAAGTAAAACTTAGTTTGAATCTTTTTAGAAAGTTTAAATTTAAGTGTTGACAAAAAAATAGGAAAGCGTAATATGCGCAGCCCTAGCGAGATAAATNATAACATCAAGATGACAGTAACTCTAATCGCACCAATCGCGATGGATGAAGGTCTTCGTTTTGCTATCCGTGAAGGTGGTCGTACTGTAGGTGCTGGTGTTGTAGCAACTATCGTAGCGTAACAATTAACGTTAAAGTTAATTGTTAGAAAAAGGTCACTCAGGTGGCCTTTTTTAATGCCTGAAGAAAAGTGATTTGCTCCTAGGTATAGCTTTATTGCCGTAGCTTGGGTTGAGTTTTACGAAACCCGAGGAAAAAGGTTGCTGAAAATAACTGAGCTCTTAGATATAAAAAAAGCACGGCTAGGCCGTGCTTATATTGAGTTAGCTCTTGGGCTTTTAGCCAATTACTAATATATGATAAAAGCTTTAATGCTTTTTCGCATACTCTTCAGCTTGTTTTAAAACTCTTAATAAATTACCGCTAAGAATCTTTTTAATATCTTTGTCGCTGTAATCTCTGTCCATTAAACCTTGAACAAGATTAGGGTAGCTAGATACATCTTTTAAACCGATAGGTAACGAGTCACCAACTCCGTCATAATCAGAGCCAATACCTACATAATCAATACCAATTAGCTCAACTACGTGATCAATATGATCAAGTACTTGCTCAAGGCTTGCAAATGGGTATGGGTTTTTAGCACGGTATGCAGCATCAAAATCTTTGCTTAATTTAGTGCCGTCTTTTTTAACTGACTCTTTTGTGCTTTTTAACTGCTTGCCCCAACTGCCTGCTTTAGCGGTAACAAAACTTGAGCCAAAGTTAATTTGAATAACGCCGCCATTTTCTTTAAGTGCCAATAGCATATCGTCATTCATATTACGCTCAAAGCCAGGCGTGTATTTACGAAGTGATGAATGTGAGGCAATTACGGGTGTTTTAGATAGATCCATAACCTGATAAAACGCATCATCAGAAATATGCGATACATCGATTAGCATACCAATATTATTCATTTCAGTGACAAGCTCTTTACCAAATGGGCTTAAGCCTTTCCATTTACGGCGTATATCGTAAGACGAATCCGAAATATGGTTGCTTTGCGAGTGCGCTAGCGTAATGTAGCGAATGCCACGGTCGTAAAAGTGCTGAAGGTTTTTCATATCCCCTTCAATAGGAGAGCCGTTTTCCATACCCATGGCTATAGAAAGCTTACCTTGTTTAAATTGCTCTTCTATCTCAGTGCTTGAGCTAGCAATAGCAAACTTATCGGGTGCGCGCTGGGCTATGGCTTCCATACTATCAATCATTTGATTGGCTAGCTGGTAGCTTTTTCCTTTACCTTCAAATTCCAAATGCGCAGGAATATAAATCGACATAAATGGGGCATTTAAACCGCCTTTTACAGCGCGAGGGTAGTCAAAATCGCCATCAGTTGTCGCTTTAGTTACATCAACCCAGCTTTCGTGAATTCGATAAGGTACGTCGATATGGGTATCAATTAAAATGGTGTCTTTAGCGAGTTTAATTGCCTTGTCAGATGCTGTTATTGTTTGTTCTGCTTGGGCTTGGCTAGTTAAAGCTAGTGATATGGCTACCACTAGAGTGCTGAGTTTTATCATGTTTTGGCTCTTTGGGTAAAAAGCCATTGTGTACGTTCAATTCAAAAGTTACAAGTACTACACCTTAATCAAACGCCTCTGCTTGATGCTCTTCACTTTGCAGCGCTTTAAATTCGCCCTTAGAAATAATAGTAACTGACTCATGTAATTCAGAGAAAAACACCATTGCTTCGCCATTTTTAAGCTGTAGCTTAACTTGGTTAACTTTAGATTCGATGCTTGCTTCTACTTCGCCATAATCGGTGCCTTCGCGCAGTACATAGCTTTCTATTAGGTTGTATAGTGTATCTTTATCGAGTTGTTCAAAAGGGATAATCATAATTGCTCTTTGTTTGCGTTGCCTAAAACATGTTGCCCAAAATAGCATGGCACGGCTTTCTCTAACCAAAATATAGGCTTAAACGGATTTTTACCGCTAATAAAACCAACGTGTCCGCCTTTGTCAGAGATGCGCAGCGTAACATGCTCACTTACGTCTTGCCTACTTGGTACAGCCTTAATTGAGAGCATTGGGTCGTCTTTGGCATGAATAATAAGTGTAGGTATAGCGATATCTTTTAAGTACGGCATTGCACTGGCTTTGCGATAGTAATCATGTGCGTTTTCAAAACCATGCAGAGGGGCTGTTAACTGATTATCAAACTCTAATAAATCGTCAATTTTCATTAACTGTTTTGGTGTTAGTGAAATTTGCTGCTTAATTTGTGGCAGCTTTCGCTGCATTGATTTTTTCATGCGATCGAGCAGATATTTTTGGTAAATTTTACCTAAGCTTTTACGAATAACATCGCTTGATGACGACAAATCATAAGGAGCAGATACCACCGCTGCAGCACTTAGTGGGCATGCTTGTGATTGTTCACCTAAGTATTTGGCCAGTACGTTACCGCCTAACGAAAAACCTACAGCGACCATAGTGCGCTCAGGAAATTGCAGCTTTAAGTGATTTATAAAAAAGGCTAAATCGGCGGTGTCACCGCTGTGATAAGCGCGAGGTAGGCGATTGACTTCAGTTGAGCAATTTCTAAAGTGCATAAGCACAACTGCATAACCTTGCTTTTTTAACGCCTTCATCATGCCTTTGGCATAAAAGCTATTTATATTGCCCTCAAGGCCATGTAAAACAACGGCAAGTGGAGCGGTTTCGTTATGTGGAAGTGACCATGCGAGCTCAATAAAGTCACCATCAGGTGTATCAAGTTGCTCAAGTTCGTAGCGAGTGTGGTGAAATGGGCGGAAAAAACGCGGCATTATGGTTTGAACGTGACGATTGGTCATCCACCATGCTGGTTTGAACTGAGAGATCATGTTTGTACTACGCACTTTGTATTAAACGAAAAGCTAGTGTACCAAATTTTTCGCTTCAGAAAATAAAAAGCGCCTAACTAGTAAACTAATAAGGCGCTTTAGTGCGTCGTGCTTAATTTTGTTCGGGGATTTCTGCATCATGTATTTTTTTCAAAAAGAAAAAAGCAAAAAATATACACAAAGAAACAACGATGGTTAAAAACCCAAAAGACATAAATAAAACTGGATCTGTAAAAAAGTCTCTAAAGAATACGTTCATGAGTTGTTCCCCTCGTTGTTGATGGGTTAATCATAGGTGGTGTTTGCAGGTCGCAACGTGATCGAGATCAAGTTATTTACATAAGCAGATATAGGGGTGAAGCTAAGTTGATTTAGATCATGCTTTAAAGGCTACTAAGTTATTACCACTGAGAGCTAAGAGAGTTTTTCACTTTACCTAAAAGCGTAGCGCTTTAAACTTTTTTGAGTAAACCACTTAAAGATTTTTTGCACAAAGAGAAAAGAATGAGAAGTAAATGAGGGTAGAGCAACAAACTGCTCAATATTTATATCTAAGTAATTTAGTTTGTTTTCCTCTAAAAGCGAAGCGCCTCTTAACCTCTTTGTGAGTAAATTACTTAAAGGTCTTTGCGCAAAAAGAAGAAAAAGAGAAGAAAATTAGGGCAGGGTAATAAAATGCTGAGCTAAACAACCGCTCAATATTTATATTTTTATCTAAGTAATCTAGTTTGTTTTCCTCTAAAAGCGAAGCGCCTCTTAACCTCTTTGTGAATAAATTACTTAAAGGTTTTTTGCACAAAGAAAATAGAACGAGCAGTGAAGGAGGGTATAAAAAGTCGCAGCCTAAGTGGCTTTCATATACAGCTCAATATTGTTTGGTTCTGCATGTTGGATTAATTCAAACTCATTTACTGCTTCAATCAACATATGTTGCTGTTGTTTTTCAAGCTTTAGCTCAGTGCTTAGTAACTCTGCGCGTATTGTGGCGTAATCACTTATCGTATTCTGGTTAGCTTTTAAATATCTACGGGCAGCGCGCAGAGGTTGTAATGCGTGAGTATCAAACTCACTAATTGCGTCTATTAACTCATTTAACTGTTGGGTATTAATACTTAAATTTAATGAGTCTAAATAAAGTAGCAATAAGCATAAATTAACGTTTTTTCCTTGCTGGTTTTGTAGTGCCAGCAAGGTTGTTTGTTGATCAGGCTTTGCGTACAAGGTGCACGCAAACTGCCAAAAATGGTCGCTATTGAGCAAGTTCATCGGCGAATACCTGCTCTTTTTCTTCCATTTCTTCAAGTGCCATAAGTAGCTCTTCTTCAACGTCGTTAAGTTTAGGCGTAAGGGTTGCTTGCTTGGCTAATAACTCTTTAAGCTTGGCTTTGTTGTCGTCGTTGTACAGTTCGTTATCACCTAAGGTCACTTCAACTTCACTTAATTCGGCGGTAAATTTATCGAGTTGCTTTTCAAGCTTTTCAATTTGCTTTTTAAGTGGCTGAGTGGCTTTTCTAAACTCAGCCTCTAAACGCTTTTGTTCCTTACGGTTAACACCTGGGTTTGCTTTAGGCTCGTCGGTTTGCTGCGCTTTAACCGCTTCTTTATTCGCGTTAAGTAACCATTGATAATACGCATCTAAGTCGTAACCAAACTGGGTTACTTTGCCGTCATCTACTAAGTAAAACTCATCGGCAGTATTTTTAAGCATATGGCGATCATGCGAAACGGTAACCATAGCGCCTTCAAAGCCTTGTAGTGCCATAACAAGTGCATGGCGCATCTCTAAATCAAGGTGGTTGGTTGGCTCATCCAGTAATAATAAGTTTGGCTTTTGATATACCAACATGGCAAGTACTAAACGTGCTTTTTCGCCGCCCGAAAACGGGGCTACAGGCTCAAGTGCTTTATCGCCAATGAAGGCAAAACCACCTAAAAAGTCACGTAGTGATTGCTCAGTGGCTTTTGGGTCTAGTCGTTGTATATGCGTTATTGCACTGGCTTTTAAATCAAGAGATTCCAGCTGATGCTGCGCAAAGTAACCAATATTTAATCCGTGATGCTGAATAACTTCGCCCGCTTGCGGCTCTAAATCACCTGAAAGCAGTTTAATTAACGTTGATTTACCCGCGCCATTTCGACCAAGTAAAGCAATTCGGCTACCTGGTACAAGGTTTAGCTCTATATTATTTAAAATAGTGACGTCACCATAACCCGCTTTAGCTTTATCTATTGTCATTAGTGGGTTTGGTAATGCTTTTGGCTCTGCAAACTCAAAGTTAAATGGCGAGTCGGCATGTGCCGGTGCTAGTTTTTCCATGCGTTCCAGTGCTTTTACACGGCTTTGTGCTTGTTTAGCTTTACTGGCTTTTGCTTTAAAGCGCGTTATAAATTGCTCTAAGTGTGCAATTTGATCTTGCTGCTTATCAAACATTGCTTGTTGTTGTAGTAAACGCTCTGCTTTTTGGCGTTCAAACTGCGAGTAGTTACCTTTGTACACGTTGATAAGTTGTTTATCTACGTGCCAAATTTGGTCAACCACCGCATCTAAAAACTCACGGTCATGCGATATAAGTACAAGGGTGCCGGTATAAGCACGTAAAAAGCGTTCAAGCCAATAAACGGCATCTAAATCAAGGTGGTTTGTTGGCTCATCGAGTAATAGTAAATCGGCGTCGCGTATTAATGCTTGGGCAAGGTTTAAACGCATACGCCAACCACCCGAAAACGAGCTGACAGGGTTTTCTATAAGGTTATTGGCAAAGCCTAAGCCGTGTAATAGCTCACCGGCGGTTGATTCAATGCTGTAGCCTTTAATGTTTTCAAGCTGAATATGTACTTTGGCTTGTGTGTCGCCATCGTTGTTTTTTTCGGCCTCACGCAGTGCTATGCGCATTGCGTAGTATTCTGGGTGGCCTTGAAGTACATAATCAATCGCGCTTATTTCAAGTGCAGGTGTCTCTTGCTTAACAGAGGCAATAGACCAATCTTTTGGAATGCTGCAGTTACCGGCATCTAGTTGTAGTTCTGATTTTAGTAAACCAAATAACGTTGATTTTCCACAGCCATTAGCGCCAACAAGGCCTACTTTGTGTTCTGGGAATAATGTAGCTGATGCGTTTTTTAATAAGGCTTTACCGCCACGAAGTAGTTCTATTTCTGAGATTTGGATCATGAATGCGTTACTTTGCTGTGCCCTTGTTAAGTTGGCGCTATCATAACATAGAACTTAATGCTCTTATCAAGCGTATCAACAAGTGAAGTTATACGATAAAATGACAGCAGTTCAAACCACAGGAAAAATGTTGTGAGACAAAAGAAGCGATTTATTGCTGGTGCATCGTGCCCTGACTGCAAAGCCATGGATACTATGATGCTATACAGAGAACATGATGTTGAAAAAGTAGAGTGTGTTGAGTGTGGTCATAAAATGGCGCAACCCGATAACGCTGTTCAGGCGTCTACTCGCCAATTTGAACAAGTAATTGGTGTATTTAAACCGGGCGACTAACCCGGTTTTTTATTGCCTAATTTTTACCGGTTTTAGTAATGCGGTGGAGGCGGCTCAGGTGCTTCAGACATCATAGACGATGATGACTGCGACTCTTTAATTTTTTCTGCTAGCAGCTCAGTTTGGCGTTTCATTTTTGCTAAAAGTTGCTGGTGCACTTTTATTTCATCATTTAAGACTTCAATCGTTTCGTCTTGAAAAGCCACTTTAGCTTCAAGTTCCATTAAGCGATGTTCAATTGTGTTCATTATTCTCTCGTATAATAAATCGCTCTGCGATACCGCTGGAGCTTTCGGTTAACAACGACTTACCGTTATCTGTAAATGTCACATCTAGCACCACCGCCGATTTAGGCTTACTGCCTTCGCGCGGGGTAACCTGCCAAGTTTGAATCTTTTCACCGCTTGGTATTTGCCACAAATCTACGCGCTTATTTGGCGAGCCGGTTGCAAGCAAAGTGCCTTGTTCGTTAAAGCGCACAGCAGTAAAAATTTTCTGACGCGCAATATACTTCAGTTTACTTACAAGATCACCTGTAGTCAGCTTCCATACATTTGCTTGTGCCATACTGTCGGCCGTAAACGCATAGCGACCTTGTGGATCGAGCGTCACTTGGGTAACACGCGTTGGGTGATTAAAACGATGAATTACTTGCCCTGTACGTGTATCCCAAAAGTAAGCAACATAATCGTTAGAACCACTTAAGGCGTAGCGTCCGTTAGGTGATAGGTCAACGGTGTTAACTTTATCTTGATGACCTAAAAACTCAATACGACGTCCGGTTTCTAGGTTTACAAATACGACAACGCCGTCGCTACGGCCGTATAAAACACTACGGCCTTGATTGCTAATAGCAATATCGCGAATACTGGCTTTTTGTATTTTGTAATAACCTTTATTTTTGCCTGTGGCTATATCCCACACAGCAAACGTGGTTTTTTCGGCGGTAACAGCCACGCTGTTATCAAAAGCAATAGCAACGGCGTATACCAAACTGTCTTGATCTTGCTGCTGAAACCATTGGTATTTTAGTACCTGCTGTTGATTATCCCACAGGGCGACCCCATGGTTGATAGAGGAGATCAAACTGTATTTACCATCGTTTGAAACTGTTGATGAAAACGCACCTTGTGCAGCATGTTCGTAACTTGCTACAGCGTGTTGTTTTTTATCGGTACAGGCGATGGCTAAAAAACAGCTAAATACGATTAAAAAAGTACGAAATATCGACATATTACAGGTATTTCCCCTTAACTCTTAGTGACTGAGAGGTTAGACTAGGACGCGTTAAATGCCTAGGTTGTTTGTCTAATCACTGGATATGTTTTTAGTTTAGCTAACAATGTGGAATTTAGTCATTAAACAAGCAGCCTATCATGTGGGCCGTTAATCTTTAACTAGTAATAATACATTAAAATGACAACTGCAAAGTGTGTCGGAGATTTAAAATGAAAAAGACGATTAGATTGTCATTGATTGCAGCGTCAGTTTTAGCGCTTACAGCTTGTAATCAAGAAGCAAAAAAAGAACAAGCTGAAGTTAAATTAGACACTGTAGAACAGCAACAAGCATACGGTATTGGTGCATCTGTAGGTAACTTTTTAAATAAAGACCTAGCAGACAAAACAGAAATTGGTATTGAGCTAGACCAAGCACTTCTAATCCGTGGTTTTGAAGATGCACTTGCTGGTAATGCAAAAATTGACGAAGAAAAAATTCGCGAAGTATTAACTGAACTAGATACATCAGTACGTACTAAGCAAGAAGAAAAAGCAAAAGTAGAGTCTGAAAAAAGCAAAGAAGCGGGTGTTAAATACCTAGCTGACAACGCTAAAAAAGAAGGCGTTACAGTAACTGAGTCTGGCCTGCAGTATGAAGTACTTAGCGAAGGCGATGGCGAAAAGCCAGTAGCAACAGACGTAGTTAAAGTACACTACAAAGGTACTTTATTAGACGGTACTGAGTTTGATAGCTCATATGCACGTAACGAACCTACAACTTTCCCTCTTAACCGCGTAATTGCTGGTTGGACTGAAGGTTTACAACTTATGTCAGTGGGTTCTAAGTACAAGTTCACTATTCCTTCAGAACTTGCTTACGGCGACCGTGACTTAGGTAAGATTCCAGCTAATTCAACACTTGTATTTGAAGTTGAATTACTTGAAATTCAAAATGAAGAAGCACCAGCACAATAATAAGTTTATTGTGTAAATGCAAAAAGGGACCTTAGGTCCCTTTTTTAATATGCGTAAATAACATATTAGTTTGCGTGATTAGAAAACAAGTTATCAATAAGCTCATCTTCAAGTGCAAAGCGTGCTTCTAATGCCTCACCAATAACAGACAAGTCATCATCAAAACCCTTTAACAAGTCTTCTTTGTCTACTTCAGCGTACTTATCATTAAAATCTAACGCTATGTCGGTTGTACTGGAAATACGCGGGTAAATAGAGTTTGCAAGCTCTTGGCTCTGTAAGCCCTTTTTTTCACATGCTTTTGCTATATCGTCATACACTTCAAAATGGCCCGCAGATAGGTAATCCATTAAAAGTTGGCAAAATGATTCGATTAGTTTTGGCTCTGGCAATGCTTGATCTTGTTTTTCGTACGGCGTAAAACCTGCAATTTTGCAATAAAGTACAATAAGGTCTTGGCGTTCGTTTAGCCATTTATCAATTACTGTGTGGCTACCACCCCATTTTTGTTGAGCTTTTTCTACACGCGTCAGCATAACTGTTCTCCTAGCTGGGTTGGTCTTTCAATTAGAATATAATAAGTTTATGTACATCAAGATATATTTAATTTGCGAGTATATCAACAAGTAAAGTTGAGCTACTTTGAGGGGTGTACCTTTTTATATAATCTAAGGCGAGGGATTTTATTTTAGGCAAGAAAAAACCACCAGTTACGGTGGTCTAATTTCTTTCATTGACTTGTTATAACAAGCTTTCTTATTTTTATGAGATGATTTTTATTGTTATTATTTTAAAACATTTATTTTTATTGTTTTAAGATTTTTATTATTGTTTTTGTTAACGCGGGACAAACAATAACAAGGTTTTTGTGATGTTGCAAACATATTAATAAAAAGTTTTAAATGTTATTCTTTTTTGCTTGTTTTATAGTCAAAATGGATTAAAGCACGCCATTATATTGATCTGCCTCTAGGTAAAGCTGTTTTCGTCCCTAAGCAATAGAGGGTCGGAGAATATGGTGGTACAATCTTGCACAATTTATACAAGTCTTAGGATCATTTACGCCATGAGCGAATTAAAAAACGACCGTTATTTACGTGCACTTGCAAAACAACCTGTTGATGTAACTCCGGTATGGATGATGCGCCAAGCAGGACGCTATTTACCAGAGTATCGCGCTACACGTGCACAAGCGGGCGATTTTATGAGCCTGTGCCGTAATGCTGAGCTTGCATGTGAAGTAACACTGCAGCCATTACGTCGCTACCCGTTAGATGCCGCTATATTATTTAGTGATATTTTAACGATTCCAGATGCGATGGGTTTAGGTCTTTACTTTGAAACTGGCGAAGGCCCTAAGTTTGAACGTCCTATTTCATCACTTGCTGATGTTAAAAAAATTCCAAAGTTAGATCCTACAGACGAGCTTGGCTACGTAATGAACGCAGTAAGCACTATTCGTCGTGAACTTAAAGGTGAAGTACCGCTTATTGGTTTTTCTGGTTCACCTTGGACGCTAGCAACTTATATGGTTGAAGGCGGTAGCAGCAAAGTATTTGGTAAAATTAAAAAAATGGCGTTTGCAGAGCCGCAAACACTTCATTTATTACTAGATAAGTTAGCTGATTCAGTAATCGATTACTTAAATGCTCAAATTAAAGCTGGCGCGCAATCGCTAATGGTATTTGACTCATGGGGTGGTGTATTAAGCCCGCGCGATTACAACGAATTTTCACTGCAATATATGCATAAAATTGTAGATGGCTTAATTCGTGAATACGATGGTCGTAAAGTACCGGTTACTTTGTTCACCAAAAATGGTGGTCAATGGATTGAAGCAATAGCAGCAACAGGTTGTGATGCAATTGGTCTTGATTGGACTATTAATATTAGCGACGCTAAACGCCGTGTGGGTGATAAAGTTGCTTTACAAGGTAATATGGACCCATCTATGTTACATGGTACACCAGAGCGTATTCGCCAAGAAGTAGGCACTATTTTAGAAGACTTTGGTACGGGCAATGGTCACGTGTTTAACTTAGGTCACGGTATTACACCGGATGTAGACCCTGAAAATGCCGGAGTATTCATTAATGCAGTACATGAGCTAAGTGCTAAGTACCATAAGTAATAGCGACTTAAACAAGCTTTAAAACTGTTTAAAAGTAAAAAACCCGCTAAGTTGCGGGTTTTTTTACTTTATCCAAATACAATTATTTAAATAAGCGATTTAAACCATTTAATGCCGCAACACGGTAGGCTTCAGCCATGGTTGGGTAGTTAAATGTGGTATTTACAAAGTAGTCGATATTATTGCCACCATTTTTTTGTTCCATAATGGCTTGGCCAATGTGAACAATTTCAGATGCACGCTCGCCAAAACAATGTACGCCAAGTACTTCTTTGGTTTCAGTGTGGAATAATATTTTTAAACTACCTACTTCAGTACCAGCAATTTGCGCGCGAGCCAAATGCTTAAACTGAGCACGGCCAACTTCATACGGTACTTTAGCGGCTGTAAGTTCTTGCTCTGTTTTACCTACTGAGCTCATTTCTGGGATGGTATAAATACCGGCCGGAATATCAACAATCAGGCGGTCGTCACAGTTACCACACGCAATTGCATCAGCAGCTATACGACCTTGGTCAAACGCAGCACTAGCAAGGCTTGGGTAGCCAATTACATCACCTACAGCGTAAACGTTATCAACTTCTGTTTGATATGTTTCGTTAACTTTTAATTGGCCACGGCTATCGGCTTTTAAACCAATGGCTTCAAGGTTTAATGTATCTGTATTACCAGTACGGCCATTAGCAAATAAAATACAGTCAGCTTTTACGCGTTTGCCTGATTTTAAATGCATAATAACGCAGTCGTCACGTGTTTCTATTCTGTCAAACTCTTCGTTATGACGAATAACAATACCGCTGTTCCAAAAGTGGTAGCTAAGCGCGTCAGATATTTCAGCATCCATAAAAGCAAGTAAACGGTCGCGTGTATTAACCAAATCAACTTTAGCGCCTAAACCTTTAAATATAGAAGCATACTCACAACCAATTACACCTGCGCCGTATATAAGTACGCGGTGAGGGTCGTGCTTAAGGCCAAGTATTGTATCACTTTCGTAAATACGAGAATGCGTAAAATCGACTTCTGGTGGGCGATAAGGGCGTGAACCCGTTGCTATAACAATCGTTTTAGCAGTTAGTCGCTCGGTTGAGCCGTCATTTCTTTTTACTTCAATCGTGTGCTTATCTACAAAGCTCGCATCACCTTGAAACATATGAATGCGGTTACGGTCGTAAAAACTACTACGTAAATTAGATTGCTTAGAAATAACCGAACTGGCGTGACGTAAAATATCAGGAAAAGTTAAGCGGCTAGGGCGCTCACCAATATTAAATAACGGGTTTGCTTTGTATTCAATATAGCGGCTAACCGAATGACGAAGAGCTTTTGAAGGGATAGTTCCCCAATGTACACAACCGCCACCAACAGCTTCTTGGCGTTCAATAACCGCTACTTTTTTGTCGTTTTTTGAAAGGTTCATGGCGGTACCTTCACCGCCAGGACCCGTGCCAATAATTATTGCATCATATTGGTATGTCACGGGTACTTTTTTTTGTTCTGGTTGTTTGGCCACAGCCACTCCTAAATTAATTAAAAGAGGCTTTTAATAACCTCGCATTAAGTGCTAGCCATGCCTGTTTTTGATTTTCCCAGGCGGCTTCCAACTCATGGTATTGTGCCATTAATGCTGAGCGTTCACACTGCTTTGCCATGTTATTTTTTTTAACTTCTAACACTTGTTTTTGTAGTGAACAATAATTTTGCAGTTTTTTCAGCAGTAAATCGTACTCTTGTTGTAATAATGTAATCTTATCTTGTGCTAAAGGCAATTTTGCAAGACGCGTTTGCGTTTTGCTCATTAGTGTTTCGGCCTTTGCTTTTTCGATACGTTCAACAGGTGTACGCTTCAATTTATTAGCTAAACCAACAGCTGCTAAAGAGCGGATCATCCATTTTGTTGGATCGTAATGAAACCATTTAATACCGTTACGGTAGTCGCTTGCAAAAATATGGTGGAAGTTGTGATACCCCTCACCGTATGTAAATAACGCTAAAAAGCCGTTATCGCGTGCCGTATTTTTTTCGGTGTATGGGCGAGAGCCCCAAATATGTGCAACCGAATTTATAAAAAAGGTAAAGTGTTGGCTTAGTACTAAGCGTAGTAAACCTGCAAGAATTAACATACCCCACACATCACCAACTAATAAACCAAGTGCAAGAGGCAAACCTACGTTCATAGCAATAGCTAGTTTTAAGTAGTGCTTATGTTGCCACATAACGACTTTATTTCGTTGTAAATCACGACAATTACTATAGTCGTTGTAGCTATCGCCTTGGTAGTCACGTAACATCCAGCCGATATGGCTATACCAAAAACCATTGGTAGCCGCGTAAGGGTCTTTTATTGGGTCGTCAACTTGACCGTGATGTATACGGTGATCGCTACTCCAATGCAAAGCACTGTTTTGTAGTGCAAAAGCACCGCCAAGCGCAAAAATAAATTCAACAGCAGGGTGTGCGTTATAGGTTTTATGTGCCCATAATCGATGGTAGCCAGCAGTAATTGATAAGCCTGCATAAAACATGCAGCCAACAAAAGCAATCCAATGCGCGCTGGTAAATCCGTAGCTAATGGCGTACCAAGGTACAAGTGTGGCAGCCGCCAAAAAGGTTAGGCTAAAAAATAGGACGTTTGTCCAAATAATCGGTGGTTTATTCATAATTCTCAATCTCAGCGTACAACTGTAAGCTAAAATAGTATTTCAAACTCTCGTCGTCAAGTATTAGACTGGACAATTGAGCTAATATCACTAAATATTCATATAAAATAATTCAGGGAGCTGTTGATGTCGGGTGTTAGAGCGCAACAGAAACAAAAAACACGACAGGCGTTAATTCAAGCGGCATTTAATCAGCTGAGTGCTGATCATAGTTTTTCGAATTTAAGTTTACGCGAAGTAGCACGAGAAGCTGGTATTGCCCCAACTTCTTTTTATCGTCATTTTAAAGACATGGATGAGCTAGGTTTAACTATGGTAGACGAAGCCGGTTTAACCCTTCGTCAACTAATGCGTCAAGCACGCAGACGAATAGCAAACGATGGCGGCAGTGTTATAAATACCTCTGTGGTTACTTTTATGGAGTTTATTGATAACTCAAGTAACCAATTTAGGTTGTTGCTGCGAGAACGCTCTGGGACTTCTAAAGCATTTAGAGCCGCTGTAGCCCGCGAGGTAAAACATTTTATTTTAGAGCTGGCTCATTATTTAGAAAGTGAAACTAAATGTAATGCTATGCATGCCTATATTCAGGCGGAATCTATGGTAACGCTCGTATTTAATGCGGGTGCAGAAGCGCTCGATATAGAAGGATTGCAACGCGACGAATTGATTGAGCGCGTTATTTGGCAGCTGCGTTATATTACTCGTGGAGCCGGACATTACGTAAGAGAAAACACTGAACAAAGTTAGCAAATTTAAAAATTCATTGTAGATTTTTTGTGCCTATTTCTTTATATTAACGCACTATAATAACGGCATACCTTTTAGCCGTAACTAAATAATAAATAAGTCTCTTATTAAGAGAAAGCGAGGATGCAAATGCTCACCAAGGATCCGGTGAACTTAAATTACCCCCCACTATTTGAACAACCACATAATGAGCCTGAAAATTCAGAGCCTGTGGTTACATTCTCTTATTTAAGTCGTGCTCAGCTTTGCAAACTTCCTAAAGTGTTGCAAAGGCAACTGCAAGACAACCTGTTTGGTGCGCTAGATAAACACCAAGCTGCGCGATTACGCGACGACACTCGGTGCCAATATTGGGCTAAAGACAAAGAGTGGAAAAAGGTACCATATTCTCTGTTTAAGCAAGCTAGTACACGTTTAGCTGTTTACCCAAAACAAACTCAAGCACCAACAAAGTACTCGGGCGCGGTTAATAATGGTTCAATTACATCATCGCAAACAGCGTTGCAAAATAATACTTTTATAAATAACACAGTAATGACGCCAAGCACTTCTGCATTTATAAACAGCCAATCAGCTGCGCAAAATAGTCCGCAATTTATAAATCAGCAAAGTTATAATCAAAAACCTAAAAAAGCGGTGCAACCTATACAACAGCATGCGCCCGCTGTACGTATTTATAAGCCAGAGCTAAACAGCACAATGCTACTAAAAGCGTCTCACACTGTTAGGCAAAATTTTACAACCCACGTACTTAGCGCCGCTGAAACCGTAGAGCAATTAGCACAGCAATATACCGGCTATAAAAATGCCAATTTAATTTACGATTACAACCTAGGTTATAGCGAGCGCAAACCTGCTAAAGCAGGCACAAGCTTAACAGTACCCAGTGGTTGGAAACTCAATATAGAAGGCTCATGCAGTAACAGTCGCAGTGTAGTTATTCAATGGCAAGGGCCAACAAGTGGTCAAATAACACTACAACTAGAAAAAAAACGCCCCGACGAAGTCTCGTTTTGGCAGCACTACGCTGAGGTAAAACCAGGTCTTTATAATGTTACGGTAACGGCCAGTGGCGCAACCGACACCACCACATTTACTGTTGAACAACCCACTTTAGCCTACGAAATAGAACTACTCGACGAAGCTGGCGAACCACAAGCTAATATGGGCTACAAAATACGCCTACGCAACGGCCACATTATTACCGGGCAGCTTGACCAAAACGGTTATGCCAACGTATCAGGCCCCGACTTTGAAAACGCTAAAGTCAGCTTTTTTGAACTCGACAGCGAAGATTGGTCTGTAGGTAAAGTTTAAGGATACATAATGACCCAACAACACACCGTAGCTCAAGGTGAAACGCTATTGCGCATAGCAAAGCAATACGGCTACCAAACATCTAAAGCGCTTTACAACCACCCAAGCAACGCAGAGTTTAAAGCCCTACGCCCAGACCCAAACTTAATTTACCCGGGCGATAAAATTACCATTCCGCCTAAAAAAGAAAAGTTTATACCACTGCGCACCAACAGCATTAATAGCTTTGTTGTACAAAACGAAAAAGAGTATTTTCGCCTGCAAGTATCGTACGACGACGGCGATAACGTAGCCGGTAAACGGGTAGTACTCAACATTGGTAGCCAAACAATAGATATCGTCTTGCAAAGTGATGGGCTTATCGAAGTAGAGCTTAATGATAACGACGCCCTAACCGGCACCGTCGATTTATACTTAAATAAAGGCGACACTACGCCAACTAAAAGCTTTAACGTACAAATAGGCAATCTAGACCCAATCGACACGCTTTCAGGTGTGCAAGGCCGGTGCAATATGCTTGGGTTTGATTGTGGTACGGTTGATGGTGTTATGGGTAAAAAAACTCGCATTGGTGTAAAGGAATTTCAGTACGAGCACGATCTCGACATAGACGGCATACCAGGCCCTAAAACCAAAGCAAAACTACAACAAGTATTTGGGAGTTAGTATGAGTGCCCCGCACAGTATGGCAATGGTAGTAAATAACATAAACCCGTTAACTATGGTTAAGCCTGCTTTTGTATTTATGTATCAGGTTGATCCAAATACGCCAAAGTATGACAAAGAGCAGCTTATACTTATAAATAAACAACATAGCTGGCAACAAGTACAATCTATAGCCAGTGTAAGGCTTGATTCTACATGGGTAAAAATAAAATTTACTAATATTCCTCAAAGTGGCAACTTTGATTTAATGCAAGACCCAAATGATGGCCAGCCAGCTTATTACATTTTCGACAATGTCCCATTCAGTGAGCTTTACGACCAAACGCCAGAATCCGTTTTAATGGCAGAAATAGTAGAAGAGTAAGTGCAAGCACTTTGACTCAATAACACAAGTTTTAATGAGTGCACTTATTTATATTACCTCGTAAATAAGTGCATGTAGTAAAAGGATAGTTTTAATGACGTTTTTAAAAAATCACAGCATGCTTTGCGCCCTCAGCGTTTGTTTTAGCTTATTGCTAAGCGGCTGCTCAGAGCCATCATCGCAAAGTTCACCACAAGTAGAGGTTGATGTTGCTAAATACCCATGGGCTAAAGAGCACAAAAACCATCCAGAGTGGCCACTTGAAATACGCGAAGAGGTGTATGGCGATGCAGATACATTTTCAACCCCGCGGTTAATGTTCTGGAATAAATATAAATACAGTGAAGTACGCACGCTGTGGTCATCAAAACTCGATGGCTCAGACAGGCGCCGTATCATTCCAGAAGAGGTATTTCAAAAGCTTGAATCTATTAGTATACATGCACCCGCTCGCTCACCAGATAACCGTTATATCGCTATTTCGGGCTATATAAATGACCGAGCGACTCGTCAGCTTTACGATACTAAAGAGAAAAAGCTAATCACCATGTCAGGCGGGGGCGGCTACCCTTGGTTTAACTGGACCTCAGACAGTGAAAACGTCATTTTTTACTCAGATGGTAAAAATTTTAACTACAATGTACCAACAGGGGAACTAACCTCTCGGCCGCAAATCCACCACAGTGGCGCTGCTTTTTTACTCCCAGGTGATAAAGAGTTTTTAGCTGTAAAGCACGATGGCTTTTGGATACATAAGTTTAATGGTGAAGTAGTGCGTAAAGTGAACTTTGGTTTTCCGAGGAAATGGGAGATGCTGGACCACCGTATCTCACCGGATGGAAAATACTTAGCGTTTATGACTCATATTAGACCAAAAGCGCATTTTCATTGGGTGAATATTGCCAATCCGGAAATAGAGCACTCAGAAATAGGGGAAGGTAATAGCGTGATTTTTTCTTTGGATGAAAATGTCACTCTTAAATTTGGTTATAACGATTTTAAAGAGCCAACTAGTCGAGATGAAATACCTGACATATACAGCATTATTACTAAAACGAATATTTTAACAGGCGAACAAAAAATCACACGAGTAAAGGAAATGGGTATTTGGGGTTTGGACAGATTATCACCAGTAGCGATTACAAACCAAAAAGCACAGGGTAACTGATTATGCATGAAATGAGCAAAGGATCTGCAAGCCCGTTGGTGTATTTATTAACAGGTTATGTTGAAAGTAATAAGATGGTGGGTAAATTAACCCCGGTAGCAAATCGAATCGTGGTGGCTGACCGCCCAAAGTCAGCCACGTACGATACAAATAAGCCTATTGTGTTAAAAACAAATAGTGCTGGTATTTTATCGACAATAAACAGTGGGTCGTTAGAAATACGTCAGCCGTTTCATGCCTACACGGTTAATAAGAGTCAACGGCCTATTATTATTCCGCCAATGGAGTCTATAGGGCTTATTGCCAATAATAACCCTAGTGGATGGGCGAAAGAGTTTGTTGATAATTTAAAAAATTACAGTAGCTCAAATACACCGTTATTAGAGTTACAAACAGTGCCGATTACCAATTTAAAGCAGCCTACAGAAAATAGCGAAGACGACACTTACAATACATGGTATGAAAAAGAAATAACTCAAAAAAATGTACAAAGTATCCAAGCCTATATATTGGCTAAAACGCGAGCAGTAATTTTAAGTATTAGCCCAAACATTCCTGTATTAACACCAGGGCGCAACATTGTTTTGTCACCGCCAGTAGGCGAAGATATATTTGCTACTTTCGTTACTGAAACTAATTTAGCAGTTATATCGGGTACTAATAGAAAACTGCCTAGCGGCTTATATCGTATTAAAATTAAACTTGATGGTGTTAAATATATTGCCCAAAGGCCGCAATGGTGCTCTAAATCGCTTATCCGAGAAGGAGCCAATTATTACTACGAACTTGCCGAAATGATCCGCTTCGATATAAAAAATGAGGCAGGTGAGTTTGATGTAATTAATTGCGACCCGCTTTCGGTTGAAGAGGCAATAATAAAGCAATTTCCTCGCTTTTATAGCCACTTAATAAGTTATGCAAAAGATTTAAAAACCGAGCATGCTACCTATGACCCTAAAAATATTAGTGTTAAAGATGAAAGCGGTAAAGAAATTGGCCGCGCTAAAGTTAGCGATGAACCAATAAAAATAGCCAGCGGATTTGAGAGCTTTTGCCATGGCTGGGGAGTGGCTAAAGGTCGCGCACAATTAGCTGCAGGATTAATAAATACCGATATAACCGCTAGCGCCAGTAATGGTAATTTTACCACTAATGGTAAGTTTGTTTTAGGGAGTAAAATTGCTAAAGCAATACATACTCATTTAAATGAAACAGAAGATAAAACCATTCAAGCAACGCTAGATGCCGTGTTTGCTATGCAAGATGGGCAGGATGCTTGGAAAAAACTACGTGAAGCTCGCGCAGCTTTAACAACTGATAACTGGAAAGATGCACTCGCAAAAAACCTTTGGCGCTTACCTACTTCTACACCAGAACAAATGGCACAGTATAATAGCAGTATAGCTGGACGTATTGGTATTCCTAAATCGGCAATGGATGCAACAGGCAATGCGCTCAATATAGCTGACTTAGCTACTAACATTGCTGCTCTTGGGCAAACGACAGTACAACAAATTGGTACAAACATCCCTAATCTAGCGCAAGCTAAACAGCATTATAAAACCGTTGCCCAGGATTACTTTGAGCATTTAAGTGCTAAAGAAATTGTAAAAGATGTAGTAATTGAAGGGACGTTTTCGCTTAATAGCGAGCAAGTAACCGATGATTACCGCAATACCATTTTGCAGCAAAGCGAGGCTGTTATAAAAGCGCTTAAGCAAAATGAGAGCCTTAAAGTGACCGTGGCAGGCCACACCTGCGATATAGGTAATTACGATTATAATATAGCATTATCTGAGCGACGAGCAGAGGCTGTTAAGCACATTTTAGTGACCCAAGCAGGCATTGATGAGGCGCGTATTGAAGTACTAGGGCTGGGTTATGCTCAACCACTTATAAATAATAAAGATGAGGCAAGCCGAGCACAAAACCGCCGTGTACACATTGCCGCATATGCTATTAGCCAAATAAATGTTTGCCCATCTCGTGAAGGTATGGACAGTTTAGAGCGTTTTCGTAATTTAACCGTAGCCAATGATATAAAAGTAGATGAAACAGGCGACGCTATGGCGTGGCAAATGATTAACATTGCTTTGGGTGTTATGGCATTTATTCCGGCAACAGCTCCCATTGCTGCGGCAGTAGCTGTTATAAAAGCGGGCGGCGCTATCGCCACGTCAGCTGCGAATTTAATGGATGAAGTACTCCTCGATAACGCCTGTAAACATTATTATGCAGAAATTCAGCGAGATAAACGCCTAGGCCAAGAGTGTGCAGCTAATCAAGGTATGATGCATGAGCTATTAAGTGAATATAATAAAGACGGAAAAGCGCAGCAAAGCACACAATGGGCTGCCCAGTTTAGACTGCGTTCAGAGGCAATATCGGGCCTTATGGGATTACTACTAAGGGCTCAGCGTGAAGGTGATAAAAGCCAGTATTATTCAAACTTAGAGCGCTATAAAGTAAAAGAATACATAGAAAACTTTTTATTAGGTGATAGCTGGGCACTGCCTAATTTACCTGGTGCATCAATTAGGATGGATACCTTTTGGGTGTTTTTAATTGATAGCATTACCAATCAAAAGCAAAAAAAAAGCGGTGATAAAAAAGCACTTTACGGCTTTAGTGACAACTACAGCTTGCTAGATAAAGCGGCACGTAAAGCCGTAGTTACAGATCCTGAAAACACGCTTTATTTGCAATCGCAATTTAATCCGTATGGCTTTTATATGATGACGGTGCCAACTCTCGCGCGTGAGCATAATTATATTACGGCTGAATTTCAAAATTACTTCCCCATTCACACATTTGCTACGCAAGAAAAAGAAGGCAATAAATACCTCGAAAGTTTTGCAAACACCTTTGAGCCGGTATTTTCTGAATATGGTGAGGCAAGTTATCATCACAGTGCCATATATTATCAAGACCAAGCCTCCAAGGAATGGTTGCCTATTGTATCGAATAAAACAAAGCGACTATCCCCTTTTACACCCATTCGTGTGTTGGTTGTGTTTAACGACACGATGACCGGTATTGCACCTATTACGTTTAAAGTAACGCGCTGTGATGGCGTAAATAACGAACTTGCTTATAAAGAGCTCGTAAGGCCGCTTGTTGAGTCTGAGCTATTAGAGAGTGAAAAGCACTTTGCCGGAAAGTTTGGTTGTGTATTTACACCGTTTTTTCAGTTAGGGCCAAAAACGTATTTAGGTACTAAGCCTATGGTGCACGACAATAACTTTTTACCTTTTATGTACGATACCGCTTATGAGTATTACCAATGTAATAACTTTGTAGACATGCGTTATTACATTGGTGCACAAGTAGGTAGTAGCAGTAAGGTTGTCTTGCCACTAATGGGGGAGCGTAAAAACAATAGCGATGAAATGATGTTTGATTCAGGTTATTTAAATCTAATCAATGGTTTAGGTGTAAAAAACAAATATGTAGCTACTGATTATCATGTGGATTTAAACACAGATCGCGATGGTGGTAATGAAGAGTCATTACTAATAAAAGATTTTTTAACGAGTAAAAGTTCTAGTTTTGTTCGTCCTGAGCTGTTTGCAGGAAATAAAAGCATTCGAATTTTGGTGCGCTTTGGTGGTGAAGGCAAACCTTACTTAATGACGAGCAAGATGGAAAGGCAAGGGACAGCTATACGTTTATTTAGTAGTGAATTTAGCGCAGCACAAAATTTAGGCTTTAAAGTACGTCAGCATGGTGATGACATCATTTTTGATGAATTTGACTGGAGTACCCAGGTTGACCTAATGGTGATCGCGACCTGCACTGAGTTAGAGTCAGAAAACTATACAAAAAAACTAATTGGTTTAAATTGGCGCAGCGTGCCATGCGAATTAAAACTTCAGCAAACAATAGGCATTAATGATGAGGGGCCTACTTACAAGTCAAAACTTTATTATTTAGGCAAAGCGACCCGTAATGCAAGTAAAGGTTATAACCAAGTGTTAAATAGATGGGAAGATGATAACTATCAATTTAATGATTCAACCGGTGCTAAATTTAGGGAGTACCGAGAGTTTGTAGATTTACTCAATAAAGCGGGCTCAAATAACGAAAAAGGCATGCAAGGTAGGGCGCTTCTCAATTGGCAAGATGCTAAAGCATTTGCCGGTGAAGAACAGGTTTTTGTTTTTGCCGCTAATTTCAGCTTAGATTATGAATCGCCAAAGCGAGTTTCTATTAAAGGTTTAAGGCCTTTTGGAGACATATTTACAAGCCAATTTAGTGATATGTTTACTGACAAAGAAGACAGGCAATATACAATGGAGTTGGGTGTTGCTAACTTTAACTCTGCTGGCAATTCTGGTTTTAACTTTAATGATATTGGCTCAATTACAGATAAAACAAGTAATCATGGTTTGCAGCTAAAATTACCGTTACCTAATCCAACAAGGGAAGATTTACCTTGGAGTAAAACGCTACCCGAGGCAGATTTAAAAGAGCTCGCCGCTAAATTAAATGGTGAGCAGGCAACTCCATCACAAAAGAATACATATCAGCGACTATTGCAAAAAGGGTTAACGGAAGAAGAGGTGAAGCAGTGGTTTGTTGAAGATGCCAAAAATACTAAAGTTAGGCCTCTGAGTGCTTTTAAAAGTGATTAAAATAAGTTGCTAATTTTATTAGCAAGGCTGATAGCTCGATATTGTTGTAAATTGCTTTGTAGCTGACTTATACAACTAATTTTTTGGCTAAAAGTAAATGAAGCTCATTAAGATGGGCTTTTTAATTATTAAACATGGGATTACTTTATAAGCCCAGATAAAAATAATAAAACTTATCTAATCGGGGATCACTTTAAAGCCGATTTGATTATGGTGACAAGAAGCGTGTTTGGTATTTTTAATCTTGTTATTTGAGGTTTATTGGTTTTTATTTTCTTTATGGTTGTGTTTTAAAGGTGTTTTGTGGAATTTTTATGCTTGCTTCCGTCGCTTTGTAATGTTAAAAATAGGCTTCACTGAACACACACACAAGAAAACAAGATGCATATTATTCGTTTAATTACACTAAAACTTAACCTCTTACTGCTATGGCAAGTAAGCGGGGATTAGTGTGTTTGCATCGAGTTGAACACTAAAAACCCCGCAATTGCGGGGTTTTTTTTATCTCGCGGCTGGGATTAATTGAAATTTGGGCAACATAGGAATGAGGGGCAGTTATGCAAGAGCAAGATAAAGTATGGATTTTTGATACCACCTTACGTGATGGTGAGCAGGCACTTAAAGCAAGCCTTACTGAAGATGATAAAATTCAATTAGCACATACAATTAGCCGCTTGAATGTGGATGTGATGGAAGTGGGTTTTCCGGTTTCGAGCCCTGCTGATTTTCGCTCGGTGCAACGTATTGCAACCGAAGTAAAAGGCCCGATTATTTGTGGTTTAGCGCGCTCAGTTGCTAAAGACATTGAAGCCTGTGGCGAAGCACTTCGTACAGCTCAGCAAAGCCGTATTCATACTTTTATTGCTACAAGCCCTTTGCACCTTGAACATAAATTGCGTATGAGCCTAGATGATGCAACGGCAATGGCGGTTAAATCAATTAAATTAGCGCGTAACTACACAGACGATGTTGAGTTTTCGTGTGAAGATGCTGGTCGTACGCCACATTGGGATTTATGTAAAATTGTTGAGCAGGCAATTAACGCTGGTGCCTCTACTATTAATTTGCCAGACACCGTTGGTTTTGTAACGCCAGACGAATACGCCGCGATGATCCACCATTTAATGAATAACGTGCCAAATATTGATAAAGCGCGCTTAAGTGTGCATTGCCACAACGATTTAGGCTTAGCAGTAGCAAACTCAGTGGCTGCAGTGCAAGCCGGTGCACGCCAAATTGAATGTACTATTAATGGCATTGGTGAGCGTGCTGGTAACTGCTCGCTTGAAGAAGTGGCGATGATCATGAAAATGCGCCACGACCACTTAAAAGTATATACCGACATTAAAAGTGAAGAAATTTATCGCGCCTCTCGTCAAGTGGCTAAAATTTGTAATATGCCAGTACAACCAAATAAAGCGATTGTTGGCGAAAACGCCTTTGCACACAGCTCAGGCATTCACCAAGACGGTGTATTAAAAGCGCAAAATACTTATGAGATTATGTCGCCAGAAAGCGTTGGTGTGCCAAGTAACCAATTAAATATGACTTCGCGTTCGGGTCGCCATGTTATTGAGCATCGCTTAGAAGAGTTGGGCTATCAAAAATCTGATTACGATATGGATGGCTTATATAAAAGCTTTATCGAATTGGCTGACCAAAAAGGCACAGTATACGATTACGACCTTGAGGCGATGATTTACTTTAATCAAATTAACGACAAAGACGAAAAATACCAATTAGAATTTGTTAACTCAGCCTCTAACTCACAATCGGTAGCAAGCTCTACTATTGGAATGCGCATTGATGGCGAAGCTAAACAAGAAGCCGCGACAGGTAATGGCCCAGTTGAAGCTTCGTTTGCAGCTATTGAGCGCTTAACCGGTATGAGCGTTGAAATGATTGAATATAACTTAGAAGCGACAGGCCAAGGTGCAAGCTCATTAGGCCAAGTAAATATTATAGCTAAATACGATGGCCGACCTTACCACGGTGCGGGCATTGCAGCGGATGTGGTTGAAGCGTCGGTACGCGCCATGATCCGTGTTTATAACTTAATTTATCGTGCACAAAAAGTGTCTGATTTAAAACAACAAAGGAAAGCAGGATGAGTAAAACAAACTACAGCGTTGCGGTATTAGCTGGCGACGGTATTGGTCCAGAAGTAATGGCAGCAGCAGAGCAAGTACTTGATGCTGTGAGCAATAAGTTTGGTTTTACCCTAAACCGCGAGCATTATGCAATTGGCGGCGCAGCCATTGACGAATTTGGTAAAGCATTACCAGAGAGCACGCTTACTGCGTGTGAAAACTCAGACGCTATTTTATTTGGTTCGGTAGGCGGTCCTAAATGGGAAAACTTACCACCAAACGAGCAGCCTGAGCGCGCATCGTTATTGCCTCTTCGTAAGCACTTTGGTTTGTTTTGTAATTTACGCCCTGCACAGTTATTACCTGCATTAAGTGCAGCATCGCCACTTCGCGCTGATATTAGTGAAAAAGGTTTTGATATTTTATGTGTGCGCGAACTAACTGGCGGCATTTACTTTGGTGAAAAAGGCCGCAGTGGTGAAGGCGCAGAAGAGTTTGCATTTGATACGCAAACATATTCACGAAAAGAAATTGAACGTATTGCACGCTTTGCTTTTGAAGCTGCAAAACTACGTAGTAACCATGTTACCTCTGTTGATAAAGCCAATGTATTAGCATCAAGCGTATTATGGCGCGAAGTAGTAACCGAAGTAAGCAAAGACTACCCAGAAGTAAGCTTAGATTACATTTACGTAGATAACGCCGCTATGCAGTTAGTTAAGCAGCCTAGCCAATTTGATGTATTACTTTGCGATAACTTATTTGGTGATATTTTGTCAGATGAGTGCGCCATGATCACAGGCTCAATGGGCTTATTACCATCGGCAAGCTTGAATCAATCGGGTTTTGGATTGTACGAGCCAGCAGGCGGTTCAGCACCAGATATTGCAGGTAAAGGCGTTGCAAACCCAATAGCACAAATTTTAAGTGCCGCATTAATGCTACGTTACTCGCTAGGGCAAGACGAAGCTGCTCGCACAATTGAAAAAGCAGTAGCAGAAGCCGTAGAGGCAGGCGTTGGCACACCAGATATATATCCAAATGCAGGTTACAGCACAAGCGATGTGGCAGCAGCCATCGTTTCACGCATTTAATAACATAGTAAAGTTGCAGCACCGTTATGCTGTAACTCAAACAGATTAGGGAATTAGCAAGTGGCCCAAACGTTATACGACAAAATTTGGCAAGCACATACCGTTGCCAGCATAAACGAGCAAACCGACTTACTTTATATTGACCGCCATTTAGTGCACGAGGTGACTTCTCCGCAGGCTTTTGCTGGTCTACGTGAAAAAAACCGTACTGTACGTTGCCCAGAAAAAACCTTTGCAACGATGGATCATAACGTATCGACTAAAAGCCGATCACTTGATGCAGCAAGCGAAGTATCTAAAAACCAATTAATGGCGCTTGATAAAAACTGTAAAGAGTTTGGTATTGTACTTTACGATTTAAACTCAATTAACCAAGGCATTGTGCACGTAATGGGCCCAGAGCAAGGTATTACTTTGCCAGGCACAACCATTGTATGTGGCGATAGCCATACTTCTACGCATGGTGCGTTTGGCGCATTAGCGCATGGTATTGGTACGTCTGAGGTTGAACACGTATTAGCAACGCAAACGCTACAGCAAAAAAAGGCGAAATCGTTAAAAATTCAAATTAACGGTGTATTGCGTCCAACAGTTACGGCTAAAGATTTAATTATGGCGGTAATTGGCAAGTTAGGTACTGCTGGTGGCACAGGCTATGTAGCAGAGTTTTGTGGTGCAGGCATTGAAGCGCTTTCAATGGAAGCCCGTATGACGCTATGTAATATGAGCATAGAAATGGGTGCAAAAGCGGGTTTAATTGCATCTGACCAAATTACTTATGATTACTTAAAAGGTCGTCCGTTTGCACCAAAAGGCGCAGATTTTGATGCAGCCGTTGAATATTGGGAAACCTTAAAAACAGACGAAGGCGCACACTTTGATTTAGTTGTTGAGCTAAATGCTGACGACATTCAACCACAAATTACTTGGGGCACAAGCCCAGAGCAAGTAATTGGTGTTGATGAGTGCATACCCGATCCAGACCAAGAACCTGATTTAATTAAAGCGGACGCTATTCGCAGCGCACTTAAATACATGGACTTAAAAGCGGGCGATAAATTATCAAGCGCAAAAGTAGACACGGTATTTATTGGCTCATGTACTAATAGCCGTATTGAAGATTTACGCGCTGCTGCAAAAATTGTTGAAGGCAAACATGTGGTAGCCGGCATAGAAGCATTAATAGTACCGGGTTCTGGTTTAGTTAAAAAACAAGCTGAAGACGAAGGCTTAGCCGATATTTTTAAAGCCGCTGGCTTTGAGTGGCGCGAACCAGGTTGTTCTATGTGTTTAGCGATGAACGATGACCGCCTAGAAGCAGGCAAGCGTTGTGCATCTACTTCTAACCGTAACTTTGAGGGTCGCCAAGGTCGTGGCGGGCGTACCCATTTAGTTAGCCCCGCAATGGCTGCAGCCGCTGCAATACATGGTCACTTTGTTGATATTAGAGGAGAAGCCTAATGAGCGTATTTTTTAGTGGCTTAATGGCCCCACTTGATAAAAACAATGTAGATACTGACCAAATTATTCCTAAGCAGTTTTTAACATCAACTAGCCGTGAAGGTTTTGATGCTGCATTATTTTATGATTGGCGTTACCTAGATAACGACGAGCCAAACCCTGACTTTATTTTAAATCGCCCTTGTTACCAAGGTGCAAAAATATTATTAACGCGCGATAACTTTGGTTGTGGCTCATCTCGTGAGCACGCTCCATGGGCGCTTAAGCAATATGGTTTTGAAGTGATTTTGGCTGAAAGCTTTGCAGATATTTTCTTTAATAACTGTGGTAACAACCAAATGTTAGCCATTGCGTTACCTGCCGATACGCTTGAGCAATTGTTTGTACTTAGCGAGCAGCACGACGATATTAACATTGAAATCGATCTTGAAAATCAAACACTAACAAGCAGTAAGTTTGCACCAATTAGTTTTGATATTAGTAAAGAGGTAAAAGAGCGTTTGTTAAGTGGTTTAGACTTTATTGGTGTAACCGAAACGCTAAACTCACAAATAGATGCGTTTGAAAAGCAACTGGCTACTGAGCGTTCTTGGCAGTAATACTGAATTACATATGAAAACAAAGCGCGGCTTAGTCAATAGACCGCGCTTTTTTATGATTCAGTTTAGATGTTGATATAGTTGGTTGTATAAACTCGTGACCGTCATCACATGTATATACTTCAATTGCTCTTCCATCAGAACCTAGGGTTCTATCTCTGTAATAAAGAGGTTTTCCGCAAGCCATTTTACGTACTGGCTTCATGAAGTTGCATATTTTACTTGTTCCTCTTGATGCCCGAGATCCTTTGTTTGTGAAATAGTTATTAGTGATTGTTCCAATAACATAGCCACCAACAGCGGCGCCAACTTGATAAAGTGTTGCTACCTCTTCTGGGCTTAATGATAAGGAAACTCCTTTATAGGGACCTCGTTTAAAGCGCCCTATACCATTTTTTATAATTATATTATTTCTACTAACATTAATTGTAACTAGGCGTTTATTACCTTCAACTTCTGTATTTTTAATATAATTATTTTGATTGTTTAATTTATTCATGAGACCTACTTTCATCCTTAAAAATTTTAGATATACATTACACTATTAATAATGACGAGTAATCTAGTAGCCAAAGTAATGATCAGTAAAAAGGAGTTTGATCAAAGTTCTTTTAGAACACTAATTACACGTAAAAAAGCACGGCAATTGCCGTGCTTTTTTGTGGGTAAATATTAGATGTGGTAGCTAAAGGTTAATGCCTAAAGTCAGCCATTAACGCCGGTATACCAGGTAACATACCTACAATTGCCATTACAGTGGTAAGTAGCACAAACATGATAAGTGGAATTACCCAGCGGCTCATTTTAGATAGCTCAGCACTGCGCTCTTTACAGCCAATCAGCCCTAAGTTATCAAGTAACATAGTAAGTGACCAACCAAAAGCAGGATTAACTAAGGTCGAAGCAAATACCACAATAGCGGCTGATTGCGTCGTTTTACCTTCGCGCGTCATTTCCATGCCAGCCTCAAGTAACGGGATAAACACACCAACAATAAGCGCAACACAAAGCACAGGTTGCCAAATGGCTAAATCCATAGGGTAACCCCATAAACCAGCAATTATACAAAATAATGCAGTTAAAATAGCGCCAGCAGGGATAGGGCGTTTAGCTATAGCAGCAGGCACAATATAAGTACCCCAAGAGGAGGCAAAGTTAGCACCACCAGCAAGTGAGCCAAATGTTTGTCTAACCGATGCACTTAGCATGGTATCGTCGATATCCATTTGTACTTTTTCAGTGCGTTGCGGATAGCTTATTTTTTGAAATACTTGATGGCCTAAAAAATCTGGCGACCACATAGCAACGGCGAGCACTGCAAATGGGAGTACAACAACAAAGCTTTCAAGCGTTGGTAGGCCAAGCATCCAGCCCGTGTTTTCGCCCCACCAGTAAGCTGGGTTCATATTTGGTAAACCCGGTGCAGTATGAAACTCAAACGGTGCGCCTAAGGCAAAGGCAACCACGCCACCAATAAGGCAACTTAACGGCACGGCTAACCAACGCTTTTTAAAGTGCTCTAATAGCGCATACAATAAAATGGTGGCTAAAATAACAATAAACGCAATGTGTGCCATATCAATGGCTTCAGCCCAAGCAAACAGCTTTTTAACTTGCGAAATAGTACCAATAAAGCCTAAATAAATAAGTAGCCCGCCACATACACCTTTACTGGTTAGGCGCGCGAGCATACTTCCTCCCTTGGTTATGGCCAAAATAAAACCAAAGGCACCAATGAGTAAGCCAAACGCCATAGGGTGACCGCCAGCAGCAACAACAATAGGAATTAACGGAATAAGTGGGCCGTGAGTACCAGCCAAGTTGGCTGTTGGTAAAATAAAGCCTGAGAATAAGATGATAAAAATAGAAACAATGAGTAATTCGTAACGTACATTTTCTAAAACAAATGCATCGCTTAAACCAAGAGGCGCTGCAAATGTTGCCGCAATAGCACCCACCATAACGACTTTACCAATTGTGCCCGCCATTGCTGGAATGGTGTCTTCAAATTCAAATCGGTAATCTCTAAACGGTAAATTAGGACGCCAGCGCTTAGGCTGCATAATTTGTAATTCATGTTCGAGATACTCGTCGCGAGTATTAAACTCTGAACTCGGCTTGTGAAGTTGCTCGTAGCTTTGAGCATCCTTGTGCGTGTTTGATGGTGCATCACCGGGTGGTGTAGTTTGCATGCGCTCTCCTGCAACATTGTTGCTTAATCAAATAAATACGGCTTTTGTTAAAGCAAATGAATATTGAACATGCAGGGTAAATCAGCTCTTAGGCTGGGATGTATAGGCAAAAGGTCGTGCATGGTTGTTTTTAATACAGTTAATTTAAAAAACTGCTTTACGTTAAAAATTATGGAATTACAGAGTGTGATTAAAAGTCACTATAAATCAAGTGATTGGGTTTTGTTTTTAAGGGCCGGAGGACTGCTTACCAAATAGTATCGTGTTAATAGCAGGTTATTATCCTTTAGTCTTAGTGGCTGTAAAAGCTTATTGGTAGCAGCCGTTAATTTCGTTTTATTTGTGGTGAAATAATACTTCTGTTACTTTCGGATTGTTAATAACAGCAATAAAGAATAGAGATGCAACTCAACTCCCCTAAATCAATTGGTATTTTACTTGGTACGCTTTACGGCATATTTATGCGGCTGTTTGTAGAGCTAGTCAATGCTTACAATTTAGGTAGCTTAGTCTCTATATCATTTATGTTTTTAGTGCCTGTTGCTATTGGCTATATTCGTATTCACTTTGAGTACAACGAATCAAAAACATTAACTAAAAGGCAAATGATCACGATTGCTTGGCAGCCTATTTTTGTTTTTTTATTTGTAAGTATAATTACTTTGCTTGAAGGGAGCATTTGTGTGGCAATGGCTTTGCCTGCTTTTATGTTTTTTGCCAGCATTGGTGGGTTACTTGCGGGCTTTGTTAGAAAACGTAAAATAAAAAAAGCGAATAGTTCTTTATTATCAATCGCGTTGTTACCTATATTGCTCTCACCTATTGAAGTTAACTTTTTACATTTATCAAGAACATACGAAGTAACAAATTCAATAGCTATTAACGCGCCCATCAATGTTGTGTGGCAGCAGTTAGCTAATGTGAGTGACATAAAACCACAGGAAGTGCCTTTTTCACTCACTCAATTAATTGGTGTACCAAAGCCATTAAAGGCAAGTATGAATGCTAGCGGTATAGGCGCTGTTCGCACAAGTACTTGGCAAAAAGGCGTTGTGTTTAAAGAAGTAATAACCGACTGGCAACCAAATAAACAGATGCATTATAGATTTGATATAGACCCTGATGCTATCCCCGATGACGCACTCGATAAACACGTAAAACTAGGCGGTGAATACTTTTCACCTCTTTACGGTGGATATGAGTTAAGTGAAGATAAAAGCGGCAATACGATTTTAACGTTAAAAACGACCGTGCAAGATAATACAAATTTTGGTGTTTATTCGCGAATATGGGGTGAGGTGATATTTCAAGATTTTCATCATTCACTTTTAACGTTGATGAAAAACAGAGCTGAAAAATCACTTATCGCAGCTGTTTCTTATAATTAGCTTAAAGCATTGTGTTTATAAAAATATTACACGCTAAAAGGTAAAGCCTTTGCATTTGCAAAGGCTTTTGTTTTAACTGCTAACTTTTACCAAATCATTTCTACAAATTCAGGGTGGTCGATATACGGGTTACGATTGCCTTGAAATTCAAACGCTGCTTGGTTACGGTCAAGTTCCATTTGGCTTACAGGATCGCTGTTATGCCAGTTAAGCAGCATGGCTACAACCCAGTTCTCGAATACTTGGTTGCTTGAACCATTAAGTACAGCATTACTTGAGGTCGTTTTGGTTTGCCAAGTGCCTATTACATTTTCGTAGCGCGTTGCCATGTAAAAATAAGCGCGAGCAAAGTCACCTTTAAATTCGTCAATTGGCTCAAATACAGTACCTGAGTAATTTAATGAATTTGCGGCAGAACCTAATTTACTTCCGTTAGTTGATGTAAATGAAGCGCTTGCTACTTCACCAAATGGGAAGTTACTACGTTTTGAGTTTACATAACCGTCGGTTGCGTAAATATGATGCACATCTGAGTTCATTGGCTCAATAGTGCCGCCAAACCAGCTTTTAGGAAATGAATGCTCACGGTTGTAACAGCCGCCTTCTCCACTATAGTTACCACATTGATCGCTCACCGCAGCATAATTGTAGCTGTCAGAGCCGTTTGGTTTTTCGCTATACATATCTAAAATGCTGTTATCGTTTTCAAAGTATGTATCACGTGCTGATGAGTCGTAAAAATTCCAAATAGCCGAGTAACCCTGTGCATTATGATCTTTAATAATATTATAAAGCTCAGTTTTTAGTGCATAACCCGATAGCCCTTGAGCAGTAACATAGTAGCCAGTGGGTGTTGGGTTGGTCCCGCCGCCATCACCAGAGCCACTACCTAAAGTAAATGCCGTGCTGTCTGTATTATTAAAACTTGCACCGCTAGCAAGTGTGGTAGAGCCTTGCTTAAGCGCATAACTGCCACTACCTGTTGAACAACACATACCATCGCCGTAACTGTCGCTAATAACAAGTGTGTAAGTACCATCAGTTAGGCATATTTGCTCATCATACTGAGAGTTTGATGCGTAACCACTGCCGTTAGCAACAGCGCTACCTTGATTGTTATTAACGGCCCAGCTAGTTTCGCTACCGTAATTATCGGTATTAAGCGTTAGTGTAAGGCTATTGTCGGTACAACTTGTTGATGCGCTACCATCAGCGTTTGGTAAAAAGTTATCTACGTATACGGTTTCGCTGCCATCAAATCCACTTACATCATAAAACCTAAGCCCTACGCTAATTGTTTTATCACTGCTTGCTGTATAGCTATGGCTAACTGTTTGCCATTGGTTAGTTTGTGCTTGATTTGAATAGCCTTGATAACCATCTACATACAAGCGAGCTTTAATTTTACCTTCGGTGTGGTAAACATCAGCCGAAAAGTTATAGGTTTTACCCGCTTCTACAGCAACTTGTTGTAGTAAATCAGTGTTACTTTGCGATCCTGTAGTTACATTGACAGCAGCAGAGCTACTACCGCTTTTAACTGTACTAGTTGAGCGCGTTAAGCTGATTCCGCTATCAATAGTGCTCCAAGAGCTAGGTGTATTACCTGACCATTGTTCAAATCCGCCATTAGCTACATTGGCCATTACAGGTAATGAGCCAAGTAACAATGCGGTACTAAGTAGTTTATTTTTATATTTCCCGTGTAACATAGTTGTTCCTATTTTTATTTTGAATGAGGAATATACCCTACATTAGTTAGGTTACAAAATTGTTAATTTAAAGTGCCATAAAAGGCAACAATCGTCCTTTAATCTGTTTTTGAAGGTATTTTTATAAATTAATAACTAAATGGAATATCAAAGCAGATTCTATTCTTTTTTTATCTATGCAGAGCCCGTTATCCTACATACTTAGAAAACCTCAACAGATACGCTCTGGATGAGGTAAAACTCATTTTTAACAATACACAAAGTGTGTTGTGTTTAATTTTCAGGGTTATGGGGAATCGATTCATGTTGTTAGGTCAACTAAATGCTGCGGCAAGCCCGCTATCGCAAGATCAAGTACAAAAGCTGCAAGGTTTAGTGGCTGAACTTAATCCAATTCAACAAGCGTGGGTAAGTGGTTACTTAGCTGCAAATGCTAATTCGGCTGCGTTAGGCGCTCCTACTGCTGGCGTACCGGCGGCTGCGGGTGATGCAGCAGCGATAACTATTTTATATGGTTCGCAAACAGGTAACGCAAAAGGTGTAGCTACCAAAATGAAAGAGCAGGCTGAGTCGCGAGGCTTAGCCGTTAAGCTTGTTAGCATGTCAGATTACAAACCAACAGCCCTGAAAAAAGAAAAGTTTTTAACTATCGTTGTATCTACTTACGGCGAAGGTGAGCCACCAGAAGACGCAGAAACACTTCACGAATTTTTAGCCACTAAAAAAGCGCCAAAACTAGACGATGTAAAAATAGCGGTTATTGGCTTAGGTGATTCTAGCTATGAGTTTTTCTGCCAAACAGCAAAAGATTTTGAAGAGCGTTTAAATAAACTCGGTGCGCAAACCATATATCAACGTGCTGATTTAGATGTAGATTACGAAGATGAAGCTGCAACATGGATCGCCGGTGCCGTTGATGCATTCGAACCTGATTTAAAAGCGCAGCAAGAAGCCGCTGGTGGTCAAGTTGTATCAATGCCATTTGGCGCACCAACGACTGCTTCAAGCCAATATACAAAACAAAATCCATTTGAAGCAGAGCTATTAACAGTTCAAAAAATTACCGGTCGCGACTCGACTAAAGATGTACGCCACGTTGAAATTTCGCTTGAAGGTTCAGACATTACTTACACACCAGGCGATTCATTAGGTGTGTACTTTTTAAATGATGATGTATTAGTTGATGAAGTACTTACACTTACTCAAATAGATGCAACAAGCATTGTAAAAGTAGGTGATGAAGAGCTAAGCGTACGCGGCGCACTTATTGAAAAACTAGAGCTGACTCAGTCATACCCAGGTTTTGTAGAAAAATACGCAATAGCAACTGGTACGCCTGAATTATTAAAGCTTGTAGAAGATAAAGCCGCAATGCGTGCGTATATTGAACCTCGCCAAATATTTGATGTAATTCGCCAAAACCCTGCAAAAATTGATGCACAAACATTAGTAGATTGCCTACGTAAACTACAAGCTCGTTTGTACTCAATTGCATCTAGCCAAGCTGAGGTTGAAGACGAAGTACATTTAACACTAGGTCTAGTGCAGTTTGATGCATTTGATAGCGAGCATTTAGGTGGCTGTACTGGTTACTTAACTCGTCGTGCAGAAGAAGGTTGTAAAGTTAAAGTATTTAGCGAACACAACGACAATTTCCGCCTACCCACTAACGATGATACACCTGTGATTATGGTTGGTCCTGGTACGGGTATTGCGCCGTTTCGTGCATTTTTACAAGAACGTGATTCGCGTGAAGCGCAAGGCAAAAACTGGTTGTTTTTTGGTAACCCACATTTCACTCAAGATTTTTTATACCAAGTAGAAATACAGGGTTATTTAAAATCGGGTTTACTTAACAAAGTAGATGTTGCATTTAGCCGTGACCAAGCAGAAAAAGTATATGTGCAAGATAAGTTACGCAGTAATAGTAAAGACGTGTTTGAATGGTTAGAAGCCGGTGCTCACTTTTATATTTGTGGCGATGCAAATCGCATGGCAAAAGATGTACACAACGCCTTGCTTGATATTGTTAAAGAAAACACAGGCAAGAGCAATGAAGACGCAGAGCAATATTTAAAAGATTTGCGTAGCGCAAACCGCTATCAGAAAGACGTGTATTAATCACGTTTCTTATTTTATTTAACAGCTAGCAGCCGTCACTGTAACAAATTTAGGATTTAAAATGAGCGAACAAGATAAAAACGTAAAACTTTCTGATAACGAACGTTTGAAAAGAGAAAGTAACTTTTTACGTGGCACCATAGAAAAAGATTTAACAGACGAAATTACCGGTGGCTTTACAGCCGATAACTTTCAGCTAATTCGTTTTCATGGCATGTATCAGCAAGATGACCGCGATATACGTGGTGAGCGCGCTAAGCAAAAGCTAGAGCCGCTACATAATGTAATGTTACGTGCACGTATGCCTGGCGGTATTATTAAGCCAGAGCAGTGGTTAGCAATCGACAAGTTTGCAGATGACAAAACAAGCTACGGCAGCATTCGTTTAACAACGCGTCAAACGTTTCAGTTTCATGGTGTATTAAAGCCTAATATTAAAGGCATGCACCAAATGCTTGATAGCGTAGGTATAGACTCTATTGCTACCGCGGGTGACGTTAACCGTAACGTGCTTTGTACTACTAACCCCGTTGAGTCTGAGTTACACCAAGAAGCTTACGACTGGGCTGCAAAAATTTCTGAACATTTATTACCAAAAACGAAAGCGTATGCTGAAATTTGGCTAAATGGCGAAAAAGCAGAAACCACAGAAGAGCCAATTTTAGGATCTAACTACTTACCGCGTAAGTTTAAAACAACGGTAACTATCCCACCTAACAACGAAGTTGATGTGCACGCTAACGATTTAAACTTTGTGGCAATTGCTGATAACGGCAAGCTAGTTGGTTTTAACGTATTAGTGGGCGGTGGCCTTGCCATGACGCATGGCGATACAGCAACTTATCCGCGCAAAGCCGATGACTTTGGCTTTATTACGCTAGAAGATACCTTAAAAATTGCAGAGCATGTTGTATCTGTGCAGCGCGATTGGGGTAATCGTTCAAACCGTAAAAATGCAAAAACTAAATACACATTAGACCGTGTAGGTGTTGATGTATTTAAAGCAGAAGTTGAAAAGCGCTCAGGCGTTACGTTTGCACCAAGCCGTCCGTTTGAGTTTACTCATCGTGGCGACCGCATTGGTTGGGTTGAAGGCATTGATGGTAAGCACCACTTAACGCTATTTATTCAAAGTGGTCGTATTTTAGACTATCCAGGCAAGCCGCTTAAAACAGGTTGTCGTAAAATTGCAGAAGTTCACCAAGGTGACATGCGTATGACGGCAAACCAAAACTTAATTATTGCTGGCGTACCTGCAGATCAAAAAGCCGTGATTGAAGAGATTGCACGTAGCCATGGCCTGATTGATGACACAGATTCGCAGCAGCGTAAAAATTCTATGGCGTGTGTTTCACTGCCAACGTGCCCACTTGCAATGGCCGAAGCAGAGCGTTACTTACCAAGCCTAGTAGAAAAAACTGAAGCATTACTTGCTAAGCACGGTATACCCGATGACAGCATTATTATGCGCGTTGTAGGTTGCCCGAACGGCTGTGGCCGCGCAATGCTTGCAGAAGCTGGTTTAGTGGGTAAAGGCCCAGGTAAATACAACGTTTACTTAGGTGGTAATTTAGAAGGTACACGTATTCCTAAATTGTACCTTGAGAACGTAGGCGAAGACGTTTACCTAGAAGCATTCGATAAGCTCATTGGCCAATGGGCGAGCGAGCGCAATGACGGTGAGTGTTTTGGTGACTTTGTTATACGCAAAGGCATTGTTGCTGAAGTAAAAGTATCAGTAACCGATTTTCACGCTTAATTAAATACCAGCGCTTTGGCGCTGGTGAGGTTTGGAATTTACCATGAGTGAATTTAAAAACATTTTACAGCTAGATAAACAAAGCCAAACGGCTATGTTAGCTGATGCTAATGGTTTACTAGCGAATATGAGCGCAGAACAGCGTGTTGCATGGGCGCTTGATAACTTGCCTAATACGGCTTTTTTATCATCTAGCTTTGGTATTCAAGCGGCAGTAATGCTGCATTTAATGACCTCACAACGTCCAGATATTCCCGTTGTATTAACCGATACAGGCTATTTGTTTCCTGAAACGTATCAGTTTATTGAGCAAATGAGTGAGCGTTTATCACTTAACTTAAAGGTGTATAGAGCGCCGCTTAGCCCAGCATGGCAAGAGGCTAAATTTGGTAAACTATGGGAGAAAGGCGAAGACGGCATTAAGCAATATAATCAGCTTAATAAAGTAGAGCCGATGACCCGTGCGTTAAAAGAAATAGAAGCGGGCACGTGGTTTAGTGGTCTGCGCCGCGATCAATCATCTACACGTGCTGATAAACAGTTTGTAGAAATTAGCCGTGGTACCGTTAAAGTGTACCCGATTATTGAATGGTCTAACCGCGACGTGTATCAGTATCTTACCAAGCACGATTTACCTTACCACCCATTATGGGAGCAAGGTTATGTGTCTATGGGAGACGTACATACAACACGTAAGTTAGAACCAGGAATGACAGAGGAAGAAACTCGCTTTTTTGGTTTAAACCGAGAATGCGGACTACACATGGATGGTGACGGTATTTAACGCGACTACGGTGTAGTTAAATTGCAAATAAAAACGCAGCTTCGGCTGCGTTTTTATTTTTTTATTAGGGTACAAAAAATTGCCTAATTAAGTATTTTTTATTAGACTCAAGGCAATAAAGGATTAATTAAAGCAGGAACGCTATGAAATACTTTACCTACTTAGCTATATCAATCATGGCTATTGCAGTCATCTCTTTGTTTTATTTAAAAAAGCCCGATGGTCAAACATGGCTTTCTGCATCATCAATTAGCAGTGAATCTCAGCAAATTAAAGAAAAAATGGTTGCGCTATCTAGCAATACTTTGGACCAAGCAGTGCAGGGCGTTAAGCAAGCTGGCGATAAAATTGCGAGCAGTATTTCTGATGAACCAATGCCTGAAAGTACTACCTCAAGCAGCAAAATTTTTAAGTGGCAAGATGAAACAGGCCAATGGCACTTTTCTGATACACCTAACCCGCATGCAAAAAGTATTGAAGTAAAACTCGATCCTAAAGATATTACTGTTATTGCTGCAGAAGACACGTCTATTTTAAATACCACTCCAAGTACAAATACAATGTCGGCTGCACCAGAGGGGATCAGTATTTTGAACCCAGACTCGGTTAAAAAGCTATTTAATGATGCCGAAAATGTAAAAGACAAACTAGAAAAACGTAATAAAGAAATTAATAATTTAAGTGCACTCTAATTATTTAGAGTGCGTGCTTTTATGGTTTTTTAAATAACGTTTTTCGGCTTCCATCAATAATACGGTTAAATATATTTTAGTAGGAAGCGACAACAACACGCCTATAGCAATGCATGCCGCCGCTATAATTATTCCTTTAATACCATGATTAACAGTGAAGTAACTCGACACAATTAAAGTGTGGCCAGTCACGATAAGGCACAACCCAAGCACTATTGATGTTTTAAGCAGCCTAATTATCATTGTTTGCGACATAGTTACCTCACTAAGAGTAGCCCTAGGGCCTGTTTATCTTTCGAGGTTAAATTTGCAGCAGTGTGTTTGGTATTTAGGCAAGGCAGAGCCTATGTAGTGTGGTTATTCCCCATGAATAGGCGATAACGTGGAATAAATGCCAAACATGCGCTGTCCGAAGGGTTCTGCCTAGGGGCTATTTACTCTTTGTTGCTCGGTTTTTACTTAGCCCACTAGGTTACAAACCTCACGCCGCGATTAAATAGCCCCTAGGTTGAACAAATTTTAATCCTGAAAGGTCAACAGGCCTTAGTGTAGGCACGCTTTAAATGCTTAGCATTGATTTAAGACAACAAACAGCACACATAAAAAAGCCCAGCTTATTACTAAACTGGACTTTTAAATGTATTAACTACTGTCTTTGTTAGTCGAGCATATTACGCAGTACATATTGTAAAATACCGCCGTGTTTGTAGTAATCCCACTCTTTAGGGGTATCAATACGTACATCTGCACTTAAGGTGACTTTTTTACCTTCGGCATTTGTAGCAATAACGGTTACTTCATCGGTTTTATCGTACAGGCCATCAATATCAAATTGTTCTTGCCCTGTTAACCCATGTGACTCGTAGCTTTCACCTTCTTTAAATTGCAGCGGTAATACACCCATACCGATTAAGTTAGAGCGATGAATTCGCTCGTAGCTTTGTGCTACAACCGCTTTAACGCCTAATAAAAGTGAGCCTTTGGCCGCCCAGTCACGAGATGAACCCGTACCGTATTCTTTACCCGCTAAAATAATGAGAGGCGTATTATTTTTTTGATACTCCATTGCTGCATCATAAATACTCTCTAGCGTATCGCCAGGCTGAGTACGTGTTACGCCACCTTCAGTACCTGGTGCTAGTAAGTTTTTAAGACGCACATTAGCAAACGTACCACGCATCATTACTTCGTGATTACCACGGCGTGAACCGTACGAGTTAAACTGCGCTTTATCTACGCCATTTTCTTGCAAGTATAAACCTGCTGGTGCATCTGCTTTAATAGCGCCCGCAGGAGAAATATGGTCAGTGGTTACTGAATCCCCAAGCTTAGCTAAACAACGTGCACCTTCGATAGTAGGAATACCCGGTGGTTCTACTTTCATACCATCAAAAAATGGTGCTTTTTTAATGTAGGTAGATGCGTCATCCCAATCGTAAAGTTTGCCATCTGGTATTTTAATTTGCTGCCAACGGCTATCGCCTTCGTAAACGTTAGCGTAGCTTTTTTCGAACATTTCTTTAGTTACTGTTTCTTTAACTAGGTCACTTACTTCTTTAACGCTCGGCCAAATATTTTTAAGGTAAATATCGTTACCGTTAGCATCTTGAGCCAGGGGTTCGTTGTATACGTCAATATCGGTTCTGCCCGCAATGGCGTAAGCAACAACAAGCGGAGGCGACGCTAAAAAGTTCATTTTAACATCTTGGTGAATACGCCCTTCAAAGTTACGGTTACCCGATAAAATAGAGCTAACCACTAATTTATGCTTTTGAATCGCATCTGATATTTCAGTCGCTAGTGGGCCTGAGTTACCAATACACGTAGTACAGCCGTAGCCAACTAAGTTAAAGCCTAGGCTTTCTAGGTCATCCATCAGGCCTGCTTTTTCTAGGTAGTCGGTAACTACTTTAGAGCCTGGTGCAAGTGATGTTTTAACCCAAGGTTTTACATTAATGCCTAACTGTTTTGCTTTTTTGGCAACCAAACCAGCAGCTAAAATAACACTTGGGTTAGAAGTATTAGTACAGCTGGTAATTGCGGCAATAACACAAGCGCCATCGTTTAGTTCAAACTCTTGGCCTTTAAATTTAACCTTAGCGGCGCCCATAAACTGCGCTTCGTTAACTGGTTCATCTGGATTTGTTGTTGGCCCTTCACTTTCAATACGAGCTTGTTCTTCGTCGCTATTATCACGACGAGCCATACGTTCATCTTGAAAGTTTTTTAAATGCTGGCTAATCACTTCACCAGCCTTGTCTAGGGAAATTCTATCCTGTGGTCGTTTAGGGCCTGCAAGGCTTGGTACAACATCACCTAGTTTAAGCTCGAGTGTATCGGTATAGCTAGCTTCGTCACCATCGTTACGCCATAAACCTTGGTGTTTTGCGTAATCCTCAATTACCTTTAGGTGACTTTCGTCGCGGTTTGTTAAGCGAAGGTAGTTAATGGTTTCATCATCAATTGGGAAAATACCACACGTAGCGCCGTATTCTGGTGCCATATTCGCTATGGTTGCTCTATCGGCAAGTGGTAAGTCGGCAAGGCCATCACCATAAAACTCTACAAATTTACCCACTACACCATGGTTACGCAGTATTTCGGTTACCGTTAACACTAAATCTGTAGCGGTAGTACCTTCAGGTAAGCGGCCGCTTAGCTTCATACCTACTACTTGTGGAATGAGTAAGCTAATTGGCTGACCAAGCATGGCTGCTTCAGCTTCAATACCGCCTACACCCCAACCAAGCACACCTAAGCCATTAATCATGGTGGTGTGAGAGTCAGTCCCTACAAGCGTATCTGGGTAAGCGAATTTTTTGCCGTCGCGCTCTTCATTAAAAACAACGCGCGCTAAGTATTCTAGGTTTACTTGGTGGACAATACCGGTTGCAGGTGGCACTACTTTTAAATTATCAAAAGCGGTTTGTCCCCAGCGTAAAAATTCATAACGTTCTTTATTTCGGTCATATTCAAGTTTTGCATTTAAATCAAATGCACCATCATTTCCGTAGCCATCTACTTGTACCGAATGGTCAATAACAAGTTCAGCAGGTGATAACGGGTTTATTTTTGCAGGATCACCACCTAGTTTTTCCATTGCGTCACGCATCGCGGCTAAATCTACAATAGCGGGTACACCGGTAAAATCTTGCATAACAACACGGGCGGGAGTAAAGGCAACTTCAGATGCAGGCTTTGCTTGAGGATCCCAATTAAGGAGAGCTTGAATATCTTGTTCTTTTATATTTGCGCCATCTTCGTTACGAAGAAGGTTTTCAAGTAATACTTTTAAGGAAAAGGGCAATCGTTTCGCTTTGTCGCCAAGTCCTTTTAGAGAATGAATATGATATTGCTCACCATTTATTGTGAGCTGATGTTGGGTATCGAAACTATTATTCATTATTTGCCCCTTTATGAATTAGAAAAATATTTTGAAGAGTGACCTCTGTAGTGTTCGAGTTGCAAAGTACATACCAGTGTAAAAAATCGTGTTTAGAGAATGAATTTTGTACAGTTAATATAGTAGAGATGATGCTGAAAAGTTTAATTTCAAGAGATGATTTGAAAGAGGTAGGGTCAAAAGTTATTTCGACCCTTATTAATTATTGTAACCAACCTTGTTGCTTACCTTTAATACTCAAACAAAGTAAAGCAATGGCAATAATGATTACAAAAATAGGCATAAATACAGCACTTGCGCCAAGTAGCTCAATACTGTTTATGACCACAAAATTATAATATTGCTGAATTAAAATAGCGCCGAGCGATAGCGCAAAAGTAGGTGTTGCCAGCGCGTTTTTAGCAAGTAAAAACAGACAACCAAAAGTGCTTCCAAATACAGCTATAGCAAATGCAATGGTTGACCAAATAGGAATGTTAGAGTAGGCAGCTTGTTGATCTAGTGGAAGTTTACCTATCATTTCGGGTGTCATCATCATGTGCATAGCAAATGCAATAACGCCAAGTAAGTTCCATATTAGTGCCGCCCATACAACTGGCTTAAACCAATTTTTAGGTGTTTTAACAGACATTTTATAACCTTGTTTTTATTATTATTAACTAGGTTATTAAAGAGTAAAAAGGCCAACTATACAAGTTGACCTTTTTATATAAAAAGAGGGCTTTTAAATGCTTAACCAAATGAAATAGGACGACGACCTGTTTTATCATCTACTTTTGGTTTTTTAGTTCGCTTGCGCTTACTTTTAGCTGGCTGATTTGTTGGTTGTGGTGCAGCTTGCTTTGACTCTGCTTGAGTTTGTACCGCAGGTTTTTCTGCAGGGGTTGCATCTTCACTTAGCGCAAGTTTAAAAAATTCGCCATCAAATTCTAATACATCGCCACTGTATAATTTTTTCCGCTTTATTGTACAAATTTCATGGTTAACACCCACATAGCCTTCGGTAATTAGGTTTTTAGCTTGGCCGCCACCTTCAACTAAGTTTAGTACTTTTAATAATTTACAAAGCTCAATCGGCTCTTCTTCTAATTCTATTTCTATGTATTCTTCGTTCATATTTGCTCTCGGTGGGGTAACGCACAAGCTGTAGTATAAAGGCTTGCAGCTACTTTTGCACCAAAGCAAGTGACTTTCGCTAATTGTAATACTTAAATAGCTATGAAATTTTTTATGTATTTTATCTGTCTTTAAAAAAACTGAAGCAATTGAAGAGTAACCTTTGCAGCAGTTAATTTTACGTATGGCCTGCTAATTGCTAAAACTTTGGCGGATTAAATAGTTTTCATTAAATGGAGTAGGAAATGGGCGTAAGATTGGCAATGAAAAAAGAGCTAATGGGATTAGACAATTCAGGTATGTTAACTGCTGACGATGTTAGAGAGCACCTTGCTAATTCTGTAAAAAAGCAAGCTGATCAAGATGAGCGCGGTTTTGCTGTAATTTCAAAGTTCAATGATACCCATAGCCGTTTAGTTAGTGGTGATGCCACGAGAAAAACAAAACTCGAGTTTGAACGTCATCGTTTATTTAAAGAAGTTTTATATACTCGCAAAAGTGTTGATGCTTGGTTAGATAGCCAAACAAATTAAATTGCTATAAATAGTTACCTTTAATAGACTACAAGCGTAATCAAAAGGGGTAACTATGAAAAATGGAATTTTAATGTGTGTGCTGGCATTACCATTAGCTGCGTGCCAACAACCTACCGTGTATGTATTTAGTGAAAACTTGCAAGATGAACAGAGCAATCAGCTCGATGCTGCGCTAAAAGCACAATCGCTCCCTTATGAATATGTAGAGCTGGCAATTCCACCTGATTTTGGTGAGGCTACATTACTCTTATCAAGTGACAAAATTTACCCAAAAGAGACTGAGCAGTTAGCTACTATTATGCAGGGGCTAGGTTACGAGCCACAAGTTAACTATACAACGCGTTCAAATCATTTTTATGGTGATGGCAATATAGGCTTTTATCTAAAAAATGCAGTGGCGGGTACAACCTTTGTTATGCCTAAAAAGTTACGAACAACTCAATGCAGCGAAGACAAGTACAATGATTTACTCGTCACATTTACAGATAAATATGCTGACTTTACCTTACCCAGTGGCGCTGTTGTAAGGTTAGGTTGGGAGTTTTTATACGGTTACGTTGTCATTTATTACAAAAATTATTCGCAAACATACAGTTACTCACAACCACTTATAAATACGCCCTTTGGCGCCAAACCATCCGATACTTACAGGTTTACAGCTCACGTTAATAACCCCAGCTGGCTTGATTGCTCACTACAAATTATTTATATGGACTGAACTAACCGTGAGTTTCTATATGCTCGCTTAGTTTGGCAATGCGCAGACTCATACCTTCTATAATTCGGTCTTTAATTTTTTCGCGGATAACATTAGGTAAACGAGTGAGTGCTTCAGGGGTAATAGCGAGGACTATACTGTCGGTTTTAGCGCGAGCACTGGTACTACGCTCTCGGTTATTTATAAAGGCACCTTCACCTATAAATTCACCGGGCTCAATAGTACCTAGCTCTAGCAAATGATTATGTTTAAATACTAATAACGCGCCGCTAAGTACAATGTACAAACGTTTGTCGTTATCGTATTGCTTAAATAAAAATTGATGCTGGCTTACTAAATATAACAGGCCGAACGACTCTAATAAGACTTGGCGCTCGCTGAGCGTAAATTCTTTAAAAAAGTGCAGCCTGTTTATAATTTCCATTTGTTTGAATAATGGAATATGTTCGATTAGCTTCATCAATAACCAAATGTGTTAAAAGCGTTTAATCAGCTAATATTGCGCTCTTTTAATTTTCGGGTCAACGTGTTGCGTCCCCAACCAATTTTTATAGCAGCATCTTGCTTATGACCAGAACAATTAGCCAGTGCGGTTTTAATTAAGCGAGTTTCTAGCTGGGCTTGAATGTCAGGCCAAATATTTTCTTTGCCTTGTTTAAGTTCTTGATTAAGCCATTGCTGAAACGCATCTAGCCAATCACCTTCTTCCTGGGTTGGCGAAGCATCCAGAATTTCCGGCGGTAAGTCTTGCTCGCTTACAAGCTCACCCGGTGCCATTACAGTAAGCCAGCGACAGGTGTTTTCTAATTGGCGTACATTGCCTGGCCAATTAAATAAGCGTAATTGCTCAGTTGCCTTAGGGCTCAGCACTTTGCTTTCTACTTGTAGCTCTTTAGCGCTTTTATGTAAAAAGTGTTGCGATAAGCTTTCTATATCTTCAGTGCGCTCTCGAAGAGCAGGTAAACGTAGGCGCACAACATTAAGACGATGGAATAAATCATCCCTAAACTTGCCCTGTTTAACTAAATCTTCAAGGTTTTGGTGCGTAGCCGCAATAATACGCACATCTACTTTTATACTTTGATGGCCACCAACGCGATAAAACTCACCATCGGCAAGAACGCGTAATAAACGTGTTTGTACATCAAGTGGCATATCACCAATTTCATCTAAAAATAGTGTGCCGCCATTGGCTTGCTCAAAACGGCCTTTACGCACGCTGTCGGCGCCCGTAAATGCGCCTTTTTCGTGGCCAAATAACTCTGACTCAACAAGCTCTTTTGGAATGGCTGCCATGTTAAGTGCAATAAATTGGTTTTCTTTACGTGGGCTATGATTGTGCAAAGCACTGGCGACAAGTTCTTTACCTGTTCCAGATTCGCCATTTATTAATACGCTCATGCTAGAAGCCGATAGTTTACCTATCGCTCTAAACACTTCTTGCATTGCGGGCGCTTCACCAATTATGTGGGCACTTTTTGGTGGAGCTTGCTTGCGTTTAGTTTTTTTAGTGGAGTTTGCTCTGCATGCGCTTTCGACCAGCGCCACTGCTTCGTTTAAATCAAACGGCTTAGCTAGGTATTCAAAAGCACCTTTTTGGAATGCATTTACAGCTGAGTCTAAATCTGAGTGCGCAGTCATTATAATAACCGGCAGCCCAGGGTTTTGCTCTGCAATAAGTTCAAGCAACGCCATACCATCCATACCAGGCATTCGTACGTCAGAAACTAAAACAGTAGGTTGGCTAAACTTTAGGGCGCTTAGTACATCTTGCGCATTAGCAAAGCTCTCTGTGTTAAACCCTGCACGGGTTAGTGCTTTTTCAAGTACAAATCGAATAGAAGCATCATCATCTACAAGCCAAACTGTTTTCATGCAAACTCCAAACATTAATCTGCAAAGGGCAGATAGATATTAAATTCAGTATGTCCAGGCCAGCTATCACATTCTATATAGCCATCATGTTGATCTATCAGTGTTTGCGCTATTGAGAGTCCTAACCCAGAGCCACCTTCTTTATTGGTGATCATAGGGTAGAACAGTGTTTCGCGTACACTGGGATCAATACCTGGTCCGTTATCAGATATTTGGATCAACAAGGCTTTTTTAGGTGCTTTACCTGGGCGACGATGCTGATGATTAATGCGGGTTTTTATTGTTATTTCACCGCCATCTACAAGCGCCTGTTGGGCATTTCGAACAATGTTTAATACCACTTGCTGAATTTTGCCTTGATCAATGTATACATCAGGAATACTTGGGTCGTAATCTTTAACTAAGCTAATGTTAGAACAATTATCTAACGTACTTAGCCTTGCAACTGATTCAAGTGATTGATGTATATTGCCATACGATTTTTGCGGAAGTTGATTGGGTCCCAAAAGCCTATCTACTAGTTCGCGTAATCGGTCGGCTTGCTCAATGATGAGCTCAGCACATTGATCTCTTTCTTGTTGATCAACCTCATACTGCAATAACTGCGCCGCTCCGCGAATTCCACCTAAAGGATTTTTAATTTCGTGAGCTAAGCCTCTAATTAGGTTTCGGGCAGCTTGATATTGATGCATTTGATTAGACGCTTGGTCGTGCTTAATTTCGTCATCGGTTTGGCGCCACTCAAATAAAATATAAAGCGAGCCATTAAACTTAATTTGTCGTGTACTTACGGCTACTTTTGCATGGCGAGAATCGCTAAAAACCACGTCAGCTCTATGCTGCTGGCAATCTACGCCTTCAACTAATGAGTATTGTTCTATACGCTGTAAATCGATTGAATGGTAGTTAAAAAGGCTATCAAACGGTTGTTCTAACAAGCGCTTATTACCAAGGCCAAGCAGCTCGCTGGTACTGGTGTTGGCATATACAACGGTGAAGTTTTTATCAAGTAGCATGATAGCGGTTGTTTGATTTTGCCAAATGGCATCGAGTAGCTCAGGGCTAAAGTTTTTATTATTAATCATAGCTGCACCATTTTAGTGCGTGGATGTTTGCAAGCAAGTTATATGGTTAAATACACTGCTGCACGTTTAGTAATGCCCCAATTTAGTTACCTAGGTTTAGCCCTTTTCGGTGCATAAAAAATATGCAGGGTTCGCTTGTAGCAATAACTTGGTTTTTACTATTAAAAAGCTTTAATTGTAGTGTGTGCTGACCACGTTCTACATCTCTAATTGCAAAGGTTGAGCTGTCACTGGCTGGGCCGTGTGCTTTACCATCAATAAAAAGTTGTATAGTAAAACCCGTTTCAAAGCGTGGTTTTATTCGGCTAGTTACATAAACAGTGCCGGTATTTTCACGAATAGTCTGGTTATGATCAGGTGAGGAAATAGCAATACTAAAGGCCGCTTGTTGAGGCTGAGGTTGCTCGTCAAAAATGTCAGTATTTGTTGCAGGCATATTAAGATCTTGGCTGGTGAGCTTTACCTCTTGGGCCCCTTTATGAGGGGTGTCTGAGAACACTAATACGCCATTTTTATCTTTCCAAGCGTATATTTTTGTTTCACCGGCATAACCATAATTACTTAATCCTAAAGTAATTAATAGTAATAAAATCTTGTTATTCACTCTGCAGCCCTGCATTTTTATCGGTAACTTAACTTTAGTGGAGATTGACTAATTTTACCATTAAAAAAGCCCGCAAAGCGGGCTTGAGAACACACATATTTTTTACAGCTTAATTAACAGCTGTAGTACATTTCAAACTCAACTGGGTGAGTTGTCATGTTAAGCTTTTTAACTTCTTGAGACTTAAGTGAGATGTAAGCATCGATTAAGTCATCAGTGAATACGCCACCTTGAGTTAAGAATTCACGGTCTGCGCTAAGTGCAGATAGTGCTTCGTCAAGTGATGCTGCAACAGTTGGAATTTCTGCTGCTTCTTCAGCTGGTAAGTCGTATAAATCTTTATCCATAGCATCGCCAGGATGGATCTTGTTTTTGATACCATCAAGGCCAGCCATAAGCATTGCAGAGAAAGCAAGGTATGGGTTAGCAGTTGGATCCGGGAAGCGTACTTCAATACGACGACCTTTTTCAGATGGAACCACTGGGATACGGATTGATGCAGAACGGTTACGTGCAGAGTATGCAAGCATAACAGGTGCTTCAAAACCTGGTACTAAACGTTTGTACGAGTTAGTAGACGCATTTGCAAAAGCGTTAATTGCTTTAGCATGCTTGATGATGCCGCCAATGTAGTAAAGTGCATCTTCAGAAAGACCGCCGTACTTATCACCAGCAAAAAGGTTTACACCATCTTTAGCAAGTGACTGGTGACAATGCATACCAGAACCGTTATCACCAACAACTGGCTTAGGCATAAACGTTGCTGTTTTACCGTATAAGTGAGCCATGTTATGGATAACATATTTCATTTCTTGAATTTCATCCGCTTTTAATACCATTGTATTAAAGCGAGTAGCGATTTCGTTTTGACCTGCTGTTGCTACTTCGTGGTGATGTGCTTCTACTACTTGGCCCATTTCTTCTAGAACTAGACACGTAGCTGAACGCCAATCTTGGAAGTCATCAACTGGAGCAACTGGGAAGTAACCGCCTTTAACACCTGGACGGTGACCAGTGTTGCCATCTGCATATTCTTTATCTGAGTTCCAAGCAGCTTGCTTAGAATCAATTTTGTACATAGAACCAGACATATCTGATTTGTATTTAACATCGTCAAATACGAAAAATTCTGGCTCAGGGCCAAATAAAACAGTGTCTGCAATGCCTGTAGAACGCATGTAATCTTCAGCACGCTTAGCAACAGAACGCGGGTCGCGCTCATAGCCTTGTAGTGTAGAAGGCTCTACTACGTCACAACGTAAAATTAATGTCGCTTCTTCAGTGAAAGGGTCTAGTTTGATTGACTCAGGAACTGGCATTAATACCATGTCTGATTCGTTTATGCCTTTCCAGCCTGCAATTGAAGAACCGTCGAACATTTTACCGTCTTCGAAAAAATCTTCATCAACTTGGTGATGAGGAATCGATACATGTTGCTCTTTACCCTTAGTGTCAGTAAAGCGTAAATCAATGAACTTGACGTCATTTTCTTTAATAAAATCTAAAACCGATTGTGACATGTGTCCTCCAACTATTGGGTTTTGTTATTGCTGCATAATTGCTTTGGTATTTACTAAGCTGATTTTGTGCCATTATTGTAACTGGCTGTTTATAAATTAAAAAAATATCATTGCATCAAAATGAAATATACAAACGCACCATGTTGGTGCGTAAATATTCCATTTTAGTGCAAAATTTACAGAGCGTAATTTGTTGTTAATTTAATCAGCTGAAATTAGCATAACCTAAATGCAAAAGAGTAACAAAAAGATCGGAAAAATAGCCAAAAAGACTGTTTTTCAAAAAAATATTGAAATTTAATTCATATAATTGTCATATATAAAACAGATACTTAGTAAAAGTATTGAGAAAGTTTTAAAATATGTATTGGATAAACTTTCATCCATGTCATTAATGAGGGATAATATGCGCCCTTTTAAATCCTATGCTGGGACATCTCGCGAAAGCGTGGATGAGTGCGTAGATCTTGCAGGATCATTGAGAATTTAATTTCTCTGAGTAAATATATGAGCATCGAAAAGTTAAGAAATATAGCGATTATCGCGCACGTTGACCACGGTAAAACAACTCTGGTTGACAAACTACTTGAGCAATCAGGTACATTAGAAACACGCGGCGGTAACGAAGAGCGCGTGATGGACTCAAACGACATTGAGAAAGAACGTGGTATTACCATTTTGGCTAAAAACACAGCCATCTCTTGGAACGACTACCATATCAATATCGTAGATACTCCGGGACACGCCGATTTCGGTGGTGAAGTTGAACGCGTACTTTCGATGGCTGACTCAGTATTATTACTTGTTGATGCTCAAGAAGGTCCAATGCCACAAACGCGTTTCGTTACGCAAAAGGCATTCGCGCAAGGCTTAAAGCCAATCGTAGTTATCAATAAAATTGATAAGCCAGGTTCACGTCCTGATTGGGTTATGGATCAAATCTTTGATTTATTCGACAACCTTGGCGCAACTGACGAACAGTTAGATTTTAAAGTAATCTACGCTTCAGCTATCAACGGCTGGGCAACACTAGATTTAGACGAGCCATCAGACAACATGGAACCTATGTTCAAGATGATCGTTGACGAAGTATCACCACCGGATGCAGATCCTGAAGGTGACTTCCAAATGCAAATTTCTCAACTAGATTACAACTCTTATGTTGGTGTAGTTGGTATTGGTCGTATTAAACGTGGTTCTGTTGCTCCTAACCAACAAGTTACTATTATCAGTGCTGATGGCACTACACGTAATGGTAAAATTGGCGCAGTACAAAGCTACTTAGGTCTTGAACGTATCGAAACTGATAGAGCTTACGCTGGTAACATCGTAACTGTAACAGGTATTGGTGAGCTTAAGATTTCTGATACAGTTTGTTTCCCAGGAAACGTTGAAGCATTACCACCACTAAGTGTTGATGAGCCAACTGTAACAATGACATTCTCTGTAAATAACTCACCTTTCTGTGGTAAAGAAGGTAAGTTTGTAACGTCACGTAATATCCGTGAACGTTTAGACAAAGAATTAGTACACAACGTAGCGCTTCGCGTTGAAGATACTGGTAGCCCAGATAGCTTCCGTGTTTCTGGTCGTGGTGAATTACACCTAGGTATCCTAATCGAGAACATGCGTCGTGAAGGTTACGAGCTTTCAGTTTCTCGTCCAGAAGTTATCTTACGTACTGTAGATGGCGTTCTAGAAGAACCGTTTGAAACAGTTACTATTGACTGTCAAGACGAGCATCAGGGTTCTGTTATGGAACAAGTTGGCCTACGTAAAGGTGAACTTACTAACATGACTCCAGATGGCAAAGGCCGTATGCGTTTAGATTTCATGATCCCTAGCCGTGGTTTAATTGGTTTCCAAACTGATTTCATGACGCTTACTTCGGGTTCTGGTCTTATGTACCATACGTTCGATCATTACGGTCCTCACAAAGGTGGCGACATCGGTGTTCGTAAGAACGGCGTAATGATTGCAAACGCAACTGGTAAAGCACTTACTAACGCATTATTCAACTTACAAGAACGCGGCCGTTTATTCATCGGTCACGGTGTTGAAGTATACGAAGGTATGGTTATCGGTATTCATAACCGTGATAACGACCTTACAGTTAACGCCCTTAAAGGCAAGCAGTTAACTAACGTACGTGCATCTGGTACTGATGAAGCGCAAACGCTTTCTCCACACCTTAACTACTCACTTGAGCAAGCGCTTGAGTTCATCGATGATGACGAGCTAGTTGAAGTAACTCCACTAAACATTCGTATTCGTAAGCGTTACCTTACTGAAAACGAGCGTAAACGTGCAGGTCGTGGACCTAAGTCATAATCTATTAATTTAGAATAATGATTTTAAAAGCCGCTGTATTGCAAAATACAGCGGCTTTTTTGTGGGTGAGGGTTAATTGAGTAAAAAGGTTGAAGGAGTTTTTTACTACAGAGCTCACCGAGGCGCTGCGTGGTATATCTAGGTCGACTTGTAAATTTGTATTGTTTTTGGGTAATAGTGTTGTTATATATTAGCAAGGGTTTTGCTGGTGCAAACACTAAATATTTATCGGTATTCTTGGTGATGCACTGTTAGAGTTTTTAATTATTAAATCTCAATTTGGAGTATATTATGGCCTATGAGTTAGGGAAAAGACTAGTAATTGGTGTAGCTTCAAGTGCTATGTTTGATTTGTTAGAATCGGATACTGTTTTCAGAAAGCAGGGTGAGGAAGAGTATAGGAAGTACCAATTAGAAAATCTTGATAACCCGCTTGATAAAGGAGTGTCATTTTCATTTATTAAACGGTTACTTTCTTTAAATAACTTAAGCGAGAATCCTAAAACTGATCCTTTAGTGGAAGTAGTATTACTATCACGTAATGATCCAGATACCGGATTACGTGTCATGAAATCGATTAAGCACCATGGCTTACCAATATCACGTGCTATTTTTATGCAAGGAAAATCTCCTTACGAATATATTCCAGCATTAAGTATATCTTTATTTTTATCCGGTAATTCTTCTGATATCAAAGAAGCAATAGATATGGGATACCCTGCGGGTCATGTTCTCGAATCAGCAATTGTAGATGAAGACGATGATGATTTAAGAATAGCTTTCGATTTTGATGGTGTTCTAGCTGACGATGAATCTGAAACGGTAATGCATAATACAAATGATGTTAACCAGTTTCATGAACATGAAACTAAGAATGTGTTGCAGCCTCATAATCCAGGACCTTTGAAAGAATTTCTTGTAAAAATATCTGATATTCAAAAATTAGAAGAAAAAAAGAAGAAATCTGATCCTGACTATAAAAATCGTCTGAGAGTTTCAATTGTAACTGCCCGTAATGCTCCATCTCATGAGAGAGCTCTAAATACTCTAAAGAAATGGGGTGTAATGGCTAACGATGCATTTTTCCTCGGTGGTGTAGATAAAGGTTTAGTATTAGGAGTACTTAAGCCTCATATCTTCTTTGATGACCAATCAGGGCATTTAAACTCTACAAGTACAGTTGCCCCTTCAGTTCATATACCTTTTGGTGTTAAAAATTTAAAGTTAGACTAATCTCTATCCAAACGCATTTAATTTGATGTCATATTTAATGCGTTTTAAAACCCCCGATAATGCAAAGCCCCTGTGTTTGTTGGTAGGCTTTTTTTCGCTGGGTTTAGCTTCGCTCAACCCAACATACGTGTTCAATTATTTTATTGGTAGTAACTTACTTTTTAGGGAGTAGGGTTATTTTGCCAAATACGTCTGCATCTATAAACCCACGATTTCTGTCGCCATTTACTGGCTGTACTTCGTGTGAGCCCATAAAGTGCTCGCGCACGTCACTGCCATCGTTATCGCAATACGCTAACATAAAGCCAATTACTTGTTTTTCGCTAAGTGTAATTGGGGTGTTTTTAGCACCTTCTTTATAATCATTAGGGTAGAGCTTTATTGCTACTTCCCAGGTAATGTTAAAAGGCGCAGTGGTGTTGCGCTTCCAGTTACTGACTAGGTGGTCGGTATACAAATGGGCTTTTTTATCAGGTCCGTAATCGGCGGCTTGGTTATCAAGGCCAATATGGTATGCCAAAGCGGTGTGATTAAATTGATGATTACCACCTGATGCATCGCTATCAATAAATACTTCAAGCGCATCGTCATCCCAATATTTATACGTTGGATCGGCGTGTGTATCTATTAAAACGTCATCCACAATATCGGCTTGTAGGTATAAATAGTTTTGATCCCACAATAAACGATAACGCCCTTTAAAGTCAGCATCGTTTGATGGCAGTGTGCCATCCATTAAATAAGGCATATCGTGCCAAGTGGCTTTATCCCACGCACTTTCAGATACGCCATCAATAGTAATTGGAGTTGATGTATGTTCAACATCAATAGCCATTGCAGGCGTGCTTAATAAAAAGCTTAAGGCGAGTGCTAATTTTTTCATTAATTTCTCAATTTTATTGTCGATTTGTCTTACTGTAATAACAATCTTAAAACAGCTAAGTAAATAGTTACAGTGAAATACTTTCGCCTTCGTTTAAAATATACAGCGGTGTTTTAGCATCCATTTTTTTAACCATGTGTAATAAACGTAGCAAAGCAGAGTGGCTAGTATGGTCGCCCATTTTCCAACTTGAGTTACCGTATCCCCACGGTATCATTACTTTGCAGTTAAGTTCTTGTGCTGCGTTAAGCGCGTCTTCTGGTGTAGTGTGAACGTAGCGATAAAATTTACCACTTTCTTTACTGTAGTAAGATGCGATTGGCATTAAGCACACATCAATATCGCCATATTTTTGCTGTATATCTTTAAAATGTTTTGAGTAGCCTGTGTCGCCTGCAAAAAATAAGGTGCTACCGTTTTGTTCAAGCAGCCAGCCATTCCATGCGTCTTTATTATTATCTTCGTAAATAAATGGCACTAATACACGAGCGCTAAAATGATGAGCTGGCACGGCATTAATAGCTAAATCGTCAATATTGGTTGTTGAGTACCACGGCATTTCGCTAATATTAAAACCGCCGGTAGGGAAGTTGTCGGCCATACCGAGTGGTGTTAAATAGCGAGGTTTATTGCCAATGCTTTGTATGTCGGCTTTATTAAAGTGATCGTAATGAATATGCGAATACATTACCGCATCAATATTTTCCAGTTCTTGCTCACTAGGCCAAGCGCCTGCTTTACGATAAATACCACCGCCGAGTTTAAAGCCAAGTGCGACTGGAGAATCAAACTGATTTTTTACCGGATCAAACAGCACACTTTGACCATTTGGGGTGTTAATTACAAAACTAGCGTGGCCAAGCCAGCGTACGGTATAGCCGGTGCTAAGTTGTGGCTTAGTTTGCTGGCCTTGGTACTGGCAGTTTTCGCTGCCGGTTTTGCATAGTAAGTCTGGGTGGGCTGGGTAGCAGTTTTCAGTACAGGTAGTGGGATATGTTTTTTCACCTGCGTATAAATTTTTATAACGACCGTTCTTATCATTAATAACAATAACTGAGTCGGGGCTGGTAATACGATTAATATTATTAGGTGCGGCGCAGGCAGTTAGTAAGCATAAAAGCGTTGTTGCGGTTAAAAAGCGTTTCATTGTAAATCCCTTTTAGCATTCCCTTTAACATAAAAAAGCCTGCAATTAAGCAGGCTTGTTAAAGTAACAAATAATTAGCCAGCGCTATTCATTTGTTCAATAAATTTGTTTGAGTCGGCAATCGATTTGTTCATGTCGTTCATCAACAATTGAATATCGCGCTTAAGGTTAGTGAACTCACCTTTAATAGCCGATACCGCTTGTGCATTTAAGTTATGCTTTAAGTATAAAACGTTATCATGAAGCGAGGTTAATACTGGCTCCATTTTACTCTCTGCGCTGCGCATTGAGCGTAATAGCTGATCAAATTGACGCTTAGTCGCGGCTAGCTTTTTGCTGCTTTCACGCTTAAGTGATGCGCTTTTGTATTGCTCTAACTCATCGCCCCACTCATCAAATAGCGCTTCTGCCACGTCTTCTACTTTATTGATGTTAGTTGAGACTTCGTTAGCGGCATTTAAGCTCGACTCGTAATCATCGTTTAGTTGATTGTAAGTGTCTTGTAGTTCGCCACCATTAAAATCGATTAGAGTAGTTAAGCGCTCTAGTGCCGATTTAAATTCTTCTTGTGACTCTTGCTGCGAGTCTTTGGTTTCTTCTACGCGATCAATAAGAATATCGCGTTTGTGAACACCCACTTTTTCCATCGCAGAATAATAAGCTGATTGGCAGCCAGTTAAAGTAAGTGTTACTACAAGCATTGAAACACTGAGTAATGTTTGTTTTTTCATTTGAATTCCTGTTTACGAGCGTTAGTGCTGTAAATTATGGCGCTGATTGTTATTATAATCAAAACTATATAAGCACAAGTCAATTGTATGAATGATAAGCTCTCACATTACAAACAGCAAGTTAAGTCCTTTATACGCCAGCAACCTGGTTGGTGGATGCAGTATTTTAATCGTTGTATAGACGATCAAATAACGGTTAATGCAGGTTACCTTGCTTACGTAACCCTTCTTTCTTTAGTGCCATTAATTGCGGTGGGTGTTGCTATATTTTCAGCCTTTCCGGGCTTTGAATCTACTCGCATGGAAATTGAGAGCTTTTTGTTTACCAACTTTGTCCCTACCTCTACCGATGTTATTAGAGAGCATATTAGCTCCTTTGCGGGCAATGCCAACCAAATGACGGCGGTAGGTATTGGCTTTTTAGCTGCAATAGCCTTGCTGTTAATACGTAATGTAGATGCCACATTAAACCGAATTTGGCGAATTAAGAAAAAGCGCCCAATGATGATCTCATTTGCTGTGTACTGGATGGTTTTGAGCTTAGGGCCTATGTTGCTCGGTGCCAGTATTGGTGTTACCTCTTATATTGTATCTTTGGTGTCGTTTGCTGATCAGGGTATTCCTGGGTTTAGCGGGTTTTTGTTAAAGCTATTGCCGTATGGAATTTCGATGGTGGGCTTTATTATGCTCTACACCTTAGTGCCTAATACGCGGGTGTCGTTTAGAGCGGCAATACCTGGCGCTTTTTTTGCGGCACTTTTATTTGAGCTGACTAAAAAGGGGTTTGCTCTTTATATTAGCCATTTTCCGTCATACGAAGTTATTTATGGCGCAGTAGCAACCATTCCTATTTTGTTTGTATGGGTGTATTTGTCGTGGGTAGTTGTTTTGCTTGGCGCTGAATTTACTGCGTGCATTAGCCCAAATGATATTCCAGAAACACCAGAGCTTGAACTAGAAGATGATGAACCAGCAATAAAGGACACAGTTTAAATGCAAGGTTTAATACAACGTGTAAAGCATGCCAAAGTAGAAATTAACAACCAAGTGGTAGGCGAAATTAGCCAAGGTATATTGTTGTTGCTGGGCGTTGAAAAACACGACGACAAACAAACGGCCGATAAGCTTTTACACAAGGTAAGTAATTATCGTATTTTTACTGACGAAAACGACAAAATGAACTTAAGCCTTAAAGATATTAAAGGTGAGTTACTTGTTGTTTCGCAATTTACGCTAGCGGCTGATACTAAAAAGGGTATGCGCCCTAGTTTTTCATCTGCGGCAACGCCAAGCCAAGCTAACGAGCTTTACGAATACTTTGTAGCTCAAGCTAAAGAGTTGGGGCTTACAATAGCCACAGGTGAGTTTGGTGCTGATATGCAAGTAAGCTTGTGTAACGATGGGCCCGTTACGTTTAACTTATCTGTTTAAGTTTTTGGTTACCACGACAATATGATTTACATAGCCCGTAATTTTCTGCGGGCTAACATTACAACCAAATACATCGAGTAATAGCTGCTGAAGTTGCTTTAATTGCGACTCATGCTGCGATAAAAAGTTAATAAATAGCACGCCGTTGTTATTTAAAGCCGAGTAGATTTTTTTATAAAATGCCTCTTCAAATAAAAATCGAGGCGCGTCTATTTGGCTAAATAAATCTAGAATAATCCAATCAATATTTTGCACACTTTCTAAAATCTGTTGCGCATCGGCGCACAGCAGTTGCTCATTCTTATTTGACGAAAAAAACTGGGTATAGCAATCAATAATATCGGCGTTTTTTTCAACCGATGTTATTTGTGCTTTAGGGTATTTGTGTTGTAAATAGTTACGAATTGCACCGCCGCCAAGGCCGAGTTCTAACACTTTTTGTGGCGCGCTAAGAGCTTGCCAGTGCTTATCTAGGTACAATAAGTGTGGAAAAAGTAATAAATCCGGGTTATTTAAATCAATAACAGATTGAAGAGTGTCGTTAATAAGTAACCAGCGTAACTGCTCGTGCTCACGTACTTGAATGTGATCGCCACTGCATTTATGCCAATAGATTAACTGACCAATGCTGTGGCTATTTTCAATAAATTGATCGCTCAGCAAACCCGTCAGTGAATTTATATAATTGATTTTTTCAGTCATATTCTCAGCATAAACTAGCAACGTTAAAGCGCAATGACCTTTGTCATTATTTTTTTACGTTATTTTGCAGCCATCACCAAAGTCGTATTTGCAGTTTTTTTAAGATGGAGTATGGTATTTGCCATAATAATGCCACTCAATTTAATTATTTTATTTTTTTAGCTTGGTAGATAACCAATACTATTAGTATAGCGCCGTAGCCTTTTTTTTGACTTTTATTTACGGCTTATATAACAACAGGAGTATGTATGTTTCAGGTAAGCACCCCACAAAGTAGCGAAGATTGGCAAGCGTATTACCAATTGCGTTGGCAGGTATTACGCGCGCCTTGGGGCGAGCCTCGAGGCTCTGAACAAGACGATATGGAACAAGACTCTGAGCACCGCTTTATAAAAAATAAAGAAGGCGAAGTGCTAGGTGTAGCACGTTTGCACTTTAACAATCATGAGCAAGCACAAGTGCGCTACATGGCAGTTGCAGAGGGGAACCGTAATCAGCATATTGGTAGTCGTTTGCTTCATGAGCTTGAAAAAATAGCATGGACACAAAATGCCGATGAACTGGTTTTGTTTGCACGCGAACGTGCGCTTGAGTTTTATAAACGCCACGGTTACGAATTAAAAGAAAAAGCGCACTTAGCGTATGGCGATGTACAACACTTTAAAATGGTAAAGCAAAAACCGTGTGAGCCAGGCTGGTTCCGTCATCCAAATTGGACGCAAGTACTACAAAATACGTGGCGTGAGTCTATTCCAATTAGTGACGCGATGGGTATTAAGGTAGAAAGCTATACCGATTGGCAATTTACAACCAGCGCCGACCTAGACGCTAACTTAAACCTACATAACACCATGTTTGCAGGCTCTATTTATAGCTTGGCCACGCTAACAGGTTGGGGCGCTACGTACTTAGCGCTTAAAGAAGCTGGGCTTGAAGGTAATATTGTATTAGCCGATGCTAACATTAAGTACTTAAAGCCGCTTACTACCGACCCACGTGGTTGTGTTGATATACAAACCTGTAAGGGCAAGTTAAGCGATTTAGAAACCGACGGTAAAGCAAGTTACGTAGTGCCTGTAACTATTTACGATGGTGATAACGTGGTTGCAGAATTTGAAGGGCAGTTTGTAGTAAAAAAATAACTGTTTAGCTGTTCAAAACACAAAAAAGCCAAGCGATGCTTGGCTTTTTTGTGTGTAAAACTTAGAGAAGTATCACAGCAGATCGGTTAATAATATACCTACACCAATACGTTCTACATCCGCATTGTAATCAATTAAGCTTTCGCCATAACCGTTAAAGTATTGTGCATAACCACGAACGCGGCCCCATAAAGGAAACGACCAGTCGAGTTGAATTGCACCACGATTATCTGAATTTAAGTTGTTACGTGTCATAAAGCTAAATTCATGGTCATGAAAACGATACGCGCCGCTAAACTCAAAGTAACCCATGTATTTATATATGTCTGGGTTGTCGTCGCCATTGGCTTCTAAAATATCTTCTTTTTCGTCCTCAGCTATTCGGTACCAAGGTTTAAAGCTAAAAACAAAGCCTCTGTTTTCCCAGATAAAGTCTGCATAAATACGGTTCCACGAACGTGAGTTTGGTTGGCTTCGACCATTTGATTGATGCGAAATACCTAATGCGATTGCCATTTCGTCGCCCCATAATACGTTTTCTGGGTCGAGGTAATTTATCCAAAATATCTCTGGTTCGTAGTTGGTTTCACGAAATGGAGAAGAAATTTCTGAGTTATAAATCTGCCAATATGATTGCAGTGTAAAGCCAAAAAATATGGCTTGGTCTTTATCCGAAAAATCATCGTAAAGAGGCACTTTTATCGATAGCTGGTATTTTGCTTCTAAGTTGTCGAGCGGTTCACCGTCGTTATCGTCGGTTAGTGCATCAAAGCCATCAAATGGGCGATCGTTTGGGTGTGATACGTACGAAAGAGGTAAAATATAGTTACGCTTATGTGGAGTAATTACATTTCTATTTTTTTTACCAACTTCTTCACGAGCTTGGCGTTTATCAAGCGCGGTAAGTTGTTTGTTTTCTTCAAGAGCTGAACACTTTTTACGAAGATCGTCTAATGTTTGTTTACCATCTCCGCCAATTACCTCATTTAAAATACACTGCTTTACAAGTTCGATGTCGTTGTCTTGCTCATTTGTAGCAACTTCTTCTTGTGCGAAGGTAGCTGTACTTATTAAGGCAGAAAGTGTGATCCAGTGGCGCCAGCTCATTGTAATTCCTTGTGAGTTTGGGTTGTTGTATGCGTTAATTTAATTATAACGTCTTTTTACATATGTAACGGTGAACTTTTACTGAATTTGTATTTATAACAAGTTCACTACGTATACAAAGTAAATATAGATCAGAAAAAAAGCGGCCTAAGCCGCTTTTTTAATGCACATTAACTATGTGCTCTCACGCAATGAGAAGGGTGAGCTAAAGCTCAAATACGTTAGTAAAAAACTTATAAAGCTCGGTGCCTTGGTTAACACTCGCTGAGGCAAAGTGCAAAATGGCAATTGCATCGCAATCGAGAGTAAGTGTTTGCAGTGGTTGCTCGCTTAAGTAGCGCTCCATTCGCAAAATATTGGCAATAGGCTCACCGGCTTTAATGTGTCCGCCAAGCGGGGCTATGTATTCAACCATGCCGCCAATAGGGGCGTAATAAGCAAAGTAGTCATTTAAATTACATGCATAGCGAGTGATATTAGCTGGCGTATGCGGCGCGTTTTGCAGTACGCCTTTGTGATTTAAGTAACTTAAAATGCTGTTAGCATCGTTTAGTGCTTCTTTTAAGTCTATTTTTTCTTGGCTGCCTAGCTCTACAGTAAATGCTTCTACAGGTATTGATAATTCGCGACCTTGCCCACTAAGTGCATCACTTAAATGCCACCATGGGCAAAAGTTAGCTTCATCCATTGCACCGTCAAAATCACTAGGAATAAGCAGTACATGTTCAATATTAAAGTAACGTGCGCTGTCGGTTGCATAGGTTGGGCAGTACAAATGTTTGCTTGAAATAGGACCTGTGTGTAAATCGAGTACTATATCAGCTTGATGAGCAAGCTTTTGTAGGTTAAGCGCAATGCGTTTACCCGTATTAAGTAAATAAGCAGGGCCGTTAAGTTTGTTGTCTACTTCTTCAATAAGCGCCTGTTTGAAGTTACTTTTTAATGTGGCGTCATCATACTGAGTATGATTTTGTGCAAACTGTGCCACTAAATTTTTATTGTAGTGATACATGCGATTCCAATTAGTGCCCGTAATCGGATCGAACCTGCCAAGGGTAAACTCGCCAGATTTTTGATTACAACCAATTGGGTTAGCATAAGGTACTAATGTAATATCGCCATTAAGGTTTAGGTGTTTTAATTGCTCAAGTAGCTGAAAAATAACTGCGTTACCTTGCACTTCAGCGCCATGCATATTGGCCTGAACATAAACACTAGGCCCTGTGCCATCGCCTTTTAAACGATACACCGGAATTGTAAGCGGTAAGCCGTTTGCAACTTCCCCTACTACAATGTTCTCTTGGCTGATGTGTGTTGTATTACTCATGCTTATTACCTTAAGTAGTGGCTGGCATTTTCGGCTTGGCGAACACAGGTAAGTTCACCGTTTTGCAATGTGTACTCGCCGGCGAGCTCGTGGCATAAAAAATACGGCATACTTTCGGTAAAGCCGTAAGCACCGCATTGGCTAAACACTAGCCAGTCATGCTCATTTAAATCGCTTGGCAGGTTATGCTCACCTAAGCAATCAAGCGCTGTACAAAGCGGGCCGTATAAAGTGACCGCTTGAATTTTAGCACTGGATTCACGCAGTAACGCAGCAGGAAAATCTTGGCTGGTAACAGCAGGGCGTAATAAGTGATTTATACCGCCGCTTAAAATTACTTGTTCTTGATTGTAGTTTTGTTTGCGCTCTACTACTGGGTTTGCGTAATGACCGCATTCGCCAACGGCATAGCGACCAAGTTCCATCCATAATTCTTCTACACCCGCATCATTTTTAATTTTAGCGAGCGCAGCTATTAAGTCATCCCAATCAAGCGTTGCTTCATTTTGTGTATAAGGAATACCTAAACCGCCACCTAAATCTAAAACTTTAAGATTGATGTTTAAATCGCTGGCAAGTTGGCTAAGTGGTGCAATCATTTGTGACCACAATTCGCTTAGCTTTTGCGTGCTAAGCATGTTGCCCCACTGAAAAATATGTAAGCCGTCAAACTTAAGTGTAGGGTAGTCGGTTACATTGAGTGCTTGCCACTCATCACAACCCAAACCAAACGGCGTAAGGCTGTCGCCGCCCAGTGGGTTTTTTTCACCTTCAGGCCAGCGTAATTGCACTCGCAGTAATACTTGTAACTGCGTATTTTGTAGTTGCGCTTGTTGGTTTAACCAACGTACTTGATTGAGGCTTTCGGCTACGAATATACGTACTCCGCGCTCAATAAAGTGTTTAATTTGTTTAGGGCTTTTTGCAGGCCCTGTGTTGAGCACGCGCTGTGAGCTAATACCTTGTGCTAGCACTTGCTCAAGCTCACCTTTACTTGCTACGTCAAAATTAAAGCCAGCGCTGTCTAAGCTTTGAATAATTTTAGACAGTGGATTTGCTTTTACCGCGTACCACAGTTTTACATCGGTTTGCGCAACTAAACGTGCAAGATGCGCGTTTAGTTGATCTAGGTCGTAAACAAAAAAAGGTGTATCAAGTTGTTGTGTAATTGTATTTACAGCGGTTTTGATAGGCGTGCTCAAAAAGCTCATTATCGTAAAACCTCTTCAAGCAATAATGATGCATCGCTTTTTTCGTCGCGGTATTTAACTATTAACGCACACGACATGCTTAAGCCTTGCTCGCGCGCCCACTCGTTTGACGCAGGGCGAGAGCCTGGTATTACAATGGCATATTCTGGGATTGGCTCGCCTTTATCAAGTTGGCGCTCGTTTACGCAGTCGTATACCGGAATAGTTGCTGATAAACGCACGCCTGGGGCAAGTACTGCACCTTTTTTAATAACTACACCTTCAACAATAATACAGCCAGCGCCAATAAAGGCGTCGTCTTCTACAACTACTGGGCTTGCACCAATTGGCTCAAGTACACCACCAAGCTGCACTGCAGCACTTAAATGTACGTTTTTACCTACTTGTGCACACGAGCCAACTAATGCGTGGCTATCTACCATTGTGCCTTCGTCGATGTATGCACCAATGTTTACATACGCTGGTGGCATAATAATCGTGCCTTTAGCAACATAAGCACCACGGCGAACACTAGAGCCACCCGGCACCATACGTACGCCATCGTCAGTACTAAATTCTTGCGGAGCTAAGTTATGTTTATCAACAAAACCACCTGCAAACTCAGTATTAGTGCCATTTTTGAAGGCATCCAAAATGCCTTGTTTTACTTCTACGTTAGCTTGCCATTGGCCGCTTTCGTTTTGTGATGCTGCGCGTACTGCGCCCGATTCTAAATTATTTAATAGTTCTAACCAGCTCATTATAAAAACCTGTATTTAATGCCAAGATAAAATGGTGTTGTTTGCAGTTGTGATGCAATCGGTTTGAGTTAACTCAAGGTGTGTTAAAGGTGGACGAAGTTGCGGGCTGCTTAAGCGGCCTTGCAAATGCATCAATACCTTTACGGGAATAGGGTTTGCGACAGCAAATAAGCTATTAATAGCGCTTGACCACTGGGCAAATAAATTAGGGTGTTGGCCACTTAAGCTGCGTTTAACAAACTCGTGAGTTTGTGCGGGCCATGCATTTGCAGCTACCGACACTAAACCTTTTGCGCCAGCTTGAGCAAAATAAGGCATCAGCGCATCGTCGCCACTAAAAATAGCTAAATTAGGCGCAGCTTGGCGGTAAGCTTCAAACTGAGCAATGCTGCCGCTCGCTTCTTTTAACGCCCATAAATTTTTATTATTTTGTAAGTTTTGAATTGTTGCCGTTGGAATGCTAACAGCACTTCGACCCGGTACGTTATAAAGCATACACGGGTGAGCACTTGCATTAAGTAGGCTTTCAAACCAATGAGTTTGACCTATAGCGCCGGGCTTTGCATAAAGCGGTGAGCCAAGTAAAAAGCTATGAATTGGGAGTGTATTACAGTAGTTAACCCACTCAATTTGTTGCTTTAAGTTACTACCGCCCACAGCAACCATGAGTGGTACTGCTGGTTTTAGTTGGCATACGTGTTCAACAATGGCTTGTTGTTCTTTTAGCGTTAGTGCTAAACCTTCGCCCGTACTGCCAAGTAGTAAAATACCGTTATGTGCCGCTTCTTGATCGCTAACCAATTTAGTTAACGTGTTGTAGTCAACATCGCCGTGTTGATCAAATGGCGTTACGAGCGCGGTCCACAATGAGTAGTCGTTTAAATTGAAGTTGTTGATCATCTCTCACGAACTTATAATTTGTACCAACTTTATTAAAAACGTGATCATTTTAGCGATAACTAATTTAATGCAATTGATATTATTCGAAGAGTTAAAAAGCTTTATGGAAGGAGCCGCATTAACGTCGTTCGAACTAATAATTCGAAGAGCGAATGGGCTTAAAATAATAGGGCGCACGGCCTTAATATTTAAGACCAGAAGCTCTCCACCAAACTAATAAGCTGCTTTTTATAAGCAGCTATTGGTGACAGTCGCTAGGGTTCAACCTAGTCGCCCGAAATAAACACCTCGCAAAAGTGGTTACTTCTCGGCGTTAATTCCCCTCACGTATGCTCACTGGAGTTTGCGCTCCTAACATACGCTACCTGAATAACGCACCTCTTCTAGCCCTTTGCACCTGTTTGTAGAGTAAAACTTACAAACCTGTGCAATTTAAATAGGGTAATTACGGCGATTAAAGCATTTTAGCCATCTGGGTGTCAAGCTACTAAATACAGATTAATTCACCGAAAAGAGGGGTGGTTACGTATTGGGTGCTTTTCTCGTACACTAGACCCATAGTAGAAGTAAGGTATTAATCAGATGGAAAAATTTAGCGATATTTATAAGCGAGCGGTAGAGCGAAAAGGCTCTGAAAAAATGCTTAAGTTATTACTCGCAAAACCGCTATCTAAAAAACAACTAAGCACGTTAAGTGACGACGATTGGCTTGAGGAATTTACTCGAAAAGTATTTCAAAGTGGCTTTTATTGGTCAGTCATTAATAATAAGTGGCCAGGCTTTAGAGAGGTTTTTTGGGATTTTAGCGTTGATAAGTTATTAATGATGCCACCCGATATGCTGGAACAAAAAGCAACGGATGAGCGAATTGTTCGTAACTATAAAAAAGTAAAAACAATTACCGAAAATGCTTACATGATCAACGAAATAGCAGGGGAACATGGCAGTTTTAGTCAGTTTATCGCTAATTGGCCAACAGACGATATTATTGGTTTATGGGCGTATTTAAAAAAGCATGGTGCGCGTTTAGGCGGAAATACAGGGCCTTATGCACTGCGAGCACTTGGTAAAGATACTTTTTTACTATCACGCGATGTAGAGAGTTACTTACGGGCCCATAAAATTATAGACGGCGGCTTACAAACTAAAAAGTCACTAAATGCAGCCCAAGCCTTTTTTAACGAAATGCAAAAGCAAAGCGGCTTAAGTATGCAAGAGTTAAGCTTAATTGTTGCTTATGGCGTAGGTGACAACCGTGTTGGTATAAGTCAGCAATAATAGGAATTACCATGAAATTAGTGCCAAGATACACAGACATTACGGAAAACTTTGCGATAGAAGATTTCCCTGCAAGTGTTGCCTTTCCTCAGTTATTACTGTGGAACGAGAGCTTAGCAAAAGAGTTTAATATTAACGTTGCAGCTGATTTGCGTGCTAGCACTTTTAGCGGTAACGAAAAACAGGCGATTCCTGCAGTAGCACTTGGTTACTCTGGGCACCAATTTGGACATTTTTCACCACGTTTAGGCGATGGGCGAGCGCATTTACTGGGCGCTATTAATGATGATAAAAACCAGTTGTGGGATATTCAATTAAAAGGCTCTGGTGCTACTCCTTACTCAAGAGGGGGAGATGGGCGTTGTGCTCTTGGTCCTGCTATTCGTGAATACGTAATGAGCGAGGCAATGCATGCACTAGGCATTAAAACCACACGCTGCTTAGCGGTTGTTGGTAGTGGTGAAACGGTTTATCGTAATCCGCCACAAGCAGGCGCCATAGTGACTCGTTTAGCAACGAGCCATATTCGTGTTGGCTCGTTTCAATATTTAGCGACGCAAGGCGATGTTGAAGGACTTAAAAATTTAGCCGATTTAGCTATAGAGCGACACTGCCCAGAAATAACAGATACAGGATCGCAGCGCTATTTAGCATTTTTAGGCGCTGTGATTAAAAACCAAGTTAAGCTAGTTGTGAGCTGGATGCGTGTTGGCTTTATTCACGGAGTAATGAATACCGATAATACGCTAGTAAGCGGAGAAACCATTGATTACGGCCCGTGTGCCATGATGAATAGCTTTGACTTTGATACTGTATTTAGCTCTATCGACAAACAAGGTCGGTATGCATTTGGTAATCAACCTAATATAGCTAACTGGAACTGTGCTCGTTTAGCTGAGAGTTTAATACCGCTTATCAGCGATGATGACGAACAAGCTGTTTCGTTAATGACGCCATACATTAATAGCTTTGCTGAGCAATTTAATACTGAGTTTACGGCTATGTGGGGACAAAAGCTGGGTTTAAATGAATCTTGCAATAGTAGTGGCGAGTTAATCGCAGAGTTGTTAGCACTATTAAAAGATAATCAGCTCGATTACACCAATACCTTCGATGCGCTTACTGAATCCTTAAAAGAAGAAGTAGTAATACCAGAGTCGCTAATTGAATGGAGAGCTAAGTGGGTAAGCTTAACCGACGATAATAGTTATGAAATAATGAGAGCTGCAAATCCTCGTGTAATACCGCGTAATCATGTGATCGAAGAAATAATTGCACAATATAACGCTACAGGGTCTAGTGAGTTACTACAGCGCTTTATAAAAATAGCCAGTAACCCGTATTCTGACAGTGAAAAATTATCAGAATTTCAGGCTGCACCGATAAATGATAATGATTACCAAACTTTTTGTGGTACTTAATACTTAACTTTGAGTATAACTACATGATTAAAAAGAGTCATTTTTTAATCAAATATGTGCATATACCTAGGGTAATGTTAATTCTGGTGGTATTATGCGCCGAATTAAAGCCAAGCAATATTTCTTTGCATTTATAAGTGCATTTAATTTAATTGCTCTTACATTCCTTGCTAAGTACTAATTTACAACAAACTACTATATTTATTTTTCAATAAAGTTTTAATTTCGCCTATAGTAAGTGGATGTGTGTTGTGACGAGGCATAGAAAAAAGTTATAAACTTTATTTTTCGTTAAGTATTGATTAACAAAGGCTCAGTTAGTCTATATAAAACTGATTGAGCTAGTATCGATTAGCTACAATTTAAAATTGTTCAAATGGGAAGAAAACAATGAAATTAAAATCACTTACAATTGCAATCGCGTTGGCTGCAACTAGCGCATCTACATTCGCTGCTGATAAAGAAGAAGGTTTCTACATTGGCGCATTTGGCGACTATTATGACGCATCTTGGAAAAACATGCGTGCTCAAGCTGGTCTTGATGTAAATGAATCAACTGGCTGGGGTGTTGAAGCCGGTTACCGTTTCAGTGATTACTGGAGCGCACGTCTTGAATATGCAGATATGGATTTTAATGCTTTTGATAAAGTTGCTGGCAACCGCAACGGTATTGATGGCGAGCGTTACGGTATTGATGCTCTTTACCATTTAAATGGCGGTCCTTTCTACGGTCTTTTCGGTATTAAAGAAATAGACGTAGTAGATGACAATACATTCTTAAATGCAGGTGTTGGTTACCAACATTTCATTACAGATGGCTTATTTGTAAATGCTGAAACAGCTGTATACCAAGGTCTTGACCGTGGTTACACAGATGTAGGCGCTAAAATTGGTATTAACTACTTATTTGGCCAAAATTCAGCTCCTGTAGAGCCAGTTAAACCAGCTCCAGAGCCTAAGGTAATTGAAGTAGCTGTAGCTCCTACAGATAGCGACAACGACAACATTCCTGATGCAGATGATAAGTGTGCTAACACACCTATGACTGATGCAGTTGATGGCACTGGTTGTACTTTATATGAAGATAAAGAAGTGACTGTAAGCTTATTGGTGACTTTCCCTAACAATGCTTCAGCAGTATCTACTCAGTACTTAAACGATATTGAAAAAGTATCTGCATTCTTAAAAGATTACCCAGATACAACAGTACTTTTAGAAGGTCACACTTCTTCTGTAGGTAAAGCAACTTACAACAAATGGTTATCTAAAAAACGTGCTGATGCAGTAGCTAAGCAATTAGTTACTGATGGCATTGCTAAAGACCGTATTACTACAGTTGGTTTAGGTGAAGAGCGTCTTAAAAATGATGCAAACACTAAAGCTGCAAACGCAGAAAACCGTCGTGTAGAAGCGCATATCAAAACTATCAAAAACGTTAAAGTTTTACGTTAATTAAATAGTTTGTAATAAAAACCCAGCCAAGTGCTGGGTTTTTTTATGGCTGTAATAAATTAATATTGGTTAATGGTAATGATTCTTACTTAACAAGTATTCATGAAAATAGTTTTTACTACAACCACTATTCATAGTATTTATAATCGGTATAATCAGTTGCGTAACTGGATGGATTTTCATCTATCCATAAAAGCTTTATAATTACGCGTTAGAATACTATAAGTATTGGGTAACTTATTTGCGCTTGAAGCGCTACCGGATACTTTCACGTCACCAAGAGGGCAATATTGTGCTACAAGAATATCGTAAACACGTAGAAGAACGTGCCGCGTTAGGTATCGTACCAGCGCCATTAGATGCTCAGCAAACTGCTGATCTTATTGAATTAATCAAAAATCCACCTGCAGGTGAAGAAGAATTCATTTTAGATTTGTTCATTCAGCGTATACCAGCAGGTGTTGATGATGCTGCTTATATTAAAGCGGGCTTCTTAGCAGCTGTAGCTAAAGGTGAAACTAATTCTCCACTTGTTTCTAAAGAAAAAGCGGCAGAATTATTAGGTACAATGTTGGGCGGTTACAATATTGCACCAATGATTGACCTACTTGATGACGAAACACTTGCACCAATCGTAGTTAAAGGCCTTTCAAATACATTACTTATGTTTGATGCGTTCTACGATGTAGAAGAAAAAGCAAAAGCAGGTAATACATTCGCTAAGCAAATTATTGAGTCTTGGGCAAATGCAGAATGGTTTACTAATAAGCCAGCTGTTGCTGAAAAGATTTCAGTTACTGTATTTAAAGTAACTGGCGAAACAAATACTGATGACTTGTCTCCTGCACCAGATGCATGGTCTCGTCCAGATATCCCACTTCATGCTTTAGCAATGCTAAAAATTGAACGCGATGGTATTACACCTGATAAAGCGGGCGAAGTTGGTCCAATTACTCAGATTGAAGAATTAAAAACTAAAGGTTTACCACTTGCTTACGTAGGTGATGTTGTTGGTACGGGTTCTTCTCGTAAGTCTGCAACTAACTCTGTACTTTGGTTTATGGGCGATGATATCCCGTTTGTACCAAACAAGCGTGTTGGCGGTGTATGTTTAGGTAATAAAATTGCTCCAATCTTCTTCAACACAATGGAAGATTCAGGCGCATTACCAATCGAATTAAATGTTGATGAACTCAACATGGGCGAGCAAATCGACATTTATCCGTACGAAGGTGTTGTTAAGCAACATGGTACTGATAAAGTGATTTCTACTTTTGAGCTTAAATCTGATGTGATTTTAGATGAAGTTCGTGCTGGTGGTCGTATTCCACTAATCATCGGTCGTGGTTTAACTGATAAAGCGCGTACATCTCTTGGCTTAGGCGCAACTGATACATTTAAAGTACCAACAGCAACAGAAGTTTCTGATAAAGGCTTCACACTAGCGCAAAAAATGGTTGGTAAAGCATGTAACGTTGCAGGTATTCGCCCAGGTCAGTACTGTGAGCCTAAAATGACAACTGTTGGTTCGCAAGATACAACAGGTCCTATGACACGTGATGAACTTAAAGATCTAGCATGTTTAGGTTTCTCTGCAGATTTAACAATGCAGTCATTCTGTCATACATCAGCTTATCCTAAGCCTATCGATGTAAGCACTCACCATACGCTTCCTGATTTCATCATGAACCGTGGCGGTGTTTCACTTCGTCCAGGTGATGGTATTATTCACTCGTGGTTAAACCGTATGTTATTACCAGATACCGTAGGTACTGGTGGTGATTCACATACACGTTTCCCATTAGGTATTTCATTCCCAGCAGGTTCGGGTGCAGTAGCATTCGCAGCAGCAACAGGTGTTATGCCACTTGATATGCCTGAATCTATTTTGGTTCGTTTTAAAGGCGAAATGCAACCAGGTATCACTTTACGTGACCTTGTTCATGCAATCCCTTACTACGGTATCAAACAAGGTTTATTAACAGTTGAGAAAAAAGGTAAAATTAACGAATTCTCTGGTCGCGTACTAGAAATTGAAGGCGTTGAGCACCTAACTGTTGAGCAAGCGTTTGAATTATCAGATGCATCTGCAGAGCGTTCGGCAGCAGGTTGTACTGTTAAGTTATCTAAAGAGTCTATCTCTGAATACCTTGAGTCAAACATTGTTATGCTTAAGTGGATGATTTCTGAAGGTTACGGCGATGTACGTACGATTGAACGTCGTATTACTGCAATGCAAGATTGGTTAGCTAACCCAGAACTAATGGAAGCTGACGCTGATGCAGAGTACAAGCATATCGTTGAAATTGATTTAGCTGAGATTAAAGAACCTGTTCTTTGTGCTCCAAATGACCCAGATGATGCGCGTCTTCTTTCTGATGTTGCGGGCGAGAAAATTGATGAAGTATTCATCGGTTCTTGTATGACTAACATTGGTCACTTCCGTGCTGCTGGTAAGTTGCTTGATGGCTTTAAAGGTCAACTTCCGACTCAGCTTTGGGTTGCTCCACCTACTAAGATGGATAAAGATCAGCTTACAGAAGAAGGTTACTATGGTATTTTTGGTCGTGTTGGCGCACGTATCGAAACTCCAGGTTGTTCACTATGTATGGGTAACCAAGCACGTGTTGCAGATAAAGCTACTGTTGTGTCTACCTCTACACGTAACTTCCCTAACCGTTTAGGTAATGGCGCAAACGTATTCTTAGCATCATCTGAGCTTGCTGCAATTGCTGCAATCATTGGTAAATTACCAACAGTTGCTGAGTACCAAGAATATGCAGCGAAGATCAATGCAACGGCTTCAGATACATACCGTTACTTGAACTTCCACCGTATGCCTGCTTACACTAAAAAAGCAGACAACGTGATTATCCAACAAGCTGTATAATTTTTAGAGTTTGTTTAAAAACCCGCTTAGGCGGGTTTTTTATTGGCTAAAATAAATATTAGATAGTTCATGCTTCTTTTTTTATATTATTGTATTAACTCTAGACATAAATTGCTTTTAAAGTAATTAATCGCGCAAAAATTCCTATCAAAATGCATTAAAATCCTCATCAATATTCTCATTATTTTAGGCGAGATTTTATGACAGCATTAAACAACCAGAATTTACTGCAACTACGTTTTGTTAACCAAGCAAATATTGATTTGGTTAAGCCTTCTTTTGATAACCTGCCTGCAAATCCATATGCAGATGGTGCCTTTCGTAAACGTCGTTACTCAGTAGTTAAAATGCAAAATGGTGAAATAAAGTTACAACAAACCAAAGCATTTGTTCAAGACGATTCAATTAATACTTTTCAAGGTAATGTAGAGCGTACTTACGAAAACCTAGAGCAAAGTTTACTTGAATCAGAAGGCATGAAAAGCATTGTAAATGAGTTTCGCCAACTTACCGGTATTGATGAACAGCGTGATATTGAAATTCATCAGTTCCGTATGCTTGCTATTAATAGTGATACGCCAGCAGCGCCAGAAGGCGTGCATCAAGATGGTTTTGACCATGTATGTATATGCGGTGTTTCTCATGAAAATTTAGAAGGTGGCGAGCTACTTGTATACGAAAACAAGCAAGCTGAGCCTTGTTTTAAAATGGAAATAAAAGACGGCATGTTTGCATTAATAAATGACCGTCAAGTGTGGCACAACGCAACACCTATGAACAAAATTGATGCTAGCAAACCAGGTTACCTGGATTGTTTTGTATTAACGTCTTAAGGAAGTTAGGCATGAACATAACGCAATTACGTGAGCAGTTTCCTGCATTAATGCAAAACGTTGATGGTAAATCGCCAATATTTTTAGACGGACCAGGTGGCTCGCAGGTACCAACATCGGTGCTTAATGCGATGACAGCTTATTTAGGTCATTATAATTCGAACTTAGGTGGCGCGTTTTTTTCAAGTGATAAAACAGTTGAGTTGATGGCGAATGCGCGTCAAGCAGCCGCTGATTTACTTAATGCACCTAGCTCACAACACATTGTGTTTGGTCCAAACATGACCAGCCTAACATTTAGCTTTAGCCGTGCTATTTCACGCGACTGGCAGGCTGGCGATGAAATAATTGTAACCAATGCCGATCATTTCTCAAATGTATCGTCGTGGCAGCAAGCTGCAGAAGATAAAGACGTAAAGGTAAATACAGCGCTTATTAATGAAGCTGATTGCAGCTTAGATATGGTGCAATTTGAAAGCTTATTAAACAGCAACACTAAGCTTGTAGCGGTAACTTACGCTTCAAATACCACAGGTTCAATTAATAATATTAAACGTATTGTTGAGCTTGCTCACGCTGTAGGCGCACTTGTTTATGTTGATGCCGTACATTACGCACCGCACGAACTTGTTGACGTGCAAGCGCTTGATTGCGACTTTTTAGCCTGCTCTGCATATAAGTTTTTTGGCCCGCATTTAGGTCTGGTTTACGGTAAAAAAGAACATTTAGACGGGTTTACACCTTATAAAGTTGAGCCAGCTAAAGACGTAGCACCAGGTCGTTGGGAAACCGGCACACAAAGCTTTGAAGCCATGGCGGGTTTTATCGCGGCTGTTGATTACATTGCAGCAATTAGCGAACTTGACGATAGCCATTCACGCCGCGAAAAGCTAAGCATAGCTTTTGCTAAAACTAAACAACACGAAATGGCGCTTAGTGAGCACTTTTTAACGCGCTTGGTAAACTATCCACGCATTAAGTTGTTTGGTATTGATGACTTTGATCGCTTAAATGAGCGTACACCTACTTTTGCTTTAATTTTTGAAGGGCTTGAGCCGCGCGCCGTTTCAGAATTTTTAGGTAAGCAGCATATTTGCGTGTGGGATGGTAACTTTTACGCGCAAGGTTTGTGCAAGCAACTAGGTGTGCTTGATAAAGGCGGTGTAGTACGTATTGGTTGTATGCACTACAACACGATTACTGAACTTGATAAGCTATTTGACTTATTTGATGAACTACTCGGTTAATCATGTAAGTTTTGGTGCGCTAACTCTTTGGCGCACCGTATATTTGTTCTGCGCGGTTAAACAGTACCCACGAGGTTAAAATATACTTATCGTTTGATACTGGCTTATTACCTCTGTGGGTATGTGTAAAGTAGCCAGGAGCTATTACCATAGTGCCTTTTTTAGGTGCTATTTTACGATTTTGATAGTAAAACTCCGTTTCACCGCCTTCATCAACATCGTTTAAATAAAACATAAATAACAACACGCGATGCAAAGCTTCATTGTGCTGTAGCTGCGGGTAAACTTCACTATGCCAGTAAGGGTAGCCACCTTTGTTTACTTCATATTTTTGCGCTTGAATATTACCAAGTCTAAAAATTTGCTGCACTAGCAAAGGTAATTGCGGTTTACCCACTTCTTCAAAATTCTCTTGGGTTAAATCGACTACTTCACCTGTTTTTGGGTGATAGACCTTTAAGCCAAACGCCCCAATCATCATAAAAATATGCTCTTCAACATACTTAAAAACATGCTGTGCAGTCGTTTGTTGTATATGTTTTAATTGTTGTGCATATTCGGGGTGATTATTTAAGTGTAGGTCGTGACTGTCTTTTTTCTTTAAGTCGACACCGCCCGATGTTACCCCTTGTCTTACATGCGGGCTTTGCGCGAATGTGGAAATAAATTCATCGCAAAACTCATCGCTTAATGCGTTATCAACAACGCGTATAAAGTCCGTCATGGTTTACCTTTATATAATTATTATTGGATTTTTATGTTTATTGAAAAAGTGATGCCGCGCTTTAGCGAAACAGATGCACTCGGACACATTAACAATACCGTACTCCCTGTATGGTTTGAAGTCGCACGTGGACCTATTTTTAAGTTTTTTACACCGGACTTAAACCCGCATGATTGGAAATTGATTATCGCCAAAGTTGAAGTGTCGTTTGTGGGCGAATTATTTTATGGCCACGAAGTGACCGTAAAAACCTCTGTAGAGCATATAGGCACTAGCTCTTTTACGCTTAGACAGGAAGCATGGCAACACAATAAATGCTGCGCAATAGGCAAGGCTGTGATGGTGAGGTACGATTTTATTGCTAAATCAAAGCAAGCGCTTAGCATTGACGAAAAAGCGGCGCTTAACGAGCATATTACTGCTGAGTCATAACTTGCTAATAAATGACCTTTTAGTGACAAACGCTTGGTTTGTCATATTCTTAGCATAATTGAATGCTAAATTAATCCTCTTAAATACAACAGCTAACACAGTTGTTTTTACTTTTGAATTAAGAGGTTTTTAAGGTCATTTTATGATTATCGAATCATTTTTTGAAAAGTTATATACCGAGCACAATAGTGAACTAAACCGTAGAGTCCGTGATTTTTTTGGGGCAAGCCTTAGCGACCATGAAGATTTAGTGCAAGAAGCATTTAGTAATATGTTATCGCATCAGCATATTGATAAAATAGAGTTTCCGAAAGCTTATCTGCTTCGTTCAGCTATTAACATTGGTTTAAATTATCGTTCTCGTTTTAAAAACACTCAACATTTTTTAGACGATACCCGCGATAATATTGATGAACCACTATGTACACAAGGTAGCCCTGAGGATCTATGTAGCATGAATTTGCGAATTGAATATATTTCAGATGCGATGAATACGCTTACAGATAAGCAGCGAGACCTTATAGTACGTAGTCGTATTCATGGTGAAACATATCAACAAATTAAAGTGGCAACAGGGTTTAGCCTAGGTGATATAAGCCGTCAAATGCAAAGTGCTATTGAGCAATTGCATAGCTACATAAGTGCCAAAAATGCGTGACTAAGTTCCCTAGTCACGCTAATCCTCTCCTTGTACGCGTTATTATATAGAGCCATAGGTTATCTTCGTTTTATTGCGGTTATTTAATAGGAAGAACCATTGAAGGCTGCCTCCCTTGACCATTAATTTTAAGTTGGGTTGGCGAAAATTCAAGAGTGCTAAATGCAGTTGTATCGGTATCAAGCATCGCATGAAAAGTTACAAAGTGAATGCCGTCTTTTTTTGCGTAGTTACCTACATGGTTATGACCATTAAACCATGCTTTTACGGTTGAATACTGGCTAATAAGGGTTAGCACTTCTTGCGCGTTCCATAGGTTATGATTGTTCTCCGGAAAAATAGGAAAATGACTCAGTAGCACAACAGGTTGCTCTTTTACTTGCGCTACTTTTAGCTTCTCTTCTAACCACTTAAGCTGTTTTATACCAATTGCGCCATTCCAATCTTCATGCCCTTTATATTGAGAGTTAAACAAAGCCATATTTTGTTGATGTTTTTTACTATTTTTAGGCCATGCGTAAGTGCTCACATCGTTGCCATCTAAAGCAATAAAGAGCCAATTATTTATTTCAAAACTGTAGTAGCGCGATGGCATGTTTAAAGTGTTAGTTATGCGCATTTTAAACTTATCATCTACCGAGAATTCATGGTTTCCTAATACATGATAAAGGGGAGTATTAAGCGATGATGATATTGTATTTAACGGAGTAAAACTTTTAAATTCACGGTCGATAAAGTCGCCTAAATGCAATACACCCGATAAAGGGTGTTGATTAAATTGCTCAACCGCAGTGCTGAACTTTTGAGGGCAAGATGTATAGTGTCGAGTACCTTTATTGGCTTGTTCTGCATATTGGCAATCGGCAATAACACCTAAAGTAAATGTGTCATTTGCAGCAATTGATGGGCAACAAATCAAAAGCAGGAATAAATTAATGAGTAATGAAACAGTGTATTTTTGCATAACTTTTTTCCTTAAGGTAACTGGCTGCAAAAGCAGCCAGTTTAGAGGTGAGAGCTAAAATTTATACGACATACCTAACGCAAAATTACGGCCACTTTGTGAGTAGGATTGAGTTCTGTGATCAAGGAATTGTCGAATTGCTTCATCCGTTAAATTTGTTGCTTCAAACGTTATTTTTACTTGCTCTGTAATATTCATGAACGATTTAAAATCAACAAACGTTGTTTCATCGTATCCGGCAACAATGTTTTGCTCTGAGCCTTCCCCTGTAATATATTCATCACGATAAGAGCTCGATACACGCATGCCCCAACGGGGTGTTTCATAATAAAGGGTAAAGTTGTGAGACAATTCAGATAAGCCAGGAGGGGTAACGCTGATGCGTTCACCTTCGTTAAATAAAATAGTTTCGCCATCTGCAATAGTTACATTACCGAGCATTCCTAAGTAATTAAATGGCTCTGGTAAAAAATCAAAGTCCATTTGAAACGCAATTTCTAAACCAGTAACATCTGTAGAATCACCATTAATAGGTTGTGAAACGGTAAACTCAGATTGCGCATTTACGCGCGGGTCAAAATCTAAAAACTCAAGAGGGTAACCCGTTTGCTCATAAGGTAGAGTCACTGATTGCTGGACAATAAATGACTCCATATCTTTATGAAACACTGCAATAGCTAAGCTTGACGAATCACCATAAAACTCAAATGATGTTTCGAATGAATCAGCAACAAAGCGCTCTAAGTTAGGGTTACCAGCACTAATAAATTGATCTGCAACGCCCACTTGCCCAGCCGCTTTTAATTGATTTAAATTGGGTCGAGAAATATTGCGATTTGCACCAAAGCGGATTAACCAATTATCAGAAATATCAGCAACAACATTTAAGCTTGGTAGTAAATCGGAATAGGTTTTACTAAATTCAATTTGCTCAAAACCAGCTCCAGTATTAACTTCCCCGCTCGATGTTTGTTCAGTTTCGTACCAACGTAAACCTAAGTTACCTCTAATTGGGAAGTTACTTACTTCGGTGTTCCACAAATACTGTGCATAAACCCCAATAGTATCTTCTTCAATTTGATATACCGTACCAGGGCGATTATGAGAGGCGTCTAATTCGCGAGAAATTAAACCTGTTGCAACAACACGCTCAAAAGTAGCTTGGTTATCTGCAATAACATAGTCATGTAATATCGGAATGTTTGTTATTTGAAAAACAGCTTCAGGTGAATTTGGGTTGTTTTCCCAATCAACACGGTCTCTGCGTTCAAAACCATCTGATTGATAGTTTTTAGACTGAAGACCAAACTTAAATGAATGCACATCATTAAGTTCGTAATTAAAATCAACTTGATACGTGTTGTATTCATTGCTTATTTCATCTTCGCGGACATCAGTTCGCATTAATGCCCACTGGTCAACGTCGGTAATATCGAAGTCGTAGGTATTTTGACCATATTTAGCATTGCGCCAATCAACAGAAAACGCATGATCGACAGATTCACTAAAAACTTTATCGTTTATAGGCTGCTCAAAAGTAGATTTTGATAAACCAAACATGGTTGTCATGTATAGTTTATCGGTTAGTTCAAAATTACCACTGAGTGATATTTGGTGAAAATCAGTTTCGCCAAAACTTACTTTTGACTCGGTACGTAAATCAAGACCTTCAAATGAGGCGTATACTAAATCGTCACCTTCAATGGCTGCATCAACGAGTAATTGATTTGCCGTCACATCGCCAGTAAATGCATTTGTGCCCGCTGTTGATAATTGATTTTCAATGCGATCGTTAGATAGCTTTCCGTACAAAATATCCAAATCAAAAGACATTGCATCAGAAGGTTGCCACTGAAATGCAGCGGTAATACCGGTACGTTTTCGTGTATTAGCCCAAGATGCAATGTTATTAGCGCGAGATACAAACACACGGTCATTACCCGTGGCATTGACCAAACGGTTTTTGATATCGGCATCAACTGAATCTGCAACATTATCATCACCAAAGCTCGCTTGTTTCCAAGACCACACATGATAGCCTTCTTCAATTGTATCTACTTCAGAATAAGCAACCGATACGAGCGCACCAAAATTTCCCCAAGTATTTGATAGCAAACCAGCAAAGCGAGGGTCTGAATGCTCTGTTCTATCATTATAAATACCTTTTACACTTACAGCACCTTGTAGTCCTTCTTCAGAATTATCAAAAGGTTTTGCAGTATGTAAATCAACAGTACCGGCAATACCCCCTTCATCTAATGACGCATCATACGATTTATACACATCTACGCGATTAAATAGTTCTGAGGCAAAAATACTGAAATCAAAATCTCGAGAGCGAGATGCACCACCACGTTGGTCAATACCTGAATCGCTTGTAAAAAGTGCTTCCATGCCATTTAAGCGTGTGCGTGTAAAATTAGGACCCAAGCCACGTAGCGATATTTGACGACCCTCACCTGAGTCGCGTGAAATAGATACACCTGGTACACGCTGTAATGACTCAGCTAAGTTGGCATCAGGGAATTCGCCAATGTCTTCAGCTAATATGCTGTCTTGCGAGCCAATGGCATTTTTTTTGAGTTCTTTACTACGGGCTAGGTTAGAGCGGTAGCCTGTTACCGTGATCGCTTCCATTTCCTGCTGAACTTTATCACTTTGAGCTGCATGTATAGGGCTGCTTGCTAATATGAATGTGCCAGATACAGCGCTAACTAATATGCTCAGTTTATTAAGTTTAAATGGGATCATAATTCCTTTCTTCTCTCAGTTAATGTTTATAAATACTAAAAACAAAGTGCACACGCAGCGATTAAGCTGGATTAAATGGTGCAGACATCAACTAAACAAAGTAAGGCTGAAAATTTTCCAAATAAAAGAGTGGTTTAATAAAACTTTAACATATTTCGATTGGTTGGGTTTTCTTAAGTATATGATTGTATTTATCTTTTTATTTATTTTGACGTGTTAGTTAATTAGGTGTGATTTTTAGAGGGTTAAAAACAATAAGTATTTAATTTACTCGCCTTATGTAAATAATAATGGCAGCTGTAAATTTTTGTCGAGAAATTTTAACGTATTTAGATTGAGTTACAGGCTTCAATTATATACTATTTATATTATATATTGTTGCGCCGTTATAACAGGAAATGTTAATTCGGTAATTTGATTGGAGAATGCGTGTGACATCTATTGCCAATAACCAACCTTTACAAGTTATTCAGCTCAGTGATAGTCAAAATTTAACAGCTGAAATTTTGCCATTTGGCGCAATAATAAAAAGCATTAAATTTAAAAAACAAGAAATGACGCTTAGCGTCGATGATCCTCAATATTATTTTGAAAACCCATTTTATCTTGGCGCTACAGTAGGTCGATACGCTAACCGCATTGCAAAGGGGCGTTTTAACTTATCTGGTACGAAGTATCAACTAGAAGCAAATAACGGCCCTAATAGCCTGCACGGCGGCGTTAAAGGCTTTAATAAAGTACTTTGGCAAGTAACCAAACAAACTGAAAGTGAAGTTGAGCTTTATTATTGCTCGCCCGACGGCGAACAAGGTTTCCCTGGGCAGTTGCAGGTTTGGCAAACTATTAGCGCTAAAAACGGCGAGCTTACTCTGCACTTTAAAGCGCTAACCAATAAAGAAACGCTCGTTAACTTTACTAACCATTGCTACTTTAATCTTGATGGCAGCGAATCAATCTATGATCATTGTGTTCAAATTAATGCCAGTCACTACCTTCCTATCGATAAAACCAGTATCCCGCTTAATGAAGCGGCACTAGTTACAGGTACTTGCTTTGATTTTACCAAACCAACTCAAGTTGGTGAGGCATTAAGTGCCGTTCATTCACAGTTAGAAGCTGGAAATGGCTTTGATCACTGCTATATTTTTAATGATGACAGCAGTTTAAAGACGATGGCTACATTAACTTCGCCACACACGAAGGTTAATTTAACCCTTAAGAGCACTCAGCCAGGTATGCAGTTATACACTGCTAACTTTGTAGGTGCGCCTTTTAAAGCACGCCAAGCTTTGTGTTTTGAAGCGCAAAATTGGCCTGATGCGCCAAATCGTGAAAACTTCCCCAAAGCAAATTTATTGCCGGGAGAGGGTTACGAACAGGTTATTATTTACGCATTTTCTGAGTGAATACAGCATCCTAATGTTAATTTAAAGAAAATAAAAAGAAAAAATACAGTAATTAAATGCTATCTATAGTTTAGGAAAAGGTTGCACTTTTTACTGTTTTAAAGTATTTATAATATAAATAGTATTTGAAACTATATGCACTACCACAACGACACAACGACTACACACAATCAGGAGTTTTTAAAAAATGATAATCAACAAGAAGTTATCGTTCAACAAAAAAACCGCGCTTAGTATTGCTATCACAGGCATATTGGCAAGCGGCAGCTTTGCAGCTCAAGGCGCTGAAGGTGACACACCTAAAGTAAATGAAGATGTTGAAGTTATCGCAGTAACGGGTATACGCAGCAGCTTACGTTCATCAATGTTAGATAAAAAAGCCTCTAATGTTGTTACTGACGGGATTAAAGCAGAGGATCTTGGTAAATTTCCTGATTTAAACGTAGCAGAATCTCTGCAACGTATTACAGGTGTAGCCATCGATCGCAGTGGCGGTGAAGGACAAGCAGTTACAATTCGTGGTTTTGGTCCACAGTTTAATACGGTTCTTGTAAACGGTCGTCAAATTGCGACAGACAGTGCAGGTCGTGAATTTAATTTTGATGTATTAGCGGCGGATCAAATCACCGGTGCTGATATTTATAAGAGTAATACAGCAACTCTTCAAGAAGGCGGCATTGGTGGTACGGTTAACGTAACTACAGCACGCCCTTTTGATTTTGGTGGTTTACATATTTTAGGTTCAGTTAAAGGTATGTACGAAAGCCTTTCTGAAGAAGTATCTCCATCAACATCATTCTTAATAAGTAATACGTTTAACGATGACAAGCTAGGTGTGCTTTTTGCCATCACTAATCAACAACGTAAACTTCAAAATAACCAAATTTTAACGGCAGGTTGGCGCGGTGGCCAAACAATTTCTAACCCAACGGATGGTGTATTGTTTGAAAATGCTTACATTCCACGTAACTGGGACCAAGTAGTTGATGAGCAAGACCGCGAGCGTACAAATGCAAGTTTAGTACTTCAATACGCACCGTCTGACGATGTTACGATTACTGTTGATGGTATGATTTCAAAATTCGAAGTTGACTCAACAGTACGCGATTTAGCATCTTGGTTTGAACCAGACCGCGTAGGCAGTGCAACGATTGATCCAGAAACAGGCACTCTTTTAACTTTCTCTCAAGAAGTTGGTTTAGGCGCGCCAAGTGGCGACCCTGCAAGTGACTTTGTATCGCATACACGTAATTCACGTGATGTAACTAATAAAGCATTTGGTATTAACGTTGATTGGCAAGTAAACGAGTCATTAAAAGCTAAATTTGATGTATCTCGCTCAACAGCCGAAAACGACCGTGCTGGTAGAGATCGTTTTAACGTTGTAGGTGTTATCAATAGCTATACTTTTGACGGTACAGGCAGCATTCCTACTGTACAGCATGACGGTTTTGAAAATGGTTCGTTGCCAGATCCAAGCCTAGCGCGACTTCATTACAACGAAATTGGTAATCAATTTACAGATGAAGATGAAATTACTGAAGTAAAAGCCGATTTTGAATATGTGCCAGATAAAGGCCCAGTTGAGCGTATTAACTTTGGTGCTTATCGCCAAGAGCGTGAAAAATCAAGCTTTCAAATCTTTGGTAGTCAATGTCAGTTCTGTGGTTATGGTACACAAGCACCACTTGATGCAATTGATTTTGAAGCATACCAAGCAAGTAACTACTTCCCAGGCTTAATCGATACATTCTACACCTACGACGGTGATAAAATGCTTGATTACCTAGCCGATCAAGGTTTCCCTGTAGAGCCAACACTACAAAATAACCGTTATACAATTAACGAAGACATCACTAGCTTATACATGGACTTTACGCTTGGTTTTGACCTAGCTGATATGCCAGTAACTGTTAATATGGGCGCACGTTACTCAGAAACTGATATTGAAGTTGCTGCAATACAAAGCTTTATTAGCGATGTAATACCAACATCTGACGCAACATTGTTTCAGAATGTTTTTGGGCCTGCAACGAACATCGAGCAAGGCACTAGCTACTCAAACTTGTTACCATCTTTCAATGTTAAGTTAGAGCTACAAGACAACATGATTTTACGCTTTGCGGCGTATGACAGTATTACTCGTCCAACGATGTCTCAGCTATCTCCTGCGACAAACTTTAACGAGCCACGTCGTCAAAACTTAACGGCAAGTGGTGGTAATCCAGCACTTAAGCCATTCCAATCAGAAAACTGGGATATTTCTTACGAGTGGTACTACAACGATGCTAACTTATTTAGCTTTGCAGTATTTAGTAAAGAAGTAGATGACTTTATTGTTACCCTAACAGGTGCCGAAACATACGAAATGTCTGATCGTTCAGGCCCTGATTTTGCGTGTACTACATGTACAGATCAAACAGATGACGAACTTATTGGTAGTTCAGAAGTTTACACTGTAAGTCGTCCTCAAAATGGTGAGTCTGCAACTGTAACCGGCTTTGAAGTCGGTGTTACTCACATGTTTGAAAATGGCTTTGGTTTTATTGCTAATGCAACTGTTGTGAATAGCGACATTAGTGTGGGTGACGATACTACACAAACATTTGCACTAGAAGGTCTTGGGGATTCACAAAACTTAATATTTTTCTATGAGCAAGAAAACTGGCAAGCACGTGTTGCATTTAACAACCGTGAAGGCTTTTTACGCTTAGTTGATAACGGCTTTAACGGTGAACCAGTGAACGTAGAAACTTACGGCCAGTGGGATATTAGTGCAAGCTACGATATTAACGAAAACTTCACTATTTTTGCAGAAGGCATCAACATCACTGAAGAAGAGTTGGTGCAAACAGGTCGTTTTGCTAACCAAATCTATTCAGTAGAAGATAATGGCTCACGTTACGCGTTTGGTATTCGCGGATCGTTTTAATTAATGATGGAGGCGTATTTTTTCGCCTCTTAGTTTTCATTACAGCACCGAGGTGCTAATACCAATTAGGTTAATTTAGCAGTAATGTATATTAGTTAACCTAATTGGCTAAAATGAATTCACATTAAATCAAAATGCCCTAACGGGCATTTGCTGTATAAAACGTTATCAAAAAATACTCAAAGAGTAGTCCATTATGAATAAAGTAATAAAAACAGTAGCGGTAGTTGGCGGTGGTACAGCAGGATGGCTGAGCGCTGCAATTATAGCTTCGTATCACCAAGGTCAAAATGGTGACGGCTTAAAAGTGATGTTGGTTGAATCGTCAGACATTCCAACTATTGGCGTAGGTGAAGGTACCTGGCCCACGATGAAAAACACACTTCAGCAAATAGGCTTGCGTGAAGTTGATGTGTTTAAAGCCTGTAATGCTACCTTCAAACAAGGCGGGAAGTTTGTAAATTGGACTCATGGCAATAATGACTTTTACTACCATCCATTTACTGTACCGCTAGGCTACGGCCGTATAGATTTAGCCCCATATTTAGATAATGTTGAAGACTTTGCACAGCAAACTAATTTTCAACATGATATTTGCGAAGCAAGCTTAGCCCCAAGAGGTATAGCGCAAGGTGAATATCAAGGTAATTGTAATTACGCTTATCACTTAGATGCCGGCGCTTTTGCAGAAATGCTTAAACAGCATTGTAAAAGTAAGCTTGGCGTAGAGCATATTATTGGTACTGTTGATCAGGTAAAGCTTGATGACGATGGTGCAATAAATGTGCTTACTCTAAAAGGTCAAACCCGCACTATAAACGCCGACTTATTTATAGACTGTACTGGTTTTTCATCATTGTTATTAGGCCAAGCGCTCAACGTACCGTTTAAAAAAATGGACCACGTGCTATTTAACGACAGCGCACTGGCTATGCAAGTCCCTTACGATGAAAACGAGCAGCTTCTTGCCAGCCATACCATAGCAACAGCGCAAAACGCTGGATGGATTTGGGATATAGGTTTAACGCATCGCCGAGGTGTAGGACATGTATATTCAAGCAAATTTTTATCAGACGATGAAGCAGAGCAAAACCTAAGAAACTATTTAGGCGATGCAGCAAACGGTTTAACTGCCCGTAAAATTAGTTTTGAATCAGGATACCGTGAGAAGTTTTGGCATAAAAACTGTGTTGCTATTGGTATGTCAGCAGGGTTTGTAGAGCCGCTTGAAGCAACCGCTATTATGCTTGTTGAAATTTCAGCACGCTTTGTAGCAGAGCACATGCCAGCAGACACACAAGTAATGCCTATTGTAGCTAAACGCTTTAACGAGCAGATGGATTACCGCTGGCAGCGTATTATCGACTTTTTAAAGCTGCATTACATGCTAACCAAGCGCCCAGAACCTTACTGGCAAGCACATGTACAGCCCGATACTATCCCACAAACCCTGCAAGAAGATTTACTTCTTTGGGGAAGCCGTGGCCCGCTTATTCAAGATTTTCATGGCGCATTAGAGTTATTCCCTGCTGCCAGTTATCAGTATGTTTTGTACGGTATGGGCTTTAAGCCTGACTTTACTAAACAAGCATATTTGTATTCACAACATGTGCAAGCCAAACAAATAATTGAACGTAACAGCCAGCTTACACAGCAGATGTTGCAAACTTTGCCGCCTCACCGTGCTTTTATAGAGCAGTGGTTAGCAGCTAACCCAGTTTAAGGATGTGTAACTATGGCTATTAGTGAACTAGTAAACACCAAACACCAAACATTAAAAATTAACCCCAATGCAGCCGTTGAATACGCAAAAACGCAGCATTTAGTTAATTTAAGAGCAAATGAAATAGCAAAAGCAGCCTGTGACTTACCTATTTTTTTAGCACGTAATACACAAAATGGCAGTTATACAGTATCAGCGTTAACCAGCTTTAGTGCAGGTCAAAGTTTATTGGTTAATAACAACCAATGGCAGGCACTTTACACGCCGGTATGTATGCAAACCCAGCCTCTTTATTTAATGACCCGAGAAGCAAATAGTAGCGATTATTTTATTGCGATTGATGATCAAAGCTCAGCCGTAAACACGCAGCAAGGTGAGGCACTATTTGATGCTAAAGGTAATCCGAGTTTATTTTTAAGTGCACAGCAAAAACTGTTAGAAAGCGACTTAAAAAATGACTATCAAACGTATCAATTTACCCAAGAAGTTGCGCGGTTAGGGCTCATTAAAAATATAGATATTGTATTGCAGTTTGAACAAGGCGAAACCCAAACTATTCAAGGTTTGAGCACCGTTGATGAAGACAAACTGCAAACATTAAATAGCGATACCGTTGCAAACTTACACAAGCAAGGTTACTTGAGCGTGCTTAACAGCATGCTTATTTCACTGTTTCAGTTAAATGCATTGGTAAAGCTGCATAACCAACGTCCCGAACTTATGCCTTTAAAGCAGATTAAGTTAGAACTAAGTCGAGATGCGCACGCGCTGTAGCGTGCACTTTTTTATTACACAGACATTGCGCATAACGCGTAGGAGACACACACATGTCAGATAACATTTTACAGCTGGTGGTTTTTGTTTTTGTCACCGCTTTAATTGGTGGCCTTACTTATTGGAAATGCCGAGGCCAAAATCGCAATAACGGACAAAGCCAAACCAAAGAGTATTTTTTAGCGGGCGGTGGTCTTACTTGGATGTTTGTTGCAGGTTCAATCACATTAACTAATTTAAGTACTGATCAGCTTGTAGGTATGAATGGTAACCAAATGGCTTTACTGGTTTGGTGGGAGCTTGCAGCAATTATAGGTTTGATTATTTTAGCCAAAGTGTTCATTCCTGTTTATTACAAATACAACTGTACTACCACCACAGAGCTTTTAGAAAAGCGCTATAACAACAAACATATTCGCGCTGTGATTGGTGGTTTATTCTTTTTAGGTAATGCACTTATTTATATGCCAGCGGTTATTTATTCTGGCGCGCTATTTATGCAAACCATGTTTAAGGTTGATATTCCGCTAATGTATATTGCCACCGCATTTGCCATTATTGGTGCTGTTTATGCGTTTTTTGGTGGCCTGAGAGCAGTTGCTGTATCGGATACCTACAATGGCATACTTGTACTAGGCATGGCTGTTTTAGTCGTGTTTTTAGCACTTAATGCGATTGATTATGACTTTACGGGTATTCCAGAGGAGCGCTTAACACTCATAGGCGATGCTGATTCACCTATTCCGTGGCCAACACTTTTAACCGGTATGATCTTTATTCAAATGTATTACTGGGGTACTAACCAAACAATCACACAGCGAGCAATGGCAGCACCTAATGTTAAAGAAGCGCAAAAAGGTATATTTGCAGCTGCGGGTATTCGTTTTTTAATCGTCCCTGCAATTGTGGTATTACCGGGTATTATTTCGTTTAAACTTTATGGCGATATTGGCGACGCTGCTTATGGTCGAATTGTGGGTGATGTAATGCCAGCATGGTTAACCGGTGTGTTCGCAGCGGCAATGGCAGCAGCAGTACTCTCTACTTACAACAGCTTATTAAATTCAGCTACAGCACTATATGTGTGTGATATTCACGAAGCGTACTTTAATAAAGAGCCAAGTGTTGTAAAGCTAAGTGGTTACGTAACATTGCTACTAACAAGCTTAACACTGGTACTTGTACCAATTTACCAGCAAGCAGATAGCATTATTAACTTACTACAGCAATTAAATGGCTTGTTAAGTATGCCTATATTCTCTATTTTTGTAGTGGGCTTATTATTTAAAAATGTGGATGCACGTGCAGGTATTGCAGCAGTAATTTTAGGTGTTGTAATGTACGGCATGCTTACATTTGCAAACTCACCACTACATACTGACATTCATTACATTCACTTAATGCCAATTACACTGATTGTATGTGTCGCTTTTGCATTGATAGTAAATAAAGTGGTATTTGGTTTAAATGCGCAGTGGGCAGGTAAAACACCAGCACTTGATGACGCAGGCCAAGCACAAGTACAAAAATAACGTATAAATAGTTTAAGCTGAAAAAATCGGTCATGGGGAAACTCTGGCCGATTTTTTTATATGTATTAAAAGCAACATGAGAACTTCAAAGCTAAGGTTAGTTTAATACTTTTTATTACAGTGATACTTCCAGTGAGTTTATCTGACTATTTGCGATGTAAAGACTATCAAAACCTAATTTATATGATATATACTATTATTATTGAGTGTCACCGTCTGATAGATTGTGGCTCAAGCAAAGAGATACATTTACTACATAGTGTAGCTTACTAATTTTCGTTATATTTATAACTCACACAATGAACAAGAGGATAGGAAAATCATGGCCGACACTAAATCATTTTATCGATTAGACAGTGTAAACAGCACCGTTATTTTCGACTGCCAGAGCAAAACACCGGCGTTACTGTACTTTGGTAAACGCCTATCTGAGCAAACAACAGAAACAATGCTAACTCAGCTTGCTACGCGTCAAGAAGTAAAATGTGCCGTGGTTGAAGAAGCGCCTATTTCTCTATCTCCGTTATTAGGCGAAGGCTTTACTGGTGCGCCAGGGCTTGAGCTAGTAAATGATTCAATCGCATGGTCAGTAGGGCCAGAGCTTCAAGAAGTTCGTCAGCCTTCAAGTGCGACAGTTGAGTTTGTAAGCGTAGATAAGCTTCGTGGTATTGAAGTAGTGCACAGCATTACACTTGATAAAAACACTGATGTACTAAGCGCACATACTGTATTAACTAATTTAGGCGACTTACCGCTAAGCGTTAACTTTTGCGCCGCGCCAACATTTCAATTGCCAGATAGCGTAAGCAAAATAGTGAGCTTTGAAGGTCGTTGGTCAAACGAGTTCCAACGTCAATCGGTTGATTTAGTCTTAGGCAGTTTTGTTCGTGAAAACCGTAAAGGCAAAACATCACACGATGTATTTCCTGGTTTATTAGTGCATAACGAAAATGCAGGCGAGCAGCACGGCGAATGTTACGGCTTTCATTTAGGTTGGAGTGGTAATAATAAACTACGCGCAGAGCTTTTAGCTGAAGGTCGTCGTTACGTGCAAATGGGTGAGCTATTACTACCTGGTGAGCTTACGCTTGCTAAAGGTCAAACGTATCAAAGCCCGAGCATTTATGGCTCGTTTTCGAGTGAAGGTTTTAGTGCGCTTTCTCGTAATTTTCATCGTTTTGTTAAAGCTAATTTACTTAGCCAAGCACAGCGTGAAAAAACGCGTCCTGTGCATTACAACACATGGGAAGGCATTTACTTTGATCACGACGTAGATACGCTTAAGCAGCTAGCGGACAGAGTAGCGCCGTTAGGTATTGAACGTTTTGTACTTGATGATGGTTGGTTTAAAGGCCGCCGTGGCGATAACGCTGGTTTAGGTGATTGGACAGTAGATTACAAAATTTACCCAGATGGTTTATCACCAGTCATAGATCATGTGAATAGCTTAGGTATGGAGTTTGGTATTTGGTTTGAACCAGAAATGGTTAACCCAGATAGTGATTTATACCGCGCGCATCCTGATTGGGTTTTAGGCTCTCAAAACAACGAACAGTTAAGCTTTAGAAATCAGCTAGTACTTGATTTAACGCGCTCTGAGGTTGTTGAGTACCTATACAAAGCAATTGACGATATTTTAGTTGAATACCCAACTATTAAGTACATTAAATGGGATATGAACCGCGATATTAACCATGCGGGTAATTTTGATGGTAAGCCAGCAGTGCACCAGCAAACATTAGCACTTTATCGTTTAATTGACCGTATTAAAGCGGCGCATCCAGGGCTTGAAATAGAAAGCTGTTCGTCAGGTGGTGCACGTGTAGATTACGGCGTACTTGCACACACAGACCGTGTATGGACGTCAGATTCAAACGATGCGCTTGATCGCCTTGAAATACAGCGTGGATGTTCGTTCTTTTTCCCATCGTCGGTTATGGGTGCACACGTAGGCCCACGCGATTGTCATATCACAGGGCGTAATGTAAGTATTGAAATGCGTGCTGCGGTATCAATGTTTGGCCACATGGGAATCGAAATGGACCCACGTGAACTGAACGATCACGAATACAATGCACTTAAAGCGGCAATAGCACTTCATAAAGAGCATCGTGAGTTTATTCATAGCGCCGATTTATACCGCCTAGATAGCGACGATTTATCAATTAACTTTGGTTTAATCGATGAGCAAAAAACAAAAGCGTTATTTGCCTATAACAGCGTTCGCGAAACACCGCGTACAGCGCCTAATAAATTACGTTTTGTTGGCCTAGATGGCGATGCGCAGTACACACTTAATTTAGTGTGGCCGGTAAAATTTGAAGAGTATCGTCCATCTTCTATTGCTGCGGTAAATGGTCAAACATTTACAGGTGAAGCGCTAATGCAGTTTGGTTTACAAATGCCAATATCATTCCCGCAAACATCGCTTATATTTGAGCTTAATAAAGCTTAAATTTAACTAAGAGCAGTAAAAGGCGCTAATCGCTTTTATACTGCTTAGCTTAGCTTAGCTTAGCTTAGCTCAGTTTAGATATCAGTAGTCAGCTCTATATTGTTTAGAGCTGACTTTTTTATAGCCTTTGTAAATGCTAACGAATAAATTTAGCATCTCTAACTTAGTAAGCTAATTTAGTAAATTAACTTACTAAACTCAAAGTATCGAAAATAGAGTGGTTACGCTTGCGCGTAATTTTGCTTGTTACCCAACCAACGTTGAATTAGTGGGTCAACAACCTCTGGGTGTTGCTTAAGCATTTGCTGTGCAATCGGTCTAACTTGGTTGAGGATGTGCTTATCGCGGGTAAGATCGGCAATTTTAAACTCGGCTAACCCTGTTTGTTTTGTACCGAGTACTTCACCAGGGCCACGAATTTCTAAATCGCGCTCAGCTATCACAAAACCATCGTTACTATCGCGTAGTACACCTAATCGCTTTTGAGCAGTATGAGACAGTGGTGCGTGGTATAAAAGCACGCAATGCGATGCAGTAGCGCCACGGCCAACTCGCCCACGTAACTGATGCAGCTGTGCTAAGCCTAAGCGCTCAGGGTTTTCTATAATGATTAAGCTCGCATTAGGGACATCTACACCAACTTCAATAACCGTAGTGGCAACTAAAACATGTATATTGCCTGCTTTAAACTCGCTCATAATGGCTTGTTTTTCAGCTGATTTCATTCGCCCATGTACTAAACCTACGTTTAGCTCTGGTAATGCTTCTTTTAACTGCAGTGCACTGTCTTCGGCGGCTTGGCATTGCAGTACTTCAGATTCATCAATAAGAGTACACACCCAGTAAACTTGGCGGCCTTGCTCGTTACACGCTAATTTAACGCGGGCAATAATATCGTCTCTGCGAGTATCTGGAAGTGCTACTGTTGTGATTGGCGTACGCCCAGGTGGTAACTCGTCAATCACAGAGGTTTCTAAGTCGGCATAGGCTGTCATAGCGAGTGTACGCGGGATAGGTGTTGCGGTCATAACTAGTTGATGAGGGTAACAATCACCAAACTTACCCTTTTCGCGCAGTGATAAACGCTGGTGGACACCAAAGCGGTGTTGTTCATCGATAACGATAAGCACTAAGTTATTAAACTTAACTTCATCTTGAAATAAAGCGTGAGTACCAATAATCATTTGCGCCTCACCAGAGGCTATTTTTTCAAGTGTTGCTACGCGCTCTTTGCCTTTTGTTTTACCGCCAAGCCAAGCAACGGTTATACCTAGTTGATTAAACCACGTTGTAAAATTAACGCCATGTTGCTCTGATAAAATTTCAGTAGGAGCCATTAAAGCTACTTGAAAGCCCTGCGCAATGGCTGTTAGTGCACTAAGTGCTGCTACTAGGGTTTTACCTGAGCCTACATCGCCTTGCACTAAACGCATCATTGGATACGCGTGTTGCATGTCACCTTTAATTTCAGCAACTACGCGGCTTTGCGCATTTGTGGGTGCAAAAGGAAGTTGCTCTAAAAACTGGCTTTCTAATGTGTTTACCGGATTTAATGCCACGGCTTTAACTTGTTGCCCTTGCTCTCGTACTTTTAATAAGCTGAGGTTTTGAGCAAGTAACTCCTCAAATACAAGGCGTTGTTGGGCAGGGTGAGTACCTTGCTCTAATGCAGTTACATCAACATCATTTGGTGGGCGGTGCAGTAATAATAAGGCGTCACTTAGTGGCATATTTGATGGCTGCCACTGTGAAGGCAGTAGTTCTTCTACTGAGTATTTATTTAGTAAATCAATAGCTTGCTCGCTTAAAGCTCTAATCGATAGTTGCTTTAAACCTTCGGTTGTTGAATAAACGGGCGTTAATGTGGCCGCTACCGGCTGCTCGTTAGAGGTATCGCTGATGCTGTATTCAGGATGACTCATTTCAAAGCCAACGCGGCCACGGCGCACTTCACCAAAACAACGTATTATTTTACCTGCACTAAATGCGTTTTTTTGTGCGGCGGTAAAATTAAAAAATCGTAGTGTTAGCCTGCCAGTACCATCATTGATTTGGCAAACAAGCATGCGCCTTTTTCCAAACGTAATTTGGCTTGTTTCAATTGTTGCTTCAACACTTACGTGGCTATGCAGTGACAACTCGCTAATCGCGTATAAGCGAGTGCGATCTTCATAGCGAAGTGGCAAATGAAAAAGCATATCTTGTACAGTTAAAATACCTAGCTTTAACAAACGCTCAGCCATTTTTGGGCCGACCCCTTTGAGCTCTGTAATTGGGTATTGATTTAAGCTAGGTTTAGACAAATTATATCAATCTTATTATTTGTGAATAAGTTAAGTGTACTTACAGAGCTTTAGTCCATCAAGTATGTTTTAAAGCTTGCCAAAATTGCTCGTCAGCGACTATTTCGCCGTTTTCATCAAGTGCAGGGTAGGGTAATTTTTTTTGTTTGCACTGCCTAGCAATAATAGGATGGCAGCCTTCAAAGTAAAGTGGGTGCTTAACTTCGGCGCTCAGCATATCTCTATTATATAAACCAGCCAGCTCACGTTGACGCTGTGCTTCAAACAATATTAGCGCAGCAGCAACCGAAACATTTAGTGATTGCACCATGCCTTGCATTGGAATAATAATATTTTGATCGGCATATTCTAGAGCTTTTTCTGAGATCCCTGTTTTTTCTTGTCCAACAATAATAGCCGTTGGCTTGGTGTAATCTACTTCTCTAAAATCAACGGCATCTTCTGATAGATGAGTCGCTAATATTTGTATTTCTGGATTGCGTTCACGCATTGCAGTAACTGCATCATCAATATTTCTATGTAGGTGCGTCTCTAGCCAGTTTTTACTGCCACCTGAGGTATTATTTGTTAGCCATTTTTGCTTTTCAGGCCATACAGCATGTACGTGATGGCAACCAACCGCATCAGCACTTCGTACTATTGCAGATAAGTTATGGTGTTTGTGCACGTCTTCTAAACACACGGTTAGGTCTGTTTGACGGCGCGAAAGTACGTCTTCGATTCTTTGATAGCGAGTTTGCTGCATGGTTATCCTCTTTTTTCGGCAATTATACGAGATTTTTACAGTTAAGGCATTACCGTACGGCTAATTGGGTTTTGTAGAGAAATAAGTGTTTCTGTTGATTGGATTGCTTCTATTGCCTGTATTTTATTAATCAGCACATCTTGTAAGTGATCAATGGACTTTGTCATTACCTTTATAAATATGCTGTAGTTACCTGTTGTGTAATAAGCCTCTACCACTTCCTCCAATGCTTCTAGCTTTATAAGCGTTTGCGGGTAATCACGTGCGTTATTTAAATTAATACCTATAAAGCAGCATACATCGTAGCCCAGCTGTTTAGTATTAATCGTTAATTGGGTGCCTGTAATGATCCCTGCTTGCTTCATTTTTTCAATTCTTACGTGAATTGTTCCTGCGCTTACATTAAATCTTTTTGCTAATTCGGCGTACGCAGTACGGGCATTTGCCATTAACGCATGAAGTATCTGTTTATCGAGATTATCGATTAAATAATTTTCCATTATATTTTTATCATAAAATTATCGAATATATGGTTTTTATACCACTTAATTAATGGTTTTTATATATTAAAGCTATTTTTGTTATGGGATATTGAATTAATCCTTTGAATCGTTACATTAACTTCATTAAGGACGCTAGTTAGATCGTTTTTTATCAATTAAGCAAGTAACAATAACTGGGAATGAGGCCAATTATTATGAGTTCACACTATGTGCAGCAACAGCAGCAAATAAGTAAAGTTAAGCAATTTTTTTCACAACAACTAGAAACCCAACTTGGGCTGGTTGAGGTTCAAGCCCCAATTTTGGCTAAGGTTGGCGACGGCACGCAAGATAACTTAAGCGGCCATGAAAACGCAGTTGCTGTAAATGTGAAAGCGATTACAGATAGCCGCTACGAAGTGGTGCATTCACTGGCTAAGTGGAAACGTAAAACACTGGCTACTTATGGCTTTAGTGTTGGTGAGGGTATTTACACTCAAATGAAGGCTTTGCGCCCAGATGAAGATTCATTAAGTCCTATTCATTCTGTATATGTTGATCAATGGGATTGGGAAAAAGTAATTAACGAAACGACAGAACGTTCGCTGGCAACACTAAAGCAAACTGTTCAATCTATTTATAAAGGAATAAAAGAGACGGAAGCTTTTGTAAGCGAGTCTTATGGTTTAACGCCATTTTTACCGGACGATATTAAGTTTGTGCACAGTGAAGAGCTACGTAAAATGTATCCTGATTTTAGTGCTAAGCAACGCGAAAAAGCCATTGCACAAGAATATGGTGCTGTATTTTTAATTGGTATTGGTGGCGCACTCGGAGATGGCAAAATTCACGATGTAAGAGCCCCAGATTACGATGATTGGTCTACGCCAACATGCGATCAATACATGGGTTTAAATGGCGATATTTTGGTATGGAACCCAGTGCTTGAAAATGCATTTGAAATATCATCAATGGGTATACGTGTAAGTCCGGAGGTTTTAAAAGCGCAGTTAAGTACAACTGGAGATGAAGACCGCTTAGAGTTTGATTGGCATAAAGCGCTACTACAAAGTAAATTTCCGCAAACGATTGGCGGTGGAATAGGGCAGTCTCGCTTGGCTATGCTATTGCTACAAAAGCAGCATATTGGCCAAGTACAAGTGGGTGTATGGCCAAGTCAAACTTATGATACGGTAAGTGGCTTACTTTAAATTGTAAAAAAGTGAGTTAATTTGAGTGCTCAATAGAGCACTCAATTTTTTAGTGTGTTTTAAACTCTATTTCAATTTTATTATTTAAAAGTTTAACGTTGCACGGAGGGTAATTGCGGATTGTTTTAAGTACTTTATCAAAAATATGAATCTCTACGCCTGAATGCAAAACAGAATTCACCGTTAAATTAGCGTCGCTAAGTAAATCGTGTAAGTCATGATCTAAGTTTGAAAGACGTTTTTCTAATTTCTCTGCTTGCTCACAATAATGTTTCTGAGTAGCGCCAATTTTAGTGATTAATATTTTCTTCTTTTCGGCATCCTTCACTAAATCAGTTTTTTCTAGCGCTGCTTGCAGCGTATCTAATTGTGCATCTGTTTTAGCTAAGTCTCTAAAGCAATTATCAGTATCCGCTGTTATTTCAGCACCAGAAGCTGCTAAATTAATAATCATTTTAGCACCTGATTCATTCCCTATTTCGCCAGCAATGAGAGTTGTTGCATCAAGTATTTCACCACCAAATATTTTACCTTTAGGTAAGTCTGGTTGGCCTACTTGCAGTAAGCGTTTAGCTTTCATTACACAATGGCTTGTTTGGCGATCAATAAAAATATTATTTGCATCGAGATAACAATACTGTGAGTGAGATACATGAATATCACCTAGCGCAATTAGCTTGCAAGAAAGTGACTTACTATCCACTTTTTGATGGCCAATAATGCCTTGTTTAACCGTGATGTTTCCGCCTGCGGTAAGCTCACCTGATTCAACTGTGCCAAATATAGTAATATCGCCTTTGGCAGTTACTTTCATCCCAGGGTCTATATTGCGAGTAACAATAACACTGCCTTGAAAGTCAATATGGCCGCTTTTTACATTTACATCTGAAATGGTAAAAATATCGTCGACACGCATACCATTATTAATTTCAACCGGAACACCAGCAATAGTAGAGACTAACTCAAGCGGATTCATTTTTGATATTTCAGTCCCTTCGCCTGCCACTAATTGTTTATTTTCTCCGGGCTTTGCGGGCAGTATGTCACCTATTACGGTAAAGCCTTCTTTACCGGGGGTTGCTGGTTGCTGGCGAATAAGCACAGAGCCAGGTTCTACGCTTGCAAGCTTGCCAAAGTCGCGCATGTCCACACTGCCATCTTCTTTGAGCTTGGGCGCTTTTAAGCGGTCTTTTAAAGTCTCTACGGTTGTTATTAGTTTAGTGGCTAAACCATCGCTTGGGAGCCTACCTTTAGCTAATATCCCTTTAACTACAGATCCCGCAGAGTGTTCAGATTGTTTTTGCAGCAGCTGTTCTAAAAAAGCTTGTTTATACCCACGCACAATGCCTGCTTTAACGAGTTGTTTTTTTGCATCTTCTAAACTTAATAACTTTCCACCTTGGGCAATCGTTAGCTCGCCAATGGCCAGCATTTTATCGTCGCTAATTGTTACATTTAAAGTGGCATTGTGTTTTGTTGCTACAACGAGAGTTTGTTGTGTGTTTTCGTTTTTAAAAAAATCATTAATAGCGTCATGATCTATTTTACAGTCGCAAAAAGCTGACTTTTCGAGAGCCTCTAAAATAAATGCAGCGCTGGGAGGAATATGTTCTTTTACATCAAGTAAAACATTTCCATTGTTGGCAAGCTTAAACACGAGTTAATCCTTTTTTACTACTTAAGTTAAGTTTGTTTTTTAAAACACAACTACAGATTGCTAGAAATTTACATTTGAGTCAAGAAGTCAGATAAAACGAAGTGCGGAGCGAAAAATAAAGGCTATAGAGAAGCTCTATAGCCTGTAATACTTAATTGGTAGAAGGTAATTCCATTATTCCGTCTATTTCAACTTGTGCACCTTTTGGTAGTGCACGAACACCTAATGCAGCTCTCGCTGGGTAAGGTTGTTTAAAGTATTGGCTCATCACTTCATTTACAGTGGCGAAGTTAGATAGATCAGTTAGGTAAATATTGATTTTAACTAAATCATGAATTTTTCCGCCTGCTTCTTCACATACCGCAGCAATATTTTTAAATACTTGATGCGTTTGCTCGCTAAAATCTTCTGAAATCATTTCCATCGTTTCTGGAACTAATGGAATTTGACCAGATAAATAAACAGCGGTACCTACTTTAACTGCTTGGCTGTAAGTGCCAATAGCTGCAGGTGCTTTGTCGGTAGAGATAAATGCTTTATTCATGTGTTTCCTATTTTATTTTTTACGATAGACTTTTTGTACATCAGGCATAACGCGAATGCGGCGCATAATGTTAGCAACGTGGATACGGTTTTTAACGGTAACCCCTAAATCTATCACGTATAAATTACTTTCTTTTTCATCGGTGGCAATTTCGACAATATTGGCTTGGGTTGTAGCGACAACATTGGTTAGCTTAGCTAACGCGCCTTGATGGTTAATAATTTCAACTCTCAGAGCTGCAATATATTCTTTTTCTGGGTTATCGTCCCATTTTACAACTAAGTATTTAGAGCGCTCATTTTCCCAACCACGAATATTTTTACATTCTTGGCGGTGAACGGTCAGGCCCTTACCTTGGCTTATATGAGCCGTAATGGCATCGCCTGGTACAGGTCGGCAACACTTAGAGTAATTCACTAACATGCCTTCAGTACCAATAATGGTCGCTTTAGCTTGGCTTGTTATATCAGTTAAATCGTCATTGTCATTTTGCAATAAGCGCTTGGCAATTAACATACTCATTAAGTTACCAGAGCCAATTTCTACAAGTAATTCAAGAAGCGTAGTTAGTTCGTGCTCTTCAAGTACTCTCGCTATATTTTCATCAGCAATGCTATCTAGTTTGTTTTCGCCTAATGCCGAATCAAGTAAACGACGCCCTAAAAGCATAGCCTCTTCATGATGCTGGCTTCTAAGGTAATTACGAACACCTAAGCGTGCTTTACCAGTAACAATAAAGTTTAGCCATGTTGCATTAGGGTGGGCACCTGAGCTTGTTATTATCTCTATGGTTTGCCCTGTATCTAATGGCCTACTTAAAGGATGTGGCTTGCGATTAACGCGAGCGCCTACACAAGTGTTGCCTACATCAGTATGAACAGCATACGCAAAATCGACTGCGGTAGCGCCCATTGGTAGCTCAACAATACGACCATCAGGTGTAAATACGTAAATTTCTTCTGGGAATAGCTCAGTTTTTACGTTTTCAATAAATTCAAACGATGAACCCGCACTTTGCTGAAGCTCTAATAAGCTTTGCATCCATTGGCGAGCACGTTGCTGCGAAGTATTACCGGCACCATCACCTGATTTTTTATACATCCAGTGCGCCGCTACACCTTTGTCGGCCATCTGATCCATATCGTGAGTACGAATTTGAATCTCAACAGGTATTCCGTGTGGGCCAACTAATGAAGTATGAAGCGATTGGTAACCATTAGTTTTTGGTACAGCAATATAATCTTTAAAGCGTGTTTCTATAGGCTTATAAAGACTATGAGCCACACCTAATACGCGATAACACGTATCCATAGAATCAACTGCAATTCTAAACGCGTAAATATCCATAACTTCGTTAAATAGCAGTTCTTTATTAAGCATTTTTTTATAAATACTATATAAATGTTTTTCACGGCCTGACACAGTCGCTTTAATGCCTGACTCTTCAAGACGTGCTTCTATTTCATGTTGGATATTAGTGATAACTTCTTTGCGATTACCACGTGCTTTAGCTACTTCAGATTTAAGTGCGCGATGACGCATAGGATATAAAGCTTGAAAACCTAAGTCTTCAAGCTCATTTTTAATATCGTGAATACCTAAGCGGTTTGCTATTGGCGCGTAAATCTCAAGCGTTTCACGTGCTATTCTGCGGCGCTTATCTGGGCGCAGTGCCCCTAAAGTACGCATATTGTGCGTTCTATCAGCAAGCTTGATTAAAATAACTCGAATATCCTGAGTCATTGCCATAATCATTTTGCGGTAGTTTTCAGCTTGGAATTCTTTTTTATCTTTAAAGCTGAGCTTATCGAGCTTACTTACACCTTCAACGAGTTCTGCCACAGTTTCGCCAAAAATTTCGGCTAAATCTTGTTGGCTAAAATCAGTATCTTCAATTACATCATGCATTAGCGCGGCCATGAGCGTTTCATGATCAAGATGCATGCCTGCAAGAATTTGGGTTACTTCTACTGGATGAGTTATGTAAGGTTCGCCACTTGAGCGAGTTTGTCCTTCATGGGCCTCTCGGGCTACCACGTAAGATTTTTGAACCAGCTCTACATCAGCAGCGGGCAAGTATTCTGAAATTTTCTTTTTAAGACCTTCAAAAAGATACATTCACACTCCAATGTTCTAGGGCCTGTTGACCTTTCAGGATTAAAATTTGTTCAATCTAGGGGCGATTTAATCGCGGCGCGAGGTTTTTAGCCTAGCGGGCTAAGTAAAAATCGAGCAACAAAGAGTAAATTGCCCCTAGGCAGAACCCTTTGGGCAGCGCATGTTTGGCATTTATGCTGCGTTATCGCCTATTTATGGGAAATAACCACACTACATAGGCTCTGCCTTGCCTAAATACCAAGCATACTGCTGCAAATTTAACCTCGAAAGATAAACAGGCCCTAGTGAAGCAAATTAGGTAAGCTACGAATATACGATGAAATGAAAGGATTGCCAACGGCTATAGTAGAAATACTGCGCCGTTGGCTAAATCAGACCGGGAGGTCGATTATTGGTTGCCACCAACAATGGCAGCAACAGCAGCTAATTCTGCTGCTTCTTGGTGTTGTTGTTCTTCACGGTCAATTAAGTCCATTGAAGCGCTATCAACTAAACCTAATTCAATTTCACGTAAAGCAACTACCGTTGGCTTATCGTTTTCAGGGTCTACTAGTGGAGTTTTACCACCAACAGCAATTTGGCGGGCACGACGAGCCGCAACTAAAATTAAGTCAAAACGATTACCAACTGCATCTACTGCATCTTCAACTGTTACGCGGGCCATCACAGCACTCCAAAAATAATTTAAAAGCAAAGACGTAGTTTACTCCAAGGAGCCACTTTCGCCAATAGCCAGTGTTCAATTTTTATCAGTTTTACTTGCCTAAGCCTAATTTAAGTAAGCTTAAATTATTTAAGCAGACTATTTAGTAAAACTTGATGACGATCTTCTTGCGCTTTTAGTGTTAAGCGCTGAGCCATTACAATCATTTTTATGTCGGCAAGTGCGCTCTCAAAGTCATCATTAACAATTACATAGTCGTATTCGTTATAATGTGATGTCTCAGATTGTGCTTTTGCCATACGAGAGGCAATAACTTCAGCCGAATCTTGGCCACGGTTATTTAAGCGTTGTTCTAATTCTTCTTTTGAAGGCGGTAGAATAAAAATAGTTTGTACGCTTGGCATAATTTTGCGCACTTGCTGAGCGCCTTGCCAATCAATATCTAAAAACACATCAATACCCGCATCAAGCTGCGACTCAATAGCCTGCTTTGATGTGCCGTAGTAATTATCGAATACTTGAGCCCATTCAAAAAAGTCATCTTTGGCAATAAGCGCTTTAAATTCTTCTGTAGATGCAAAGTGATAATGCACGCCATTTTCTTCACCTGGGCGAGGGGCGCGAGTTGTATGTGATACAGATACTTTCATATCAGCATGTTTTTTTAATAACGCATTGATTAAGCTTGATTTACCAGCACCAGAAGGGGCTGACAAAATAAATAAGTTACCGCGAGTTTGTGCCATTTTTTTCTCTACCTAAAAATAAACAGGCTTGGGTTACAAGTAAGCCAAGCCTTTAATTAACGGTATTGTACTTTAATTAGCTCACCTTGCTCAAGTTAGTCGTGCTCATGTTAGTCGCAGCCAAATTGGCTTAGGGATATTTTGCTAAGTAAATAAAATTGCAGTGTTAAATTGCCAACAGAACTAGCCGCTAGATATAAGTATTTGATAAGGTGAAGTATCACCTAGTAAAGGAGCCTTTATGCTTAATAAAACCTTATTTACCGCACAACAAGTAAGAGACAATGAAGCTTTAGCGGCTAAAAACAGTCATTGTGATTTATTTACACTAATGCAGCGTGCAGGCGAAGCTGTATATAAGCAATGGCAGTTATTCGATGCAAAACATACCTTAGTACTCGTTGGCCATGGTAACAATGCTGGAGATGGTTATATTGTTGCAAGGCTTATAAAGCAATTGGGTAAAAAGGTAACGGTATGCACATCTGAGCCTAATAAAGTATTAACCGGTGATGCAGCAAAAGCGCAGCAGTTATGGATTGAAGCGGGTGGGGAAGTTTCTCATTTTACAAAAGATGCCCTTAATGAGTACGATATAGTTATTGATGCTCTCCTTGGTACTGGGCTAAATAGCACCGTACGCGATAATTTTGCGAATATAATTAACGCTGTAAATAACAGTGGTAAGCCAGTAATAAGCATTGATATTCCATCAGGTATTGAGGCGAATACAGGACAGCCTTTAGGGTGCGCAGTACAAGCAACTTCAACCGTTACTTTTGTAGGTATAAAGCAAGGGCTCACAACGACGGCAGGTAAACAATATAGCGGTAAGTTAGTATTTGATGATTTAGCAATTGGTGATGCGTTTACTTGTATCGCTCAATCTTCAGGAACCCTTGTTTGTATCAATAGCTTTAAAGGAATAGCCACGCGGGCAATCAATAGTCACAAAGGCAGCCACGGTAAACTTTTATGTGTTGGAGGCAATCAAGGTACTGCAGGTGCAATTAGGTTAAGTAGTGAAGCAGCTCTTAGAACGGGTGCTGGCATGGTAAGAGTGTATACACACGAAAGCTCAATAACGCCTATTAGTATTGGCAGACCAGAACTTATGGTAAGCAGTAATAACTTACATCAAGCGCTAGAGTGGGCAAGCTGCGTTGTTATTGGCCCAGGGCTTGGGCAAGACGAGTGGGCACAACAAACATTCGATGAAGTAATGCAATATTGCCAAAACAATAAAATGCCATTGGTTATAGATGCAGATGCCCTTAATTTACTGGCTAAGCAAGCTTCATCATACACGTTAGAGCAATGCGTACTTACTCCACATCCCGGCGAAGCCTCTCGACTGCTAAGTGTTAGCACCAGCGACATAGAATCAGACCGTTTTAATTATGCTCGCCTTTGCGCCAAGCGCTATACCGCGACTTGTGTATTAAAAGGGGCTGGAACATTAATAGATAATGCCCAGCAAACATGGGTATGTGAAGATGGCAACCCGGCATTGGCCGTTGGCGGCAGTGGCGATGTACTCACTGGTATTATTGGGGCATTGCTTGCCCAAGGTTTAACTATTGATGAAGCAGCACGCTATGGTGTAACACTGCATGCTAAAGCCGGTGATATTGCAAGTGAGCGAGACGGGCAAAGGGGAATGCTACCCAGTGATTTATTCCCAATTGTAAGAGAGTTAGTTAATAAAGTGACGTGAGTTTAAGCGTCACTTTATCGTACTAATTATTAAGCTGCAGTAAATCCCATTTTGTACCATATAAGTCTTCAAAAACCACTACGGTGCCATAGGGTTCTACTCGAGGCTTTTCGTTAAATGTAACGCCTTTAGAAAGCATTAAATTATAATCTCGCCAAAAGTCATTGGTATGCAAAAATAAAAAAACGCGACCACCCGTTTGATTACCAATAGCGCTGATCTGTTCGGGTGTTGTGGCTTTAGCAAGCAGTAGATTAGTCCTGCTCGAATTAGTCCCATTTGAACTAGCTCCGTTTGAATTTGGAGGTGAAATTAACACCCAGCGTTTACCCTCTCCTAAATCAGTATCCTCTACTAACTCAAAATTGAGCTTTTGAGTATAAAACTCAATGGCATCGTCGTAGTCCTTAACAACTAATGCAATGCTGCCGATATGCTGTTGAACGTTAGTCATGTTTAGCTCACTCCGTACTATTAAATAAATGTGCTTTTTATCATATTTACGCAGGGTATATGCCCGCAGTATGTAACTTAGTTATAGGTATAAATTAAACAGTATCAATCTGCTTTATAATAAAAAGCAAAACCCAGCCGAGGCTGGGTCTACTTTAAACCGATTTTTTAGTACTAAGTGCATAAAGTGTTTATCTGTGTAATTCACCAGCACGTTCTGGTTGATAAGTTACTTCTTTTATTTTTACCTTTATTAAGCCGCCACTCGGTTTAGGCCACTCAATTTCGTCGCCTTGGTTTAGTCCAAGTAATGCGCTACCTACAGGTGATAATATCGATATTTTATCGCCGCTAGAGTCACTGTTTTTCGGGTACACCAAGGTTAACGTAAATTCTTCTTTAGAAGACTCAACAATAAAGTTTACAGTTGAGTTCATCGTTACAACTGATGATGGCATATCTTTAGGTTCGACTATTGTTGCTCGTGCCAGTTCAGCTTCCAATTCTTCTTTATTAGCAAAGCTACCTGCAGGCAATGATTCCATTAAGTCATATAATCTATCTGCATCGAGTGATGAGATGATCAGTTCAGGTTTTTTATTCATCTTAATATCCTTAATAATTTTTAATAAATAAAATTAACTCTGAGTATGGCTTGGCATGCATTTAAGAAGCAAAGGGATACGCGAAGTCATTTTATTAATTAGCCACACCTGTGGCTTTTACTTTATTTGTGCCCAATAGCTAAAAACCCAGCCGAAGCTGGGTTTTTATTTGAGCTAGGTGTTTAGGGGATGATTACATCATTCCGCCCATACCACCCATTCCGCCCATGCCACCCATATCAGCGCCACCAGCTTCATCTTTTGGGATTTCAGCTACCATTGCTTCAGTAGTGATCATTAGACCCGCAATAGACCCTGCAAACTGTAATGCAGAGCGTGTTACTTTAGTTGGATCTAGGATACCCATTTCAATCATGTCGTTGTATTCACCAGTTGCTGCGTTGTAACCAAAGTTACCGTCGCCGCCTTTAACTGCGTTAATTACAACTGATGCTTCTTCGCCAGCGTTAGTTACGATTTGACGAAGTGGTGCTTCCATTGCACGAAGTGCAACTTTAATACCGTGGTTTTGATCTTCGTTGTCGCCAACTAAATCAACTAGCTTGCTAGCTGCACGTACAAGTGCAACACCGCCACCAGGTACTACGCCTTCTTCAACCGCTGCACGAGTTGCATTTAATGCATCTTCAACGCGGTCTTTTTTCTCTTTCATTTCCATTTCAGTAGCAGCACCTACTTTGATTACTGCAACACCGCCAGCTAGTTTAGCCATGCGCTCTTGTAGTTTCTCTTTATCGTAGTCTGATGTTGCTTCTTCGATTTGTGCTTTAATTTGTGAAACACGACCGCTAATACCCGCTTCTTCACCAGCACCATCAATGATTGTTGTATCATCTTTAGTGATAATTACGCGCTTAGCTGTACCTAGGTCTTCAACTGTTGCTTTTTCAAGCTCTAAGCCGATTTCTTCAGAAATAACAGTACCGCCAGTTAATACAGCGATATCTTGTAGCATTGCTTTACGACGGTCGCCAAAACCAGGTGCTTTAACTGCTGATACTTTAACAATACCGCGCATGTTATTAACTACTAATGTAGCTAGTGCTTCGCCTTCAAGGTCTTCTGCGATGATTAGTAGTGGTTTGCTTGCTTTAGCAACCGCTTCTAATGTTGGTAATAATTCGCGGATGTTAGATATTTTTTTATCTACAAGTAGAATAAATGGGTTATCTAGTTCAACAGTACCTTTTTCTGGGCTGTTGATGAAGTAAGGAGATAAGTAACCACGGTCAAACTGCATGCCTTCAACAACATCTAGTTCGTTTTCAAGTGATTGACCTTCTTCTACAGTAATAACACCACTGTTACGGCCTACTTTTTCCATTGCTTGTGCAATGATGTCGCCAATCTCTTTATCAGAGTTAGCTGAAATAGTACCTACTTGTGCAATTGCTTTAGTATCAGAACAAGGAACAGATAACGCTTTAAGCTCTGCAACAGCAGCAATAACTGCTTTGTCGATGCCGCGCTTAAGATCCATTGGGTTCATACCCGCTGCAACAGCTTTAAGGCCTTCATTAACAATAGACTGTGCAAGTACTGTAGCGGTAGTTGTACCATCGCCGGCTGCATCATTTGCTTTAGATGCAACTTCTTTAACCATTTGTGCGCCCATGTTCTCAAACTTGTCTTCAAGTTCGATTTCTTTTGCTACAGATACACCATCTTTAGTGATAACTGGTGAGCCAAATGATTTATCTAGTACAACGTTACGGCCTTTAGGACCTAATGTAACTTTTACTGCGTTTGCCAGGATGTTTACGCCAGTTAGCATTTTAGCGCGTGCGTCACCTGCAAAAAGTACTTCTTTTGCTGCCATGTTTTAAATTCCTCTAAATTCTTAAATGTTTATAAACGAAAAGTAGGTTTAGCCTACAATGCCTAAAATATTATCTTCACGCATGATCAGGTACTCTTGACCTTCGATCTTTTCAACTTTTTCAACATATGAGCCAAATAACACAGTGTCACCGGCTTTAACTTCTAACGCTCTCACGTCACCGTTTTCTAAAACGCGACCATTACCTACGGCTACAACTTCTCCGCGAGTTGATTTTTCAGCTGCAGAGCCAGTTAATACAATACCGCCAGCAGATTTTGTTTCTTCTTCTAGACGTTTAACGATTACGCGATCTTGTAAAGGACGAATGTTCATGTTTTTTAGTTCTCCTAACAGTTTCTGAACAGTACAGAAAAAAGCTTTTCTAATTTGCATTCATTAATGGGGGTAGAGTGAAAAATTCCAAGAGAAAAAACGATAAATTTTTAATCTTTTCGCTCATATTCACCATCAATAGTGGTTGGTCGTTCCATTTGCCCTTGCTCTCGTTCAGCATGTTGCTGCCCAGCAAACGGCGATGGCCCTTGTTGCATGCCTGCGCTCATTCTAACAGTTGCTTGGCTAGCAAGGCCTGCAGCCAATTTGTTACGAATTGCAGGGGTTAATAATAGTAGCCCAAATACGTCAGTCATAATGCCAGGGGTAAGGAGTAATACACCTGCAATTACAACGCATATTCCGGTAAATAATTCTTTGGCTGGCATTTGCCCTTGCGCCATTTGCGCTTGTACGTTTTGCAGCGCCCCCATACCTTGTGTTTTAACCATTTTGGCACCTAAAATCGCCGTAATAACAACAAGTGCAATTGTTGCAAATCCGCCAATCACGTCGCTTACTTGAATCAGCAAAGCGATTTCGATAATAGGGATGATAATAAACAACACAAATAAAAATCTAAACATAGCGCTCTCTAAATAATGACACTCAAAAGAGTTGATGAAATATAAATGAGGGTGACGAGGTCTCTTTTCAAGGTTAGGGCATAGGTATCGTCATTTTACTGATATTTTAGCGTCTACACATTGTATCGGCTATCAGATACTATGATGATAGACACTGTCCAATAAGTATAGGTTCATAATGACTACGCATTTTAAAATGATTTTTACGACCTGCAAAGACGAAGCAGAAGCACGCACACTTGCAAGGGCGTTGGTAGAAAAAAAACTAGCTGCTTGTGTAAATATTTTACCTAACATGGGCTCTATTTATATGTGGGAAGGCGAAGTTGCAGAAGCAACTGAGGCTAAGCTACTTATAAAAACGAAATCAGATAAAATGAACGATGTGTTTCTAACAATAAAAGAGTTACATAGCTACGAAGTGCCAGAGATTCAGGTTTTAGAAGTTTCTACGGGAAATTTGGCGTATTTTAATTGGATGGACGAGGTACTGAATTAATGCGTTTTTTCTTTTTATTGTTGGTTACATTATTAACCGTACCTGTAAAGGCTGCGACTAATAATGTGCTTGGTGATCTACTTGGGCCTCCTCAACACACTTTTTTACCTGTAGACCAAGCGTTTGTATTTGACTTTGATCAGCAAGGCAGCACCTTGTTTGTAGGTTGGGATATAGCGCCAGACTATTATTTATATAAAAAGAAAATAGAAATCATTGCCAAGGGCGCAAACATCCAAGTAGGTGACTCTGGTAGTGGCGAAATTATTGAAGATGAATTTTTTGGTAAAACAGAAGTCTTTTTTAATACCGCGAGCGTTGTTAGTAAGTTAAGTAATATTACTGAGGGAGCGGTTGTTAAAGTTCGCTATCAGGGCTGTGCAAAAGCAGGGCTTTGTTATCCACCAGAAGTGATTAGCATTCCACTTAGTGTAATTAGTGGCGCACAGATTAAAAATGTAGATCAAAATAGCGCTACAGATGAAGCGGCAACAGCGCAAAGTACATTTTCAGCACTCAACGAGCCAACGACTGAACTTACAACAAATTCGGATGATACCGAAAAAGAACTGACTTTTACTGAGCAATTAGCCAGTCAGAGTTTAATAACTAATTTACTCATATTTTTTGCTGTTGGTGTAGGCCTTGCTTTTACGCCGTGCGTATTTCCTATGTTTCCTATTTTGTCGAGCTTAATTGCGGGTCAGCAAAACCTTTCAACTAAAAAAGCGTTTGCGTTGTCGTTTGTATATATACAAGGTATGGCAGTTACCTATGCAGCGCTTGGCTTAGTTGTTGCTGCGCTTGGTGGGCAAGTGCAGGGGTATTTACAGCATCCATTTGTGTTAATCAGCTTTAGTTTATTGTTTGTATTATTGGCTATGTCGATGTTTGGTTGGTACGAAATTAAACTGCCAAGCAGTATGATGAGCAAGCTAACCCAAGTAAGTAACAACCAAAAAGGCGGCAACTACGTTGGCGTATTTTTAATGGGTGTACTTTCGGGCTTAATAGCATCACCTTGTACTACTGCGCCATTGTCGGCGGCACTGTTATTTGTAGCGCAAAGTGGTGATTACTTAGTAGGTGGTTTAACACTGTACGTGCTCAGTTTAGGTATGGGGTTACCACTTTTATTACTTGGTACATCTGGCGGTAAATTGCTTCCTAAAGCGGGTGGTTGGATGGAGCAAGTTAAAACCTTGTTTGGTTTTGTGATGCTCGTTGTGCCGCTTATATTACTTGAGCGACTAATCAGCGCCGACATTATATTATTAATGGCAGGTGTGCTTGCACTAGCAACAGCACTGTACTTACATCATTGGCAAAGTAGCCAAACACAAAGCAAGTTAAAAACTGCATTATGGTTTGCTGCAACTCTATTAGTTATTACAGGCTTTACGTTAACTAAAAACTACTTTTGGCCAGTTCAAGTACAAACAGTACAGGTAAGCTCACAAAATAATGAGTTTAAACAGGTTGCTGATTTAGCAGAACTAAAAGAAGCAGTTGCACAAGCAAACGACGAAGGTCGAATGGTTATGGTCGATTTATATGCCGACTGGTGTGTGGCGTGTAAAGAGTTTGAACATTACACCTTTCCTGATGCCAAAGTGCAAAGTGAGTTTAGCCACTATCAACTTATTCAAATTGATTTAACTGAGAGTGATAATAAAACAATTGAGCTAATGGAAGAGTACACGGTGTTTGGTTTACCTAGTATTTTGTTTTTTAATACTCAAGGACAAGAGCTTAGTACGCAGCGCGTAACGGGCTTTTTAAATGCTGAGGACTTTGCTAAACACCTAGCAGTTGTGCGCGCCAGCGCACAATAATAGTGCAATAGTGCCACTTGAATTGACTAAGTGGCACCTTCTTAATTCTTCTTATATTTGTACCCACGACACTGATAAGACCAGTATTTTGCTGCTATTTACGTCGAAATCACTATAATAGTTGGTTAACGTGAGAAATTGTTGCTACATTACTTTTTCTGCTTACTTAAAAGTGAAAAACTAGTTAGTAACCGCTTAACTCATTACTTATAGGATATATCGCGTATTATGGCTGCAAAATTTAACCTTTTAGTTATAAATGGTCCAAATTTAAACATGCTTGGTAAACGTGAACCGGATAAATACGGTTTTCAGACGCTGAGTGAGATTATGGAGGAGCTAACCAGTGCTGCTAATAGTCTAGATGTTGAGTTAACGCATTTTCAAAGTAATAGTGAGCAAGCCCTCATTGAACGAATTCACGATGCTTGGCAAGCGGTTGATTACATAATTATCAACCCAGCTGCATTTACGCATACTAGCGTCGCATTACGTGATGCACTGTTGAGTGTTGATATTCCGTTTTTTGAGGTGCACTTAAGTAATGTGCACGCACGTGAAGCCTTTCGTCATCATTCGTATTTTTCTGATGTGGCACAAGGCGTGATATGTGGATTAGGCGCAATGGGTTATCACGCAGCATTAAACGCCGCTGTGGGCCGGTTGCAAAGCGCAATTTAATTTAAATTAACACACAAACTAACAGGCGGGTCGTGTAATGGATATTCGCAAGATAAAGAAGCTTATCGAATTAGTAGAAGAATCAGGTATTGCTGAGCTAGAAATCACTGAAGGTGAAGAATCAGTACGTATTAACCGCAACAACATGAGCGCTGGCCCAGGTTACCCGCAATTTGCTCCACAGCAATATGCACCAGCGCCAGCAGCACCAGTTGCAGCGGCTCCTGTAGCTGTTGAAGCAGCAGCACCAGCTGAGCCTACGGGTCATCAAGTTAAATCACCAATGGTTGGTTCTTTTTACTCAGCTGCGTCTCCTGAAGCTCCAGCATATGTAGAAGTTGGTCAGCAAGTTAAAGTTGGCGATACACTTTGTATTATCGAAGCTATGAAAATGATGAACCAAATTGAATCAGACAAAGCCGGTACAGTAAGAGCTATCTTAGCTGAAAATGGCGAGCCAATAGAATTTGATCAACCTCTATTCATCATTGAATAATAGCGTAACCTAAAAGGCCAACTCTAATGTTAGATAAAGTAGTCATTGCAAACCGAGGTGAAATTGCACTTCGTATATTGCGCGCCTGCAAAGAGCTTGGGATCAAAACGGTTGCTGTGCATTCAACGGCAGATCGCGATCTTAAGCATGTATTGCTTGCAGATGAAACCATCTGTATTGGTAGACCATCAGCAACTGAAAGTTATTTAGATATTCCGCGCATTATTGCTGCGGCTGAAATAACTGACGCTGTAGCGATTCATCCTGGTTACGGTTTCCTTGCAGAAAATGCTGATTTTGCCGACCAAGTTGAGCAAAGTGGTTTTGTATTTATCGGTCCTCGTGGCGACACTATTCGCCTTATGGGTGATAAAGTGTCTGCTATCGCAGCAATGCGTAAAGCCGGCGTTCCATGTGTTCCAGGCTCTGACGGTCCGGTATCAGATGATAAAGAACGCAACATGCAAATCGCTAAGCGTATCGGTTACCCGGTAATCATCAAAGCCGCTGGTGGCGGTGGTGGTCGTGGTATGCGTGTTGTTCGCAGCGAATCTGAACTTATTGATTCAATTGCATTAACACAGCAAGAAGCTAAGCAATTCTTTGGTAATAGCATGGTTTACATGGAAAAATTCCTTGAAAACCCACGCCATATCGAAGTTCAAGTATTAGCAGACGGCCAAGGTAATGCAGTACATTTAGGTGAACGTGATTGTTCTATGCAACGTCGTCACCAAAAAGTAGTTGAAGAAGCTCCAGCACCAGGAATTACTGCTGAAACGCGTAAATTCATTGGCGAGCGCTGTACACGTGCATGTATCGAAATTGGATACCGCGGTGCAGGTACGTTTGAGTTTTTATACGAAAACGGCGAGTTTTACTTCATCGAAATGAATACACGTATTCAGGTTGAACACCCTGTAACTGAAATGGTTACTGGTATCGATTTAGTGAAAGAGCAGTTAAAAATTGCAGCGGGTCAACCGTTATCATTCACTCAAGACGACGTTGTTATTCGTGGTCATGCTATTGAGTGTCGTATTAATGCTGAAGATCCTGAAACGTTTATCCCGTCACCGGGTAAAATTACACGTTTCCATCCAGCAGGTGGTTTAGGTATTCGTTGGGACAGCCATATTTACGCTGACTACACGGTTCCACCACATTACGATTCAATGATTGGTAAGTTAATTACTTACGGTGAAAACCGTGATGTAGCTATTGCCCGCGCGCGCAATGCACTTAACGAGCTAGTAATTGACGGAATTAAAACTAATACTCCTTTGCATAAGAGAATTCTTGCAGATGAAAACTTCCAAAATGGTGGTACTAACATCCACTATCTTGAGAAGAAATTAGGATTGTAATTCTAGCCTGCAAAAGGCGTTTTATCTCAGTTAATAACCAGAGTTATTAATCTGATTTAAATAATTAAAAATCCGATATCAGGAGACTGATATCGGATTTTTTAATGCCTGTAATTTAAGTTTTATAGGCAATAAAAAAGTCCATCGAATGTACTGCAAAGAGTAAATTCGATGGACTCAATATTTATACAATATGTTGAACTAACATTAAACTAATTTAGATTCAATTAACTGTAGTGCTTCTTCTAAAATTGTTTCTACTGCTTTTTTAGCGCGTTCAGGGTCGCGTGACTTTATGGTCTCTAAAATATCAGCGTGCTTAGCAACGTCTGCGCCCGGTACACCTTTAATGTGGTTTGTATAACGAATACTTACTCTAAGGGCTGTACTAATAAACTCAGTTAACTGCACAAAAAAGCGATTGTTACTGGCAACTAATATGCTGGTATGAAAAGCAATGTCAGCTTCTAGTGGATCGTCTAAGCCTTCGTCTGCTTCAGCCATACGGGCTAAAGCGTTATCAATTTCAGCGAGTTGTTCAGCAGTTGCATTTAGTGCAGCAAGCGCGGCCGCTTGTGGTTCGAGGGCAACGCGTACTTGAGTAAACTCTTTTAATAATGACAGTGATGGCTTGCTGCTTAAAATCCAACGTAGTACGTCGGTATCAAACATGTTCCAGCTGCTTTCAGGTAATACACGAATACCTTGCTTAGGACGAGAAGAAATTAATCCTTTAGCAGAGAGCATTTTTACCGCTTCGCGGGTGGCGCTGCGACTTACATCATATTTTATACATAAATCGGCTTCAGAAGGCAGGCCTTCGCTTACAGGGTAAACACCACGCACAATAGCAAAACCCAAATCGTGGGTTAATTGTTGTGTTAAATTTTGACGGGGTTGGCTTTTCATTGCGCAGGATTCCGAGTTGATATATTGCTTTATTATATATCATATATCATATTAATGTACTCAAGGATATGATATAAACTTTTAATTAGCTAAATATTTTAACACAGCAATAACAGCTTAGTTTGGCTCTTTATAGTGTAAGTATAAGTTTATAAAGAGTTTAAATGAAATTGAAAATGCGCTGTATGGAGAGTTGAATTTGAACACCCTCGCTCAATATCATAGTCTTTCTGGTAAAGTTATTTTTATTACTGGTGGTGCATCAGGCATCGGCAGAGCAATGGTTAAGTCCTTTGTAAACCAAAATGCAAAAGTAGCATTTATAGATATTGATGATAAGGCAGCGCAATCGCTTATTCGTGATTTACCCAATGCAAAACTATGGTATAGGCAAGTTGATGTAACTGACTCTCATGCACTTCAGCAATCACTTGTGGATGCATGCGCCGCTTTTGGTGCTATTAATGTACTAGTTAATAATGTAGCGAACGACCGCCGGCAAGCGAGCGAAGACGTTACCGTGCAAGATTGGGATCAGTGCTTACAAATAAACTTAAACCCTGCATTTTTTGCCTCTCAAGTTGCTATGTCTTTTATGAAAGGCGATGGAGCCGGCAGTATCATTAATTTTAGCTCTATTAACGCGATTATGGGCCAGCCACAAATGGCAGGCTATGTAACCGCAAAAGCAGGGCTAATTGGTATGACTAAGGCATTGGCTCGCGATTACGGCGAGTTTGGTATTCGCGTTAACGCTATTTTGCCAGGGTGGGTGGCCACCGACCGTCAACTAGCAAGCTGGTTTACCGAAGAAGAGCAAGTTAAGTGGATGGAAGCCATGGCGCTTAAAAAATTAGTAACACCTGAAGATGTTGCTAATTTGGCACTCTTTTTAGCCGCCGATGAAAGCAGTATGATCACCGGGCAGAGTATTAAAATCGACGGTGGGAGGCTTTAAAGCTTGGCTAATTCATCTCTTTTTATTGCTGTTGACTGGGGCACGAGCCATTTACGTGCTTATTTGTGCGAAGTACAAGCGCAATCAACACTTAAATTATTAGCACAACGTGATGGCCCTGGCGTTGTTAAGGCGAATCAAAATTTTGAGCAAACCCTAATCGACACCATTGCAGTGTGGAAGCAAGAATATGGCAGTTTACCTATATATATTGCAGGGCAAATTACCTCAAGCATCGGCTGGCACGAAACGCCTTATTTAGAATGCCCAATTAATCCCGAAGGGCTACTTAATGCTGCGGTTAGCTTTGATTGCGATGGGCATACAATTAAAGCGCTACCAGGCACAAAGTGTACGCTGCAAAATAGCTTATTTGATGTAATGCGCGGCGAAGAGCTGCAAATTTTAGGGTTTTTAAAACAAAATCCAGAGTATCAACAAGGTAAAATATTATTATGTTTACCTGGTACACATACTAAATGGGTGCTTATAAACAACGGCGAAATCATTTGCTTTAAAACAGCCATGACCGGCGAGTTATATGATTTGTTATGTCATCAAAGTGTTTTAATTCCTAACGACTGTGCAGAAGGTGAGTTTGACTTTAAAGCATTTGAGCAAGGCTGTGAGCTAACTTTAGGTAGTGATAGCGGTAACTTGGCACATGGTATTTTTAGTGTGCGTACACGCCAGCTTTCAAAGGAGTTAACGCCAGTACAAGCCAAAGCCTATTTGTCGGGTGTATTAATTGGCAGCGATGTACGAGCAGCTCGCCATGCTAGCGAATGGCAATTATTGAGTGATACACAAGTTGTAGTGATTGGCACAAAGCAGCTGAATAAGTGTTTTACTACGGCGCTTAATCAAATAGGTGTGAAGTGTGTTGAGTTTGATATTAAAACAGCGACGCTTAGCGGTTTTAATTATTTATTTAATTTAGAGTCAAAAAAATAAACCCCTCTATAAAAATTAAATTATAAAGGGGTTAACAGGAAGCTATTATAACTTAATAGTTAAGCGCTTTTAGCTGCTTGGTTATGCTCAATGTAATCATTGAGCGCAGCAACTTGTGCCTCATTAAAACGTAGTCCTAATTTGCTGCGGCGCCATAAAATATTGTATGCGTTTTCTGCCCACTCTTCATTTAGCAAGTAATCTACTTCTGCTGCAAATAAACCATGGCCAAAATCTTGGCCTAAATCACTCAACCCAGTTGCACTACCTAATATATTTTTAGCACGAGTACCATAAGTGCGTACAAAGCGTTTAAGTGTTATTTCAGGTAGCCATTCATATTTTGCTTTTAGCTCTGATTTAAGTGCTTCTACAGAGCTAAAATCACCACCAGGGAGCGAGCTATGCTTGGTCCACGCTTTGCTCATTTGTGGGTAAAAGTCTTCAAGCTTATTAACCGCAGCTTCGGCAAGTTTGCGATAAGTTGTAATTTTTCCACCAAACACACTCAATAGAGGTGCTTGCTTAGCATCACTCGAAAGCTCTAATTTATAATCGCGAGTAACGGCTTGTGCATTAACTGATTCGTCATCAAGTAATGGGCGTACGCCTGAAAAGGTATGTACTATGTCTTCGCGTTTAATCGGTTGTTTAAAGTAGGTATTAGTAATATCAATTAAGTAATCAATTTCTTCATCACTAATTTTAACGTCTTGTGCTTCACCTGTGTGTTCTACATCGGTTGTGCCAATAAGTGAGAAGTCATCTTCAAACGGAATAACAAACACAATACGCTGATCTTTATTTTGTAAAATATAAGCTTGTTTCTCATCGTGAATGCGAGGCACTACAATGTGGCTACCTTTTACAAGGCGAATATTTTGTGGTGATTTTTCTGTTAGGGCTTCATCAAATAATTTAGCTACCCAAGGACCCGCAGCATTAACAATGCCTTTGGCAGAAATGGTGTATTTAGCTTTGCTCTTTTGCTGCTCAAGCGTTACCTGCCATTTACCTTGCTCACGTTTAGCATTTACACACTTAGTTTGTGTGGTAATAACGGCGCCTTTTTCCTGCGCTGCAAGGGCGTTTAAAACGACTAAGCGAGAATCGTCAACCCAGCCATCAGAGTATTCAAACCCTTTGGTAATAGAGGGTTCTAAAACACTATTTTCGCCAAATTTAATGCTTCGAGAACCCGCTAGTGTTTCGCGTTTCGCTAGGTTGTCATACATAAACAAACCAATGCGAATCATCCACGCAGGGCGTAAATGCTTTTGATGCGGCAATCTAAAGGTTAGCGGCCACATAATATGAGGTGCGTTTTTAAGTAGCACTTCTCGCTCTGCTAGGGCTTCTTTTACTAATCTAAATTCGTAATGCTCAAGGTAGCGCAGACCACCGTGGATCAGCTTAGAACTGTTTGAAGATGTTGCACAGGCAAGGTCTGATTGTTCGCACAAGAGTACTTTTAATCCTCTGCCTGCTGCATCAGCTGCTATTCCAGTGCCGTTTACACCGCCACCGATGACTAGTAAGTCATATTCGTTATCTGCTAATTCCACCGAGCTAACCTTTTTATTTGTAATATAAATAAGACATAAGCATCATAAAGCTGCTGTTTTCATTTGACAATAGAAAACCCAGATTTTTATTCGTTAATTTTGACGCCAATCCATTTTCAATTTAAAGCAGTAAAGCATGCTTTTTAAATCTAGCATTTAGCTAAGTTAAAAAAGCAAAGTGGTTAAAGTATTGGCCTTAACCACTTACTATTTACTATGGGCAGTTTTTATTCGTTAAGCATACTTGAGCTACGCAATGCTGCCATTTTGCGTATAGATCGTTACGCTCGTCGGCACTCATGGTTGGCTCAAAACGACGGTCGCATGTCCACATTTTAGATAACTGCTCAGTCGACTCATACACACCTGTTTGTAAGCCTGCTAAATATGCTACGCCTAAAGAAGTGGTTTCGGTCACAGTTGGGCGCTCAACTGTTGCGCCTAAAATGTTTGATAAAAAGGTCATAACCCAATTATTTTTTACCATACCGCCATCTACACGAAGCACACTTGGGCGAAGACCATCACGCTCCATCGCTTTTTGTAAATCTTTGGTCTGGTAACCAACTGATTGCAGCGCTGCGGCAACTATGGTGCTAATACCCGAATCGCGTGTTAGCCCTAAAATAGCGCCACGTGCATTAGGGTCCCAATAAGGAGCACCTAAACCCGTAAACGAAGGCACTAAAAATACACCATGATCGAGCGGTACATCTTTAACCATCGATTCACTTTCGCCAGCATGGCTAAGTAGTTTTAAGCCTTCAACAATCCACTGCATAGTTGCGCCAGCCATAAATATACTGCCTTCAATGGCGTAAGTTGGCTTGCCGTTTAATCTATAAGCAACAGTGGTCAATAAGCGGTTTTCTGAGGTCAGTGCTTTTTCGCCAGTGTTAAGCATTAAAAAACAGCCAGTACCATATGTACTTTTAGCCATGCCTTGTTCAAAACATGCGTGTCCTACAAGCGCGGCTTGCTGATCGCCTGCAATACCACAAACACGAATTGGCGCGCCAAAAATGTCAGCACTGGTTGAACCAAACTCGTCAGCTGAATCCATTACTTCTGGCAACATAGATTCTGGGATATCGAATAACTCTAAAAGCTCTTGATCCCACTGCTGGGTATGAATATTAAATAACATGGTGCGCGATGCATTGGTTGCATCGGTGCGGTGCTCTTTGCCGCCTGTTAGCTGCCAAAGTAGGTAAGTGTCAACCGTACCGAAGGCGAGCTCACCTGCAAGGGCTTGTTCGCGTGCGCCTTCAACGTTATCTAAAATCCAACGAATTTTAGTGGCCGAAAAATAAGGGTCGAGTAATAAGCCTGTTTTTTCGCTTATCGTTTGGCAAAGCTCATCAGTTGTTAGGCTTTCGCAATAGTCACTGGTGCGACGGTCTTGCCATACAATAGCGTTATAAATTGTTTTGCCTGTTTTTTTGTTCCACACCAAAGTGGTTTCGCGCTGGTTGGTGATACCAATGGCAATAATTTCTTCAGGCTTTACATCGTTTTTAGTTAACACTTCGCGACTAGTGCTAAGCACTGTTTGCCAAATATCGTTAGGGTCGTGTTCTACCCAACCATTTTGTGGAAAATGCTGCGAAAATTCTTGTTGTGCTGTACCAAAAACGTCTGCATCTTTTGTAAACAAGATGGCCCGAGAGCTTGTGGTTCCTTGATCAATTGAGAGTATGTATTTGGACATGATATTTGTGTTATTTATCTTATCTTATATATGACTAGATTGCCTTTAACCGAAGTTAATGGCAATGGTTTTTTCTTAAAATAGCAGATTAAAAAATAAACACGCTAATATTTTCTGGTAACTCTTTTATATAAAAGGCGTTTTATTTTTGCATTATTTTAAGGGCGTATGCGGCTATTGATTAAAACAGCCGCTTAAAGTTTATTATTACTTGGTGTGAGGTTTAGCTTGTTGCCAATCCATACCGGTAGAAAAGCGATTATCAAACCCGCGCCACTGTGGCAGCGGTTTACCATCAACAACAGCTTGGTCGCCGTTTTGTGGTAAATCTAAGTATTTACACTCGCTGGCTATGCCTTTTACGTGGCAATCCATCATGGCAAGTACAAAGTGTTTGTTGATTTCGTTTAGTGTGCGCATAGACCACGAAGGCTCATAGTAATGGCCTATATCTAGCTCACTGCTGCTTTGTGCAATAGCAGGGGCTGGGTGCGGTGCAATATTATGGCGTGCATTTTTGTAAGTAAGCATGTACTTATCTTTGCTGCCTGTTTGTTCATAAAGACTTTTAATGCCTTCATAGCCTGAAATGTCATCTAAGTTACCGGCTATATAAAGCGAAGGTACTTTAATATTTTCCATTGCTTTGGCATCAAATATAGCGTGCTGTCCGCCCCATGGTGCAAAGGCCACCATCGCTTTTATACGTGGGTCTACTTTTGGGTTTTGGTATTGCCCACCAGCGCAGCTGTTTAGTAATTGCTGTACTTGTTTAATTTGAGCTGGGTCTTTCATACCCGTAAACATAGCTGTAGTTTGCTCATTAAAAGCGTAACAACCACCTATCGTATTTACAGCGCCATAGCCACCCATTGAGTAACCAATTACGCCTGCGCTTTTGTTGTCTACTTGCTTGCTTGCAAAGCTGTTTTGCTCATTAAAGTAATTAATAACAAACTGCTGATCGCGTGAGCGATTTATAAGCGTGCTAAAAAAGCCAGAGAACGGCGCATTATTAAAATCAACATCGGCATTGGTTGAGTCAGTATGATCAATAGCTACCACAATGTAACCGTGCGACGCTAAGTGCTCGCCAAGGTAGTACATAATTGTACGATAACCGGTATAACCGTGCGAAAGCACTATCACAGGGTAGTGCTCTTTATTATTAATGGCGACATCACGCATTGCATCGGCTTGCAGAGTAAACTCTTTACCTGAGCGAGTTTCATCTGTGTAGCTGGTAAGTGGCGCTTTTGCTGTGTTTACAGCCGGATACCACACCTCTACTTTTAAAGAACGATCTTTTTGGCCTTGTGTAGCGGGGTCAAATTGCGCAGGGTTAACTAAATCAAGTGTTTGCACACCCACATTGTAATTACCTTTTGCCGCAAGTTCTGGAAGTACTTCGCTAGTGATTGGCGGATATAGCTGCTCTGGTTTATTAGATTCAGCAACAGCTACACTGGCAGATAAACTGCACGTAGCAAGTAGTATGGCTTTTGAAAGCGCCTTGAGTGTGTGTGTCATTGTGTGTCCTTGTTGTGTATTTTTATTTTTTAATTAGTCAGTTCAGCCGACTCGACGGCATTGCTATATTGCAACTGCCATTGTGCTCGTAAGGTATCCATTATGTTCATAACTCTTAAGCTAGTACCCAGTGGTAATACGCTGCTTTGGGTTTGTTTTTGTAATATACACTGCGTGACATGTGCAATTTCAAACTTAAAATTTTCATCGTCGCTAAAATCGTATTCAAAGTATTGCGGGTCTTGGTCGTTTATGTGTAGCTCTAGCGTTTTTGCACCTACAAACTGAGGTATTCGAATATAGCCAAGCTCACCATTAATACATGCTTCTGTTGGGCCGTTTTGCTGCAGTGCGCTGGTAAGAGATGCAAATTGCCCGTTACCGTAATCAACTATAGCAGTGCTTCGCTCATCAACGCCGGTTGTGCTTTTATGTACAAAGGATTTGATGTGTTCAGGGGTTTTATTAAATACCACATCAGCAATCGAAATAGGATAAATACCTAAATCGAGCAGGGCGCCACCCGCTGTTACAGGGTTCATTAATCGGTGAGTGTCGGCAAAGCTGCCAGGTAAACTAAAGTTGGCATTAACACTGTGCACATTACCAATAACACCTTCATTTAGGAGTTGTTGTAATTTTACTATGGCTGGTAAAAACCGTATCCAAACGCCTTCCATTAAAAAGCAGTTTTGTTGCCTGGCAAGCTCAGTGAGGTTTTGCAATTGCTTAGCATTAACGGTAATCGGTTTTTCGCTTAGCACGTGCTTATTGTGTTTTAAGCATTGGGCGATAGTTTTAAAGTGTTGATCGTGGGTATTGGCAATATATACGGCATCTATATTTGGGCATTGCATAAGAGCTTGATAGCTCTCATAGCCTTGAATATTGTACGGTGTGGCAAATTCTTTAGCGCGCTGCATACTCGTTGATGCAGCGCCAATAAGCTGTGCATCACTGCAATGCGCAATGCTTTTAGCAAAGGTGTGAGCTATATTGCCACACCCAATAATTCCCCAATTAACCTTTGCCATGCTTATTCCTTAAGTTTATTTAAAAAGACGTAATTTGTAATCCTGAACCCGCTGAACATACGTAAATATCAGCATTTAGGCTAAAACGCTCAAAGTAATGCTTTTCTACCGCAGCTTTAATTAGTGGTACTTCCGCATCGCGACACAAACATACAATAGCACCACCAAAGCCGCCACCCGTCATACGTACTGCGCCGCGATCGCCCATCGCTTCTTTACAAATTTCTACTAGGCCATCGGTTGCAGGTACGGTTACTTCAAAATCGTGTTTAAGCGATTGATGCGATGCAGCCATTAGCGTACGAAGTGCATCCATATCATTATTTTGTAGTGCAGTTGTTGCTGCAATTACACGGTCGTTTTCGCTAATTACGTGGTGTGCACGTTTATATTCGTTTTCGCTTAATGTCGCTTTTACTGCTTGCAGGGCAGTCATGGTTGCTTGGCGAAGTGTTTCTACACCCATTTTTACAGCAGCTTGTTCGCAGTCAATACGGCGCTGGTTGTATTCGCTATCAACTAATTTACGCGGGTAGTTAGAGTTAACAATAACAATATTTAAATCATCAGGAACTTTAACTGATTTAGTTGCTAGGTTTTCACAATCAATTAATAGCGCATGACCGTTTTCGCCTTTGGCTGAAATAAGCTGATCCATAATGCCGCATTGGCAATGCATAAAGTCGTTTTCGGCTTCTTGGCCAAATAGCGCAATTTGCTCTGGCGGTAAACCAAGCTGTGCAATATGGTTAAACATACCGCCTACAGCAACTTCTAGTGCGGCCGATGACGACAAGCCACTACCTTGCGGTAAGTTACTGTCAATTAGTAGGTCGGCACCACGCAGAGTGTAACCCGCTCTTTTAAGAACGTAAGTAACAGCACGAATGTAGTTACCCCATTGCGATTGGCCTTCAGTGATTTCTTCATCAACACTAAAGCTGTCTTTTTCGCCTGGGTAATTTAAAGAATGCACAGTGATAATATTGTCGTCGCGCTCTTTAAACATTACTTGGGTACGAAACTCTAACGAACACGGTAAAACAAAACCGTCGTTGTAGTCGGTAAATTCGCCAATGAGGTTTACACGGCCCGGTGCTGCTGCAATACCTTGAGCAGGCGCGCCATACAGTGACAAAAATTGTTGTTGGAATTCGTTAAGCTTCATCTGTGTGTCCTGCTGTATCTTTATAGTGTGTTGTACTGGCTGCTTTTAAAATAGAAGCAGCGGTTTCTGCGCTTAAATCGCGTTGGCTTTCGCCTAGCATTTCGTAGCCTACCATGTGTTTTTTAACAGTAGCAGAGCGAAGTAGCGGCGGATAAAAATGTGCATGCAAACGCCAATGTTGCTCATCAGAGCCTCTATTAGCCGGTGCATTGTGCCAACCCATTGAGTATGGGAAGCTGCAATTAAATACGTTGTCGTACTTAGTGGTTAATACTTTAAGTGCCTGAGCCAAAGAGTTGGTTTGGACATCGTTTAGCTGGCTAAAGTTTTGAATGTTATCTTTAGTTACTAGCATTGTTTCAAACGGCCATGCTGCCCAAAATGGCACCACAACAAGCCAATGTTCGTTTTCAAATACAACACGTGTTTGATCTGCTTGCTCTTTTTGCGCGTAATCGGCAAGCATGGCTGTGCCATGCTTTTTATAATAGGCGAGCTGCTGGTTATCTTCGGCTTCTATTTCGGTTGATAAATGCGAGTGAGCCCATACTTGGCCGTGAGGATGAGGTTGCGAACAACCCATGATCTCGCCTTTATTTTCAAAAACTTGTACGCATTCGTACTGCTGTGCAAGCTCTGTGTAATTTTGTTTCCAGGTTTTCACTACTTCGTGCAATGCGTTTTGGCTAAGCTCTGGTAGTGTTTTATTATGCTCTGGAGAAAAACAAATTACGCGGCATTCGCCGCTGGCTTCGTCGGCAATAAATAAATCGCTGTCTGATTCTAAGCTTTGTAATTGCTCGCTGGCATTAGGTGTTAATGCGCCAAAGTCATTTCTAAATACGTGTGTGTATTTGTAATCAGGGTTACTGTCGCCATTTGCACGGGTATTGCTTGGGCAAAGTGGGCAGCTTTCATCATGTTTTGGTAATACGTTTTCATTAACGGCTTCTGTTGCGCCTAACCATGGGCGGTTATTACGATGTGGTGACACTAATACCCAACGACCCGTTAGCGGATTTTTACGTCTGTGAGTACTTTCTAATAAAGCCATGTTAACTCTCCAACCCACTTGGGTAATTAGTTTGCCAGCGCCATGTGTCGTTTGTCATGTCGCTAAGTGTTAGTTCTGCGTGCCAGTTAAGTATGTTTTGCGCTTTCGTGGCATCGGCGTAGTTACAGGCAATATCACCTGCACGGCGTGGTGCAATCTTATACGGAATATCTTTATTGGCTGATGCGCTAAATGCCTTAATCATATCAAGCACAGAATAACCTTGCCCTGTACCTAGGTTGTAAGCATGGAAGGCGGTATCTGTTTTATGTTGCATAAATGCCGCAACATGACCTTTAGCTAAATCTAAAACATGAATATAGTCGCGCACGCCTGTACCGTCTTCGGTGTCGTAGTCGTCACCAAAAATATTAACCACGTCGCGTTTGCCTACTGCAGTTTGAGCAATAAAGGGCATTAAGTTATTAGGAATACCATTAGGGCTTTCACCTAATAAACCACTTGGGTGTGCACCTACTGGGTTAAAGTAACGAAGCGCTATGCCCATAAATTTGCTGTTGGCATTACATACATCTTGCATGGCTTGTTCAACCATAACTTTAGTCCAACCATATGGGTTAGTTGCGCGTATAGGGTGTTTTTCGTCAATAGGGAGGTAGTCTGGTTCGCCGTACACAGTAGCCGATGAGCTAAATATAATATGGTTAACGCCTTCATCTTGCATGTTTTGTAGCATGCTTAATGTGCCCGACACATTATTTTGATAATAACGCAGCGGTTGCTCGGTAGATTCGCCAACGGCTTTTAAAGCCGCAAAGTGAAAAACAGCTTCGGCTTTAGTATGTTTTAGGGCGAGTTTAAATTGTTGCTCGTCTTGAATGTCACCCAATATAAACTCAAACCGAGTACCTGTAATCTTTTCGAGTTGGTCAAGTACCCGCGCACTTGCATTAGACAAGTTATCATAAATAACAGGCGTAATACCTGCTTCATGCAATGCAATACATGTGTGGCTACCTATGTAACCCATGCCGCCAGTAACTAAAACTTTCATGTTATTTCTCGAAAAGTGTATTTATATGATAAATACTACTATTAAGGTGGTTTAAAAACAATAGTTATGATTGCTGAGTAATTCAAATAAAAGCATAAAAAACATTCAGCTTAAACACTTACCTGCCTTTTAAAGGAATGCTTTTATATTAACTAACATAGACTTAGCTTTATCAATTGATTAGATAAACTGATTCGATTATTGACCTAATTATCAGCGGTAGGGAGGCTGCTAATATAGCGAAAACAAAGTTAGGAGAGAGCAACATAAATAAAACAGTTTTACTTACCGGTGCTACCGATAGCACTGGCTAGAAACGCAAAGATGTTATTAACCCAAGCACTGTATTTATGAAACCTGTGGGTGGCTTTGTAAGGTTTAGAGAAAATAGCCATTGTTGATCTAAAGAGCTCACTTTATCAGTGAGCTCTTTTTATTTAGTTTCATTACTGCTCTTGCTGCAAGCGCTCGTATAGCCAATCTTTTAATTCTGTACGTTCGTGTTTTAGTTGATGCATTTGCTCATCGCTTATGGGCGCATCTTTGAGTTCTAACACTCTAATCTCTTTATCTAGCTTGTCGTACTTATCTGCTTTTTTTGCAAATTCAGTATCGCTTTCATTTAACTCGGCAATGGTCTTTAAGTACTCTGGAAAGTCATTAGTTAATGAGTGGTCTTCGCCTAACATATTCGCTCCTTAATAGGATATAAATGAGCTCACAAGTAAGTGAGTTGTATAAGTGAATTACTGCCTTTCATATAATACACTGGGGCTTACATAGATATAATTCAACCATTGAGCCGCTAATTTGATGTAGCGCAAACAATCTGTTTATTTTGCTCAGTAAGATATTTCACCAAAGTATTTAATAGAGCGATCAATAAACGCACGTACTTTAGAGGTCAATAATTTATTGTTGGGGTATACAGCCTAAATAGGAGTATTAACTGCTCGTGAAAAGCTTAGGATTCGATATTATTGCTCAAGCTGCAAGGAATCTCTGGCTAGAGAAAATAAATTTAAACATCATCATGATTTAATACGTTAATAAATCTCTTAAGCAGAGTTCGGGTTAAGTAAACCAGTACCCACTAGAGACTTTAAAGAGCTTTTAGCAAAAAGAGTTAATTTTTAACGCTTTTTGCTAATTTATGTTGACTAATTAATAGTGGTAGAATGCAGCGCTTAGTACCACTTGTGTGAAGTAAGTGGTCAATAATTTATAAGGTTTGTTGTGTAATGCTGTTAATGATCGATAACTACGACTCGTTTACTTACAACTTAGTGCAATATTTTCAGCGTTTAGATCAAGACGTTTTAGTGAAACGTAATGACGAGCTAAGCATTGCACAAATAAAGCAGTTGAACCCGAAACACATCGTGTTATCGCCAGGGCCATGCACCCCTAACGAAGCGGGTATTTCACTAAATGTTGTTGAGCAACTAAAAGGGCAATATCCTATTTTAGGAATTTGCTTGGGGCATCAAACTATTGCACAAGCTTTAGGTGGAGATGTAATTCGTGCTAAAAAAGTAATGCACGGTAAAACATCACCCATAGTTCACACTAATAAAGGGGTGTTTAAAGGTTTAGCTAACCCGTTAACAGTATGTCGTTATCATTCTTTAGTGGTTAAAGCACAAACTTTGCCTAAAGAACTTGAAGTAACCGCATGGACTCAGACTGAGCAAGGTGAGTTTGACGAAATTATGGGGTTACTTCATAAAGAACTAGCAATCGAAGGTGTGCAGTTTCACCCCGAAGCTATTCTAACTGATCAAGGCTTAGAACTGCTTGATAACTTTTTAACTCGCTTCTAATGTTATAATACACAGAGCATTTAATACTTTATTAATGGATGTCATGACTGAACTTGTAGCGCAACAGCGTACTGCCAAAATACTAAGCCAACGGGCTCATGACTTATTGCTTGGGCACAGCTTTGCGCATCAGCAAATTGGTTTCATTCATACATTAGATATAGATTACGGCGAACCCATGAAGCAACGTACTTTGCTTCAGGTTGAAGTGGCCGCACAGAATAAACGCCAGCAAAGCAGTACTGCACATCATAAGTACCGCGCTCAAGCGAGTGAGCAACTGCACAAAACAATTGAAACAGCTATATATAAGCAGCTCGAAGATATAGATGGCGTAATTCACAGTACTATAGGTATTGAAGATGGTATTGCCAATATACTCGATATATTAGCGGTAAAGTCAGCGTCGGTAGGGCGTTTAGAGCCACTAGTTAATGATATAAGCTGGTTGGGTAGAGAGTTAGTAACGCTTGTTAATTTACCTTACTATCGTAATCAGCGTAGTAAAAATACGTCTGTAAAAGTAGATAAACCATCGCTTGCCCTTCGTTATATTGGCCTTGATAACTTACAGCTAGTTATTCCTACATTTGCTGCGCGTCATTGGATGCCACATAGCACCGAACCATTTTCATTATTAAAACGCCGGCTACGCGACAGCGCGATGGCAAACGCGATTGCTGCGCAAAAAATTGCACAAATTAATAATGTGAATGACGTACATGCATTTACCCTTGGAATGCTTTTAGATGTAGGGCGAATTGCATTAGTGCGCTTGTACTTAAAAACGTTTGAGAAAGTATGGCAACGCAAAGTGCAGTTAGCCCGAAATGAAAACCAAAAAGATTTACACACCGCATTATTAGAGCTACAGCCCGACCCGCTATTTTTAACCACTCTACTTAGCAATAAGTCGATAGAAGTAAGCGCCAAAGTAATAGACAAAATGGCTTTTAAATATTTACCGTTTAAAGGTGTAATGCAGCAGCTAGTAAATGGGGTAGATAAGGGCGATACATTACTGCCATTAACAGAAGTAATGCTAAAGGCACGTTGCTACTCTCAATATCTTAATTTAAAAGAGCATCAACTTATTGAGCCTGATGAAACTCTAAGCTGGTTTTCGTACTTTAAGTTCACTAAAACGGAACTAAAAACCCTCCAATCGAGTAATTTTACCAATTTAGCTATTCAAATTGACTAAAAATCTGAATTTTTTGTTAATTTTTTTGCGACTAACCATTCATTCTCACTCTATTGTTATATTGCATATTTGCCGATTAAAGCGTGCTTGCCTCTGCGCTCATGCGGTTAGTTGTCTAAAACCAAGTATGAATGGCTATGCAAATAGTTATTCACTATCTATGAAATAATATCTTTAGCCCTTTATTTTCAAGGGATACATGAAAGTTTTTAACGAGACAGATATAAGTAATTCTGAAATAATGTGCGTCTGAAAATTGAACCACAAAGCAATTTTGCGCAATTATCAGGTTACTGATCTTGCCTATAAAGTTGGTTACAAATATTAACCAAACACCTATTTTGATGTTTTGTGTTGCTCACAATTAAGAGGAAATAAAATGACAGTCAATCGCGAATTATTTGATCACGTAATGGTTCCTAACTACGCACCTTCAAGCGTAATTCCTGTTCGAGGCGAAGGTTCTCGCGTATGGGATCAAGAAGGTCGAGAGTTTATCGACTTTGCTGGTGGTATTGCAGTTAACTGTCTTGGCCATTGCCACCCTGCATTAGTAGGCGCATTAAAAGAGCAAGGCGAAAAAATCTGGCATCTATCAAATGTAATGACCAATGAGCCGGCACTTCGCCTAGCTAAAAAAATGGTTGATGCTACATTTGCTGAAAAAGTTTATTTTGCCAACTCAGGCGCAGAAGCAAACGAAGCAGCGCTTAAGTTAGCGCGTCGTTTTGCACTTGATAAGTTTGGCGCAGAAAAATCACAAATCATCGCGTTCAACAAAGGTTTCCACGGTCGTACATTCTTTACCGTAACTGTTGGCGGCCAAGCTGCATATTCAGATGGTTTTGGTCCTAAGCCTGGCGACATTGTACATTGTGATTACAATGACCTAGCTGCTTTTGAAGCGCTAATCAGCGACAAAACATGTGCCGTAATGATGGAACCTCTTCAAGGTGAAGGCGGTATTGTTTCACCAACTGACGAGTTTGCTCAAGGCGTTCGCGATTTATGTACTAAGCATAACGCACTGCTTATTTTTGATGAAGTACAAACAGGTGTTGGTCGTACTGGCGATTTATACGCATACCAAGGCTTAAACATAGTACCTGATATTTTAACTTCAGCTAAAGCACTTGGCGGCGGTTTCCCTATTGGCGCTATGATCACAACAACTGAAATTGCACAGCATCTTAAAGTAGGTACTCATGGTTCTACTTATGGCGGCAACCCGCTTGCGTGTGCTGTTGCAGAAGCTGCATTTGATACAGTAAATACGCCAGAAGTACTTGCTGGCGTAAAAGCTAAAGCAGCATTATTTAATGAACTACTTACTGCGGTTAACGAAAAATATAACGTATTTAGCGAAATCCGTGGCCAAGGTTTATTAATTGGTGCAGTAGTGAACGAGCAATATAAAGGTCGTGCAAAAGAGTTTTTAGTGGCAGGTACTGAGCAAGGCCTTATGTCATTAGTTGCTGGTGCAGACGTAATACGTTTCACTCCATCTTTAGTAATTCCTGATGCGGACATTCGCGAAGGTATGGCACGCTTTGAAAAAGCAGTAGCAAGCGTAGTAAACGTATAAGCGACTTAAGCCAACCAATAAAGGGCAAGCACTGCTTGCCCTGCAATTCCTATTTACCGTTATTTATAAGGGAGCAAGCGGACTCATGATGATCCTTCGCCCAATCCAGCAAAATGATTATTCAGCATTACTGAAAATTGCCCATGAATCAGGGCATGGTTTTACGTCTTTGCCATTAAACGAAGAACTATTGCAAAAAAAGATCGACCATTCAGTAAGCTCTTTTGCTAAACAAACGTCACAACCTGGTGACGAAGGCTACCTGTTTGTTCTTGAAGATAGCGAAACCGGTGAAGTTGTAGGAACATCTGCAATTGAAGCTGCGGTAGGGCTTGATGATGCATTTTATCATTATCACTTAAGTAAAGTGATTCACTCTTCGCGCACATTAGGCGTATACAAAGCGGTTGATATTCTAACGCTATGTAACGACTACACAGGTGCTACAGAGCTTTGCACATTGTTTTTAAAAGATGGTTATCGTAAAAATTGTAACGGTAAGCTACTTTCAAAAGCGCGCTTTATGTTTATAAAACAGCATCAAGAGCGTTTTGCGCAAACAGTAATCGCAGAAATGCGCGGTGTGTCTGACGAAAACGGCAGCAGCCCTTTTTGGCAGTGGCTTGAAGAGCACTTTTTCTCAATGGATTTTCCAACAGCCGATTACCTAACAGGTATTGGCCAAAAGGTTTTCATTGCTGAATTAATGCCTAAATACCCAATTTACGTAAACTTGCTAAGTAAAGATGCGCAAGCCGTAATAGGTAAAGTACACGACAACACTCGCCCAGCAATCGAGTTATTAAAAAGCGAAGGCTTTACGTTTAATGGCTACGTAGATATTTTTGACGGCGGCCCAACGGTTGAAGCAAAAGTAGATAACATTGCGACTATTCGTAATGCAAATCACTTTAACGTTGAAATTGGCGAAATGACTGGCGACACCATGGTGTTACTAGCGAACGAAAAGCTTGAAGGTTTCAGAGCAACCGTTGCACCAATGACATTTGACGAGCGCGCAAAAAGCCTTATTTTATCGCAAGAAATAGCAGATGCACTGCATTTGCAAACTGGCGATATTGTTAGTGCAACCACGATTTAATTTAGGAGAAAGTATATGACTCATCCTGCACAATTTATAAATGGTCAATGGTCACAAGGCCAAGGCACAGAATTTAATTCAGTAAACCCTGCAAATAACGACGTTATTTGGCAGGCTTCATCGGCCACTGCGGCGCAAGTAGACACCGCAATAAATGCAGCGCGCGAAGCGTTTTATGCATGGGCTGATAAAAGCTTTACTGAGCGCTTGGAAATAATTAAAGCATTTGCAGCGCAATTAAAAGAAAACAGCGAAGAGCTCGCTATTACTATTGCACAAGAAACAGGTAAGCCATTGTGGGAAACTCGCACAGAAGCGGGTGCTATGGTTGGTAAAATTGCCATTTCTGAAAAAGCATTTTTAGAGCGCACTGGCGACGTAGAAAACGCAATGCCACTTGGCCGTGCGATGATTCGTCATAAGCCACATGGTGTTGTAGCCGTATTTGGTCCGTATAACTTTCCGGGTCACTTACCTAATGGCCACATTGTGCCAGCGCTTTTAGCAGGTAACACGGTTGTGTTTAAACCGTCTGAACTTACTCCTAAAGTAGCTGAGCTTACGCTTAAACTGTGGGAAAAAGCAGGCTTACCAGCAGGTGTCATTAACCTTGTACAAGGTGAAGTAGAAACGGGTAAAGCCCTTGCTGCTCACAAAGGTATTGATGGCTTGTTCTTTACGGGTTCTTCGCGTACTGGTCATATTTTACATGAACAGTTTGCGGGTCAACCGGGTAAAATTTTAGCGTTAGAAATGGGTGGCAACAACCCACTTATTATTACCGACGTTGAAGACACTAAAGCCGTTGTACACGATATTATTCAATCAGCGTTTATCTCAAGTGGCCAGCGTTGTACGTGTGCACGTAAACTATTTTTACCAACTGGTAGCAAAGGCGATGTGATACTTGAGCGTTTAATCACAGCAACTAAAGCGATTAAAGTAGGTAATTATGACGATGCAGACCAGCCATTTATGGGCTCTATGATCTCATCAGCTGCAGCTGCAGGCATGGTTAAAGCGCAAAACGAGCTTGTTGAGCTTGGTGGTGAAGTATTAGTAGAACTTGAGCACACAGCTAATACTGGCTTTGTAACACCAGGTATTATTGAGTGTACAAATATTAGTGACTTCCCAGATGAAGAGCATTTTGGACCACTTTTAAAAGTATTCCGCTTTGACGACTTTGACCAAGCCATTGATAAAGCAAACGATACAACCTTTGGTTTATCGGCTGGTTTATTAAGTGACAGTGCAGCAGATTACGACCATTTCTTACGTCGTATTCGTGCAGGTATTGTTAACTGGAATCGCCCAATTACTGGCGCATCAAGCGCAGCACCGTTTGGTGGTATTGGCGCATCGGGCAACCACAGAGCAAGCGCGTATTACGCAGCCGATTACTGTGCATACCCTGTAGCTTCAGTTGAGCTTGAAAAAGTTGCTATGCCAGCAACACTAAGCCCAGGCTTAAGAATAGATTAAGTAGTAATACTACTTAATTATTATAAAAGCAGCTTCGGCTGCTTTTTTTGTATTGCTAACGCGCAAAGCTAGCAATCAACAGCGCTTTCTGCTTAAATCAAAAATAATTAATTATACAAAGGTGGTACAAAAATGGTTTTAGATAGGCAAGGGTACGATGATTTGATCATGTATCTAACTCAAAATTTAGCATTGTTTGAGAAGCCAGGCGAAATAAAACCAGGTGCCCCAACAGTAATGGAATTAATCGAAGACGTTATTGCACAAAATGTGATGCTTATTTGCGAGCAGCACACAAACCTCAACACAGAGCAGCGTAGTCAAATTGTACGTGAAGTTGATGGCATAGTTTACGATTTAGAAGAAGTCCTCAGTAGCATCACCTCACAGCCTGTCACGGTTGAACAGCATGCCTTTATAGATGAATTTGCAGGTTTAGTAAAAAACCTCTTTGATAGCGCTTTAACGCAACAATCTTAGTCATTTTATAGCCCTGCGTTGCATTTTCATTTGCAACTACGGCTAACTTGCTTACAATCAAGAAAATATTTTTTTGAGATATAACAATGCAAGCAAATGTAAAATGGGTTGAAGGCGATACGTTTATTGGTCGTTCTAATTCTAACCACAATGTTGTGTTTGATGGCGGCAGCGATAGTGCAGCACCAAGCCCAATGGAAATGGTTTTAATGTCAGTTGGCTGTTGTTCATCAGTTGATGTGGTTAGTATTTTAAAAAAAGCCAAACAAGATTTTTCAGATGTACAAGTACAACTAAGTGCAGAGCGCGCCGAAACAGCCCCACGTGTGTTTACCAAAATCAACTTACACTTTGTTGTTAAAGGCAATAATGTGTCTGAAAAGCATCTTGCACGCGCGGTTTCACTCTCTGCTGAAAAGTATTGCTCAGTTGCATTAATGCTTGATAAAACAGTAGAAATTACGCATAGCCACGAAGTTGTGCAAGATCAAGCAAAATAACGCTTTTTCCACGAGGGAAATTCGTATAAAATCCGCGAACTTTTCATTCTGCAGGTGCAGAACCCACTAATTTATAGGTTGGTTTATTATGAACAAACCCTTCGATAAACTTAAACTTCATGGCTTTAACAATTTAACCAAAAGTTTAAGCTTTAGTATTTATGATATTTGTTACGCAAAGACCGAGCAACAACGTAAAGAATATATTGAATATATCGATGAGCAGTACAGTGCAGATAGACTAACCGACATTTTAGGTGAAGTTGTTGATATTATTGGTGCTAACATTTTAAATGTAGCGCGCCAAGATTATGAACCGCAAGGCGCAAGTGTAACTATTTTGGTTTCAGAAGAACCAGTAGAAGAGCAGCAAAATTACGATGCTGACGAAGCACCAGGCCCATTACCTGATTCAGTTGTTGCGCACCTAGATAAAAGCCACATTTGTGTACACACATACCCAGAAGCTCACCCTGATGATGGTATTTGTACATTCCGTGCTGATATTGAAGTGTCTACTTGTGGCATTATTTCGCCACTTAAAGCGTTAAACTTCTTAATTCATAGCCTTGAATCAGACGTAGTAACAATTGACTACCGCGTTCGTGGTTTTACCCGCGACATAAACGGTGTTAAGCACTACATTGATCATGCTATTAGCTCGATTCAAAACTTCATGACAGAAGATACAAAAGAAGCGTACCAAATGATGGACGTGAATGTGTATCAAGAAAACCTGTTCCATACCAAAATGATGTTAAAAGAAACCGATCTAAACACGTATTTATTCGGCCTTTCTACGGCAGATTTATCAGAGGGCGAAGAAGACGAAATTCGCTCAAAGCTGACCCGTGAAATGCAAGAAATATTCTATGGCCGTAACCTGCCAGATACAGAATAATAGCAACGAATTAAATTAAAAATGGCGCTCAGTGAGCGCCATTTTTTATGCTTTATTTTACAAGCAATAGCTGTGTTTGTCGGCCATTTAAATACCAGATACCGCTTTTATCAAAAATAGCATCTTCCTCTAGCATTATTCTTATTTCTTTATTCCACTGTTTTATAAACACAGCATTGTTAAGCTCAATTGAGTAAGCCGTATTTAAATGCAGCGGATAGTCACCATCTCCCGGTACACCTTGCTGAGAATCCCACATACCTAATGTAGTGCCAGCAGCGTGGCCATGATAGCCAAGAGGATGAGTATAAATAGTGGGTTTTAATCCCTGATCAATAGCGGCTTTTCGTGCTGCAGCTAAAACCTCATTACCGGTTTTACCTACCGCAAATTGACTGGTAAATATGTCTTGTAGTTTATTACCGCTTTTTAGTGCTTCAACTAAGTAACTAGGCGCACTCGTTTCGTTTTCTTTGAGCACATACGCATGCTGCTGCGTGTCGGTATTTAAGCGTAAATAAGTAATCCCAAAATCTACATGAAGCAAGTCACCGGCTTGTATAACGTTATCATCGTAGCCATTGGTAAAGCTTTCTTCATGATCGAACGACTTCGCATCGGCGCGCTGAATAGCAATACTTGGGTGAAACCATGTTTGTAGTTTTAGCTCTTTTACGCGCTCTCTAAACCACCATACCAAGTCATCGCTAGTTGTTTTACCCACCGTAATAGTTTTACCCGAAAACCCCTCTGCAATAATATGATGGGCAATAGCGACAATATGTTTATACATTTTAACTTCTTCAGGAATGCGTTGCTCTAACCACGCAACAGCAAGCGGCTCTGCAGAAATTATTTTATTGTGATAAGCGGCGGGCAAGTTAGCCATTAAGGTTTTGTAATCGCCTAGCACAAGGCCATCGGCATGTGCCCAGTCGGTAGAAGTATTAAGCGCAATGTTGCGAGGTTTGTATTGCTCAATAAGTGTATTGAGTGCTTCCCACTGGCTTGGTTGTGTTTGTTTATCCCACCCTTTTTTAAATACGTTACCTATTTTATAAGGCGCAATAGCGTAAGCATCAACACCACCTTGTTTATTAAGTGCAAATAGCAAAATAGTGGTGCGTCTGGCTGAAAGCCATGTTGCTGGCAGCATTGTTTTTAATATTGGATCTTCGTTATATTCTCGACTTATAAGTAGCCACATATCAGTGTTGTGCTGCTTCATTAACGAGGGCATTAAGGTATTAACTCTAAGCTCAGTTATTTTATCTATAAACGTAGCGCGCTCTTTCATCGATAAAATAGCGGGAGCGTCATCAGCTTTAACAAAGAGGCTTAAAACAAGCGTAGTTAGCAAGCTTACGTAAAGTAGGAGTTGTTTAGTAAAGTGCATAATTGTTTTATTTTTAGGCTAGTTAATTTATAACATGCCTGAAGAGCGACTATAAAAAAACAATTTGAGATAAACAGCACACAAAAAAGCCCAGCTAAAAAGTAGCCGGGCTTTTGTATAAACAGCTTTATTACTTAAGCATGCTGTATAAAAGTGCAAATACAGCAAGCGAGCCAACCGCTAATATAAATAGCGTGCTAAAGCGATTTCGGTATTTATTAAGTGCAGGTACTTTATAAACAGCAATCATTGGCATAATGAATAAAATCATCGCAATGATAGGGCCCGATAACTGATCCATCATGTCTAAAATACTTGGGTTTTTAACAGCACAAAACCAAATAGCTAAAAACATGATTAACACACCAATTTTATCGGTAACGCCAGCGCTTAAGCCTGTTTGTTTAGTTACTAATCCTGTAAAGCTTTCGCGTGCACCTAAAAAATGACCCAAAAACGACGATGTAATAGCAATAAAGGCAACAAGTGGCCCAAGTGTGGCAATAAACGAGTTATCAGTAATATTAGCAAGGTAGGATAAAACCGATACGTTAGCCGCTTTAGCCGCTGCCATTTGCTCGCCTGTAAGCGACAGCACGCAAGAGAACACAAATAACAGTACAAAGGTAATAAGTAGCAAGCTAGTGCGCTTTAAAATCGCCTCAGACTTACGTGTAGCTTGTTCGCCGTAATGACCGCGTTGCACATTTACAAAGCTTGAGATAGCCGCTGCGTGGCTAAACGAAAACACAATAATAGGAATCGATAACCACAACGTTTTACCAAAGCTGCCTATTTCAGGCACCGTCATATCTGGCATTTGCCAGCTAGGGATTAAATAAAGTGATAAAAAGAACAATATGCCCACAAGCGGATACACTAAAATAGCAAAGGCACGTAGCATTAAGCGCTCGCCGCCCATCATTAAGCTAATCATGCCTGCAACTAATACGCCCGAAAGTAGCACGCGAGAAGGTGATTCCATCCCCATTTGATTAACCATAAAGCTATCAACGGTATTGGTTAAGCCCACACCGTAAATAAGCAAAATTGGGAATATAGATAAAAAGTACAACAAGGAAATTAACCGGCCCGCAGTCACACCAAAGTGCTCTTCAACTACATCGGTAAAATCGGCATCTTTATTTTTTGATGAAAGTACAAAGCGCGCTAATCCACGGTGCGCAAAAAAGGTCATTGGGAACGCTAAACACGCCATAATAATTAACGGCCAAAAACCGCCAATACCAATGTTAATAGGTAAAAATAAAATACCCGCACCAACGGCGGTACCAAATAAACTTAATGTCCACTGCGTATCGTGCAGGTTCCATTTAGTTTTTGTATTTGAATTTTTGCTTGAATTTGTGTGTGTGTTTGGTGATGCATTTGAAAGCGTTGCATCTTGAGATGTTGTCATGTGTGTGTGCTCATCCATTATTTAAATAATAACTGCGCCGAAGGGTATAGTTTTTAGAGACATTTTTCATGTTTTGAAGAGATTTTTAGACTAATTAATTAGGCTCAATTGGAGGGTAAGTGTCATGAATACGAAACAGTGGTGTAAAAGTGAGCAAAAGCCATAAATGGCAAGCCACATTATAGAGTTACTGTACGGGGTAGGTTGGTTAGAGCGAAACCCAACACGCTATAGCGTCATGCTAGCAGGAAAGCCGAGGAAGGCGGTTTTCATAACGTAAAAATAGGGGAAGGTCATTTTTATTGGTTTTCATTTAAAAATCAAAATCTGCTCCCAAAAGCTGTTAAGTAGAAGCCATTGATCTCAACTTCATAAGAGATTTTTATTAAACTCCGTTATACTTCCTACAATTGAATATGCCAAACGAAGTAAATAGGCCGCTAACTGCAATGAGCAAAGAAATTCTTTTCCATACTACTTTTGCGCACGAAACCAGTAAAACATGGGTTGTATTTGTCCATGGAGCAGGTGGTAGTTCGGCAATTTGGTTTCGTCAGCTTAAAGCCTATAAAAAAGAATATAATGTATTGCTGCTAGATCTTCGTGGTCACGGTAAATCGAATAACTTAGTACAAAACTTTGTTGATAATAATTATTCATTTAATAATGTCTCTAAAGACATTATCGATGTGTTAGATCATAACAATATCACCAGCGCACACTTTGTTGGCATTTCATTGGGCACAATTATTATTCGAAATATTGCTGAAATTGCGCCGCAATATGTTTCTAGCATGGTGCTAGGTGGAGCGGTTACTCGTTTTAATACGCGCAGTAATACATTGGTTTATTTAGGTAATACTTTTAAACACTTCCTTCCTTATATGTGGCTGTATCGCTTATTTGCTTTTATTATGATGCCGAAAAAGCGTCATAAAGAATCTCGACTTTTGTTTGTTCGTGAAGCAAAACGCTTGTGCCAAAAAGAGTTTATAAAATGGTTTAAATTAGCCATGGACGTAAATCCTTTAATGCAATATTTCAAAGGAAAAGACATTGATATTCCCATTCTGTACATTATGGGTAAGGAAGATCATATGTTCCTTGGCCCTGTTAAAGAAATGGTTAAGCGTCATAAAAACAGCGTACTGCAAACTATTCACCATTGCGGCCATGTCTGTAATGTGGAGCGCCCAGACTTATTTAATCAACACTCGCTTGCTTTTATCGCCCAGCAAAATCGTTAAGGGTTGTAGAAGGAATAGGGTCGGTACATTCTTTTTTGACTTTCGCCCTAAACTCAAAACAAGACCTAAAGTAATAAAACTTCATTTTTATATCAAAACGTAAGTTGGGTAGAGCGAAGTGAAACCCAATAAGCCATAGCGTCATTCGAGTGGTAAAGGCAAGAGGCGACTTTATTTCTTAAACTTGCTTATCCAATAATATTCAATTGATATACACTGGCAAGGTAACGTATTGATAAGGATATTAAGTTGTCACAAGTTAAAACTCTCCCCATTACAGCCACGCGCTGGCTCTCTCTTTTATTGTGCGCAATTACTGCTGCAACAATTACTGTATTTTTAAGCAAAGTTGGTCTTGTACAAAAGGCATATTCAAGTTGGAGCGCTATTTTAAATGCGAATCCGGTTTTGCATTACAGCAGCGCATTTTTAGCGGGTATTGGCATAAAACTCCTGCTTGATAAGTTTTATATATCGCATACTAAACGCAGTATTGAGTTTAACTGGCGATATCCGCCTGTGACAATTGCTGTATTAGCATCATACTTTCTGACTGCTTTTTATATGCTAAGCACAGCACCAAAATTTGATGAAGCTGCGTTATACGCACAAAGCTTTATGAGCTTAAAATACCTAGCACTTACGTTTATTGGCATGCTCATAACCGTCATTTATCAGGCAAAGCTTTATACCCAAAAGCCAATTTTTACTGCTGTATTAGTTGCTCTATCGACTATGTATGTAGGTTTTGCTGTTGGTCTTGCTTATATAGCAGCAGCTTTTTATGTATTTATCAACCTAGCAGCTAGTTATTTAATTTTAGCGATTTACTTATTGTGCGATGAACACAGGCAAAGCAAACAACAAAACTTTACTTCTGAAATTGAGCCGATTGAAACTAAAGAAAGCCCAGAACTAAAAACGTTAGACGATTTCAGAGAATGGTTCAAAGATGATTCAACTATCAAAAGTATAGAAATGTTAGAGCCCGACCTACAGGTGTATGCAAAGCGTATCACCGAGCGGCTAAAAAATGGTGGTGATAAGTATGAAAAAGATTTAGCACAACACATAGCGCTATGTGGGCCTTATGGTTGCGGTAAAAGTAGTATCGTCGAAAGTATTATGAATGGTTTGGCAAAAAAACCTGAAAAAGAGAGTGTTTGGATACACAGCGATATATCTACTTGGGGCGCAGCAACTGGTAGCGTTGCGCATGTTGTATTGAGCCATATTATCGACGATATAAGTCAGCACATTGATATGTGCGCTTTTCGTGCCTTACCGAAGCATTACACCGAAGCGTTAAAGTCAGGCGGTAGCTTTTTCCAGTTTGCATCCACCTTACTCGCAGGCCCTGTTGATACAGATACACGCTTTCAAAAACTTAACGATGTACTAAAAAAAACAAACCATAAATTATTGATTACTCTGCAAGATGTTGATCGTGGTACTGATGAAGAAAGTGAAAAACGTTTAAATGCTATAGCCGCGCTACTAGATAGATTGAAAAATAGAAACTTAAGTCATATCAATTTTATCGTTGCGATGGGTAATACTAAAATTGAGCATATTGAGGTGTTGAGTAAGATAGCTGACTATGTTGAGACGATTGTAGAGCAAGATTTTAGAGATAAGTTATGTAAGTGGGCTGAATTAAGTACTAAAGAGATATTTAATAAAGAAATGGTTTTAACAAATGAACCATTTATTACTAATTTTAATAGATACAAAAAATTAACCTCTGATATTTTTAGTGAAAAGCGTTACCTCCCTGGAATTATTGCTAGCAATTTAATTATTTCAATGCGCATGCTCAAGCGTGTTATGCGCCGAGTTGATAAGTGTTGGGTAAATGAAAAACTTCTAGGAGAAGTGGCATTTGATTCTTTAATGTTACTAATGACTTTAAGAGAACTAAAACCAGTATTATTCAATCAGTTTATCAGTAACTATCCGAGGCTACTAAATGGTACAGGTTCCAATATAAATCCAGTTGAAGGCGGTAGAAGTATTAAAGAAATGTTACACGACCTAGTTACTAATAACTCCTCCCCCATTGAAAATAAAGCATTAACTTCACTTCTTGAGTGTTTAGTTGATTTACCTGACCACTTGATGGAAGCTAAAGGTAATTTCGCTAAAAAAGATGGGAGAGGTTATCTTCAAGGAGTCGGTAATTCGCAAGATACAGTGAATTATTTAAATAGAATTTTATTAGAAACCGTTCCTAAAAATGAACTAAGAGATCAGGAAGTGTTGAAATGTTTTAAAACGATATCCCCTGAAAACGTAGCAGAGTTAGCTAATTATATATGCTCAGATCATCGGTGGTTAGTTAGTTTTGAGCGTTTTAATGGTGTTTTTGGAGTTGGTGATGACATTGAAAGTAAGAATAAGAGAAAGTTGTTAGCCTTTGCTGTTTTAGACAATAAGCAGGCTGAAAAGGCAGGTCTATTTTTACACCTCAGTATTTTAGAAGATCCATTATTACGAACTGTCATTTGTGAAGGCCATTTTAAAGAAGTACTAAGTAAACTAGTCGGGATTGAATCAGCTCAACCTTTGTTATTCAGGATCCTTACTTGGCATTACGATTATCTTTTTATAGACCAAGAGTTACCTAGTTTATTTGTTAAAAAGGATTCTAATGGTCATTATTTTGATGTTGAAGAGATAGAAGAACGCCGGAAGATCGCTGAGAAAGCCAAAAGTTTTACACAGGGCATAGATTTTAGAAAGTTTTTACTTGAAAACTTAGACGAACTAAGTATGAATTCAATTGAGTTAACAATACATTATTTGGTATTTACACAATTCGATGACTCAAAATTCAATTTTGATGAAAAGAGAATGGAAAATATTTTAAGTATTTGTCTAGCTAGTGTTTCAGCAAATGCGACATTACTCCTTATAAATAATGCTAAGTTTGCTGAACCTGAAGCTATTTATTTTCGACAGCACCTACTAAAAGTTACGACAGATGAAAAGGTATACTTAAAAAACAAAATTCAATGTTTTCAACATCAAGATATTACAGAAGATCAGAAATTTAAAGTCATCGATAATTTAGGTTTATCAGAAGAGTAAGTTAGAGTTGAGCTTAGGCGAGATTCCGACTTATGTTTTTAGCTTAGGTTTCAAACCTCTGTGTAGCGAAGCGACTCTGTGCTCTCGGTGGTGAAATTGTTTTTTAATAGAATCCAGAGCATAATTAGTTACAGGAGCACTATTCGTGGTTTAAGCTATCTTATTACGAGTGAAAATCCAGACTTATTGGCGTCTGCTTAAAGCTCATGATTTAAAGATGTTGGGTTTCGTTTCACTCAACCCAACCTACGCTAAACCGTGCTTACTCTTCTATCGCACTTACAATAAAATACGGATTTAAGTATTCATCTTTGGTGTTATAAATAAGCGGGCTGCCATCAAGCTTAGTGACTTTAGCACCGGCTATTTCGGCGATTGCATGGCCTGCGCCTGTATCCCATTCACATGTTGGACCTAAGCGCGGGTAAATATCGGCGCTGCCCTCGGCCACTAAACACAGCTTTAGTGAGCTGCCTTTAGACACCATTTCAACCTCATCAAAGCGTTTTACAAACTCAGCTAAATCGGGTGATGGGTGCGAGCGGCTGCCTACAACACGAATTAACCCTTTGTTAGGTTTGGTGGTTACTTTAAGTTCTATTCGTTCATCGCCTTTATCTTTAAATGCGCCAATGGCTTCGGCGGCTAAGTACGATACGCCAAGGGCAGGTGCATCTACTACGGCTAAAATAGGAATGCCGTTTTTAATTAGGGCGATGTTTACGGTAAATTCACCGTTCTTTTTAATAAATTCTTTAGTGCCGTCGATTGGGTCAACTAACCAGTAGCTTTTCCATGTTTGGCGTACATCCCAGCTTATGTCGGCGTTTTCTTCACTGAGTATTGGAATGTCGGGTGTGAGCTGTTGAAGCCCTGCTACAATCAGTTTGTGAGCTGCTAAATCGGCGTCGGTTACGGGGCTTTCGTCGGCTTTATACTCAACGTTAAAGTCCTTTTCGTAAATTCCCATTATCGCTTGGCCTGCTTTGCGGGCAAGGATGAGGGTTTCTTCTAGCAGTTCGGTTTGATTCATGGGGTTAACCTATATTATGTGCTTTTGTTTTAGATACGTTATCAGTTGTGTAACCGATTGGTCTAGGGTGTTTTTACTTGTATCTAAAATTATTTCTGGATTGTTTGGCACTTCGTAGCTTGAATCGATACCCGTGAAGTGTTTTATCTCTCCAGCGCGGGCTTTTTTGTATAAGCCTTTTGGATCGCGGCTTTCGCATACATCCAGTGGGGTATCGATAAATACTTCGATAAATTCGCCTTCGTCTACTAAGCTGCGCACCATGTCGCGTTCTGCTCTAAAAGGCGATATAAACGCAGTGAGTACTAACAAGCCAGCGTCGGTCATTAGCTTTGCGGTTTCGCCCACGCGGCGTATGTTTTCAATGCGGTCTTCGTCGCTAAAGCCTAGGTCTTTACATAAACCGTGGCGTACGTTGTCGCCATCTAGCAGGTAAGTGTGCGTACCTTGTTGGTTAAGCGCTGCTTCTAATGCGTTTGCTACAGTACTTTTGCCAGAGCCTGAAAAGCCGGTAAACCATAAAATAGCGGGCTTATGTTTTTTTTGCTCACTACGCTGTGCTTTTGTAGTTGCGTAGTTATGCCAAACTATATTTTCGTCCATAGTGAGAGTCTCTCATGCTGTGAGCGCTAGTATTAAAATGGAAATACCAACGGGATCAAGGTTAATACCGTGATTGAATAAATAATAGAAAGGGGTAAGCCCATCACTATGTAATCTTTTAAGCGATAGTTACCCGCGCTATAAACCATTAGATTAGTTTGATACCCAAATGGCGATATAAAGCTGGCTGATGCGCCAAAGGCAACCGCCATAATAAACGGTAGCGGATCTACATTAAAACCAACCGCGAGCGAGTAAGCAACAGGGAACGACAAGGCAGCTGCTGCGTTATTAGTTATGAGCTCGGTAAATAATACGGTCATTAAAAATATGGCAATAAATGCGCCGTACGGGCCAAAATCCCCAAGTACCATAAACAGGGCGCTGGATATTTGCCCGGCAAGTCCGGTGCCTATCATTAACTTGGCAAGGCCAATGGCACTACCTACGACTACGAGTAACTCGATAGGAAAACGGCGTTTTACTTCGTTAAGTTTTATGGTACCACTGAGCATTAAGCCAATCAGTAATACTAATAAGCCTTTAACCAGCGGCACTATGCCAATAATGCTTAAACCCAGTACTGCGGCAAAGCTTAGTAGCACAATGTTTGATTGTTTAGGTGCAAGGTGGGCTTGTAAGTCAAACCCTGAAATATACACAAATTCGCGCTTTAAATTAGGCAAGGTGTAAAAGTTTTTGCCTGGCGCGAGTATTAGTGAGTCGCCAGCTTGTAGTTGTACTTGCCCAAGGCCGCCTTGTAAGCGGTCGTGCCCACGGCGAATGGCAATAACAGCAGCATGAAATTGCTCTCTAAAGCGGGCTTCTTTTACGGTTTTACCAATAAATTTTGATGACTGACTTACGACTACTTCTACTAAGTGTTCTATGTCTTTTTGATGATTCTCGTGCACTACTTTTAGGCCGTCGAAACGGGTAAGTAATGGCACCGATTTTATGTCACCTACAAACAGCAGCACGTCATCTTTTTGAATAATTTGCTGCGGGGTGACTGCGCAAATGCGGCTGCCATCGCGAATGATTTCAGCAAGGAATAAGTCTTTTAAATCACGCAGGCCGTTTTCTTCAACGGTTTGACCTATTAATTTTGAGTTTGCTTGTACTTTGCCTTCTAGGTAAAAAGGCACGACTTCTTGGTCGCTTTTACCGTTGTCGGGTAAGTATTTTAGCATTACTAAAATGGTAATTAGGCCTACGCTTAGCGCGCCTAAACCCACTAAGGTAAAGTCAAAAAAGCCCAGCGGTTCCATGCCCGCATCAACTGCAAAGCCATTGACGATTAAGTTGGTTGATGTACCAATAAGCGTAATAGTGCCGCCCAAAATAGCAGTGTACGACAGCGGTAATAATAGCTTTGAAGGGGAGTGATTAGGGTTGTCTTTTATCGCGGTAATAAGCGATGCAACAACGGCGGTATTGTTAGTAAACGACGATAAAAAGGCGGTTGATAACCCCAATTTTGTTACCGATTTTACTAAACTACCTTTAGATAGCGATTGCGCTAATTTTTGAATTAGGGTGGTTTTTTCTATTGCGGTCGACACTAACACCAATAGTACTAAGGTGATAAGCGACGGGTTAGCATAATTAATTAGCATGCTTTCAAGATCGATTAGCCCTGCTAAGTAGCTGGTGCCAATGGCGCTTACAAATAACCATGCTGGATTAATACGGGTGCCAAAAAGGCACCCGACTAAGGTAAGCATAATGCCTGTTAAAACGAGCTGTTCTACCATGCTTTTAAATTCCTAACAGGCTAAAGTTAACTTATAACTTAGAAATATCAAGCGCTTGCCAATGCGGAAAGTGCTTGCGTACTAAGCTGTTAAATTCAACTTCAAATTCGCTAAAGTTACTTTGCTGTGCTTGGCTTTGCAGTACTTGTTCAATCATGCCCGCAGCAACCGTTAGGTTTGATAAGCGATCGATTAGTATAAACGAGCCTGTTTCGTGATTGCTGTGGTACTCGTCTGCCAAAATAGTTTCGGTTAGTTCAAGCGTCACAATTGCAATTTCGTTTAACTGCAGTGAGTCGCTAGTGCCGTGTTCAAGCGTATTCACATCAATTGTGTAATCAATTTTTGTAACAATAGCTGAGGTGTTTTTGCTGCCTAGTTTTAGGTTATAGCTTTTACCTAATACTAATGGCGACTCATGCATCCACACAATTTTAGCTTGCAGCTGGTTAGTCACAACGGCCGTTGAATCTGCAGGTACTATTACATCCCCTCGGCTAATATCAATTTCGTTATTTAGGGTAACGGTAATTGCTTGGCCCGCTTCGGCGCTGTCTAGGTTGCCATCAAAGGTAACAATTTCTTTAATGCTTGATGTTTTACCCGACGGTAATACTTTTATTGCATCGCCTACGTGTATCTTGCCTGATGTAAGTGTGCCCTGAAAACCACGGAAGTTTAAGTTAGGACGCACTACATATTGCACTGGTAGGCGGGCTTCAAAGCCTGTATCTGTTTCGGCTGCTGGCGAATCTTCTAGTAATTCAAGTAGCGGCTTGTCGGTGTAATACGGTGTATGTGCAGAGCGTGTTACTACGTTGTCGCCTTTAAGCGCCGACATAGGCACAAACTTAATGTTTGATACGTTAAGTTGCTCAGCAAATTTAAGGTAATCAGCCTTAATTTTTTCATACACGGTTTCGTCAAAATCAACGATATCCATTTTATTAACGGCAACAACAAACTGCTTAATGCCCAGCGAGTCACAAATAAAGCTATGGCGCTTAGTTTGTACTTGTACGCCGTAACGCGCATCAACCAAAATAATGGCGACATCGCTTGTTGATGCACCCGTTACCATGTTGCGCGTGTATTGCTCGTGCCCAGGTGTGTCGGCAATAATAAATTTACGCTTAGCCGTTGAAAAGTAACGGTACGCTACGTCAATGGTAATGCCTTGCTCGCGCTCAGCTTGTAGGCCATCAACTAATAATGCAAGGTCAAGATCTTCACCTGCATTACCTACTTTTTCGTTATCTTTATGAAGGGCTGCTAGCTGATCTTCATAAATTTGGTGGCTGTCGTGCAGTAGGCGGCCAATCAATGTTGATTTACCGTCATCTACGCTGCCACACGTAAGCATGCGTAATAAGCTTTTGTCTTGTTGGCGTGCTAGGTAGGCGTCTATGCCTATTTCTTTTACTTCGTTAAATGTATCGTTATTTTGGCTAGACATTAAAAATACCCCTCACGTTTTTTCTTCTCCATTGAGCCGGCTGAATCATGGTCGATAACACGACCTTCACGTTCAGATGACGTAGATAGCAGCATTTCTTCAATAATTTCGGTTAAAGTACTAGCTGTAGACTCAACTGCACCGGTAAGTGGGTAGCAGCCTAATGTACGAAAACGTACAGATTTCATTTGCGGTACTTCACCTTCGTTAAGTGGCATACGCTCATCGTCAACCATAATTAAAGTACCGTCGCGATCAACAACAGGGCGCTCTTTTGCTAGGTAAAGCGGTACCATGTCGATGTTTTCTTGGTAAATGTATTGCCAAATATCAAGCTCAGTCCAGTTAGACAAAGGGAAAACACGAATGCTTTCGCCCGGATTAACTTGGCTGTTATAAGTATTCCAAAGCTCAGGACGTTGGTTTTTAGGGTCCCAACGGTGGTGTTTGTCGCGGAACGAGTAAACACGTTCTTTTGCGCGTGACTTTTCTTCGTCGCGGCGTGCGCCACCAAATGCAGCATCAAAACCATATTTGTTAAGTGCCTGCTTTAAGCCTTGGGTTTTCATTATATCGGTATGTTTACCCGAGCCATGCGTAAACGGGCCTACACCCATTTCAATGCCTTCTGGATTTTTGTGTACCAGTAGGTCAAAACCGTATTCTTTAGCTATACGGTCGCGAAACTCAATCATTTCACGAAACTTCCAATTGGTGTCTACGTGCAATAACGGAAACGGAATTTTTGCAGGGTAAAATGCTTTACGCGCTAAGTGCAAAAGTACCGACGAATCTTTACCAATAGAGTAAAGCATTACTGGGTTCTCAAACTCAGCGGCGACTTCGCGCATGATTTTGATACTTTCAGCTTCAAGTTGCTGAAGGTGAGTTAAAGCCATTGTTAGTCGTCCTACTAAAATGATTAAAAGTTACAAATTTAAAATTCGGTTATGTATTTGATACATCTGTTAGCGGCTGTGCAAAGCTACTTGTTTGTTCGTTTTTCCCAAACCATGCTAGTTGCGAGTGCAGGGCGGCTACTTCGCCAATAATGAGTAGCGCAGGCGATATAATGCTGTTGCGTTCAATTAAGTCGGCAAGTTCGCCTAATTGGCCTGTGACTACACGCTGATTTTTACGTGTACCATTTTCGATAATGGCAACAGGCGTGTCGGCTTTGCGGCCATGCTTTAAAAGCTCGCTTTGTATGTGCGGCGATTTAATTACGCCCATGTAAATAGCAAGCGTTTGATTTGCTTTTGCCAGTGATTGCCAATCAAGTTCTTGACCGTCTTTTTTACAGTGGCCCGTTACAAATTGAATGGCTTGTGCATGGTCACGATGCGTAAGCGGAATACCCGCATACGCACTACAACCTGCAGCAGCTGTAATACCCGGTACAATTTGATAATTTACGTTGTTAGCAGCCAGTACTTGTACTTCTTCGCCACCACGACCATAAATAAACGGGTCGCCACCTTTAATGCGGCACACTTTTTTGCCTTGTTTAGCAAGGTCGACCAGCATTTGGTTGGTGTCGTCTTGAACAACACTATGATCGCCTAAACGTTTGCCTACACAAATAAGGTCAGCATCGCGGCGCACTAATTCCATAATTTCGTCAGACACTAAAAAGTCGTATACAACCACATCGGCTTGTTGCATAAGTTGCAGTGCTTTAAGTGTTAAAAGCTCTGGGTCGCCTGGGCCTGCACCTACTACATATACTTCGCCTTCAGGTTCTGCTTTAGCATCTAGCATTTGCTCTAGTTGCTGCTGTGCGGCTTGAGTGTCACCAGTTTGTACTTTACTCACGACAGATGAGTCGAACACGCCTTCCCAAAATTGGCGGCGGTCTGAAAAATGTTTAAAGCGTTTTTTTACTTTGTCTCTAAAGCCACCGACAAGTGTTGCAAGTGGGCCAATATGATGCGGAATAAGGGTTTCGAGCTTTTCGCGTAAGCGACGTGCAAGTACCGGCGCTGTGCCTGCACTTGATATAGCAATCGTAATTGGGTCGCGGTCAACAATGGATGGGAATATAAACGTACATTTAGGTTGGTCATCAACCACGTTTACAAATACATTGCGGGCATTGGCAAGTTCAAATACGTCGTTGTTTACTTCATCGCGGTCGGTTGCTGCAATAACAAGCATTTTGCCATCGAGATGCGACTCATCAAAATAAGCATCAATAAGCGTTACTTCATTATTATGCGCATGCTCTTTTAGTTCGTTGCAAAACCAAGGCGCTACTAAAGTAACGCTCGCTCTCGCTTTTAAAAACGCGCGACATTTGCGTAATGCGACCTCTCCACCGCCAACAACCAATACTGGTTTGTTGTCGAGTTTGGTAAAGATAGGTAAATACTGCACGTTAATAAGACCCCTAAACAAATTCAAATATAAGAAAACGCTTTATTCTGATAAGCAGAATATAGCGGCTATCAATAAGTAAAAAATAATTAAAACCAAGTTGATATAACCAAAAGTTATAATAGGTGGGCTTTTTAGGCCTAAGAGTTAGTTAACAAGGGATTGCGCCGAGTTACAAGTAAAATAAACAGCTTATAGTGTTTGGTTATGAGCTATAGCGAGTTTGGTTTAATTTGTTAATATGGAAGCATATTCTATTTTGTACTTATACCAATTGCATTAAATTAGTGATCTATAATAGCGACGAGAAAATAGCTCAATAACAAGGCTAAAATTATGATACATAGTTGTTCTATATAAATAATTTTTAACGTAGTTAGTGAGTTATTTAATACGCTAAAATGATCATGTTTTTAATAAAATTGGTATTACATAAGCAACGGAGCTCTAATGACACAACACCAAAAAGATACCGCATTAGCAGTCGCACTGATGGATTTAACAAGCTTAAACACCAGCGATACCACCAAAAGCATTCAAGCACTTGTTGATAGCATAAACCCGACGCTGGGCATGCCTGCCGCAGTATGTGTTTATAGCGACTTTGTTGATGATGCAAAAATAGCACTCTCAGCGCGTGAGCTTAACCACATAAAAGTTGCAACAGTCACTAACTTTCCAACAGGTGATGCGCCACTGAGTGATGTAATTAACGAAACACTTATTGCAATAGAGCGCGGCGCTGACGAAATTGATTTGGTTATTCCTTACAAAAAACTCATAGCGGGCGATGCTCAAACAGTACTTAGTTATGTAAGCGAAAGTAAAAAAGCATGTGGGTCGCGCGCGCAACTAAAAGTAATAATAGAAAGCGGTGAGCTTAAAACTGAAGCACTTATAACGCAGGCTACTCAATTGGCAATTGAAGGTGGTGCCGATTTTGTAAAAACCAGTACGGGTAAAGTGGCCATTAATGCAACCCTTGAATCAACAAAAATTATGCTAACAGCCATTAAAAACTCGGATAAACGTGTGGGCTTTAAAGCTGCCGGCGGTGTTAAAACTGTTGCCGATGCCAGTGATTATTTAGCGCTAGCACGCGCAATAATGGGTGATGATTATTTGCAAGCAAATACATTTAGATTTGGTGCTTCAAGCTTACTGAATGATGTTTACAAGGTGTTGAATGAAACGCAGCAGTGATGAGGAAAAACGTCAGTTAGAGCATGATGCTGCTAAATTGTTTTTACGTTGCTATGAGCAGCAGTTGGGTGTTCATATGCGCAACATTTGGCATAATGAGCCTAATAAACCTGACGTTAGTTGTTATCAAGAGAGTGAACAGCTTGATATAGAAATTGCTCATTTATATGCCAGCGAAACAGAAGCGATGGCTGTTTTAGGACGATCGTTGTCAATGCAAATGCAACGAGATTTGGCAGATATGGCACAAAAGCCAAGTGAACAGAGGTTGCGGGCTGCATTAGAGCGGTTGCTGAAACAAAAAGCGAAAAAACGTTATTATTCAGAGCGTACTTGGCTTGTTATTCGTAACGCCAGTACTATTTGGCACAAAGCTGACTTTGAAGCTGTGATCAATGACCTTAACTTTCCAAGAACCTATCAATTTGAGCAAATTTGGTTAGTGTGTGATTTTTATCGTGGTGAGTTATTACGTATAGATTGAAAAACGGCTCTAAGTAACAGCCGTTTTTCATTTTAAACTTAAAGATAATATTTATTAATTAAACTTAAACATGTTGCCTATACTTTCGAGGCTTGATTTGTTCGTTTTAGCAATACAACCACTATCATCAAGTGACTTTTTAGTTGTTTCATCAGCTAAACCCGTTACCTTTAGTTTTTTGTCTTGTTGGTACTCACGAAGTGCGATAACTGTTTTACGATCGTACTCAACATCCTGTGTTTCAAATTCTTCGTAATCAGGCTGGTTTCTTAGGTAACCCAAACATACTAAGCTTAGGCGCGACATTGCTAAATCCATCTTTTCATAATGTGGCATTCTATGGGTTGGTACATCAACTGTTACAGCGCTCTTGCTGACTGTTTTTGCTTGTACAGCTGCCGGTGGCGGCGCAGTGTAACCCGATGCTAAAGTGTTGTTACTGTTATAGCGATAGTAAGTATCTGGAATTTTAGTTTCTAAAAACTCAACTGCTTTAATAATAACTTCACGAAGGGCTTTTTCTTTAGGGGTATCAGACCATCCACTAATATTACCGCCAACAAGTGCGCCACCAAAGTTGGTTGCGGCTCCAGTAAAGTCAAAATCTTTACTGCCACCTTCAACACTTGTTGCAGCTAAAATGCGTGATGTGCGTGTATCTATTAGACGAAGATCAATCGCCATATGCGAGCCTGAGAAACCAGCGGATACAGAGCTAAATACATCACCCATAAAGCCGCCACTGCCAACACTTGCACCAGAGCTATCGTCATCAAATTCAGTTACCGCTGCAATAACGACTATTTCAGCGCCTTCAATCTCACCATAAGCGGCACCCGATGATGCACTAACGCGACCTGAGGCTGCTAGGTCTTGTTCTGATAAAACAGCATCAAGCGCTTGGCGCTCTAAAACAATAAAGCGATTTGTTGATACGAGTGCCGTAGTTAATTGATCAGCCATACCGTCCCCTATTTCTTTACGCCACCATTTTGAGTTGTTTGATTTGTCGGTAAAGCGTGCAACAGCAATACGAGCTTTGGGCCCATTGTATTGTTCTTGGGCGACAGTGTTTATGTCTGGTGAATTTTGACCTGACGTAACATTTGTGGAGGTGCTTTGACAAGCGCTCAGAGTGGTAGTTAATAGTGCCGTTAATAATAGTTTTTGTGGTGCTTTTAACATATGACTGTCCTTAATTAATATGCTTAAAGGAAATGCAGTGCATTACCTTTAATATTTAAATTCATGTTAATTTAGTTAAATCAGTAGGTTAATAATAGTACTGGTGCGAAATGTTTAGTCACACAGGCGAAATTTATCAGGATTGTTCGCGAAACTGTTTTGGGGACATATTATATTTTGCTTTAAAGCACCGGGCAAAGTAGCTTTGTGAATTAAAGCCAACTTGCTGTGCTACTAGGCCAATTGCAAGCTCACTATTTTTTAAAAGCTCTTGTGCAAATTCTAAACGAATATTTCGAATGTAATCGCTTGGTGTTAGGTTGTACAAGGCTTTCATTTTTAATTGTAAAGCGCGAGGGCTAAGGTAGAGCGCTGCTGCAAATTCTTCTACGCTAAATGCTTCGTCTTGGTAATGCTCTTTTACTGTCGTTTTTACACGCTCGGTAAATACATAATCTTTACTTTGCGCCATTTGTGGGTCGAGCTGGGTTGTTTGTGATAAAGCAGGTAGTTGTTGTTTTAAATGTTGATTAAGTACTTCTCTAATCGTTAATAACCCTTGAACACGGCTGAGTAACAGCTGCGGCTCAAAAGGTTTACTCAAATAGTCATCAGCAAGTAAGTCTAGGCCCTTTAATTTACTGTGCGTATCTGCCTTTGCTGAAAGTAATAACACCGGAATATGGCTAATAGCCGTGTCGGTGCGCAGTGCTTTAATAAACTGATAGCCATCCATAACGGGCATCATTACATCACTTATTACCAAGTCAGGCATTTCGTTTTTACATAAAGCTAAACCTAGCTCTCCGTTAGCTGCACTTATACACGTGAAGCTACTAATAAATAGTGACGTTATTAAATCACGCATTTCATCGTTGTCTTCAATAATAAGAATCTTATTACTTTTTACTGCACATAGATTATTGTTTTTAGACACAGCAAGAGCTGTAAGGGCAGAGGTTTCGTCTATTTGAGTTGTTGGGAGTGAAACAGTAAAACAACTGCCTTTGTTTAATTCACTTTTAAGTTCAATAGTTCCTCCATATTGCTCAACTAGCTGCTTCACCAGCGCTAAGCCAATACCGCTACCGCTTTGATTACTCGTATCTATGCGTGTAAATCGTTGAAAAACGGTCTCAAGGTGCTCTTTATCTATACCAACACCAGTATCTGAGACTGTGATGATTAATTTTTGTTTTTGAGTTAATAGCTGAAGTAATACTTTGCCAGTGTTTGGAGTGTATTTTTGTGCGTTACTCAATAAGTTACTGATAATAGAAATTGTATGATTTAGCTCTAATTTAATGGGAATAGTTTTTTGTGTTAAATCTTCAAACTCGAACGTAATATTTTTTTGTTTAAATAAAGGGGTGAAATCTTCAATTAATTGTTCAACTACCGGCTTTATAGCATAGGGTGTGACGTGTTTCACTGCTGTGCTTGGGCGCTGACTGAGCTGTAAAAGTTGGTTTATTTGATCCAATAGCTTATAGCTATTACGTTGAATCATCGCTAGTTTTTGTTGGGTGTCTGAATCCTTATGGCTTTTTTGTAAACTCTCAAGTGGCGCTAATATTAAGCTCAATGGTGTTTTAAGTTCATGGCTAACATTATCTAATAGTTGGGTTTTTAAGTTGCTAAGTTCTTTCTCTTTTAAGTTTGCTTGCTCTGCAACGTTAGCTCTATACCTTGCTGTTATAATTAACCACATTATAAATAATACGATAATGATGTAAGTGACATAGGCAACATTGTTCTTCCACCAAGGTGGAGTAACTTTAAGCGCAACCATTGTTTTATCATCACTCCATTGACCGTATTGATCTTTAACTTTTACAATAAAGTGATAGCTTCCAGCGGGAAGTTGAGAATAACTAACTTGCCTCTGGTTTTTGTTTGCGTATAAAAACTGCTTATCTAACCCAGCTAACTTGTAAGCATATTGGTATTGAGAAGGGGGCTCTGCACTGTTTAAAGCAGAAAATTTAAAGCCGATAACACCATCTTCTTCTTTAAAAAAGAGTCTGTCTGTATAGCTTATAAGCTTAGCCGTTTGGGTCTTGTTTTTTATATATTGCTGCGTCGCGACTGACTGGTTATAAATAAGTAAGTCTGTAATAACGGGTTCTGGGGGTTGAGTTGCTAGGGTTAGTTTTAACGGATCAAATTGATTAAAACCGTTAATACCACCAAAAAATAGCTCGCCGTCATCTGCTTGAAAAGCGGCACCTAAAATAAAAGAATGATGCTGTATACCGTTTGCGGGTAAAAAATGCTGCATTTGTTGGGTTTGAGGAGCGTAACGGGTTAGGCCTTGGTTGCTGCTTAGCCACAAGTAACCGCTGCTATCTTGTTTAATTGCAAAAATATTATCGTTAAGTAAGCCATCAAACTCTGTAATGTTTATTACTTTGTTTGTTTGGATATTTAACTTATTGAGCCCGCCAAAAGTACCTACCCATAAAGTGTTTTTATCTTGTAAATGCAAGGATGTAACCATGTCATGCGTTAAACTATTAGGCTTTTTAAGATCGCTTTGGTAATGGGTGAACGTTTCATCATGTAAAGAAAGTTTATTTAACCCTGCGCGGGTTCCTGCCCATATAGCGTTATTGTCGCTGTCATAAGTAATACTAAAAACAGTATTATTTGAGATACTATTTTTATCTGCGGTGTATTTAAAATTTGTAACCTGTAATGTATCGGGATTAAATCGCGTTAAGCCTTCGTTACTGCCCAGCCATAAATTACCACTTAGATCACCTTCGATTGCATAAATACGGTTACTACTGAGTTGATGGCTTTGCACAGTAAAAGCCGAAAAGTTATCATTAATTGGGTTGTAAAGCAGTAAACCACCTCCGTATGTGCCTATCCATACGCGTTTATTGGCATCTTCATAAAGACTAAATATATTGTTATTAGTTAAGCCTATATCTTGATTTTTATCTGTTTTATAGCGTTTAAATCCTGTGTCAGTTTGTTTGTTAAGTCCGTCGCGCGTACCCACCCAAAGTAAGTTGTTACTGTCTTTGAGTATTGCTCTTACAAAGTCATTCGAGATAGAAGCTGGGTTATTGCTTTGATGTTTTTGATGACCAAACTGAGCCTGCCTTTTATCATAGCGATGTAATCCATAGCCGTCTGTACCAATCCAAATAATGCCTTGAGGGTCTTGGTAAAGTGACAATAGGTGATCGTTAGCTAAGCCATGTTTTAAATTTGGAGAGTGAGTAAGTTGACGAAACTCGCTACTTAATAAATTATCTGTAGCTTGGTAATAAAGACCATGACCATAAGTGCTTACCCATAATTTTTTTTCATCATCAAAAAGTATATCTGTGACCCAAACATTTTTGAGTTGCTCAAAGTTATGAAATGCGAGTGTGTTTGAGTCAAAAACACTTAGACCAGTCTTACCTCCTATAATAAATTTGCCGTTTGTTGCTTTTTTTAATTGCCAGAGCTGTTCAGGGCTATTAGGTATATGTTCGAACCGATGTGTTTGTGTATCGAACTTAATTAGCCCGATACTACTTGCTAACCAAAGGTTTTTTTGATCATCAAAAAGCACATCCTTAAAAACAACATTTAAGTGATTCGTGCCCTGATAAGAAAATAATTCGGTAGTACCTGTGTATGTATCTAAACGAGTAAGTTGCCCTTTATCGTGACCAATCCAAATGATTTGTGGCGAATTAGAAGAAATTGATGAAATACGTTCGTTTGTAATAGGGGGAGCTGAGTACTGGTTAAAAACACTAAAACTTCCTGTTTCAGTATTTAATAAGTTAAGCCCATTACTTGTTGTAGCAAACCAAATGTGGCCGTTTCCTAAATTCAGGCAGTCCGTAATCCAATTTCCCGAAATACTAGGTTGTGAAGGATTGAATTTATAGTGCTTAAATTCATACCCATCAAATCGGTTTAAGCCACCTTGGGTGGCAAACCAATGAAACCCTTTTTCATCAGTGGTACTGCAGGTAATTGAATTTTGTGATAAACCTTGTTCATTTGTATATGTATCTAAGTACAATGGCAGGGCATAAGAACTAATATGAAATAATAATAAAAAGCTAATAATTTTATATCTTATGATTGTTTTTATTGCTTTCACAGACTTCCCATCTAATTGTGAGTCCCTATAATTTGGACAATCATAAACTGCTTTTTAATCAATGTTAAGATTGATTTTTTAATGCAATGCCGAGATTTTCCAATGTGGGTATCTTTTAGGCTTGTGTTAATGGACTGCGTAAGTATAATAGGCATCCACTTTGCAGGGGCGTAGTTCCAATTGGTAGAACAGCGGTCTCCAAAACCGATGGTTGGGAGTTCGAATCTCTCCGCCCCTGCCAGTTTTACTTGTGGTTTGAGTAGTCTGAGATTAAAAACCGGTTTAAATTAAGTCTGTTTTTAAGTTTAGATTTTAATGGATTAACCTTACCGTAGTGTAGGGTTGTTGTGTCTGTAGTTAAGGTAATAATATTATGAGCACGAATGTAGAAACACCATCAAGTGCGATGGAGTCAGTAAAGTGGTTAGTAGCAATCGCGCTACTTGCAGGCGCAGTTGTTGGTAATCACATGTATGCAGATCAATCTGTACTACTACGTGCTATCGGCGTTGTTGTTGCAATAGCGGCCGGATTAGCAATTGCCTCGCAAACATTTAAGGGACGTAACTTTCTTGCTTTCGCTAAAGAAGCTCGAATTGAAGTACGCAAAGTTATTTGGCCAACGCGCCAAGAAACTACCCACACGACATTAATTGTAATGGTTGCAACAGTGATTATGGCACTTATCCTTTGGGGATTAGATGGCATTTTATTCCGCGCTGTAGGCTTTTTAACTGGATTGGAGATCTGATCCCATGTCGGATGAGAACGAGAACAAAGAAATTAAGTTACGTTGGTATGTAGTACAAGCCTTTTCTGGTTACGAAAAGCGTGTAGCTCAAACGTTAACTGAACACATTAAAATCGAAGGTCTTGAATCGAGCTTTGGTGAGATACTAGTACCAACTGAAGAAGTTGTTGAGATGCGCGCTGGCCAAAAGCGTAAATCTGAGCGTAAATTCTTTCCAGGTTATGTATTAGTACAAATGGATATGAATGACGCAAGCTGGCACTTAGTGAACAGCACTGAACGTGTAATGGGCTTTATTGGTGGAACGTCTGATCGTCCTGCTCCAATAACTCCTAAAGAAGCAGAACGCATTCTTAATCGCCTTCAAGAAAATGCTGAAGCACCTAAACCTGCTACATTATTTGAACCAGGTGAAGTTGTTCGCGTTACAGACGGACCATTTGCAGATTTCAGTGGTGTAGTTGAAGAAGTTGACTACGAAAAGAGCCGCGTAAAAGTATCTGTACTTATTTTTGGTCGTTCTACGCCAGTTGAGCTTGAATTCGGTCAAGTTGAGCAAGATAAGTAATTGATTAAAAAAGCTTCGCTAATTTTTATTTAAATTTTGGCATGAAGCTTGAAAAAGGCCGCTGATTAACTTATAATCAGCGGCCTTTTTGTATTAAGGTAAAATTTATTTTTACTGTGCAAAAAGTACGAAACCAATTTTTAAACTGGGAAGCCGTTAGAGTACGCGTCCTCGCGCGCACAAGGCTGAGACCCACCAAATGAGGTATTTATAATGGCTAAAAAAGTTGAAGCTCTAATCAAGCTACAAGTTGCCGCTGGTATGGCTAATCCTAGTCCTCCAGTAGGTCCTGCACTAGGTCAACACGGTGTAAACATCATGGAATTCTGTAAAGCGTTTAACGCACGTACAGAGTCTATCGAAAAAGGCGCTCCAGTTCCTGTAGTGATCTCTGTTTACGGTGACCGTTCATTTACGTTCGACATGAAAACGCCACCTGCTGCTTACTTACTTAAGAAAGCTGCTGGTATCAAGTCAGGCTCAGGCCGTCCTAACACTGATAAAGTAGGCACAGTAACTCGTGCTCAACTTGAAGAAATTGTTGAGACAAAACGAACTGACCTTACAGCTGCCGATATGGACGCAGCGGTTCGCACTATCGCAGGTTCTGCGCGTGCGATGGGCTTGAACGTAGAGGACTAAGAAATGGCTAAATTAACTAAACGTATGCGTACTATCCGCGAAAAAGTGGAAGTAACAAAAGATTACGAAATCAATGAAGCAGTTGCTCTTTTAAAAGAGTTAGCGACAGCTAAATTCGTAGAAAGTGTTGACGTTGCCGTTAACCTTGGTATCGATGCTCGTAAATCTGATCAAAACGTTCGTGGTGCTACTGTACTACCTAACGGTACTGGTCGTGACGTTCGTGTTGCTGTATTCACACAAGGCGCTAATGCAGAAGCTGCAAAAGAAGCCGGTGCTGAATTAGTAGGCATGGAAGATCTTGCTGAACTAGTTAAAAAAGGCGAGATGAACTTTGACGTTGTTGTTGCATCACCAGACGCTATGCGTGTTGTTGGTCAACTAGGTCAAATCTTAGGCCCACGTGGTCTAATGCCAAACCCTAAAACTGGTACTGTAACGCCTAACGTTGCAGAAGCAGTTAAAAATGCTAAAGCAGGTCAAGTACGTTACCGTAATGACAAAAATGGCATCATCCATACTACTATTGGTAAGGTTGATTTCACTGCAGAGCAATTACAACAAAACCTTGAGTCTCTAATTGTTGCGCTTAAGAAGGCTAAACCTTCTCAAGCTAAAGGTGTTTACTTGAAGAAAGTAACTATCTCTACAACAATGGGCGCAGGCGTTTCTGTTGACCAAAACACTTTAAGCACAACTGTAGCTTAATCAGTGTTTACATGGCGTGAAATTTGTACTATAATTTTGCGCCATTTTGTTGATTAATTTATTAATTGGCAAAGTAAAGAATTCGGGTTGAAGTCCATAATTTCGTTAAGCCTTCAGGGTTAACGATAAATTGGGCTTCCGTCCAAGACCGTAGGTGGCTTCGGCCTTAATATTCACCTACGTAGACGGTGTAGACCCCAGATAGATTTTTCCTAATCCTTCTGGCTCTCGCCGTAAAAAGCATCTCTACCTTGTTTGGTAGGGAAGAGTAGAACAGGGGAATCCGATAATCGGTATCCCCATTAAACCAGGAGTAACACCCATGGCTTTAAATCTTCAAGGCAAAAAAGCAATAGTTGCTGAAGTCAACGAAGCAGCCAATGGTGCTCTATCTGCAGTTGTTGCAGATTCTCGTGGTGTAACAGTTGGCGCAATCACTGCCCTTCGTAAAGAAGCTCGTGCAAATGGTGTTTGGATGAAAGTTGTCCGTAACACTTTAGCAAAACGTGCTCTTGAAGGAACAGATTTTGAGTGTCTTTCTGATTCATTTGTTGGTCCAAGCTTAATCGCTTTCTCATCAGAGCACCCAGGTGCTGCTGCGCGTATCTTTTCAGATTTCGCGAAAAAGAATGAGAAATTCGAGCTTAAAACGGCCGCTTTTGAAGGAAATGTTGTTGATGCAGCAATGCTTGCTACATTACCTACATACGACGAAGCTGTTGCACGCTTAATGAGTGCTATGAAAGAAGCGTCTGCTGGCAAATTGTGTAAAACAATTGAAGCAGTACGTGTACAGAAAGAAGAGCAAGCTGCTTAGTTTTAAGCTGTTTAATCTCACTTTCGGTGTAAAAATTTATTTGGACGTAATGTCCGTTAATTATTAGGAAATTTGTAATGTCTGTATCTAAAGACCAAATCCTTGACGCAATTGCTGAAATGTCAGTAATGGACGTTGTTGCTCTTATCGAAGCAATGGAAGAAAAATTCGGCGTAACTGCTGCAGCTGCAATGGTAGCTGGTCCAGCTGCTGAAGCTGCTGAAGAGAAAACAGAATTTGACGTAATCCTTACTGGCGCTGGCGCTAACAAGGTTTCTGCAATCAAAGCTGTTCGTAGCGCAACTGGCCTTGGCCTTAAAGAAGCGAAAGCTCTTGTTGAAGCTGCTCCTACACCTGTTAAAGAAGGTGTATCTAAAGAAGAAGCTGAAGCACTTGCAAAAGATCTTACTGAAGCTGGTGCTGAAGTTGAGGTTAAGTAATTTAGCTTTTGCTAAGTTCGCTGCCTGAGAAATCAGGCAAGGGCTGGTGATTATTTAATCACCGGCCTTTTTGCGCTATAGAGTGATGCACTCTTTTAGCTCAAATAAAATCTGATTTTTTCTTTACTTTCAACGCTTTATAGTTTGCTAGTGTTAAAGTGGGATCTAATTAGAACAACAGTTAAATGTTGTAAAATCTTGGCATAGCTGCCAGTTAAGTCTGTTCTTACAAGAACAGGTCGGGTCAAAGATCAGCAAGCTGAGGAACCCCATGGCTTACTCTTATTCTGAAAAGAAACGTATCCGTAAGGATTTTGGTAAACGTCCACAAGTTTTGGATATACCTTTTTTACTGTCTACACAGTTAGAATCGTTTAAAAAATTCTTAGTGCCGGACGCTGATGGCGATCATGGTTTGGAAGCTGCCTTCCGTTCTGTGTTCCCTATTAAAAGCTACTCGGGAAATTCTGAGCTTCAATACGTAAGTTACCGTATTGGTGAGCCAGTTTTCGATGTAAAAGAATGTCAAATTCGCGGTGTGACTTATTCTGCTCCACTTCGCGTGAAACTGCGTCTTGTTGTTATGGACAAAGAAGCACCAGGCACAGTTAAAGACATTAAAGAGCAAGAAGTTTACATGGGCGAAATTCCGCTCATGACAGATACCGGTACTTTTGTAATCAATGGTACAGAGCGTGTTATCGTTTCTCAGCTACACCGTAGCCCTGGTGTATTCTTTGATAACGACCGCGGTAAAACCCATTCATCGGGTAAAGTATTATATAACGCACGCGTTATACCTTACCGTGGTTCATGGTTAGACTTCGAATTTGATGCAAAAGATAACTTATATGTACGTATTGACCGTCGTCGTAAATTACCGGCGTCTATCATCCTACGTGCACTAGAGTATTCTAGCGAACAAATCCTAGATATGTTCTTCGATAACACTACGTTTGAAGTAACGAATGGTAAAGTTCTTATGGAACTTGTACCTTCGCGTTTACGTGGTGAAACTGCCGCTTTTGATATCAAGAGCGAAGACGGTGAAGTATTTGTTGAAAGCGGTCGTCGTGTTACGGCTCGCCACATCAAGAGCATCGAAAAGAAAGGCATTAAGCAATTAGAAGTACCACATGAGTACATCATTGGCCGTATTGTAGCTAAAAACTATGTTGATGAGTCAACTGGTGAAGTTATTGCAAATGCAAATGACGAGCTAACTCTAGAGCTAATGGCTGAATTGGTTAAAGCCGGTTACACTAAAATTGATACGTTATATATCAATGAAGTGGACAGCGGTGCTTACATGTCAAATACATTAAACATTGACTCTGCAAGCAGCCGTTTAGAAGCACTAGTAGAAATTTACCGCATGATGCGCCCAGGCGAGCCACCGACGAAAGACGCGGCTGAAGCCTTATTCCAGAACTTGTTCTTCTCTGAAGAACGTTATGACTTATCTACTGTAGGTCGTATGAAGTTCAATAGCCGTGTTGGTTACGATACAGACACAGGCCCTGGCACATTAAGCAAAGAAGACATCGTGTCTGTTATGAAAGTATTAATTGCTATTCGTAACGGTCAAGGCGATGTTGATGATATCGATCACTTAGGCAACCGTCGTATACGTAGTGTTGGCGAAATGGCTGAGAACCAATTCCGTGTTGGTCTAGTACGTGTTGAACGTGCTGTACGTGAGCGTTTAAGCTTAGGTGACCTTGACGCGATAATGCCACAAGATCTTATTAACGCTAAGCCTATTTCGGCAGCTGTTAAAGAGTTCTTCGGCTCGTCTCAGTTATCACAGTTTATGGACCAAAATAACCCACTATCAGAAGTTACGCATAAACGTCGTATCTCTGCATTAGGTCCGGGCGGTCTAACTCGTGAACGCGCAGGCTTTGAAGTACGTGACGTTCACGTAACTCACTATGGTCGCGTATGTCCAATCGAGACTCCTGAGGGTCCAAATATCGGTCTAATTAACTCGTTGTCTACGTACGCACGTACAAATGACTACGGTTTCTTAGAAACACCTTACCGCAAAGTGGTAGACGGTGTTGTAACTGATGAAGTTGATTATTTATCAGCCATTGAAGAAGGTCAGTTTGTTATCGCACAGGCGAACTCAAACTTAACTGAAACCAATGAGTTTGTTGATGAACTTATCCCATGTCGTCACAAAGGTGAATCTACCTTTATGGGTCGCATGGACCAGCAGTATATGGATGTATCACCACAACAGGTGATCTCTGTAGCGGCAGCACTTATCCCGTTCCTAGAACACGATGATGCTAACCGTGCATTGATGGGTTCAAACATGCAACGTCAAGCAGTACCAACATTGAAAGCGGATAAGCCGTTAGTAGGTACTGGTATTGAGTTAACACTAGCGAAAGATTCTGGTGTAACTATCGTTGCTAAACGTGGTGGTGAAGTAATGTATGCTGACGCAAGTCGCATCGTTGTAAATGTACATGAAGAAGAACGCATTCCTGGTGAAGCGGGCATCGACATCTACAACTTAACCAAATACACACGTTCAAACCAAAATACATGTATTAACCAAAAACCAACTTGTATGGTTGGCGAACCGGTTACTCGTGGTGACGTGTTAGCAGATGGTCCTTCGACTGACTTAGGTGACTTAGCCCTTGGTCAAAACCTTCGCGTGGCATTCATGCCATGGAACGGTTATAACTTCGAAGATTCAATCTTGTTATCAGAGCGCGTAGTTGAAGAAGATCGTCTAACGACTATCCATATTCAAGAACTACAGTGTGTTGCCCGTGATACTAAATTAGGTCCAGAAGAGATCACTGCAGATATCCCGAATGTGGGTGAGTCTGCGCTAGGCAAGCTTGATGAATCAGGCGTTGTATATATTGGTGCTGAAGTTAAAGGCGGCGATATCCTAGTAGGTAAAGTGACTCCTAAAGGCGAGACACAGCTTACACCTGAAGAGAAGCTACTGCGTGCTATCTTCGGCGAAAAAGCGTCTGACGTTAAAGACAGCTCTTTACGTGTACCAAATTCTGTAACTGGTACTGTAATTGACGTGCAAGTTTTCACCCGTGATGGTGTTGAAAAAGATAAACGCGCGTTAGAAGTTGAAGACATGCAGCTTCGCGAAGCGAAGAAAGACTTCAACGAAGAGTTCCGTATTTTAGAAGCAGGCGTTTTAGACCGTGCACGTAAGCTACTTATAGCTGCTGGTTTTGATGAAGATAAACTTGCATCTCTAAATGCTGAAAAAGTACTTACGCAAAGCCTTGCTGAAGAAGACAAGCAAGCTGAGCTTGAGCAACTAGCTGCACAGTACGATGAACTTAAAGCTGAATACGATAAGAAGTTTGAAAACAAACGTCGTAAAATTACCCAAGGTGATGACTTAGCACCAGGCGTACTTAAGATTGTTAAAGTATACCTAGCTGTTAAACGTCGTATCCAACCGGGTGATAAAATGGCGGGTCGTCATGGTAACAAAGGTGTTATCTCGACTATCGTACCAGTAGAAGATATGCCTTACGATGACAAAGGTCGTACGGTAGATATCGTATTGAATCCACTAGGTGTACCATCACGTATGAACATCGGTCAGATCCTTGAAACACATATGGGTCTTGCTGCACGTGGTATCGGTGAACGTATTGAAGAGATGATGAAAGAGCAACGTGAGCTTCATGAGCTACGTGACTTCATCAAGCAAGCATACGAAATTGGCGAATCTCGCCAAGTTGTAGATATTGCTAGCTTCACTGATGACGAAATTCGTCGTCTAGCTGAAAACTTAAAAGGTGGTTTACCAATAGCTACTCCTGCATTTGATGGCGCGAAAGAAAGCGAAATCAAAGACATGCTTGAGCTTGCGGGCTATCCTCGTAGTGGTCAGGTTACACTTTATGATGGCCGTACTGGCGATCAGTTTGAACGTCAAGTAACTGTTGGTTACATGTACATGCTTAAACTTAACCACTTGGTTGACGATAAGATGCACGCACGTTCTACTGGTTCTTACAGCCTTGTTACTCAGCAGCCGCTGGGTGGTAAAGCACAGTTCGGTGGCCAGCGTTTTGGTGAGATGGAAGTATGGGCACTTGAAGCTTATGGTGCTGCTTACACTCTACAAGAAATGCTAACAGTGAAATCGGATGACGTGAACGGTCGTACTAAGATGTATAAAAACATCGTTGATGGTAACCATAAAATGGAACCAGGTATGCCAGAATCGTTCAACGTATTGTTGAAAGAAATCCGCTCACTGGGTATCAACATCGAGTTGGAAGAAAATTAAGCCAATTAGATGCTGCAGTTAACGCTGCAGCATCTGTTACGGCTGAATAGAATGTAGGGACGAGATTATCCGTCCTCAAGATTAACTCCGACAGGAGAGCTAAGGTGAAAGACTTACTTAAGTTTCTGAAGCAACAAAATAAGACCGAAGAATTCGATGCAATTCGCATTGGTCTTGCTTCACCAGACATGGTTCGTTCATGGTCATACGGTGAAGTAAAGAAACCTGAGACTATTAACTACCGTACTTTCAAGCCTGAGCGCGATGGCTTATTCTGTGCCCGTATTTTCGGCCCAGTGAAAGATTATGAGTGTTTATGTGGTAAATATAAACGCCTTAAACACCGTGGTGTGATCTGTGAAAAGTGTGGCGTTGAAGTAACACTCACTAAAGTGCGACGCGATCGTATGGGTCATATCGACCTTGCGAGCCCAGTTGCACATATATGGTTTTTAAAATCATTACCGTCACGTATTGGCTTAATGCTAGATATGACGCTTCGTGATATTGAACGTGTTCTTTACTTCGAATCATTCGTAGTAACTGAACCTGGTATGACAACGCTTGAGCGTGGTCAGTTATTAGGTGAAGAAGAATACTTAGATTCACTAGAAGAGCACGGTGATGAGTTTGAAGCTAAGATGGGTGCTGAAGCAGTTTTAGACTTGCTTCGTGAACTTGATCTTGCTCAATTAATTGCTGAGATGCGTGAAGAGTTACCAACAATTAACTCTGAAACTAAGCGTAAAAAAATCACTAAACGTCTTAAGTTAATGGAATCGTTCCACCAATCAGGTAATAACCCTGAGTGGATGATCATGACAGTACTTCCAGTATTGCCACCTGATCTACGCCCATTAGTACCATTAGACGGTGGTCGTTTTGCGACATCTGATCTAAATGACCTTTACCGTCGTGTTATTAACCGTAATAACCGTCTTAAGCGTCTACTAGATTTAGCAGCACCAGACATTATTGTACGTAACGAAAAACGTATGTTACAAGAAGCGGTAGATGCGCTACTTGATAACGGTCGTCGTGGTCGTGCAATTACAGGTTCTAACAAACGTCCTCTTAAATCTCTTGCTGATATGATCAAGGGTAAGCAAGGTCGTTTCCGTCAGAACTTACTTGGTAAGCGTGTAGATTATTCAGGCCGTTCTGTAATCACAGTTGGTCCTACACTTAAGCTTCACCAATGTGGTCTTCCTAAGAAGATGGCACTAGAGCTATTCAAACCATTCATCTATGGCAAATTAGAACGTCGCGGCATGGCTACGACAATCAAAGCTGCTAAGAAGATGGTTGAACGTGAAGTTCCGGAAGTATGGGATGTACTTGACGAAGTAATTCGTGAACACCCAGTATTACTTAACCGTGCACCAACACTTCACCGTTTGGGTATCCAAGCGTTTGAACCTGTGCTTATCGAAGGTAAAGCGATTCATTTGCATCCATTAGTATGTGCGGCTTACAACGCCGATTTCGATGGTGACCAAATGGCGGTACACGTACCGTTAACAATCGAAGCGCAGCTTGAAGCTCGTGCATTGATGATGTCAACAAACAACATTCTATCTCCTGCGAATGGTGAGCCAATCATCGTTCCTTCACAGGATGTTGTATTGGGTCTTTATTACATGACTCGTGACCGCATTAACGCTAAAGGCGAAGGCGCGATATTTAAAGATCCAAAAGAAGCAGAAAAAGCATACCGCAGTGGCAATGCAGACCTTCACGCAATTGTGAAAGTACGTATTAGCCAATCAGTTAAAAACGAAGACGGCGTAGTAGAAGATACTATTACTGTTATCGATACAACTGTTGGTCGTGCGATTCTATCTCTAATTTTACCTAAAGGCATGCCGTTTGCGTCAATCAACCAGCCGCTAGGTAAAAAGCAGATTTCTGGCTTATTGAATGAGTGTTACCGTCGTCTAGGTCTTAAAGATACAGTTATCTTTGCTGACCAAGTTATGTACACCGGTTTCCATTATGCAATGAAGTCAGGTGTTTCTATCGGTATTGATGACTTAGTTATCCCACCGGTTAAAGCACAGATAATTGAATCAGCTGAAGCTGAAGTTACTGAAATCAACCAACAATTCCAATCAGGTCTTGTAACGGCTGGTGAAAAGTACAACAAAGTTATCGATATCTGGTCACGTGTAAACGAAAACTTATCACGTGAGATGATGTCTAACTTGTCGAAAGATACAGTTATCAATGCACAAGGTGAAGAAGTAGAGCAACCGTCATTTAACTCAGTGTTTATGATGGCCGACTCAGGTGCTCGTGGTAGTGCTGCACAGATTCGTCAGTTGGCGGGTATGCGTGGTCTAATGGCACGTCCAGATGGTTCAATCATCGAGACTCCAATCACAGCTAACTTCCGTGAAGGTCTAAACGTACTTCAGTACTTCATCTCAACGCATGGTGCGCGTAAAGGTCTTGCCGATACAGCACTTAAAACAGCAAACTCGGGTTACCTAACGCGTCGTCTAGTAGACGTTGCACAAGATTTGGTAATCAATGAAGATGACTGTGGCACAGAAGATGGCTTAACAATGAAACCGCTTATTGAAGGTGGTGATGTTGTAGAAGCACTTCGTGAACGTGTTCTAGGTCGTGTTGTTGCTGAAGATATTGTGATTCCAGGTACTAATACAGTGCTTGTTGAACGTAATATCATGCTAGACGAAAAACTGTGTGATCTTTTAGAAGAGCATTCAGTAGATGAAGTTCGTGTACGTTCTGTTATCACTTGTGATAATGACTTCGGTGTTTGTGCTAACTGTTATGGTCGTGACCTAGCACGTGGTCATATCATCAACGCTGGTGAATCAGTGGGTGTTATCGCGGCACAGTCAATTGGTGAGCCGGGTACACAGTTAACAATGCGTACCTTCCACATCGGTGGTGCGGCATCTAGAGCGTCTGCAGAAAATAATGTACAAGTTAAAACTAACGGTACATTAAAACTTCATAACTCTAAGTACGTATTAAACACAGACGGTAAGATTGTTATTACCTCTCGTTCTACGGAAATTACTATCATTGATAGTCATGGTCGTGAGAAAGAGCGTTATAAAGTACCTTACGGTGCGGTATTAACAGTGCAAGACAATGCTGAAGTTCTAGGTAACGATATCGTTGCTACTTGGGACCCGCATAGTCACCCAATCGTTCTTGAGCATAAATCAAAAGTATCGTTCAGCGATATCGATGATTCAAATACTGAAGCACAGACTGATGAGCTAACTGGTTTAACCCGTGTAGTTGTAAAAGATCTTGCTAAAGTAAATACGAAAGAACCAAAGCTTATCATCGAAAGTGAAGAGCGCGGTCTGCAAGAAACACGTCTTCCTTCATTCACGACGATTGAAGTTATTGACGGCGTTACAGCAAACCCAGGTGACGTGTTAGCACGTATTCCGCAAGAAGGTTCGAAAACTCGTGATATCACGGGTGGTCTACCACGCGTAGCCGACTTATTTGAAGCTCGTAAGCCAAAAGAACCAGCTATATTAGCTGAAGTAACTGGTACAATTAGCTTCGGTAAAGAGACTAAAGGTAAGAAACGTTTAGTTATTACTCCAGCTGAAGGTGATCATTACGAAGAGATGATTCCTAAATGGCGTCAACTTAACGTGTTTGAAGGTGAGCAAGTGTCTAAAGGTGAAGTTATCGCCGATGGTCCTGAATCACCGCATGACATCTTGCGCCTACGTGGTGTGACTCATGTTGCTAACTATATCGTTAACGAAGTGCAAGAGGTTTACCGTTTGCAAGGCGTTAAGATCAATGACAAGCACATTGAAACAATTATCCGTCAAATGTTACGTAAATGTACCATTATGCACGGCGGTGATACTGACTTCTTAGCCGGTGAGCAAATCGAAGTGGCGCGCGTTAATATCGCAAACCGTGACCTTGAAAAACAAGGTAAGATACCAGCTAAGTTTGAAATCCAGTTAATGGGTATCACAAAAGCATCACTAGCAACAGAATCTTTCATCTCTGCAGCGTCTTTCCAAGAGACAACACGTGTTCTTACAGATGCGGCAGTGAATGGTAAGAGCGATGAGCTTCGCGGTCTTAAAGAAAACGTAATTGTGGGTCGTTTGATCCCAGCCGGTACCGGTTTTGCGTATCATCAAGAACGTATGGCTCGCCGTAAACAAAGCAAAGTAGTAGTAGAAGAGCAAACAGTAAGTGCAGAAGAGGCAACTCAAGCACTTACAGACGCTCTAAATGCTGATTTGTCTGGAAATCAATAAACTGTTCTTAATCAATAGATTAAGTGATCGCAAGTCAGTTATATGCTGTCTTGCGGTTAGTTTAGGTTGACAGGTTAAACTTTGCTCATTAAAATTCCGCCACCCATTTACTTGTGTGCTTAATGCAGGCTCGTAAATAAAGGGCGGATTTTTTATTTTTTTCAGTAGTAATTTTAATTTCAGGAGCTATTTAAATGGCAACTATTAACCAGCTAGTGCGTAAGCCACGCCGTAGCAAGGTTACGAAAAGTAACTCAGCTGCACTAAAAGCGTGTCCGCAAAAGCGCGGTGTATGTACTCGCGTATATACAACTACACCTAAGAAACCAAACTCGGCGTTACGTAAAGTAGCACGTGTACGTTTAACTAACGGTTTCGAAGTAACTTCATACATTGGCGGTGAAGGTCATAACCTTCAAGAGCATAGTGTAATCCTAATCCGTGGTGGTCGTGTTAAAGATTTACCAGGTGTGCGTTTTCACACTGTTCGTGGTGCACTTGACTGTGCAGGCGTTAGCGATCGTCGTCAAGCTCGTTCTAAATACGGTGCAAAACGCCCTAAAGGCTAATTGTTTTCCGTTAGTAAGGCCAAGCACTAAATATTTATAATTATTGTTTTGGGTGATTGACTCGAAAGAGCAAACCTGAATAAACCGGAGATACAAAATGCCTAGAAGACGCGTAATCGGTCAACGTAAAATTCTTCCAGATCCTAAGTTCGGATCGGAACTTCTTGCTAAATTCGTTAACATCGTGATGTTAGACGGCAAGAAATCTACTGCTGAAAAAATTGTTTATGGTGCGCTAGACGTGGCTGCTGAGAAATCAGGCAAGTCGCACCTAGAAATCTTTGAAACTGCACTTGATAACATCCGCCCACAGGTAGAAGTTAAATCTCGCCGTGTTGGTGGTTCAACTTATCAAGTACCAGTTGAAGTACGTCCAGTTCGTCGTAACGCATTAGGTATGCGTTGGTTAGTAGACGCTGCACGTAAGCGTGGCGAAAAATCTATGGGCTTACGTTTAGCTCAAGAAATCGTTGACGCTTCTGATAATAAAGGCACTGCGGTTAAGAAACGTGAAGACGTTCACCGTATGGCTGAAGCGAATAAAGCATTCGCTCATTACCGTTGGTAATCTGTCTTTAACCTTTAAGAGGATCATATGGCACGTACAACTCCACTTGAGCGCTATCGTAATATAGGTATTGTCGCTCACGTAGATGCAGGCAAAACCACCACAACAGAACGTGTTCTGTTCTACACGGGTCTTTCTCATAAGATCGGTGAAGTACATGATGGCGCTGCAACTATGGATTGGATGGAGCAGGAACAAGAGCGTGGTATCACAATCACTTCTGCTGCAACAACGTGTTTTTGGAAAGGGATGGATGCTCAATTTGACGCCCATCGTATCAATATTATTGATACTCCAGGACACGTAGATTTCACTATCGAAGTAGAGCGTTCTTTACGCGTATTAGATGGTGCGGTAGTTGTTCTTTGTGCTTCATCTGGTGTACAGCCGCAAACTGAGACAGTTTGGCGTCAAGCGAACAAATACGAAGTTCCGAGAATGATCTTCGTAAATAAAATGGATCGCACGGGCGCTGACTTCTTAGCTGTGGTTAGCCAGGTGAAATCTCGTCTTGGAGCAACGCCTGTTCCAATTCAGTTGCCTGTAGGCGCTGAGGACGACTTTAAAGGTGTTATTGACCTTATAAAAATGAAAGTGATTAACTGGAACGAAGCGGACCAGGGTATGACTTTCTCTTATGAGGCAATACCGGCAGAACTTCTGGAATTAGCTGAAGAATGGCGCTCTCACTTAGTTGAAAGCGCTGCTGAAGCAACAGAAGAACTAATGGATAAATACTTAGAAGGTGAAGAGTTAAGTGAAGCAGAAATTAAAAATGCTTTACGCCAACGAACATTAGCTAATGAGATTGTTCCAGTTACTTGTGGTAGCGCATTTAAAAACAAAGGTGTTCAAGCTGTGCTTGATTGCGTTGTTGAATATATGCCCTCACCAGAGCAAGTGAAACAAATCCAAGGTATCTTAGAAAATGGTACTGAGGAAGAACGTCCAGCTAATGATAAGGCGCCGTTTGCTGCACTCGCTTTTAAGATTGCAACAGACCCGTTTGTTGGAACCTTGACCTTTTTCCGTGTTTACTCTGGTACTGTTAAACAGGGTGACACGGTATATAATCCAGTAAAAAGTAAGCGTGAGCGACTTGGCCGTATCGTACAGATGCATTCAAACTCTCGTGAAGAGATCAAAGAAGTTTTCGCAGGCGACATCGCGGCAGCTATTGGTCTTAAAGACGTAACAACAGGTGAAACACTGTGTGATCCGAATTCTATTATTACGCTTGAGCGTATGGAATTCCCTGAACCAGTAATCTCTATTGCGGTTGAGCCTCGCACTATAGCTGACCAAGATAAGATGGGTATCGCGCTGGGTAAACTAGCTGCTGAAGACCCTTCTTTTCGAGTACAAACTGACGAAGAATCAGGCCAGGTTATAATCTCTGGCATGGGTGAACTTCACCTAGATATCATCGTCGACCGTATGAAACGTGAATTCAGTGTTGAATGTAACGTTGGTAAGCCGCAGGTCTCATACCGAGAAGCTATTCGTTCAACTGTTAAGGTTGAAGGGAAGTTTATACGTCAGTCAGGTGGTCGTGGTCAATATGGTCACGTTTGGATTAAACTTGAACCGATGGATATTACGGATGATGAGTCACCAATTTACGAGTTCGTTAACGAAACCGTAGGTGGTTCTGTTCCTAAAGAGTTCGTCCCTGCGGTAGACAAAGGTATCCAAGAGCAAATGTCTCAAGGTGTACTGGCAGGCTACCCATTACTTGGCGTTAAAGCGACTTTATATGATGGTTCATTCCATGATGTAGATTCGAATGAAATGGCATTTAAAATAGCAGGTTCACTGGCAATGAGAGATGGGGCGCTTAAAGCTAACCCTGTACTACTAGAGCCAGTAATGAAGGTTGAAGTACTCACTCCTGATTCAAATATGGGTGATGTAGTTGGCGACTTAAACCGTCGCCGCGGCATAATCGAAGGCATGGAAGATGCATTAGGTGGACTTAAGCAAATTAATGCGCAGGTTCCTCTTTCTGAAATGTTTGGTTATGCAACTGCTTTACGATCTGCAACACAGGGCCGTGCCTCATACTCTATGGAGTTTGTGAAGTACGCTGAAGCCTCTAAAAACGTTGCAGATACAATAATTTCAGCTCGCGCTGTTATATAATTTTAGCTTGTCTGGCTCAATAGTGAGTCAGGCTTTAATTTCTTTATTAGGAATTTTTTAAGATGGCAAAAGAAAAGTTTGAACGCGTAAAACCGCACGTAAACGTTGGTACAATCGGCCACGTTGACCACGGTAAAACTACACTAACTGCAGCAATCACTAACGTACTTGCAAAAGTATACG
>NZ_JADYXL010000074.1:0-549 GCF_015864265.1 Pseudoalteromonas sp. NZS37 | reverse complement strand
TAAAAGAGCGTCCTCGCCCAGCAGGGAAAGGACGCTCTCCGTCATGCGCCCGAAGACGCTTGCCATTTAGCTCGCGGCCACAGACAGCTTGATGACTGCCTCGGGCAACGAGTTGAAGTGGATCGGGTTGGACTGCGCCTCGCCGATGATGCCCTTGTTGAAAGGCATCGCTTCCTGCTTGGCGTAGAACGGCAGGCCCTGCGTGTTCACCGTCTCCATGTAGTCCGCAGGTGCGAACTTGGACTGGAACATGCCGGGGACACCTTCGGGGTAGGCGTAGGCGATACCGTCAGCGATGAAGTCGCCGGCCGAGGTGCCGCCGTCGTAGACCTCGAAGATCACGCCTGCGAACTCGAAGTCGCCACCGTTCACCTGGTCGGTGCGCAGGTAGGCGCCTTGGTTCCACAGTTCCCACGCCTTGATCATCTTGGTGTTCTGCACCAGGGGGGTGAAGAAGCCCAGCGAGCAGATCACGCGGATGCGACCGAAGGAGCGACCACCCATCTTGGCGCGGATCATCGACTTGAGGGTGATGATCGAAGCCTTGGG
>NZ_JADYXL010000073.1:0-559 GCF_015864265.1 Pseudoalteromonas sp. NZS37 | reverse complement strand
CCCTTGTGGGACACGCAGCGCACCTTGATGTACTTGCCAACAGGAAACACCACGCCCCAGTTCCGGAGGGCGCTCTTGGCCGCGTTCTGCAGGTCGTACCAGAAGGCTTTGGTGGCAGGGTGGCGAGCGCGCCAGGCGAGTTTGCACGCCTCGCTGGCGAGCCATTCGGTTTCGCTGATCTCCAGCGACTCCAATTGCGGGCGGCCCCACTTGTTCAGGTTTTCGTGAGCTTTGGCGATCAGCGCGGGGGACACCTGTTCCTGCAGAGTGCCCCAGTAGTCGGCCATGCGGACGTTGTAGGCCGCCGCGAACTTCTGGTAGCCAGACACACCGCCCATGTACCCGCTGGCGAGGTCTGAAACTTTCCCTAGCGAGTCGCGGATGTACTTGGGCACCTCCATGGCCGGCACGCCGGTGATGATGGAGGCGGTAACCTTATATAAATCGGGCCCACGGCCAGCGTCGTACTCCCGGAACGCCTGCAGCTTCCATTCTTCCCCGGCCACCCACGCGAGCATGCGGCCCTCGATGTTGGACAAGTCCGCCACCACCAGCTTCT
>NZ_JADYXL010000072.1:0-560 GCF_015864265.1 Pseudoalteromonas sp. NZS37 | reverse complement strand
TCTTCCCACTCTTTCTCGCCTTCTAACGCTTTAAGCGCAGAACCAGCAATTAGAGGTAAGTCATCACCTGGGAAATCGTATTCTGAAAGAAGTTCACGAACTTCCATTTCTACTAGTTCAAGTAGCTCTTCGTCATCTACCATGTCACATTTGTTCATGAACACGATGATGTAAGGAACGCCAACTTGACGAGAAAGAAGGATGTGCTCACGCGTTTGTGGCATAGGGCCATCAGTCGCAGCAACTACTAAGATCGCGCCGTCCATTTGAGCAGCACCAGTGATCATGTTTTTAACATAATCGGCGTGACCAGGACAATCTACGTGTGCGTAGTGACGTGAAGGAGTATCGTATTCAACGTGAGACGTTGAAATAGTGATACCACGTTCGCGCTCTTCAGGAGCGTTGTCGATTGATGCGAAATCTTTAGCAACACCGCCGTATACTTTTGCAAGTACGTTAGTGATTGCTGCAGTTAGTGTAGTTTTACCGTGGTCAACGTGGCCGATTGTACCAACGTTTACGTGCGGTTTTACGCGTTCAAACTTTTCTTTTGCCAT
>NZ_JADYXL010000071.1:0-565 GCF_015864265.1 Pseudoalteromonas sp. NZS37 | reverse complement strand
GCTGGGTGTCTGAAAGTCAAACGCGCTGTAGATCACCCCACCGTCCGTGGGCTGCACAGCTTGCAGCATGACCCCCGTCTTGGCGGCAGAGGCGAATGCCTTCACACCAAACCCCATCAGTGTGGTGTACTCTGGGCTAGGACCCGTTCCTGTTACGGCATCTCCCCCCTGCAAGACCAGAGCGGTGGGGAATCGAGAGGCTGTGGTGCGCGCGCCCAGCTCAATGCCTGTAACCTGTACGGCCGTTGGAAACGTCCATGTCAGCACCACCGCATCACCTCCGGTGCTCCAGTAGCAGCCTGTGGCCGTGTTGTTGTCAGACAGGTTGGTCAGCGGACCCGTGGGGGCCGCACTCGCCGTCAGCGTGGCCGCCGCATCGACGCGCGTGGCGCCGTCGAACAGGTGAAACTCAGACAGCTCAAGCGTGGACAGCGTGGGGGCCGTCATCAGCTTGGCACGCCAATATTTGTGTGCGGCCACGGCGTTACCTCCAGGGGCCGGTCACATCAACCGCGAGGGAGTTGAAACCCGACGCACTGGTCATGTTGTTCGGCGCGAGCATGTT
>NZ_JADYXL010000070.1:0-597 GCF_015864265.1 Pseudoalteromonas sp. NZS37 | reverse complement strand
GGCTACAGTTTGAATTATAGAATTTAAAAAACCATGATTATTAAAAACACTATTAATCTTAGGCAAAGGTGAAGAACCTGAGCCAATGCGACTTAAAATTTCCTTATCTTGATTACTGTAACTTTTTTCAGACTTAGGAGTGGCCGACTGGAGAGAGTAACCCGCCTTAGTGTATTTATAGAAAAGTTCTATGTAAGGGAGATCCTCTAAAAGATCATCGGTCATTTTTTCAGGGATTTTTACACCCCAAAAACATCCAAAGCTACCAGTTAACCTTTTTCCCTTAAGGTAAGAATAAGCTTCTATATTTTCTTTAGGCTTTAAATCTGAAAACTTAAGTGCATATTTAAATACTTCTACAAAACCTTGAGCGGGGTCGCCCTCGATAGGCCTTACATCTACGATTTTGCTATCGCCTGTAATCTTTTGCCACTCTTTGCAAAGCTCTGTTTCTTGGACAGCATCAGTATATTTTTTCCATAGAGCTATTTCGTTTTTCTTAACCTGGGGAGAAAGTTTAGACCAGACATCAGGTTTATGAAGAACGGGACGAATATTGAAAGGGAAATCAATCGGATTTTCAGGGTCAAGCATAAC
>NZ_JADYXL010000007.1:0-284579 GCF_015864265.1 Pseudoalteromonas sp. NZS37 | reverse complement strand
TTTCAGTTTTGACTTGTTCAATGAGTGTATTCATTACTTACCTCCAAATATGGGATAACCCCAAGGTAAGTGTGGCTCAAATGGTCAGAATAGGATCTCCGCGTAGCGGCTTAGTTCAACAACTTTATCAGAGGACACTTTCCCTTTTTTAGCGCGAAAACGTCCTTATTTTATGAACTTATACTAATAGCAAATAGTGTAAGCTATTGCCAGCTATAAATATTATAGTTTCTGTAGCTTATATAAACATCTAAAAAAGAGGAAAGTGTCCTCTTATTCTTACTAAGTTAATGACGACTCACCTGAATGACCGCTATTCGCTCTGAGCTGCCTTTAACTTAAATCAAATCACCTTAACACCCTTTAATATATTTCATGTGCATTTTATAACCAAGAAGTGCTAGGTTAGTGGTAAATTAATTGAAGGGAATAATTATGAAATTAGAGTCATTAGCACTGCACCACGGTTACGAATCTGAGGCTACGACCAAATCGGCAGCCGTGCCTATTTATCACACTTCTTCTTATACATTTGATAACACGCAGCATGGCGCTGATTTATTCGATTTAAAAGTACCGGGAAATATTTACACCCGCATAATGAACCCAACCAATGCCGTACTTGAACAACGTATTGCTGCAATGGAAGGGGGTATTGGTGGGCTAGCCGTGGCCTCTGGGATGGCCGCTATTACGTATGCTATTCAATGCTTGTGCGAAGTAGGCACTAATATTGTGAGTACCAGCCAAGTATATGGTGGCACGTATAACTTATTTGCACATACCTTACCTAGGCAGGGTATTGAAGCACGCATGATAAAGGCCGATGACTTTACCGCGTTCGAGAATGCAATTGACGACAACACCCGCGCTGTTTTTTGTGAATCTATTGGTAATCCTGCAGGTAATATTGTTGATATTGAACGTTTAGCACGTATTGCACATAGCAAAGGTGTGCCGCTTATTGTTGATAATACCGTGGCTACGCCGTATTTATGCCGCCCATTTGAGCTAGGCGCCGATATAGTGGTTCACTCACTGACAAAGTATATAAACGGGCACGGTACTGCTATTGGCGGCATGATTGTCGACTCAGGAAAATTTGATTGGAAAGCGAATGCTACACGTTTTGCAATGATGAACGAGCCCGATCCGTCGTATCACAATGTGGTTTATACCGAAGCTTTTGCTGAAGCTGCATTTATCGGTCGCTGCAGAGTAGTGCCACTTAGAAATACCGGCGCAGCGCTTGCGCCTAAAAACGCATCTGACATTTTAATCGGCCTTGAAACCTTAGGCTTAAGAATGGATCGTCACTGCGAAAATGCACAGCAGTTAGCTGAATATTTAGAAAATCATCCAAAAGTACTTTGGGTTAATTACGCAGGATTAAAATCAAGCCCGTATAACGAAATGAGTCAAAAAATTACCAGTGGTAAAGCATCGGGTATTTTAAGCTTTGGTATTGAAGGTGGCCTAGAAGCAGGTACTCGTTTTATTGATGCGCTAAACATGATTTTACGCTTAGTTAATATTGGCGATGCCAAGTCGCTTGCGTGTCATCCTGCGTCAACTACACACCGCCAATTAAATGATGAAGAGCTTGCTAATGCGGGCGTAAGCCGCGATTTAATTCGTTTGTCGGTTGGTATTGAAAACATTGCAGACATAATTGCCGATGTAAGCCAAGCGCTCGATAAAGCATAGTTACCTCACTACCTTTCATAAAAAACTTTAAAGCATAAAAAGCGTTAGTTGAAAATAAACTATCGTTTTTTATGTTTTTCTAAAATCTATTAATAAGTATACCTCCTTATTTTATATACCTTTTTTATAAAACCTTCCTAAGGCTTTTATATTTTTACCGTTTGTTTTTTATTCACATGTCAATTTTGTATTGACACTAAGATTACTTACTACTACATTTGTAACAGTACCACTACAAGTGTAGTAATAGGAGCGACAATGAAACTTAGTGATTTTGAAATGGATATTATGCAGCTGCTCTGGCAGGAAGAACCCTGTACCGCGAGTCAACTACATAAGGTGCTTTTAGCTGATAAGCAAAAAGATAAAAAAGTAGCCTATACAACAGTTAAAACTATTGTAGATAGGTTAGAACACAAAGGAGCGATTGAGCGTTGTGGACATGAAGGGCGAGCTATTGTTTTTAGAACAATAGTTACTCAAGACACATTATCGGAGCAAGCTATGCCTAGTTTTATGCAACGATTTTTTAAAGGTAATTCTCGTAGTTTAATTGCCCACTTTATCAAAGAAGAAAAGCTAAATGATGAAGATATAGAATATTTACAAACGCTTTTAAAAAATAAGAAGTTAGATTAAAGGAGAGGGTAATGACGGATTATTTACTAACTTGCACACTTATTAGCTTATGTATTTTGCTTACAGTAAAAGGGCTTAAAAATGCCCCAGCACGATTAAACTTTTACATTTTAATGATTGCCTTGGCATGTTGGTTTGTCCCTTGGCAATATTTTTCCCAGTTATCCTTATTTGAAGGGGCAAATCGTTACACATTTAACGTGGCGCAATTGATTCCCGATGTTAAAGCATTAATACCAAATGCTGAACAAGTAGCAACTAAGGACGAATTACAAAGCGATATGGTTATATGGGACTTATTGCCATCACTTAGTAATGTTTTCATGGTTTTAGTTTTAGCTGGTTTTGGATTGTTTTTATTACGCGTGGGCTTATATGTAAAGCTTATAAAAAATTTATACATTAACTCAAAGCCAAGTCCTGAACTTAACCACATCAACAATCAGTATCCAATTAGACTAACAACCCATACAGAACCTGCTTTTGCTACCGGGTTAATAAAGCCTGTTATTTGGTTAGAGTCGACGATGACACACCGTAAAGAATTAGATTCAGTCATTCAACACGAGGTAACTCATTTACAACAAGGTGATATTTATTGGACGTGGCTTATTTGTTTTATAGAAAGCGTTTTTTGGTGGAATCCTATTTGCTTAAAGTTAACTCGTTTAGCAAAAGAGCAACTCGAACTTAGCTGTGATGAGTTGTGTATGCAAAAGCTAAAAGGTAAATACCAATTGGATTTAGCCAGTTTATTGCTACAAGAGCAAAGTGCTAAAAGCTCGCCTAACTTTTTTACCCCCCCACTTTTGAATATTGCTCATTCTAAGAGTTTTAATATTCAGAGGATCAAAATGTTAAACAAGGAAAAAACAATGAAAAGTAAATATTTGGTTATGGTTGCGGCGGCAATGTCTTTTAGTGCTTTAGCTGCAGCGCAAATTGTAGATGGTAGTTCAGATAACAAGCAGCCAAGTAATAATACGTCTCAGGCTCCTGTTAAAAGTGAAGAATATAAACAACAACTTGCACAGCTTCTAAAAAGTGCTACTGGGGCAAAAAGTGATAACCCTGAACCGTTAAGCCAAGCTGCGCAAGGCATTCAAGATTGGCACTTGAATAGAGACAAACTTACTGGTTTTGAAGAAGCTGAAATCAAACTACAAAGCTTTAGGCTGCTAAATCACGTTTACTCTAAACTTGAGCAATATGAAGACATATTGAGTGCTTACGAAAAATGGTACGAGCCGGGCAGTAACCCACCTTACTTTTTAAAAAACTCACTAGCAACGGCCTATATACAGCTAGGGCGTTATGAGCTTGCTGTTGCAGAGCTTGAAGATTTATCAAAACAGCTTGAAGGTAAGCTGCATGTTGGCTCTGCTGATAACTTAGCACTGGCATACATTTACCTTGATGATTACGATAAAGCGTTAAAAACCCTAGAGCAGGTTGATGCAAAAGACAATGTATACGGAAATATCCTTAAATATTATGTTTATGATAAACAAAATAACCGTAAAAAGATGGATGAGATCAAAAGTAAAATTCCAGAAGCATTTGCAGTTACCCCCGCGTTATTACCACAAAGCGGCATACCTGGTTCGCAATTGTTGAGATTGCTATAAGTTTTTAATTACGATGAGGCTCGGAGTATCTGAGCCTCTGTTTAATGTTATTGGTACAAATACAGATTTATTCATTAAAATAGGTCTAGGTTATTTAAATCTCTTGGGTAATCGCTTAGCGATAACCTAAATAAAAATGGCTAAAAGTAGTGATTTTTCACAATAGTTGGTATGTTACAAGTAACATTTTATTTAATTGTGTGTGATGAAAAAAAACAAACGTTCTTCTCTTCAAGATATTGCCGATGCGGTTGGTGTAACCAAAATGACGGTGAGTCGTTATTTACGTAATCCCGAAAAAGTATCAGAGTCTACTCGCACTAAAATTAGTGCAGCTATTGATACGCTAGGCTACATTGCAAATAAAGCCCCTGATTTACTCTCTAATGCTAAAAGCTACTCTATTGGTGTACTAGTTCCATCGTTAACGAATCACGTGTTTGCTCAAGTTATAAGAGGCATTGAAGATGTAACAGGGCCTGCAGGATATCAAACAATGTTGGCCCATTATGGTTACAACCCTGAAATTGAAGAAAAACGGGTTGAGTATTTATTGTCGTACCACGTTGATGGTTTAATTTTATCAGAAACCTCACACACAGACAGAACGCTAAAAATGATTGAAATGTCAGGCGTACCTGTGATTGAAATAATGGATACTCATCACTCTCCTATGCAGCAAGCGGTTGGTTTTGATAACGTTAAAGCCGCTTTTGATATGACGACAGCACTTTTAAATAAAGGCTATCGAAATATTGTTTATATAGGTGCAAGGCTCGATGTACGAACACGCCTAAAATTTCAAGGTTATTCAGATGCTATGTTAGCTAAAGGCTTTACGCCTAAAAGTGTGATGACTGATCAAGCTTCATCTTACAGTTTAGGCGCTGAACTTTTACAAAAAGCGCGTACTGACTACCCAAATACTGACTGTTTGTTTTGTACTAATGATGATTTAGCAATTGGGGCTATTTTTGAGTGCCAGCGGAACAACATTTTAGTGCCTAGCCAAATGGGGATTGTGGGTTTTCATGGTCATGATATTGGCCAAGCAATGGTGCCTCAATTAACAAGTGTGATCACCCCTCGTTATCAGATAGGTAATGTTGCGGGAAGAGAGTTGTTGAGCCGGATTAATTCCGATTTGGATGCTAGCATGAATTATAAGCAAGTAATTGATACTGGTTATATAGTTCATCTAGGTGAAAGTGTTTAAATACTCTAATTATATGAGCCTAATTACCTGAGCCTAAATAACAAAAGGCTCAGGTAATTTTTATATGTGTGATGATAACTCTACGCACTGTAAATTTACAAAAACAGAGAAATAATCATAGCGACAAGTGCGCCAACAGTACCAATAATGGTTTCCATTACTGTCCACGTTTTAAGAGTTTGCATTTCGCTCAAACCGAGATAGCGACTCGCTAACCAAAATCCTGAGTCGTTTACATGGGAGAGCACAATAGAGCCCCCACCAATAGCGATGGTAACAGCGGCAAGCTGCGCTCCATCAAGTCCTAAAGGCTGGAGCATTGGTATAATTAAACCACACGCTGTAAGCATAGCTACTGTCGCAGAGCCTTGAATGACCCGCACAGCGGCTGATAATACAAAAGCGAGTATTACAATCGGTAAGCCTGAACCAGCTAAGTAATTACCCAGTGCCGTACCGACTCCTGAATCAACTAATACTTGTTTAAATACCCCACCGGCACCAGTGACAAGAATAATAATTCCCGCAGGTTGTAAGGCACTACCACAAATTTCCATGATTCTAGCATTAGGGACACCGCGCCTTGCGCCGAGCAAATAAAATGCCATTAGGCAGGCAACTAAAATTGCAGTAAATGGATGACCTATAAAGGCTAACCAATTATATAAATCAGAGTCTTTTTCAACAAAGCGACTACCAATAGTATTTAAACTAATCATAATTAATGGCAAAGCAATCAAACCTAATGCTAATCCAAAACTAGGCGTCCCTTTACCAACTCTTTGGTTATCGTCGATTTGTTCGTGCTGTGGGAGTTCTACATGAATAGATTTAGAAATAATAGAGCCCCAAATTGGACCTCCTATAATCATTGCCGGTATGGCAGCAATAAGGCCAAATAAAATCATATAACCATAGTCAGCGCCTAATTGAGAGGCAACCAAAATCGGCCCTGGCGCAGGAATAAGAAACGCCTGACAAGACGCTATCCCAGCAAGTAGCCCAATACCAATTTTAACAACGCTGCCACCGCCTTTTCTTACCACTGCAAAAACAATACCGATTAAAAGTACAACGGCCACATCAAAAAAGAGGGGGAGGGCACAAATAAAGCCCGTAAAGGTAAGCGCCCAATTAGCGTTTTTTTCTCTAAAACGGTGTAAAAGTGTGTGGGCAATGCGATCCAGCGCGCCGGTTTCTTCCATTACTTTGCCAAACATGGCGCCTAAAGCGACCACCACCGCTACAAAGCCTAGTGTTCCAGCCATTCCCTTTTGAATTGTAGCGGCAATTATTTCAGGGCTCATTCCTGAGAATAATCCTGCAATCATAGAAACAAGGATTAAAGAGACGACAGCATGTAGTCGCACTTTCATTACTAAGAAAAGCAATAAAAATATGGAGCCTGCCGCGGTTAGTATTAATGATAAATCTGACATTTTTCCCTACTTATATTCAGTGTGAATTATGATGTTTAGTGTGTGTTTAACTTCACTTTCGCATTTGTTACGGGTAACATGTTACCCGTAACTCAATATAATATATACATTGAAAATAATTAATTATTAAATTAAGGCGAGGGTAAATACATGAGTAACACAAATGTAGGTCGTGTTTATATTGTAATGGGGGTTTCAAGCACAGGAAAGTCAAGTGTGGGTGATGCATTAGCAAAGCGCATTGGCGCTAAATTTATCGACGGAGACGACTTACATCCCAAGGCTAATATATTAAAAATGTCATCTGGGCAGCCTTTAAACGATGCTGATCGTGTGCCTTGGCTAGAAAGAATACGTGATGCTGCATTTAGCATTGAAAAGAAAAATGAAATTGCGGTAATAGTCTGCTCTGCATTAAAAAAGAAATACCGAGAACAAATATGTGATGGAAATATAGGCATTACCTTTTTACATCTTTTTGGTGATTTTGAACTGGTTAAAAGCCGTATGCAGGACAGAAAAGGGCATTTTATGCCTGTTGATTTACTCAAAAGCCAATTTGATGCGCTAGAAGTTCCAAAAGAAGATGAGCTCAATGTTATAAATATAGATATTAATAACTCATTCGAGCAAGTAGTCGAAAGCTGTATTAGCGCAACTAAAATGAATAGCCACAACAAGTAAAAAGTTTTTAGTTAACTGTTACTTTTAACATTTAGGGGCTTTATTTGTTATGAGTTAGCATCTGCTCGTGGTGTTTCTAAAATCGCTTTTTTTTCATCTTCAGATAATATTATCCAATCAAAAATTTCTTCGTTGGTACGCCCACACCCGGTGCAGTAACCGCTGCGCCTTTCACATATTCCTAAGCAATCGGTTTTAAATTTAGATGGTTTTTTGTTTTGATTTAATTGGCGCATTATTAAAGTCCTAACGGTGGTGCAATTTCAAAGCGAGTAGTGAACCCATTACCTTCTTGATTGGTAGAGAGTGTAATGACAGGTGTTTTAGTATCAAGTACAAATGTGCTGTAAATTGAACTTACTGTTTCTTTTTGGCTTTCAAACCAACCTGTTTTGGTTAAGCATTGGCGTAATTGCTTAGCCAGTTTTTGATGAGACTTTACGGTTTGCGTTTGTGTATTAACAGGTGTTAGGCATTGGTAGCTTGCTTGCTCTGACTTATTTAAAGTAACCGTACAGGTTGCTCCAATAATATGAGTATTAGTACGCCACTGATTAGTAAACTTGTTATTTACTTTATCTGTTTTGATTGAATTAAAACCAGACTCATAACCATTTATTAGGTTATTTATGGTGCTGCATTCATCGGGTGTTACTGTGGTTTTTACAGACTGATTCGTTGTAGTAGTGGTTGCTGTAGTTGTAGTCTGATTAGTTTTGCTGGTACAGCCCGCTAAAATAAACGCGATAACTAAAATAAATGCGACAATAGAAGGAGTAATATAGTTTTTCATAGTTCACAGTAACCGATTAATTTAGCCTCGCACTATATCACACGTGATTTACTTAACTAAAAGGGAAAATAAAAAGGCCCATATAAATATGAGCCTCTTTGTTAGTCACAACTAATGCTATTTATGGCGACCTTGCAAGCATTTAACTACATCTTCAAGGGCTAAGCCTTGGCGTTGTAGCAATACAGTCAGGTGATAAATTAAATCAGCAGACTCGTTTGTTAGCTCATCGTTATCGTGTTTCATAGCGGCAAGGGCAACTTCTACGCCTTCTTCACCTACTTTTTGACAACTACGGCTTAAGTCTTTTGCAAATAATGACGCTGTGTAGCTTTTTTCAGGATCGTCGTTTTTACGCGCAACAATCACATCTTCTAACTGTGCTAAAAAGCTTAAACTTGGTTTTGCATCATCACCAAAACAGCTTTGTGTACCTAAGTGGCACGTTGGGCCTTCTGGGTTGGCAAGGACTAAAATTGAATCGTAGTCACAATCGGTATGCACTGATACTACGTTTAAGTAGTTTTCTGATGACTCGCCTTTAGTCCATAAACGCGATTTTGAACGCGAGTAAAACGTCACTTTATTACTCTCAAGCGTAACGTTTAGTGCTTCGCTGTTCATAAAGCCTTGCATTAAAATAACACCCGAGCGTGCATCTTGAATAATAGCAGGGATCATTTCACTTTTAGCGAAATCGACTTGATCTTGGTTTTGTTGTGTTACTTGCATAATCTTGCTGCCACTTGGTTATCTGTTAAAAATTGTTTTAGTTCGCCAATGTTAATCACATTTTTATGAAAAACGCTGGCGGCTAATGCACCATCTACTTTGCTTTGTTTAAATACATCAACAAAATCTTGCATAGAGCCCGCACCGCCTGAGGCGATTAAAGGAATGTGACATAGCTCGCGAATTTTACTGAGTTGCTCGTTGTCGTAACCGTTACGAACGCCATCTTGGTTCATACAGTTTAATACGATTTCGCCTGCGCCTAAGTCTTGTACGCGTTTAACCCATTCTTGTGTTTTATAACGCGTACGGCTTGATGCATTAGGATCGCCAGTTAATTGGTAAACTAAATATTCACCAGTCGTTTCATCAAAAAAGCTGTCTATGCCAACAACAACACATTGCTTGCCAAACTCATCGTGTAATTCTTTAATAAGTTCAGGGCGCGCAATAGCAGGGCTGTTAATGCTTATTTTGTCAGCACCGCGCTCTAAAACACGCGCTGCATCAGCTACTGATTTAATACCGCCGGCTACACAAAATGGAATATCGATATTGCGTGCAATACTTTCTACCCAGTTTACATCAAGTAGGCGTTTTTCAACGCTTGCACTGATTTCGTAAAAAACCAGTTCATCGGCGCCAGCTTCGCTGTAGGCTTTAGCCATTGTCAAAATGTCGCCAACAACTTCATGACCTTTAAACTTAACGCCTTTAACTACTTGGCCGTCTTTAACGTCTAAACATGGGATTATGCGTTTTGATAACATGCCAATGCCTCCTCAACGCTAAATGCGCCATCAAGCAATGATTTACCTAAAATAACGCCGCCTACACCTAGCTCTTTAAGCTTTTTAATGTCGTCAAGTGAGCTTACGCCCCCTGAGGCTTGCACTTTAATTGTGCTGTTGTGGCGAGTTAGATCTTCGTAAAGCTCAAACGATGGACCCGTCATGGTGCCATCTTTACTGATGTCCGTGCATAAAAAGTCAATAACACCTAAGCCCACGTAAAAATCTACCAGCTCAAGTAAACCAAATTCAGATTCACTTAACCAACCGTGTGTAGCAGGTGCCCAGCCCGTGGCTGTTTTATTTACATCAAGGGCAATTACAAAGTGCTCTGCGCCAAATTGTTCAATCCAGGCTTTTACTTGTTCGCGTTTTTCTACTGCCATTGAACCAATAACAACTTGGTTTGCACCGGCTTTAAGCCAATCACTTACATCTTGTTCTGAGCGAATACCGCCGCCCACTTGATATGGTACGTTAAGTGCTTTGGTTGCAGCTTGAATATGTTTCCACTGCTTTTTACTTGGATCGCGTGCACCTTCTAAATCAACAAGGTGTAGTTTACCTGCGCCGCTGTCGGCGTATTCTTTTAAACGCGCGCCAAGTTCGAAAGGGTAAAACTGTGCTGTGTCGTATTTACCTTGATACAAGCGCACAATTTGATTTTGTAATACGTCTAATGCTGGAATAATCACAAATAATCTCTTTTTTGTTAGTTAATGGGCAGCTTATAACTGCCAATCAACAAAATTTTGTAATAAACGTGCGCCAACTTTTGCGCTGCGCTCTGGGTGAAATTGCATGCCTGCGTAATTGTCTTTAGCAACAATGGCTGAAAAGGTTTGACCATATTCGCCGCTCACTAGTGTGGCGTCGTTTACGGTGTGCGCAAAGCTGTGAACAAAATACACTTGCTCATCGAGCGTCAGCCCTTTAGTTAATGCATGCTCTTTATTAACGCTTAAGTTATTCCAACCCATATGCGGCGACGTTAAATTGCCTACATCAAGCGCTTTTACTTGCCCTGGTATTTTACCTAGGCACTGTACGTTACCTTCTTCGGTGCTTTCGCACAGTAACTGCATACCTAAACAAATACCCATAAGCGGGCGCTGGTATTCATTTATAGCTTGTTGCCAGCCGTTATCGACTAGGCGTTTCATAGCAACCGACGCATGACCTACACCTGGTAATATAGCGCGCTCAAAACCCGCTAATTGCTCTGGTGAAGTAATTACTGTTGGCGTTTGCCCTAAGCGTTCAAACGCAAAACGTACTGAATTTATATTGGCACAACCGGTATTAATTATGGCAATCATAAACATCCCTTAGAGCTGGCTGTTTGTTGGGTCGTATCTTGTGCTACTGCCATGCGAAGTGCACGTGAAAACGCTTTAAATAAGCCTTCTACTTGGTGATGGCAGTTCCCGTCGCTTACCGATAAAATAAGGCTAATGGCGGCGTTATCACTTAAGCTTTTGAAAAAGTGCTCAACCATTTGTACGTCTAAATCACCGGCTTTTTCGCGGCTAAAGTTAGCGTTTAATACAAATGATGCACGACCTGATAAATCAATTTGTGCTTCAGCTTTACATTCATCCATAGGAAGAGCAAAACCATAGCGTGCAATTTGTGATTTAGTGCCAAGCGCTTGTTTAAGTGCGACACCAAGAGCAATACCAATGTCTTCAACCAGGTGGTGCTCATCTATGTGTAAATCGCCTTTGGCTTTAATGTTTAAACCAATGTTTGCGTGCGTGCGAATTTGGTCAAGCATGTGATCAAAAAAGCCAAGACCGGTGTCTATGCTGCCATTTTTAGTTTGATCTAAGTTTATGGCTACATCAATTTGGGTTTCTTTAGTGTTTCGTGTGACACGACCTTCGCGGTTTGCGGTGGTCAATTTAGTCACTATCGCACTCCAATCGCCGTCGTATAAAATACCTTCACAACATAGATTTTGAGCAAGGCCAATATCAGTTTCGCGGTCGCCAATAACAAAAGAGCGTGCTAAATCTACTTTGCCTGAGCGCATAAGCTCGGTAAGTAATCCTGTTTTAGGTTTACGGCAATCGCAGTTTTGCTCGTTAAAGTGAGGGCAAATTAATACTTCGTCAAAGCTAATGCCTTGGCTTTGCATTATGTCCATCATTTTGTCTTGTGCTATGTCAAAATCAGCAGTAGGGAAGCTATCTGTGCCCAAACCATCTTGGTTAGATACCATAACTAAACGGTAACCTGCAGCTTGTAATTGTAACAACGCAGGAATAACACCAGGTAAAAATGCTAGCTTTTCAAGGCTATCTACCTGTTTGTCGGTAATTGGCTCTTCAATGATAGTGCCGTCGCGGTCGATAAATAAATAGGGGTTACTCATGATACTTCGTTTCCTGCTAAAGATGCTGTGGAAGCTGGCGTTTGTAAGCCATCTAACCAAATTTTTACTTGTTCAAGTTCTTGTTCACTGCCAATTGAAATTCGTAGCCAGTCGTCTTCACCGTATAGCGTAAAAGCGCGCATAACCAAACCTTGCTCAAGTGCAATTTTAAAGTAGTTTTTATCGGCTAATTTTAAAGTAACAAAGTTACCTTCACCAGTGAGAATTTTTAATGCAGCAGGGGATGCGTTTAGCCAATCCACTAACTTAGCTTTTAAGCTATTTAAAATAGTAACTTGGCGGCGCATTGATGTAATTGCATCAGGTGCAATTGCTTGCGCTGCAATACTTGCTACTACGCCCGATACCGGATACGGCGCAATGACTTTACGAATTGGCGCTAGTACGCTCGCTTGTGCAAGCGTAAAGCCCGTTCTGAGCCCCGCTAGCGCAAAGGCTTTAGAAAGCGTACGCAAAACCACTACATTACTAAACTCATTAATAAGCTTAGTCGCGCTTTGCTTTGGGCAAAACTCTATATAGGCTTCGTCAACAATAACCAGTGCCTTACCTGCAAGTGCTGTTGCAATCGCTTTTACTTTATCAAGTGGTGTTAGGCTGCCCGTTGGATTATTTGGGTTACAAATAAATACCAGTTTTGAGCTGCCAACAGCTGCAACTATTTCGTCAGCACTGCCACTTAATAATAATTCTTGGGTAAGCGCGTTAATACCAACGTTGTGTGTATCGGCGGTTACTTTGTACATACCGTAGGTTGGTAAAAATAGCGCAATACTATCTTTGGCTGGCTCACAGTATGTGCGCACTAAAAGCTCAATGCCTTCATCTGCGCCGCGCGTCATTAATACATTTTCGCTTTCAAGCTCTGTATAAGCGGCGTAACGGTCAATAACCAGTTGCGGTTGAGGATCAGGGTAGCGATTTAAATCTTCAATACTCAGTTCAAGGTTTTTAGCATACGGGCTTTCGTTAGCATTTAGCCACGTAGTACCGGTTAGCTTTTCACTTTTTGCAGAGCTGTATGCAGCAAGGGCTGCAATATTCTTAGGTAATAAGCTAGACGCTTGTGCGCTCTCATTGCTCATTTTTAATTGCCTCTAAACGAATTGAAACCGCATTAGCGTGGGCATCAAGGCCTTCTGCATCTGCAAGTGGTAAAATAGCTTTTGAAAGCTGTGTTAAACCACTTTTAGTAATTGTTTGCACTGTGTATGTACGAAAAAAATCAAGCAAGTTTAAGCTAGAATATGTTGCACTGTAACCATATGTTGGTAACACGTGGTTAGTACCTGATGCGTAATCGCCTGCAGATTCTGGCGTGTAGTCACCTACAAATACTGAGCCTGCATTTTTAACCTTATCTAGGTATGGTGTTGCATCGCCTAGTTGTAAAATTAAGTGCTCTGGCCCGTATTGCGCCGATACATCAAATGCTTGCTCAATTGAATCAACTAAAATAAGCGATGAATTAGCGAGCGCTTGCTCGGCTGTTTCTTTGCGACTCAAATTAGCCAACTGGCGTGTAAGTGCCTGCTGAGTTTGTTCTATTATACTTTCGCTGTTACATAATAAAATAACTTGCGAGTCTGCACCGTGCTCTGCTTGTGAGAGTAAATCGGCGGCTATAAATTCTGGGTTTGCACGTTCATCTGCAATAACAAGTACTTCAGACGGACCTGCTGGCATATCAATTGCCATACCTGGAATAGTTTGCGCAACGAGCTGTTTAGCCATTGTTACAAAGCTATTACCTGGGCCAAATATTTTGTTCACTTTAGGAACCGATTCGGTGCCATAAGCCATTGCTGCAATTGCGCCTGCGCCACCACTTTCTATCAAAGTAGTAATGCCACATAACTTAGCTGCATATAAAATAGCAGGGTTAATCGCTTTATCACCTTGTACTGGTGTAGCAAGTACAACGGTTTTTGCGCCGCTTAACTGCGCTAATACACCCTGCATAATAACCGACGATGGCAGTGGAGCACTGCCACCGGGTACATAAATACCGACTGCTTCGATGGCTTGATATTTCAGTTCACATACAACGCCTGGTTGGGTCGATAATTTAATATCTTTTGGCAATTGCGCTTCGTGAAAACGTTTAACGTTTGCATAAGCGGTATCAATTGCGTATTTAAGCTCTGCACTTAGTGCTTGCTCTGATGCGTTAATTTCATCAAGCGGAACACATAAGCGAGGGTTAGATCTATTATCAAACTCTTTAGCCATGCTAAGTAAGGCTTCATCGCCTTGCTCTTTTACGTTAGCTAAAATAGTTTTGCATATAGCTTCAACCTTGGCACTGGCAGAAACTGCAGGGCGCATTAGCGCCGCTGCTTGTACTTGTGAAGATTCCTCATTCCAACGAAGCATGGCACTTACTCCATCATTTTTTCAATTGGCATAACTAAAATAGAGTTAGCGCCTAAGGCTTTTAACTGCTCCATTGTTTCCCAAAATAATGTTTCGCTGCTTACCATGTGAAGTGCTACGTATTCATCGTTACCAGCAAGGGCAAGTAGAGTAGGTTGACCAGAACCTGGTAAAATTTCACAAATTTCATCAAGTTTGTTTTTTGGTGCGTGTAGCATGATGTATTTGCTTTCTTTAGCTTGTCTAACACCACGTAGGCGCGGCATAAGCTTATTGATTAGTGCTAGTTTGTCAGCATCTTGAAGATCTTTATTTTGAATTAAACACGCGTTTGATTCTAAAATTGTTTCGCCTTGAATCAAGCCGTTAGCTTCAAGTGTTGCGCCAGTAGATACTAAATCACAAATTGCATCAGATAAACCCGCACGCGGTGCTACTTCAACAGAACCCGTAAGCATTACTGTACTTGCGTTAATACCTTCGCGCTTTAACCACTGAGTTAAGATTTCTGGGTAGGTAGTCGCAATACGTTTGCCTTCAAACCAGCTCTTATCGCGAGCGCCAAGCTCTTGTGGCCATGCAAGTGCAAGACGACAGTAACCAAAGTCTAGTTTTGAAAGTTTGGTTACTTCACTTGGAACACCTTGTCGTTCACGTTCTGCTTGAACTTCTACAAGTACGTTTTCGCCAACTATGCCTAAGTCACATACACCGTCCATTACTAAACCCGGAATATCGTCATCGCGCACACGTAGTACGTCAATTGGCATATTAGTTGAGTGTGCAATTAAGCGTTGTTCACGAAGGTTAAGTTTAACACCTAACTGTTTAAGCAGATCTTGACAATCTTTAGATAGGCGGCCGCCTTTTTGGATGGCGATACGTAGACGATTACTGTTGTTCATTATTCATTTTCCTTTAATTTAAAAACTAAAAACCCCGAGGGGAACCTCAGGGCGAAAATGAATCAATGTTATTTGAATCGCCAGAGGTTCCTTTTAGGAATAACCTCTCAGCGAAAGACCTGACAGGTTATTCCGGTGAATGGTGGTGATGATGTACTGTTGTCAGGTTTAAGCGCATTTTTTATCCTATGTAACTGCTCGTTGATATAGTAACGTTCAGTTGTTATCTGTTTAAATAAATTTCGCATTCATAAAAACATAAACAGCTATATTATGGCAAGTTTTTTTTAGCTTAATTAAAGCATATGTTATAACTGTCGATAATATTAAGATAATAAGCGCAATTTTCGCCAATAATTGGTTGTTTATTACTCAAACCAAGTGGTTAATGAATAAAATGAAAAAATAAGGAAGTACTTATGGATATTATGATCCCTTATTTAGGAAGAATAACTAGGCTAGAAGTTGAGTCAAAAAGTGCTTTTCATATTGCGGGTGTGCAAAGTGGGGCTGCCGCTGAAAAAGTTGAATTAGAGAATAAAAAAAGGCGTGAGTTACAAAAAAAGAAAAAGCTCAATATGCTTGATGATCAAAATAATAAAAAAAAGTCTAACCTAGATGATGACGAAAACACCCATTTAGATACATGGGCTTGATAATACCAACTTTACTAAATACATAAGCAATTAACTCAAAAAGGCCCTTGCGGGCCTTTTTACTATGTATTTTGCTTATGCCAATTAGCTTAAACTCTTAAGCAGATAGGCATTACTCTTGGTTTTTGCTTTTAAATATATAAAAGCTAAATATAGCGAACACACATACTTGAGCCACAATACCTTGCCATGTTGACTTTATACCAAGCCATGCAATATCAAAGCTCATTGGTAGCGGAGTAATACCTATTATATCGGCCTCTTGTAATGCAATAACGGCTTTGCCCATAAGCACAAACGAGAGTGCAAATAATAGGTAAGTGGTAATGGCAAAAAACTTAGCAACCGGTAATCTAATTGAGTACTTAATTAATACCCACGTAATAATAGCCAGTATTGCTACAGCTATCGCAAAACCCGAAGCAATAGATGAATATTGGGCAGGCGAGCTTTGCGTTAATAAAGACTGATAGAACAATACAGTTTCAAATACTTCACGGTATACGGCTATAAACGAAAGCCCTGCTAAACCCCATAATGTACCCGACTCAAGACGCTTATCTATATTGTCTTTGATGTATTTTTGCCATTGCTGCGCGCTGGTTTTACTGTGCATCCATATGCCAACATAAAGTAAAATTACAGCGGCAAACAATGCACCAGCACCTTCCATAACTTCGCGACTTGCACCACTTATTTCTATTAATGTTTGCGCCGCAGCCCACGTTAAGCCACCAGCAATAAGTGCGGTTACCCAACCAACATGTACATATTTAAGTGCGTCTTGGCGTTTAGTTTTAATAAGTACGGTCATAAGGGCAATAATAACGAGGAGTGCTTCTAGGCCTTCGCGTAGTAATATAACTAAACTCGCTGAGAGGAGTGCACCATCAGTTAGTTTGGTTTCGTTTAGCATGCTATCTGCTTTAGCGAGTTGAGCTAGCGCTGCACTTACTTTTTCGCCAACGATGGCTGTATCTTTCTCGTTTTTAAATGTTTGGCGCAGGTTCATCAGTTGTACTTCGATGTTTTTACGCAGTGTTTCGTCGTAGGCATTTAAGTTGTTTTCAACAAGCTCAAAGCCATCTAGGTAAGCGCTAATTGCTAAATCACTTGCTTGTGAGTAATTGCCTTTAGCATGCGCGGCTTGCGCTGCAAGTAACTGCGTGCGAGTAACCGTTATCGGATTCTTTTTACCGGTAAATAGTCGCTCTGGATTACCACGAAGCCATTTAACGTAATGTGCTTGTGCTTCACTTTGACCTGCCGATAATTGTGCAGGGTTTAAGTTTACAATCTGCGAAGCGGTAATGTTTTGCTCTAGATTTTGTGGTTTTTGAACATCTTTAAATGCCAAGCTACCTACATAAAAAGCTAAAGACCAACGTTGTTGTTCATTAAATTGAGTAAAAGCAACCATTGGCGTGTCGTTAATACCATTACTTACAGCGTCAAATAAACCCATTAATGAGCGGTTAGTTGCACGTTCTTCATCGGTAAAGTTGGTAGGCTCTGGCGATAAGTTTTTTGCAAGCGGGCCGTCGCCTTGACCACTTGGGCCGTGACACATTGAACAGTTAGCAGCAAAAAGCGCTTTAGTTTGCTCGACAGGAAGTAGTGATGTAGGTAACGATAGTTGCGGCATAAAGGTCAGTAGCGACTCACGAAGCGCTGAGCTTGCTGCACGTACATCGGCAACACTCGCTTTATTGGCAATCGCTGTATGCAGGGCTTTAGCTTGTGCCTTTACTGTATCAAACTCATTTGTTTGGCTTGATAGCTGTCCAGCTTGCTCAATAATAACGTGCGAAAATTCAGTCATTTCTTGATATTCGTCAGGATCAAGTATTTCACCATTCCCAACAGCTGCCACGTAATCAACACCTACATACTCTGCAAGCTGTGCAATTTGTTTTATTTTTGTTTGCTCATTAGGCGAGGCTGAAACACTAAAGCTTGCCATGACCATTATAAAAAGCATAAAAAAACATTGAAATTGTCGTTTGCTCAGAGACACAAAATTTAAAAACATGTGAGAATTATTTATGGACATCGAAAAGCCCTGTAGAGGAAAAGTCAAAATTATAATTGTTTTCATTTGCATTTCAAGCGGATTAATTTAAACAAAGCAGATAAATAAAAAGGATAACAATTTATAGAACTTTAAAGTGTTTTTGTAACACATGAGTAACAGTAACCAAGTGATTTTTATAATAACTTGGTTACTGAATGTGTTGCAGACAAAGCATTTATTACTTGGCTTGCTCAGCTGACTTAATGCTACTTTGAATAAGCGGCGAAATAGTTAAGCCTTGTACAATAATAGAAAATATAACCACTACGTAAGTAACAATAACGATTAGGTTATGTAGGTCTGAACCGCCTACAAAAACTTGCTCGCGTGGGATTGCTGCCGCCATTGCCAGAGCAAGGCCACCACGTAGTCCACCCCAGGTCAAAATTTTAACACTGTGTTTATCGTAAGTTCTAAAGCGTTTAAAAATTACAAATGGTGCGCCTACACTTATAAAGCGTGCTAGTAATACAACAGGTACCATTAATAAGCCTAAACCAATTTCTCCAAGCGTGATTGGCATAGTGACTATTAGCATACCTATTATTAAAAACAGTAGAGCATTTAGAAAGCTGTCGGTTGCATGCCAAAAATCTTTTACGTAGCGGGTATCTTCAGGCCCTGTGCGCTCGGTTGCTTTAGTGCGGGTAATATTACCCATTAATATGCCACTGGTTACCATGGCAAGTGCGCCAGATATTTCCCAAATATTTGCAGCAGCAAAACCTGCTGTTGGGATAGTTAAAGTAATTAATAAGCGAATGTTTACATCGCGGCTATTAATAATTAAAAAATGGCCAACTAATGCAATCACTAAACCAAATGCAATACCCCCTATTGCATCTACAAAAAATAGCTCTGCTATGTCACCAAATTGTGCATCTGTGCCATAAAAAGCAACAGAAAATATAGTGGTAAATATTACTAAACCAATACCATCGTTAAATAGCGACTCACCTTCAACTTGAACCGATATACCTTCTGGTGCTCGCATTTGTTTAATAATAGCAAGTACAGCAATAGGGTCGGTTGGGCTAATAAGCGCGCCAAACAGTAAACAATAAATAAAAGGGACATCAAAACCAAAAACTGAAAATAAATAAAAGCTTAAATAACCCACAATAAATGTGGAAGCAATAGTTGAAAACAATACCAGGGCAGTAATTTCCCACCGCTGCTTACGCAGGGCAAGTAGGTTTATTTCGAGCGCACCCGCATAAAGTAAAAACCCCAACATGCCTTTAAGTAGTAACTCGTTAAAGTCAATACTGGAAACAATTTGGGTCATGGCTAACGCATTTTGATCGCCTAATAATTTTACTGCAATAATCAGTAATAAAGAAATAACCACAGATCCGGTAGTAATGGCAATAGTAGTTTGCATTTTGAGGATGTACTGGTTTGCAAAGGCTATAAAAATTGCAATTGCAGAGAGAAAACAAATGAGGTACCAAGCATTCATTGATTAACCTTAACTATTTTTTAAACGACACACAAAAAGGAGGATTATAAACCCGCGTATGTTACTCCTGTAATATTTGAGAGTCACAGTATTTATGCCTAAATATAGCTTTTAATACGGATTGTTTTTAGTAAGAGTTAATAGGAAATTAGGCTTTGTAAATATTGTCATTATTAAATTAAATGTACGTTATAAATACAGTGTTTGTTGTAAACTTTAGTGGTTAATCACATTATTGAAACGTGTGTTGTATCATAAAATAAAAGTCGATTTTGTAATTACTTGCCCTAAATGCTTTGCTTACGTAAAATCCCGCTATTATTTATTTTAAAGTGATTGGTATTATCAAACAGCTGTTTAGTGCAACCGGACCTTTGGCGTCATCGTTAGATGGATATACGCCTCGCCAACCACAAATTGATATGGCAGTAGCTGTTGCAGATGCATTAAAAAACAGTTCGCAATTAGTTGTTGAAGCAGGCACGGGTACTGGTAAAACATTTGCATATTTAGCCCCTGCACTTAAATCAAAAGGCCGAACGATAATATCGACTGGTTCTAAAGCCTTACAAGAACAGTTATACCACCGCGATTTACCTCAATTAGTGAAAGCGCTTGGTGCTTCTAAAAAAACCGCCTTATTAAAAGGGCGTGCCAATTACTTATGTACCTACCGACTTAATCAGCATGTTGCGCATGTGCCTACTGATGACTCCGACGTAATGCATCAACTAGCTATGGTGGCTAAGTTTGCCAGTGAAACGCAGTCAGGCGATTTAGCCGATTGTATTGGTATAGAAGATGACGCGAAAGTACTGCCTTATGTCAATTCAACCGCCGATAATTGCTTAGGTAAAGAGTGTCCAGATTTTCAAAGCTGTTATATACGCAAAGCACGTTTAACTGCGGCCGATGCCGACGTAGTTGTTATTAATCACCATTTATTTTTTGCCGACATGGCCGTAAAAGAAAGTGGCTTTGCTGAGCTTATGCCAAAAGCCGATGCGTATATATTTGATGAAGCCCACCAGTTAAGCGAAATTGCCAGTGATTATTTTGGTGAGAGTATTAGTACTAAAAAGCTGGTGGATTTAATTAATGATTTACGTGCTATTTATAGAGCCGAAATTCCCGATATGCTGCAGCTAGGCAAAAGCTTAAATAAGCTTGAAACAAGCGTTGCTGATTTACGATTACAGTTTGGTGTTGATGGCAGTAGAGGCGATTGGCGAGAAAAGCTAAGTGATAAACAAATATGCGCGGCACTTCATCGTGTCATTAGTGATTTAGATTTTGTTTATCAAGTACTTAAACTTTGCCTAGATAGAAGCGACAAAATTGAGCACCCGTTTGAGCGTGCATTGGCATTTAAAGGGCAGTTAGAACGGGTTTTTGATACAGCTCAAACCGGTTTTAGTTACTGGTATGAAACAACGCGCCGTTATTTAACGATTAATATAACGCCATTAAATGTATCAGCTAAATTTGCTCAAATGATGCAAGACACGGGGGCAGGCTTTGTATTTACATCAGCAACACTTTCGGTCGACAACAAACTAGAGCACTTTAATGCAAGCCTTGGTTTAAAACCAAAGCAAAGCATGATGGTAGATAGCCCGTTTGATTACCCTAATCAGGCGCTGCTGTGTTTACCGCGTTACTTACCTGAATCGCACGCTGATAATATGCCGCATGCGATTGTAAAATTAACACTTGAGCTTATAAAGTCAGCGCAAGGGCGTTGTTTTGTGTTATTTACGAGCTATCGAATGATGCACTTAGTTGCCGAAGGGCTCACCACACAAATAGACTACCCAGTTTATATGCAGGGGCAAATGTCTAAGCGTATTATTTTAGAGAAATTTACTCGCCATGGTAATGCCGTATTACTGGGCACGGCTTCATTTTGGGAAGGCGTTGATGTACGCGGCAGCACATTAAGCTGTGTTATTATAGACAAATTGCCATTTGCAGCCCCTGACGATCCATTGCTTCAAGCTAAAATGCAAGATTGCCAAATGCAGGGAAAAGACCCTTTTTCACACATACAATTACCGCAGGCTGTTATTGCGCTAAAACAAGGTGTAGGGCGTTTAATTCGAGATAGTAAAGACAAAGGCGTACTTGTAATATGCGATAATCGCTTAGTTACACGCCAATATGGCCAAGTATTTTTAAAAAGCTTACCGCCGATGCGCCGCACGCGAAGCTTAGAAGATGCCAATACATTTTTAAAACAAATTAATTAGAGTAATAAAATGATCAAAAGTAATATTCTTGCCCTTGATGCTTCAACTGAAGCACTTTCAATTGTTTTACATTTTCAGGGCCAAACATTTCATCATTTTGAAGAATGTCCGCAGCAACATAGCCAAAAAATACTTCCACTTGTGGATGAGCTATTAACTAAAGCAAACTGTAAATTAAAAGACTTAGATGTCATTGGTTTTGGGCAAGGCCCGGGCAGTTTTACTGGTGTGCGTATTAGTGTAGCAATAGCACAAGGTTTAGCGTATTCAACTAATTTGCCGCTTGTAGGTGTGTCTACTTTGGCTATTATGGCGCAACAAGCGTTTGAACAAAACGGTAGTGTGAGTGTTTATCCAAGCATAGATGCGCGTATGGGGGAGATATACTTTGCACATTACCAAGCGCAAAATAATCTAATGCTTTTAGTTAACCAAGAGTGCGTTATAAAACCTGATTTACTAAACAATGACTATATAGCGACTACTGAGCCATCTATAGCCGTGGGCACAGGCTTTAAAACCTATCCTGATGCGCTTAATGACTTTGAAAACGTGACAATTAATACTGATATTACATTGCCTGATGCGCGTTATATGTTAGCGCATGTTGAAGCCGCGTTTTTAGCGGGTGACGTTGTAAAAGCGAGTGACGCTCAACCTAAATATGTGCGCGATACGGTAACGTGGAAAAAGCTACCAGGACGTGAGTAATCATATTATTTGCAAATTGGTTGTTTTTAAATCATAATTTTATGTAATATTAAGGTTGGAGACGCGTAATGACGCTGCCTATTGGTTCAGGTTTTTTTACCGGAGATATTCCGGGTAGGGTTAGCCCTACTAAAGTTGTTACTAATAAACCACAGAGTTTATTAGACCAGCCGGCTGCTCAAAAAACGAATACCGATTATGTAAAAAGCAGTGTCGAGGGTGTCGAACTGGCTAATCAACTGTTTAAAAGCAGTGCTAAAAGCAATGAATACAGCCAAACAATTTACGACCAACCGACAGCTCAAGTAAGTAAAGCGATTTCTACTTATACTGAATTTGCCAATTTAGAACGCAGAGCCGAAGTACAAAATTTAATAGGCGTTGATATATACGCTTAAAGCTCATTCAAACGTTTTAGATAAATACAGCGATAAAATTCAATAAAAAGCCCGAACATGTGTTCGGGCTTTTTGTGTTCAAAACGAGGTGAAATTATACCAATTCGCTTAATTAAGTGATCTATTTTGAGGGAAGAAAATCGTGTCGATAACAAGGCAAAAATTTCGTTATTTAGTTGTTCTATATCAGAAATTTTTAACGTAGTTAACGTCAGATTTAACCCCTCAAATTGATTAAGTATTATTGCGGATTGGTATTACTGTTCAATAAAGCCAATTAGCTTATCGGCAATATCAGTATTATTTTGTGAGCCAATAAATTGCTCACTGCCTTTGCCATAGGCAAATACTTGAACGTCTACAGCGGTGTGTCCGCCGGTTGTCCAGCCAGTAAAGCTCGCATCACTAATAATACTTTTAACAGCTAAATTAAGCGCTTTTTCGCCCATTTTTTTAGCTTGCTCAAGTTTGATTTGGTTTTCGGTTGTAAATTCAATATTGGTGTTAGCAGTCCATACTGGTTTTAAGTCTTTAGACTCCATAAGTTTGTCTGTTAACTTACTAGCAGTTGCCTTAACACCCTTAATTACGTCTGTTTCCCATTTAAATTGGCCGTGCGAACCAATAGTTAAACCGCCCGTTGAGTGATCGGCTGTAACTACAAGTATCGTGTCTTTATTTTTATCAACGTACGCTTTTGCTTTTTCGATTGATTTAGCAAAGTCGTCCATTTCTGCCATCGCACAGGCTATATCGTTAGAGTGACCACACCAATCAATTTGGCTGCCCTCAATCATCACAAAAAAGCCTTCTTCGTTCTGGTTATCTAGTAAACCAAGCGCTTTAGATGTTAACTGAGTAAGGCGAGTTGGGTTTATATCAAGTGCAAATGGCAGGCCTTTGCTTGCATACAAACCTATGGCAGGTATTTGTGTAATTTGGCCCAGATTATTAATATCGTCACCGTATTGGTAACCTGCCGCTTTAAATTCTTCAACTAAATTACGGTCATCTCGAATAAAATATTTAGTACCGCCACCTAGCATTAAATCAACGGGTAATTTACCAGCAATCTTATTATCAATATAATCATTGGCAATATCATCGTAGTTGTAACGAGATTCATTGTGAGCTGTAAAGCTAGCAGGTGTTGCATGGTTTATTTGTGACGTTACAACAAGCGCTGTTGTCATACCACGCTCTTTTGCTATTTCAAGCATAGTTTTAACTGGTTTTTTGTCTGTATCTACACCAACCGCGCCATTATAACTTTTATGACCGCTACTAAGCGCTGTAGCACCCGCTGCACTGTCTGTTACATAAGTATGGTCGTCAGGGTAGGTATGAGCCATGCCTTTTAAAATAGTGTCAAAAACCGTGCCTTCTACTTCTTTTGTTGCAGGGTCATCTTTAAAATAGCGATAAGCCGTGGTGTAAGCCGGACCCATGCCGTCACCAATCATATAAATTACATTTTTAGGTGCTGATTCTGCGTAGGCACCAGAAGCGGTGCATAAAAGTGCCAATAAGCTGATCTGTTTTTTCATGGTTGTACCTTATGAGTGTACCTTATTTAATAGCCGCTGATATTGTATACAGATAGGATGATAAATAAATGAATATCTGAGATATTTATAATTTATACTTTGATTTTATATACATAGAATTGTAGTTAACGCTGTTAGTTCTATTTATTTAAATTATACTAGTTATAAGCTATCTATATATGGTGCTCTCACCTTTTATTTGTTTAAAAGGTACTCAAAATTAATATGTTAAAAAAACTTTGCTTATTACTCCATTTTTAAGTTATTGAAAATATTGAGTTTGGTTTTCTACTCAGTGCTATATTTGATACCAGGAAGATAATTAAATCGTGAATTTGGCACCATTTTCTAAGTTAGTGGTCTGACAACTTGTATGCTATAAATAATGATGCTCTAAATTAATAAAGGACTTACCGTGCAGCCATTTAATATTGAAACCAATAATTTAAATATTCATGGCTTAAAAGTAGGTTTAGGGAACGAAATAGTAATAGCGTTGCATGGGTGGTTAGACAACTGCCATAGCTTTATGCCAATGTTAAACAACGTTAACCCAAAACACACTTGGTACTGCATTGACTTTGTTGGGCACGGTTTATCGTCTTGGCGAAGTGATGATGCACACTATTATTTTGTTGATTATATTGACGATGTGTACCAACTTATAAATGCGCTTGGTGTTAAAAAAGTACATTTAGTAGGTCATTCAATGGGAGCTATGGTTGCAGGTCTTTTTGCTAGCTGCTTTAGCGATTATGTAAAGTCTGTTACCTTTATTGAGGGAATTGGTTGTGTTACAACCCCTAGTGAAGGCGTGTGTGAACAGTTAAAAAGTGCGGTACTAAATAGAGCGCGTTTAAAAAATAAAAAGTCGAGAATTTATAAATCGAAAGAACTTATTTATGAAGCACGCGCTCAAACAACCGATTTAAATAGCGAGCTTATTACGCTATTAATGCAGCGAAATATAAAACAGGTTTTAGATGGTTTTGCGCTAACAACAGATCCAAAGCTCAAAAATCACTCAGGTTTTAGGTTTGATGAGGCGCAATGTATTGGTGCAATAAAAGATTTAATTGCACCATGTCAATTAATTTTAGGTAACGAAGGTTATTCGTTTGTAAAACAAAATTTGGCAAAGTATATTAGTTATTACAATAGCTTGAAGGTCATTAATGTAGATGGTGGGCATCATTGCCACATGCAAAGCAGTGAACACTGTTTTGAGCATATTCAAGACTTTATGCTGCAAAATGGTGCATGTTAATTGTAAGTTTGTGTTAAATGTGGGATTATTCCTGCATTAGAGTATTTGCTCAATTGTTAAAGCGCCTTACTTAGATTAAGGTTAATAAAAATATAATTATAAACAGGGGCTAAGAGTGGAAAAAATCTGGCTTAAGCGCTACCCAGAGGGTATGCCTGAAACAATCGATCCTGAGCATTACAACTCGTTACTCGAAGTGTTCGAAAAAAGTTTTAGTGACTACACCGATTTACCTGCATTTACGAATATGGGTAAAACGATGTCTTACGATGAAATAGACACAGCAACAAAAAAAGTTGCTTCCTATATTCAAAATGATTTGGGTCTTAAAAAAGGCGACAAAGTTGCCGTAATGATGCCTAATTTACTACAAACACCAGTCACAATTTTAGGTGTTTTGCGTGCAGGTTGTGTGGTTGTAAATGTTAACCCACTTTACACAGTACGTGAATTAGAGCATCAGCTAAAAGACTCTGACACTACGGCTATTTTCATCCTAGCAAACTTTGCTGACACACTTGAAAAGTCACTTGCTCATATTGATGTTAAACATATCGTGGTTACGCAAGTAGGCGATATGGTTGGCGGGCTTAAAAAGCATGTCGTTAACTTTGTTGTGAAGCACATTAAAAAAATGGTGCCAAAGTTCAACTTGCCTAACACAATTAAATTTTCAGACGTTTTAGCTGCAGATGAAGCTAAATATACGCGCCCTGAAATGAGCTTGTCTGATCTTGCATTTTTACAGTACACCGGCGGCACAACAGGTGTATCTAAAGGGGCAATGCTGAGCCATGGCAACATGGTTGGTAACCTTGAACAAGTTTCAGGTTGTTTAGACAAAGTGTTAAACCGTGGTGAAGAAGTGGTTGTGACTGCTTTACCGCTTTATCATATATTTGCCTTAACAGCTAACTGCCTAACATTTATGAAGTACGGTGGTTTAAATATATTAATTACAAACCCACGAGATATGCCTGGGTTTGTTAAAGAGTTGGGTCAACATAATTTCACAGCTATTACCGGTGTTAATACATTATTTAACGGTTTATTAAACACACCAGGTTTTGCTGAACTTGATTTTAGTCATTTAAAAATGTCTTTAGGCGGCGGTATGGCCGTTCAACGTCCTGTTGCTGAAAAATGGCAAAAAGTGACTGGCTCAAAATTAATGGAAGGTTATGGCCTTACAGAATGTTCTCCTTTAGTTACTATTAGTCCTTTTGATTTGAAAGCATATAATGGCTCTATTGGTTTACCAGCGCCTAACACTGATATTAAATTGGTTTTAGATAACGGCGAAGAAGCCGCTAAAGGTGAACCTGGCGAGCTTTGTGTTAAAGGCCCGCAAGTCATGGTTGGTTATTACAAACGACCAGATGCAACCGCTGAATGTTTAAAAGACGGCTGGTTTGCTACAGGTGATATTGCGACTTATGATGACGAAGGTTTCTTCTTTATTGTAGATCGTAAAAAAGACATGATCATCGTATCTGGCTTTAATGTTTTCCCTAATGAGATTGAAGAAGTAGTGGCTATGCACGAAGGTGTGCTTGAAGTAGCTGCTATCGGTATTCCTCACGATGTAAGTGGTGAACAAGTTAAAGTTTTTGTTGTGAAAAAAGACCCTTCTTTAACTGAAAAAGATATAATAAGTCACTGTCGTGATAATTTAACTAATTACAAGGTCCCCAAGCTGGTAGAGTTTAGGGATGAGTTACCTAAAACTAACGTAGGTAAGATACTCCGAAGAGCCTTGAAAGATTAGCAACCTATAAAAAAGCCGACATATGTCGGCTTTTTTATTGTAGGAGATTAAGTGCAATACCAATTGATCGAAACCCAAAATCAACTGAACACTTTTGTTGAACAAATAAAAAATAAACCTATTTTAGCTATTGATACTGAGTTTATGCGTCGTCGTACTTTGTATCCAGAAGTTGCACTTATCCAAGTTTTTGATGGTGAGCATTTAGCGCTTATTGACCCATTAGCGGAACTTTCACTATTTGATTTTTGGGAAATACTTAAAGATCCTGCAGTTTTAAAAGTACTGCATTCTCCTTCAGAAGATATTGAAGTTTTTCAAAAGTACGCAGGCTTTGTCCCAGCCCCATTATTTGATACACAATTTGCGTTGCAGCTACTCGGTGAAGGTAACTGTATGGGTTTTGCTCTTATGGTAAAAGAGCTGCAAGGTATTGAAATAGATAAAAGCGAGTCACGCACTAACTGGCTGCAACGCCCGTTAACTAAAAAACAATTAGACTACGCGGCTGCTGATACTTTTTACTTATTACCGTGTTTTGAGCTGATTATTGATCGCATTAATGCCGCTGGCTTCTTTGACATTGTAATAAACGAAAGTGAATTGATTGCCAAAAAACGTGCATTTCAAACACCTGACGAACTTTTATATAAAGATATTAAAAATGCATGGCAACTTAAACCGCACGAACTGGCGGTGTTAAAAGAGCTTGCTGTATGGCGAAGAAATAAAGCTATCAAGAAAAATTTGGCGCTTAATTTTGTGTTAAAAGAACATAACATGACTGAAATTGCCAAACGTGGTCCTTCAAGTTTAAACGCTCTACGTCAAATTCCAGGTGTTGAAGCTATTGAAGTTAATCGCTCTGGTGTCGATATAATAAAGTGTATTGAAGCTGCCAAAGAAGTTCCAGATGCTCAGCACCCTGATGTACTTAAGCGCTTAATTGATTTTCCTACTTATAAAAAAGTAGCAAAAGATATAAAACAAAAAATCACTAAAGTAGCTAAAGAGCACAATATACCAGAAGACGTTATGGCCTCTAAAAAGCAAGTCAATCAACTGATTAGTTGGAATTGGAAGCTAACTAATGAGCAAAAACAGAGTCATATAAAGCCTGACTTACTGAGCTCTTGGCGATATACCTACGTTAAAGACGCTTTAAAAGAATGGGATACTTAAGACTAAATATTTTCTTTAACTGTGTAATACTTATACCAATCCGCAATAATACTTAATCATTTTGCGGCGCTAAACGTGTCGTTACCTGTGTTAAAAAAATCTCATTTAGAACAACTAAATAGCGATTTTTTTGCCTAGCTATCAACACGTTTTTCCATCCTCAAAATTGATCACTTAATTAAGCGAATTGGTATTATCTATAATTTTTGTGTTACATAGTTAAAAGTTTTAATTGCACGAAGGGGATTAAAACGTACATATTTAGAAAGTTATTGCGAAAATAAAGAGGGCGCTTATAAAGCGCCCTTTCTTCAATTACTTCTTTTCTTCATCAGGTAGCGTAACGTTTAGCTCAAGTACGGCTAAATCGTCTTCGTTCTGATCAAACTGAACCTGAACTGCATCGGTACTTACGTTCACGTATTTACGGATCACATCTAAAATGTCTTGTTTTAATTGTGGTAAGTAATCCGGCGTTCCTCGTTGAGAACGCTCGTGCGCGACAATGATCTGCAATCGCTCTTTTGCTAGTGACGCACTGTTTTTCTTTTCTGAGCGGAAGTAGTCAAGTAAAGACACGTTAACCTCCAAAAATCCGTTTAAATAAGCCTTTTTTCTCAACGTCTAAGAAGCGAAAATCGACGGTTTCACCTAGTAAGCGGTTAATTGCATCAGAATAAGCTTGGCCTGCATCAGATTCTGTATCCAATATAACAGGTTGGCCTGAGTTTGAAGCACTTAATACCGCTTGCGATTCAGGAATAACACCTAATAGTGGGATTGACAGAATATCTTGCACATCTTCTACCGATAGCATTTCACCTTTTTCAACACGACTAGGATTATAGCGTGTTAATAGTAAGTGTTCTTTAATGTTTTCTAGGCCTTCTTCAGCACGTTTTGATTTGCTGTGTAAAATACCTAAAATACGATCTGAATCTCGAACTGACGACACTTCTGGATTTGTTGTCACGATTGCTTCGTCAGCAAAGTACATTGCCATCATAGCGCCAGCTTCAATGCCTGCTGGTGAATCACACACAATGTAATCAAAGTCTTCTTTTAATTCGTTTAATACGCGTTCAACACCTTCACGAGTTAATGCGTCTTTATCACGAGTTTGTGAAGCGGGTAGTAAAAATAATTTATCTACACGTTTATCTTTAATAAGCGCTTGGTTAAGGTTTGCCTCACCATTAATTACGTTTACAAAGTCATAAACAACACGGCGTTCACAACCCATAATTAAATCTAAGTTACGTAAACCAATATCAAAGTCGATAATAACTGTTTTATAGCCTTTTAACGCTAAGCCTGTGCCAATTGCAGCACTTGATGTTGTTTTACCAACACCGCCTTTACCTGAGGTAACGACAATTACTTTTGCCATGAGATTTATCCTTTAACCAAAGCTGAAATTTCTAATGATTCGTCTTTTTGTTGTATTTGCACTGCATTTCCCCAATGTTCACCTTGTAGTGAATCACTGATCCAGTAGTTACCATCTATTGAAACCAGCTCGGCCTCAAGTTTTTGGCAAAAAATGTGTGCTTCTTTAAAACCTTTTGCGCCTGCAATAGCGCGACCGCGTAGCGTGCCATAAATATGCACATTTCCATCGGCAATAACTTCAGCACCATGACTAACCGCGCCAAGTACTATCAAATCTCTATCTTTTGCATACACTTGTTGTCCAGAGCGAACTGTACCGCTAATAATTTGCGCTGGTAAATGCACTGTTTTTTCTACAATCGACGTATTAGCCTCTTGTTTAACAGGTTCGCTCTTGACGTCTTGTGAATAATTCAAAACAGATAAGCCAGCAGCTTTAGCTTGTGTATGTTGCTCATCTGAGCCATTACATACACCAACAGCGTTAAAGCTCATACGCTCGATTAATGACTTTAAGTGTACAAAATCAAGTGAACTGTTTTTAATTTCAATTAAATTAACAACAATAGGAGCACCCTCAAAAAACTTAGGGGCCTGGGCTATTTTTATATATAGTTGTTCTGCTAAAAGGTTTATATCAGTACTATAAAGATGTAAAACTGATAACGTAAAAAGATTCCCTTTTAACTCAAAAATTTGGTCCGACATACACGCTCAATTGAATTGTCTGATTAGAAATTAATTTTAGATAAACGTAGGCTGAATAGGGCCTTTATTGAAATTTCTAATCTAATTTTTCTAACTTATTATTACTCTCATGTTATAGTGTGCGGCATTGTTAAGCAAGAATTTATAGGGTCATAATGCTCACTGCAGTATATAAAAGTAAGAAAAAAGCGGATACGTTCTTATTTGTTGAAAAAAGAGATGATTTTGACAAAGTTCCGGAACCTTTAATGGCTATGTTTGGTCAACCTCTTTATGTGATGATCATCAACTTAGCAAAACGTGAGCATTTAGGTGGGTCTGATTTAGAAGCAGTAAAAGGTGCACTAAGTGATCAGGGTTATTATTTACAACTTCCTCCACCGGAACAAAATTTGCTAAGTCAGTTACGAAAAGAAAATGGAGTTGATAGTGATTAAAAAACTTATCGTTATATTATGTGGTGTATGTTTAAGCTCATCTGTGATGGCAAAAACACAGGCCGAATTTCAAGATTATTTAGCAAATTTAAAGCAAGAAGCCATCTCAAAAGGTTACGAAGCCAAACTTATTGATGATGCTTTTGCAACAGCAACATATAAAGAAAAAGTGGTTTCGGCTGATAAAAACCAGCCAGAAGTAAAAGAAACCCTCGAAACGTATTTACCAAAACGTGTACCACAGTGGAAAATAGACCGCGCACGCAAGCTTTATGCAGAAAACAAAGATGTACTTGAAAAAGTAGCGAAAGAGTTTGGCGTACAAGCACGCTTTATAGTGGCCTTGTGGGGACTTGAAAGTAATTTTGGCGCCATTCAAGGTGGCCATAATGTTATCGCATCGTTAGTAACGCTTGCTTTTGATGGACGCCGAGAAGCGCTTTATAAGCGCCAACTTTGGGCTGCACTCGACATTTTAAAATCGGGCCATATCACGCTTGATAAATTTAAAGGCTCATGGGCAGGCGCAATGGGGCAAACGCAATTTATGCCAACTTCATTTAATGCTTACGCGGTTGATTACAATAATGATGGCCGTAAAGATATTTGGACCACAAAGGAAGATGCTTTTGCTTCAATTGCTAACTATTTAAAGCAAGAAGGCTGGAACGACTCTCTTACGTGGGGTCGCCAAGTACAGTTACCTGAAAACTTTGATAGTAAATACGTTTTAGTGCGTGGTACAAAAACGCGCAAGCAGTGGCTAGAATATTGGAATGATTCTGAGCGCTCATTAGCTGATTGGCAAGCACTGGGTGTTCGTAAAGCTGATGGCTCTGATTTACCTAATGTAGACGTACGTGCTGCGCTGGTTATGCCTGATGATATAAATGGCCGTATGTACTTAGCGTACGATAACTACAAAGTGTTTATGCATTGGAATCGCTCGTATTACTTTGCTACTAGCGTAGGTTACTTGTCGGATAGAATTGGTTATCCAAAAATCTAATTATTAAAATATACATATAAATAAAGCCGCAATTGCGGCTTTATTCTTTTTTGAATATCTTATCTTTTAAGTCAATAACTTTACCAATTCCAGAACCTAGCTTCATCAGCTTATTAAGTTGCTCTGGCGTTAAACGTTGCAGCTCTGATGACCATTTAGTTACGGTTTCAAGTAGGTTGTGAATTTCCCCCATTTGTTTTTGTGCATAAAGCTCATCGTCGTTACTGGCTTCGTCTAATAAGTTATCGCGTAGTAATGTTAAGGTGGGCTCAATTTCGCGCTTTTTACGTTCTTCAAATACGCGATTTGCCATATCCCAAATATCGCCAGCAGGGGCGTAGTACTCTTTTCGATCGCCAGGAATATGCTGCACTTTAATTAATTGCCACGATTGCAACTCTTTAATACCCATGCTTACATTACCGCGAGAAATACTAAGCGCATCTGCAATCTCATTGGCTGTCATTGGATTTTTAGTAATAATCAGCAAACCACACATTTGCCCAATCGTACGATTGAATCCCCAGCGGCTGCCCATCTCACCACAATGCATTACAAAGGCAAAATTCTTTTCGGATAAACTCATAGCTTAGTAACTTTCAGTAATTTCAGAAAGTAAATGCTAGCACGCTCATTTTGGATAGCAAGTTCTTAGCCATTTTATAAATTGATTTTAACGACTAAAGTATGATTTAGATTAATATTTATACATCTATATTGGGATATGTTGTACACAACAATACGTAAATAAATCCTTATTTTTAATTTTTTTCACATACGATGGAATGACTATGAAAGCTGCAATTAATAATGAATACAAAGGTAAATTACAAATAACAGATCTGCCAATTCCTGAGGTTGGAATAAACGACGTTTTAGTAAAAATAGCCGCTTGTGGCGTTTGCCACACCGATTTACATGCCTGTCATGGTGATTGGCCGGTAAAGCCAAAAATGCCATTAGTTCCAGGGCATGAAGGAGTTGGTGTTATTGATAAAGTTGGAAGCAACATTAAGCACTTAGAAGTTGGCGATAGAGTGGGTATTCCTTGGCTCTATAGTGCATGTGGGCACTGTGAGTTTTGCCTAGATGGCAAGGAAACACTGTGTTTATCGCAGCATAATACTGGCTATTCTATTGATGGTAGCTATGCAGAATATTGTTTGGCTCACGGTGATTACGTTGTAAAAATACCTGAGGGATTAGGCTTTTCTGAAGCTGCTCCATTATTTTGTGCAGGCGTTACAACCTATAAAGCATTAAAAGTATCTGGTGCTAAACCTGGGCAGTGGGTTGCTATTGTTGGTGTAGGCGGGCTTGGTCATTTAGCAGTACAGTACGCTAAAGCAATGGGTTTTAATGTAATAGCTGTTGATACAGGTAAAGAAAAACTCGCGCTTGCTAAAGAGCTTGGCGCAGATATAACACTCGACTTTAAAGAAGTTGTTCCTAGCGAAGCTATTTTTGAACAAGTAGGTGGCGCGCATGGCGTTGTGTGTACTGCGGTATCTAAAGCTGGGTTTGAACAAGCTTATAAAAGTGTACGCCGTGGCGGTAAATGTGTATTAGTGGGATTACCTCCAGAGGATATGCCGCTTCCTATTTTTGATACTGTGCTTAATGGCGTGTCAGTAGTGGGCTCTATTGTTGGTACACGTAAAGATTTGCAAGAATGCTTGGAATTTGCAGCGCAAGGTAAAGTAAAAGCGATTATTGAAGAAAAACGCTTAGAGGACATTAACGAGATTTTTGATGATATGCTCAAAGGTGAAATTAACGGTCGCATAGTGGTTACTATTTAATTTAGATTAAGTATTTATAAAACACAAAAAAGCACGGCTTCTAAATTAGAAAACCGTGCTTTTTAAGTATTTAATTAACCTGAGCTCTGGTTGAGATAGATTTATTATCCAGAGTTCAGGTTAACTAGTTAAAGTGTATAACTAAAACTTAGTTTTGCATTACGCTCTTCCCCTGGCATACCACCTAAAAACATTGCTTTTGAGTAATATTTTTTGTTAAACAAATTATTTAAGTTTAACTGCATATGCCATTTATCAGTTGTATACGATACCGCTGTATCGTAAGTCGTGTAACTTGGTACGTAACCATCAGGAATCGAGAACGAACTTGAATTAGTACTTCTGTTATCTACAAATGTAATACCACCACTTATATTTACAGCTTCAGGTAAGTTAAACATATCTGCGTAATAAGTTACCCACGTGCTTGCTGTTACGTAAGGCACACCTTTTTGGCGTGTGTCGTAACTGCTGCTATTCGGATTACTTTTGTCACGTGCATCTTGATAAATACCGTTTACGTTTACTTTCCATTTATCATTTAAGTAAGCGTTTAAATCAAGTTCAATACCTGTTGTTTCTTCTTTACCATCATAATAGCTTTCAGGTACATTTGAGCCTGATGTTAAAGCGTCATAAAGCGGATTTGCGTATTCTAAATTAGTACGAGAGCTTTCAAATATAACAATAGAAGCCAGTAGTTGATCATCAAACGCTTTAAATCTAAAACCTAAATCGTTACTCATTGATTCAGAATCTTCTCTGTCTGCTTCATTACCCGCAACTGAGCCTAATACACTATACGCTGTTCGACCTTTTGAATGATTTACAAATACAGATAAATCTTCAGATGGCTGGTACGTTGCCCCCAGGTTATACGTTAAGCCAGAATCTGATGTACTCGCTTCAGGTGTTGGCTCTGCGCGGCTTGAGCTATAGCGCTCATCTACACCAAAGTGCTCGTAAGTTTGCTCAATTCGGTTATATGCTACACCAATACGCGTTGTAAGCTCTTCAGTAAGATAACCAACATGTTGAATGCCTAAGCCCCATGCTTGTACTTTTTTATTGTAGTCGCTGGTTTTAAGTGGATCGAAGTCATCAAAGCTGCCAGATGGCCAATTTGGTTCTCTTATATCGTAAATATACGGCAATGAACCTTGGTACGTTACATCACCATCATTGTTTGTGAGTACGTAATCTTGATCCCATATTGAGAATTGTTTAAAACGAATATCTCTATCTTCGTAGTTTGCGTTAACAAGTAATTCGTTATCTACGTCGCCTAACATAAAGTCATAACGTAAATCTAAAAAGTACTGCCATGATTTTTCATCTGCTTCTACTTGGCGGTATTCTTGGCGGCGTGCTGCATACGGGTAAAGTACACCGTCTTCAACTAACGGCGCACGTGGGTCATTATTTATAATTCCATCACGAGTAGAGTAAACGTAGTTATAAGCACCTGTTTGGCGCGCAAAACTTGATGTGTAGTTACGGTACTGTAGCTGCTGGTTTAAAAACAAATCGTCAGTAATGTAATAGTTATGCGTTAATTTAAAACGCAGTTCTTCACCTTCGTTAGCATCAGCCATTGGTGAAATAATACCATTTGTGCCAAAGCTATAAGGTGTTAATCCATCAGATGAAGATAGCGAATTAGCAAGTTGGTCGCGTTGTGCATCACTTAACTGTACGCCGCTTCCTGTCGGATCGTTTACTAAATCGGCACCGGTTACTTCACCCGCGCTTAAACCATTTGCAGTTTCTGCATTGTAAATACGAATAGGGTGGCCAATAGAATCAACCGCTATTTCATCTTTTATATATGCTGCAGAAAGCATGATGTTTTGTCTGTCGTTTAGCACGTATTTAAGCGAAGTATAAATTTCGTCGCGATCTTCTTTTAAATCGCGAAAGCCGTCACTTGACGCTGTTTTAGCCATTACACGATAGGCCAAGTCATCTGTTATAGCGTTAGTGCTATCAAACGATAATGAATAGCTATCCCACTGGCCAAGCTCAGCCGATACTTTGTGTTTCTCTTCAAACTCTGGCTTTTTCTCTATTAGGTTAATTACGCCACCCGCACTACCAATGCCATATAAACCTGTTGCTGGGCCTTTTAAAACCTCAACAGATTCAACATTTGTAAGTGAACGAGTTGGGTTAAATGTATTACCCAGGCCTGCACCACCATACATACCATCGTAGGTGTAGTTTGCATCTAAACCACGAATTACTAAGTTATCACCAATACCGTAGTTATTACCTGCTTGTGTTAAACCACTTACGTTTCTAACTAAATCTTGTAGGCTATCTACACCTTGAGATTCAATAAGTTCACGGTCAATAATCACAACCGGTGCAGGTGTTTCCATTAAAGACATGTCTGATTTAGTAGCAAGACCTGAGCTCATCACCACGCGGTTTTGTTTTTCGTATACGCTGATGCGTTCAATATCAGCATCAACTTGTGTATTTTGGGCAAATGCCATATTTGCATTTAAACAAGCAAGAGTAATAAGAGAGTACTTAAACGTTTTCATAGAGTGATAACTATTCGCGTTATTGAATTTGCGCGAATGATAATGGTTATTGTTTTTAAAGTGAATAGAAAGTTCATTTTATTTGATTAAATAAAACTGTTCGGATAATTAATAAACAAAGTTAAGCCTATAAAAGGTACGTTGTACCTTTTATAGGATGTTTGAGATGGGTGAGGGGTTTATTAAGGCTAAGTAAGCTCAGCCTTAATAGCGTGTATTTACAATTGGTTTTTATAAACAACACCTGCTTTCATTACGAAGGGTACTGACTCTAAGGTTTTAATGTTTTTAAGAGGGTTTGCTTTTACAGCAATTATATCAGCAGCAAATCCGGTTTTAATTTGTCCTAACTGAGTATCCATTTTTAATAACTTAGCGCTATTAATAGTGGATGCTTGAATGGCTTGTAGTTCTGTCATGCCAAATTCAACCATGCGGCTAAACTGTTTTGCATTATCTCCGTGCGGGTAAATTGCTGCATCCGTTCCAAAGACCATTTTCACACCCGCTTTTACAGCACGGCTAAAGCTATCACGTTGCCTTTTTGATACTTGGCGTTCTTTATTTAGATTTTCTTCGTCAACACCATTTTGCTCGCCATAAGTCAAAGTGTATTCGGTGTTATAAATATCCATAGAAAGCCAAGTTCCATGCTCTTTGGCAAGGGCTATGGCTTCGTCATCTAAAAAGCTGGCGTGCTCTACGCTATCAACACCTGCTTTAATGGCTGTTTTAATCCCGCTTGTACCGTGTGCATGAGCTGCAACAGGTAAATCTCGCATATGGGCTTCATCAACGATGGCTTTCATTTCTTCAAAAGAATACTGCTGTGCACCTACTTTAGTCCCTTTTGAAAATACTCCACCTGTGGCGCAAAACTTAATAGCGTTTGCCCCGTATTTAATGTTTTCGCGTACTTTTATACGCGCAGCCCATGGACCGTCTGCGACACCACTTGAAGTATATTTAAGCTCAGGAGGTAATCGGTTGTTATCACAGTGCCCGCCAGTAATTCCGAGTGATGGGCCTGCAGCCCAAATACGAGGGCCAACTATGTCACCCGCATTTATGCCGTCACGCACCGCTATAACGCTGTAACCTTCTGCGCCAACATTACGAACTGTTGTAAATCCGGCTTCTAAGGTTCTTTTAGCAAAATGAGCCGCTTTAATTGCCATTCTAGGAACTGACTGGCCTAAACGTTCACTGCGTGGAACCGTAGGGTCGCTTGTTAAATGCACATGCATATCCATTAAACCTGGCATAAGGGTTAAATCAAGTAGTTGAATATGTTTATCATCTTTAGTCAGCGTTGGTTTTTTATTTTGTTCAATGTTTGTAATTACGCCATCATCAATAGTAATCAAGGGCAATTTAATGAGCGTGCCATCTTCAACATTAACCATGGCTTTAGCCGATAGGTATGTAACGGCATGGGCATTAAAAGTAGTTAAACAAAGTAAGGCTATAGAGGTGCTGAGTAGTTGTTTTTTCATTTTATTTTTCTTTTAAATCATATTTGAATTAATAGAAATGTAACAAGCTCAGATAAAAGTGCAAATTTAATACGATGAACGCAATCTATCGTAATTACTTTATTAAGTAAGGCTTAATGCGCATAATCAAAAAACGATATTAAAAAGGATTATCATGAAATCAATTAAATTAGCATTAGTTGCCAGTGGCGTTATGTTTGCTTTAAGTGGCTGTATGAATACTGAGCTTAGTACACACACTAATACCAGTGCGCAGCTAAACACCGTTAACGCATCGGCAGGTATTGTTTCAGAGCTTTCGGCAGAGCAACAGCTCGATGTACTTGTTGCACAGTATTACGATGAATCGCTTACATATAGCCCCATCAGCGCAACGTATAATGGTCGTAACGAGTTTAACGATCAATTTACACCTGAGATTTCAAAAGAAAATAGAGCTAAAAAAGCGGCTTTTTATAAAAAATATCAACAGCGTTTAAACTTTATAGATAAAGCACAGTTAACAGGGCAGTCGCTTTTAAGTTTTGAAATATTAGAGCGCGACCTTTCACTTAAATTAGAAGGCATGCAGTTTCCTGATTATTTACTACCAATTAACCAAATGGCGGGTGCGCATAACACCTTTGCAGGTTTTGGTTCAGGTCAAAGTGCTCAGCCGTTTAATAGCGTTGAAGATTACACGGCTTTTATGTCGCGCAGCGAAGGTTTTGTAAAGTGGCTAGCTAGTGTAGAGCGCTCAATGGCACAAGGCATTAAACTAGGTATTACGTTACCAAAACCACTTGCCGAAAAACTGCAGCCACAATTTGCAGCTCATGTAGTTAAAAATGCCGAAGATTCACTGTTTTGGGGACCAATTAAAAAATTACCAGACTCGTTTAGCGCACAGCAAAAGCAAAAAATTACAGCGCAGTATCGTCAATTGATTATGAAGCACTTAGTACCGGCTTATAAAAGCATGAGTGACTTTTTAGCTAATCAGTATATTCCTAATAGTCGAGAAAGCGTAGGTTACAGTGACTTACCAAACGGTAAAGCGTGGTACGAATACCAAATTAAGAAAAACACAACGCTTAGCTTATCTGCAGACGAAATTCATAACATTGGTTTAAGTGAAGTGTCGCGCATTTTAAGCGAAATGAAAAAAGTAAAAGAAACCGTAGGCTTTAAAGGTGAGCTATCTGAATTTTTTGATCATTTACGTGATTCAGATGAATTTTACTACGACACGCCCGAGGAGTTAATTGCGGCATATGAAAACGTTAAGAAAAAAATTGATGCGCGTTTGCCTCTACTTTTTAACATAGCCCCCAAAGCACCTTACGTTGTAAAAGCAGTTGAAGCCTACAGAGCGCAGTCGGCAGCAGGTGCATCCTATGCATCTCCGGCGCCTGATGGCTCTCGCCCTGGTATTTTTTATATCAATGCTTATAACTTAAAAGCGCAGCCTAAATTTTTACTCGAAACTTTATCGATTCACGAAGCAGCCCCGGGTCATCACTTTCAAATAGCACTTCAGCAAGAAATAGAGGGCTTACCTGATTTTCGTAAATTTGGTGGTTATACCGTGTTCGCAGAAGGTTGGGCGCTATACGCAGAAAGCTTAGGCAAAGAGCTAGGCTTATTTACCGACCCTTATATGTGGTATGGACGTTTATCGGATGAGCAATTACGCGCAATGCGTTTAGTGCTTGATACTGGTTTTCATGCAAAAGGGTGGACGCGTCAACAAGGTATAGACTACATGCTTGCAAATTCGTCTATGGCTAAAAGTGACGTAATTGCTGAAGTAGAGCGCTATATAGCATGGCCAGGCCAAGCGCTTTCTTACAAGTTAGGGCAATTTAAAATTCAAGAATTACGTGATTTTTCTAAAAAAGAACTCGGCAATAAATTTGATATTAAAGCGTTCCACACGCAAATATTAATTGATGGCGCATTGCCAATGCCAATCCTTGAGGAAAAAATTAAGCGTTGGGTTAAATCTCAAAGCTAATTTGTAGCGCAAAGCCTGTACTTTGAAAGGGTATTGGCTTTGCGCCATTTACAGCAATACGGTAGAATGCGCGCTCTTTAGGGGGCACGAGTAAACTATGTTTGATCAACAATTAGCAAATACACAATTTTGGCTTAAAAAAAGCTTAAGCGACATGAGTCAAAACGAATGGGAAGCCATTTGTGATGGATGCGGAAAATGTTGTTTAAATACGTTTATTGATAGCGAAGATGAAGACGAATTTACCGCCACCGATCAGTTACGCGAAGGTGAGCAATTAATATTTACTAATATTGTATGTCAGTATCTTGATAACAACACCTGTGGTTGTAGCGAATACGAAAACCGCCAAACGCTTGTTCCTTCTTGTGTAAAACTCACAAAAGAAAACCTTAAAGACATCTTTTTTATGCCACAAAGCTGCAGTTACCGTCGTTTACATGAAGGTCGTGGTTTGGCTTCTTGGCACCCATTATTAAACAGTGGCGATAAAACAAAGATGCATGAGCTAGGTATTTCTGTAAAAGACAAAACAGTAAAAGATTGCGATGTAAAGCTAGACGACTTTGATTTGTACATTGCAGAGTGGCCAACAAAGGACGCTGAGTAATGAGCAAACAACAAGCGGTAATTGGTTTAATCAATCCTAAAAGCCCGACTAATGTTGGCGGTGTATTACGTGCAGCAGGTTGTTACGATGCCAAACAGGTGTTTTTTACCGGTAATCGTTACTTAAACGCTAAAAAGTTTCATACCGATACTAAGAACGCACTTGAGCGTATCCCTTTAACTGAAACTAATAGTTTAGAAGCGGTAAAACCAGAGGGCGCAACCGTTGTTGTCATTGAGCTTATTGAAGGTGCAACACCTTTACCTGAGTTTAAGCATCCTGAAAATGCGTTTTATGTTTTTGGCCCCGAAGATGGCTCTGTACCAAAAGACGTTTTAAAGTGGTGTGATGAAGTGGTATATATTCCAACTATTGGCTGCATGAACTTAGCGGCTACTTGTAATGTGGTTTTGTATGATCGCTTAGCTAAATTAGGCGGCGTTGAGAGCAGCGATACAACAATTATAAGCTCACGTGATACAAATAATAAAATGAAATGGCAAAAAGCATCTGATTAATCGAGGTTTATTTGTGCAAAAATGTTAGTTTTGGCTAAACTTAAAAACATTATAAATCATAAATAGATACTAAAATGCGCTGGTTTTATTTTATATTATTACTGACAAGTAGTAATTGTTTTGCTGAAACATCAGTTGAGTATTATCAAAATGGTACTCAACATGTTTTAACTGGACATTATCACAAATCAGGAGTGCTCTATGAAGCGAAAAACCCCAAACAAACACTCCATTTAGCCACACTCGATTGGCCTCCTTATATTGGTAATAATTTATGTAATAAAGGCTGGGTTTATCAATTTTCAATTGCTCTATTAAATAGTAAGGGCTACAGCGTATATATTGAATTTTTGCCTTGGGCAAGAGCTGTACGAAATGTAGAACTAGGCAAAGCTGATATATTAATGCCTGAATACTTTATAGAAGATACAGCCCCCTCCGATTATGTTAATGGTAAAACACGTCGAGAATTACTCGGTTTATCTAATTCGTTTAAAGGTGGCGAAATTGCATTTTTAAAAAGGAAAGGCGATACAGACCGTTTCACTGGAAACTTAAAATCGCTTAAAGGGCAAAAGATTGGTGTTGTTCGTGGGTATCAAAATACGCCTGAGTTTGATGCCATGATGGACAATGCTGAGTTTGAAGTTATTACCTCTGTTGATGATTTACAGCTTGTTCAGCTTCTGGTTGCTAAACGTGTTGATTTGATTATAGGCGACCCTCAAGTTCTTAAATTCTCTGTAACTTATTCTTCTTTAACTAAACCTGAAAAACAATCTTTGCTTTCTTCCATTGAACAAGAAAGCATTCCTCTGCAATACAACCCTTTATATTTTGCTATTAGTAAGCTTACACCTAAATGGCTTTTAGTCTTAGAGGACATAAATGAAGGGCTTTATCAGTTTCATAATAGTGGCGAGATAGACCGTATTATCAATACGACAAATACTCAATGTAAGCCATAAAATTGGAACGTTCCTTTGTTGCGCTGACTAATTTATATATAAACATGTAGAATCGTTTTCAACTTGTTAATGGAGTGAAAACGACGTGAGTGAAATAAATACAAATCAATCATTCGCGGTCAACGAACAGCCAAATAAAAATTATCTGTTTCCACTGACTGCAATGACGACCCTATTTTTTTTATGGGGTTTTATTACTGTTTTAAACGATGTACTAATACCACGATTAAAAGGCGTATTTGATTTAAGCTTTTTTGAAGCGATGCTAGTACAGTTTTGCTTTTTTGGTGCTTATTTTATTGTTTCTATCCCTGCGGGGATTTTAGTTAAGCAGTTTGGTTATAAAAAAGGGATTTTAACTGGTTTAATTGTAGCTTCAATTGGGTGCATGTTGTTTTATCCTGCTGTTGTAGTACATGAATATTGGCTATTTTTGAGCGCTTTATTTGTACTTGCCGCTGGTGTAACGGTGCTTCAGGTTTCTGCCAATCCTTATGTTGCTGCTCTTGGGAGCGAAAAAACAGCTTCTTCTCGTTTAAATTTGGCACAAGCACTTAATGCGCTTGGTACTACCGTTGGGCCTTATGTAGGTGGTTTATTATTTTTTGGTACAGCAGGTAGTCTAGCTGCTTCTGCAGCAACTGCTGAGTCTGTAAAAGTGCCTTATTTAATGCTCGCTGGTGCCTTATTACTTATCGCTATTATATTTGCCTTTATAAAGCTTCCAGAAATTGAAGCCCATAAAGAGGAAAATAATGCTGCAGTAGAATCTCGTTCATTAACTCAAGCACCGCACTTAACTATGGGTGTACTTGCTATATTTTGTTATGTAGGTGGGGAGGTTGCCATTGGCAGCTTTTTAGTTAACTACTTTGGTGAGGCGCACATAGCAGGACTTGAAGAGCATACTGCGGCTGCACTTATTAGTTATTACTGGGGCGGGGCAATGGTAGGGCGTTTTATTGGCTCTGTATTATTACAAAAAATAGCGCCTTCTAAGGCGATCGCATTTAATGCATTTAGTATTATTGCGCTATTGCTGATCACCATTTTTACTCAAGGTGACGTCGCTTTATATTCAGTATTGGCAATTGGTTTATTTAACTCAATTATGTTCCCGACTATATTTTCAGTTGCAATCGAGCGACTAGGATCATTGACCAGTAAGGGTTCTGGTTGGTTGTGCTTAGCTATTGTAGGTGGTGCACTTGTACCATTACTGCAAGGGTTTATAGCTGACACAGTAAATATACAGCAAAGCTTTTTTGTTCCAATGCTATGTTATGTATTTATTGCATGGTATGGATTAAATGTTGTTCGCTTAGCAAATAAGTGGAAATAACAGACTATACAAGAGTGACTGAATACGTATTCAGTCACTTATAAAGCCATATTTAATAGGAACGTTCCATAAGTAATTAATACGAGTCACAATTTATTTCAATATTAGTCAGTTATCCCCTACAGCCTTTTTTTTTTAATCCTTTATCCTTATTTTTATACAATAACCTAGTCACAAGCCTTATTTATTAGGACATTTAGCTAAATTTTTGCTAAAACTGTATGGATAATAAAGATAAATAATAAAAAGGATGTATATGCTTAACTCGTTGAAATTTACTTCCAAAGTGACTATTGCAGCCTCTTTAATTTTGGTTTTGGTGCTAGGGTTATTTACTTTTAATAACTACATTGCGATGCGCAAGCAAACCGAGCAGCAGTTAAGCCTAGTATTACAACAAAATTCCGAATCTGTTTCACAAAATATAGCGAGTTGGTTAAATGCAAAGTTGGCGATTGTTATATCAATTGCTAAAACCCATAAAGCTAATGATTCTAAAGCACTCACCCTTTCACAATTAAATACTGCAGAGCTTGCCGGAAGCTTTAAAAATACGTATATAGGTAAATCCAGCGGCACGTTTATATTAAACGATCAATCAGTTGTTTTACCTGCTGATTTTGATGCGACCTCTCGCCCTTGGTACAAATTAGTCGAAAACAAATCAAATACCGCTTTTACAACTCCCTATATTGATGTAACAACTAACGAGCTTACAATTTCAGCGGTAGTACCCATGCTACAAAATGGCCAGTTTAGCGGCGTTGCAGGTGCCGATATTGATATGCAAACAGTGACTAAAATTATTAACGATATTGATTTTTTAGGTCTTGGTTATGGTTTTTTACTCGATAACAAAGGTCAAGTGTTAAGCCATCCTAATGCTAAGTTAAACTTAAAAAATACATCAGACATTTTTGGTACTAATACGCCCTTGCAAAGTGAGTTTACCCAATACGAGATAAACGGAGAGTCTAAGCTTATCTCGTTTACAAAAATTAGTGGTATTGAAAACGTAGATTGGTACCTAGGTGTTGTCATAGATAAAGATAAAGCGTATGTCAGCGTTTCTAACTTTGGCCAAACTGCGGCTGTATTTATGGTGATAGGGATTATTACTATCATTATTATGATGCAGCTTTTATTACGCTATTTAATGCAGCCTATGAACCGCTTAAACGATGCCATTAAAGATATAGCACAAGGCGAAGGCGATTTAACAAGGCGCTTAACCGTTGAAAATGATGATGAGTTTGGCGACTTAAGTCATTCATTTAATATTTTTATCGAAAAAATTCAGCATTCAATAGAGCAAGTAAAAGAGTCCACTGAGCAATTAGATACAGCTATTGAGAGCTTGGTATCACAAACACATTCATCACTATCTATGTATGATGATCAAAGTAAACGAACCGATAGCGTTGCAGCGGCTATTAATCAGTTTTCAGCTACATCAATGGATATTTCAAGTAATGCAGAGAGTGCTTCGCAGCTTGCTAAAAATGCAGATGAGCACTCAACACAAAACCAAGAAGCATTAAGCCACAGTGTTGCAACCATCCACCAGCTTTCAGCTAATATGGAGAAAGCTCAGCAAACTATAAACAGTTTAAATACACACACAGCCAGTATTGGGCAAGTGCTTGAAGTTATTAAAGGTGTAAGCGAGCAAACTAATCTATTGGCACTCAATGCAGCAATAGAAGCCGCTAGAGCAGGAGAGGCAGGACGCGGTTTTGCCGTTGTAGCAGATGAAGTACGCCAATTAGCACACCGCACTCAACAATCAACGCAAGAAATTGAAGACACAGTGAGCCAGTTACAAAAAGGCTCAAACCTTGCTGTAGAGCTTATGAAAACAAGCCTTCAAGACAGTGAAAAAAGCGTACAACAAGCAGATGCCGTCGGCAATTTAATGAGTCATGTTATTCAAGCTATTAAGCAAATTAACGATGCAAATCATTCTGTGGCCAGTGCAACAGATGAGCAAAACCAAGTTGTTAAGTTATTAGATACTGATATTCAAACAATTAGTGCGCTTTCTATACAAGGCAAGGCTAACTTAAATGACACGCTTAACGAATGTACCAAACTAAAACAGCAGTTTAGTGCCTTAGAAAATATGGTTCAAAAGTTTAAAGTATAAAATTAATGACTAAAAAAAATGTGAATAAACCAAATTGGCTCAGTCTAATAAATATCGACAGTGTTTATAGCTCAGACATGCAACGCAAAGCGTTTTCTTTATTTACCATGATTGGGATATCAATTGTGGTGATTGCTGTATTAGTGTTTTTGAATTATAAGGTTTACTCACCGATACTCACTGCTTCATTAATTATCGTTAACATTACAAATATAAGCTGTTCTATCTACTTTATAAGAACGGGTAATCTTCAAGTAGTGGCATTAATAAGTATGAGCATTGTGTGCATGATGTTTGTTGCACTTGTTTATACCGGTGGTAAAGACAACACCGCGCTATATTGGCTAATGTTTTATCCTGTAGTGACGTTTGCATCTTTAGGGGTCAGATTAGGTGCTTGGTTAGGTTTTACTTTACTGTTTTCTTGTATTGTTATTTTATACGGCCCTGATTTTGGTCAAGTTAGCTATGGCAATGTAGAAAAAACACGATTTATAGCGTCCTTTTCTATGGTGTTTTTATTCTCATTTATTGGTGAGTATTTTAGGCATAAAAGCCACATGGCTATTGCCGATATTACGCTCGAGCAAAAACAAGATGCTTATACCGACCCCCTTACTGGTATAGCAAACAGACGTTTCATTACCTCTCATTTTTTAAAGCTTGCCCAAACACGCCCAGAGCAGTACTTACCTTTTTCAATTTTGTTAATTGATTTAGATAACTTCAAATCTTTAAACGATACGCATGGTCACGATTTTGGTGATACGGTATTGATCGAATTTACCAAGCTCCTTGAATCTCAGTTTTTGGCAACTGCGTTAAAGGCTCGTTATGGCGGTGAGGAGTTTGTTGTTATTTTACCGCAGGTTACTATTTCTACAGCCACTGTAATAGCAAACAAATTTCGAGAGGCTGTTGCAGGGCACGTTATATTTACTGATGACAAGCAGCGTATTTCAATCACCTGTAGCATTGGTATTTCCCAAGTAAATAAAGTAACTGATTATGATGATTCGTTAAAACAAGCTGATGAAGCTCTTTATAGTGCAAAGGCTGCTGGTCGTAATAGTGTCGTCTCGAACTAGTTGAAGGATTAATATGTCTCAAAGTAAATTAATATATGTTCATGACCCAATGTGTAGTTGGTGTTGGGGTTACTCACCAACCTGGCTTAAGCTAAAATCAGAGCTTGCTGGTAAAGTAGCAATTGAATATAAAGTAGGTGGATTAGCACCTGATAGCCAAGACCCAATGCCACAAAATATGAAAGACATGCTTGAGGGGACTTGGCATAAAATTTCAGCGCAGTTAGGTACGCAATTTAATTATAACTTTTGGCGTAATTGCCAGCCAAGACGCTCAACGTATCCCGCATGTAGAGCTGCACTTATTGCACGTAAATCGAATAAAGAAACACAAATGGTTGCTGCAATTCAACATGCTTATTACTTAAATGCGCAAAACCCGTCAGATGAAAGTACGCTAATTACTTTAGCGGAACAAATTGGTTTAGATAAAGCCCAGTTTACTGCGCAGCTAACATCAAGCGAGCTTAATAATGAATTTAATGATGAGCTGTCTTTTGTTCGCACATTACCTATCCAAGGATTTCCCTCTTTAGTGCTTATTAAAGATAATAAAGCTTACCCAATTGAAATAAATTACACTGATTGGCACTATTCTCTTAATCAAATTAATTCAATTTTAAAATAACCCAGCCTGTTTATAGGGCATTTGGTTAACAAATGCTCTTATCATCTTAAAAACCCCCTCGTAAGTCTTAATTATTACCACTGTCATAAAAGCGACTTTTTTGCGCAACATCCTTGTCATGTTTCATCTATAAACTCCTGCTCATTGAAATTATTAAGTCATAAATTATTTATATAACAAAGTTTATGACCTAAAAAACAAACTAGCAAATCCGCTAACTAACGAGTAAAGGTGTATGCGATGAAAGGCGTTAAACCATTAATCTTAGCTGGTATTGTGGCCGCAAGTGCAGCAGTACACGCAAACGATTTAGATAAGGTTATTGATAAAAGCAGTGAAATTAATAAATCAGCTGCGCAATCACAAACAAAAATAGACAAGATTGCAGATTCAATGCAAGGGCGTTTACAGCAGTTTAAAACCCTCAATAAAGAAATTGACGGTTTGGCTGTTTACAACGCTCAGCTAACTAAGCAGTTAAATAATCAAATAGAAGAGATGGAATCTTTAAACCTATCGATGGATCAGGTTTCTATTATTGAACGTCAAATTACACCTTTAATGATGCGTATGATTACAGGCCTTGAGCAGTTTGTATCACTCGATGTGCCATTTTTACAAGACGAGCGAGCAAAACGTTTAGCCTCATTAAAAACCATGATGGATCGCGCTGATATCACTTCAAGTGAAAAATTTCGTCGTGTGTTAGAAGCTTATCAAGTGGAAGTTGATTACGGGCGCACAATTGAAGCGTACACCGCTTTATTAGAAGTCAGTGGTAAAGAGCGTGAAGTAGACTTTTTACGCATTGGTCGTTTAGAGCTTATTTATTTAACGCGAGATGGTAAGCAAGCAGGCAGCTGGGATACAAACACTAAAACGTTTGCGGCACTTCCTGACTCTACTATAAGCCAAATTAATAAAGGTCTTCGCATAGCGCGTAAGCAACTTGCCCCAGATATGTTAACTCTGCCAGTACACGCAGCAGAATAAGAGGTTAAAAATGAAATTGTTTACTCAAATGACAAAAACGGCTCTTTTTGCTGCAAGCCTTACACTAAGCCTAGGTTTTACAGGTAATAGTATCGCGGCAGAGTCAATGGATCTTGATTCGTTACTTAAATCAATTGAAGACGGAAAATCGGTTCAAAGCGCACAAAACAAGCAACGAGAGCAAGAATTTACCTCGCGTCAAAACGAACAAGTGCAAATGCTAAAAGATACACAAGCAAAACGCAGTCAAATGCTTGGTGAGTCAGAGCGATTAGAAACACAGTTTGAAGAAAACGAAGTTAAGCTTGCTAATTTAACCGACACTTTATCAAAGCGTATGGGATCACTTAAAGAACTATATGGTGTTCTTCAGCAAGTTGCTGGTGATTCAAGCAATAAATTTGCAACATCGGTTGTATCGGCAGAAATTCCGGACCGAAGTGCTTTTATGGACGATCTCGCTCAAAAAATGGGTTCAACATCAAAGCTTGCTTCAATCGACGATATTGAAAAAGTGTGGTACGAGTTGCAACGCGAAATGACCGAGCAAGGCAAAGTAAGTCGCTTTAATGCTACGGTTATAGTCGAAGGTGGTAATAAAGCACAGCAAGAAGTTGTTCGCGTAGGTGCTTTTAACCTTATATCGGGCGGTAAATATTTAGAATACAACCCAGGTACGAATACACTAAGCGAACTAACTCGCCAACCAGTATCGCGCTACACATCAACAGCGGGCGATTTACAAGAAGCTAAGACAGGTGTTGTGCAGTTTGCACTTGACCCAACAGGTGGTTCAATTTTAGGTTTACTCGTTCAAGCCCCAGATACTGCAGAGCAAGTACATCAAGGTGGCGCTGTTGGTTACGTAATCTTAGGTGTAGGTTTACTTGCATTATTAATTGCAATTGAGCGTTTTGTATCGCTATTACTTGTTGGTGGGAAAATTCGCCGCCAGCTAAAAGACAGCGTAGCGAGAGATGACAATCCACTAGGTCGTGTTATGAAAGTTAAAGATGACTACCCAAATGTTGCCTACGACACGTTAGAGCTTAAATTAAGCGAAGCTATTTTACGCGAAATGCCAAAAATAACGCGTAACTTAACACTTATCAAAATTATATCGGTAGTTGCACCGCTATTAGGTTTACTTGGTACGGTAACCGGTATGATCAATACCTTCCAAGCAATTACACTATTTGGTACTGGCGACCCTAAACTAATGGCTGGTGGTATTTCTCAAGCACTAGTAACAACCGTATTAGGCTTAGTTGTTGCAATACCAACCGTATTTATTTACACGCTACTTAATACTCGCTCAAAAGGTTTACTGCTTATATTACAAGAGCAAAGCGCCGGTATTATTGCAGAGCGAAGTGAGAAAGGAGAATAAGCCATGGTGCTATTGATTGACTCAATCAATGCTATCCGTGATTTTCTCGACACTGGTGGCCAAGTTCTCTTGGTCATTGGGGTGTTAATCTTCGCGATGTGGTTATTGATACTCGAGCGATTTATTTATTTTTTTAATGGTTTTCGTGGTTATAAAAAAGACGCTAAAAGCACATGGAGTTCTCGCTGTGAGCGTAACAGCTGGAATGCAGAGCAAATTCGTCAAGCGATGATCTCGCGTGCAAGTATGCGCCTAAATACTAATTTACCGCTTATTAACGTAATGGTTGCGTTATGCCCGTTACTTGGCTTATTGGGCACAGTAACAGGAATGATTGAAGTATTTGATGTGATGGCAATTACAGGCACAGGCAGTGCGCGCTCAATGGCATCGGGTGTATCTAAAGCAACTATTCCAACAATGGCGGGTATGGTAGGTGCGTTATCGGGTGTATTTGCATCAACGTATTTACAACGCAAAGCCAAGCGAGAAGTAGAGCTACTACAAGACAGCATGGTTTTAGACCATTAAGCAAAATTTTGATAAGCGGCCCATTTAAAGCCGTTCATCCTAGGAGAATAAAAAATGAGAGCCCCTTTAGGTAATTTAATGCAAGAAGACGAAGCTGAAGAAATAAACATGACACCTATGTTAGATGTTGTATTTATCATGCTTATTTTCTTTATTGTTACAGCGTCGTTTGTAAAAGAATCGGGTATTGACGTAAACCGACCTGAAGCAGCAACAGCTGTTAAAAAAGAACGTGCAAACATATTAGTGGCGATTTCTGACACGGGTGAAATTTGGATTAACAAACGTCAAATTGACATACGTGCAGTGCAAGCCAATATTGAGCGTTTAAAAGCTGAAAACCCGCAAGGTAGTGTTGTTATTCAAGCTGATAAAAAATCAACAACCGATACTTTAATAAAAGTAATGGATGCAGCACGCGCAGCAGGTGTGTTTGATGTGTCGATTGCGGCTCAAGAAGCATAAGGGCAGGCAATGCGTTATTTAGTAGCATTAGTTATAGCCGGTGTAGTGACCTTTATGTTGTTTTTAGGCATGCAGGCACTTATTACTGGTGGCGAAGGTGTAATGAGTGAACCCGCCAAGGGTAACGTACTTGATTTTGTCAGGCTTAAAAAAGAAGAAAGCGTGCAAAAAAAAGAACGCAAACCACAAAAACCACCAACGCCTAAAGAGCCACCTCCGCCAATGGAATCGCCGCAAATGCAAAATAGCGACGCGACTGCGAACGCTAATAACTTCGACTTTGGCGCCAATGTGGATGCAGATGTAAATTTAGCCGGTGGTTTAGCGCTTGAAACAAGTGATGGTGAGTATTTACCTATTGTTAAAGTGGCGCCTGTTTATCCTCGTCGCGCATTATCACGTGGCATTGAAGGCTACGTTATTGTTGAATTTACAGTAACTAAGCAAGGTACGGTGCGAGACCCACAAGTGATTAAAGCAGAGCCTGAGTCTCTCTTTGATAGAGCGGCGATGGATGCAGCCCTTAAATTTAAATATAAACCGCGCGTAGTAAATGGTGAAGCCGTTGAAGTTGCGGGTGTTCAGAACAAAATATCTTTCCAAATTAGCGGTTAATTTAGTAATTAACCACGAGTAAACGGACAGAAATGCGAGGCGATTATGAAATTACTACCTATAGCTAAATTTTTAAAATTAACACTATTTTGTACTGCTGCGATCAGTACAAGTATTGTTGCACCAAGTGCCCTAAGCCTAATACCAGGGTTAAATGTAGCTACGGCATATGCAGAGCAAGAGCAAAAAACAAAACGTGTCCCAGCGCTACGTGAAAAGGTTTATAGTCAACTGGCTCGTGCCCAAAAACTTGCTGACGATGGCGATGTTAAAGGCGGACTTGAAGCGCTCGATAGCATTAAAGAACGAGCCTCGAGTATGAATTCGTACGAAGTTGCAATGATGCATAATTTTTATGGATTTATTTATTACAACGAAAACGATTTACCAAAAGCGATAGCTTCGTTTGAAAAGGTCGTAGCAGAGGAGGCCATTCCTGAATCGCTTCGTTTAAGTACTACCTTTAGTTTGGCGCAACTAGCTATGGCTAATAGTGATTACACTAAAGTTATCGCATTTTTAGATGACTGGGACAGTATTAACACTAAGCCTAAAACAGAAGGCTATTACTTGCTAAGGGCTCAAACATACTATCAGTTAAAGGATTATAAAAAAGGGCTTGAGTATATCTCCCAAGTTATCTCCTTAAGTGATAGCGAAGGTAAAACCCCTAAGGAAAACTGGTTAGTACTACAGCGTGCCATGTACTACTCACTTAATCAAACTGACAAAGTTGTTGAAGTACTTGAGCGCATGGTAAAGCTCTATAACAAACCTGAGTACTGGGTACAATTATCGGGTATGTATGGCGAAACTGGGCAAGAAAAAAAGCAGCTAGCAATTATTGAGGCGGCTTACCAGCAAGGTTTTTTAACATCTAAATCTGATCTACGCCAATTAGCGCAAGTGTATTTATATAACGGTTTGGCTTACAAAGCAGGCGTTGTAATGAGTAAAGCGATTAAAGAAGGTGTCGCAGAGCAAAACGCTAAAAACTATGCCTTTATAGCTGAGGCGATGATCCAAGCAAAAGAAGACGAAAAATCAATAGAATACTTTGTAAAAGCAGCTGATTTATCATCCAGTGGTAAGTATGACCAACGCTTAGCTGAAGTGTATGTTAACACTGAGCAATACGAGGAAGCGGCCGACGCAGCGCGTAAAGCACTTGATAAAGGCTCACTTGATTTTGAATCAAATGCATTTGTTGCCTTGGGTATGGCTCAGTACAACTTACAAAATTTTGATGCCTCTATTTTAGCGTTTGAACAGGCAGAAAAACACAAAAAATCACAGCGTTTAGCACAACAATGGATTAAATATGTAAAGCGCGAGAAAGTGCATGCAGAAACATTAAGAACGGCACTGCTTTAAGCTTTAGTAATAACGTTTAAATATAATTTCATAATCGCAAATTCAAACCACACTATTTTTAGTGTGGTTTTTTTATGTTTTTAATAAATTAACTACTTGAATTTTATGTAAATAACTTTGTCATCTTATGTTTATTAAAGTGTAACTGTAATGTCATATAGCTACCGTAAGGTAGGCGCTGCTGATAACTCAAGTGACCTTAAAGCATTACTTAATGTTTTAAGGTGACTTGAGTTTATTTAAAGCACTTAACAAAATAATTAAATACTTTAACGGAGTGAACAATGAAATTATCTGACTTATTTAAAGTTAGTTTGATTGCAACTGCAATATCATTAGCGGGTTGTGGTGGTGACTTAGTTGTATCTGAAGGCGACACAACAATAAATGAAGGCGACACAGTTACTAATGTTGTTGAAGGTGGCAGTGATACAGTAGATGAAACATCATCGCGTGATGATTCTCAAAATGGAACTACGGGTTTTCCTGCTGATATCGACAATGCACTTGTTCAAGGCTTAGCAACGGATGTCTCAAGTGAATTTCCAGCAATAACAGATAAACCAGTGTATCGCTTAAGTGCTGATACAACATTGATTGCTGATGTTTCATTAACTAATGATGCACATTGGATTGTGAGTGGTCGTACTGCTGTGGGTAATGACCGCGCAGATAGTACAACGCTTTATGTTCAGCAAGGTACAACGATTATTGGTGAGTCAGGTGATGACTTTTTAGTTGTGCGTCGAGGTTCACAAATTGAATCAGTAGGCACTGCAAGCCAGCCTATTACGATGACATCAATTCAAGATGTTACGGGTAGCGAGACAGCAATTGGCCAATGGGGTGGTTTGGTATTACTTGGTAATGCACCTGCAAATTCATGTGGAGACCAACAAGGTGAAGCAACAGCAGACGAACTTGCTAACTGTGGTGTGTCAGCTGAAGGTGATGCAGGTCAATTCGGTGGAAATATTAGTGATGATAATTCAGGTACTCTAAAATATGTACTTGTTAAGCAAGCAGGTAAAACGCTTGGTAATGGTGATGAGTTAAATGGTATTACATTTGCCGGTGTTGGCTCTGCAACTACGGTTGATTATATCCAGGTTCATGAAAACCTGGATGACGGTATCGAGTTTTTTGGTGGTACGGTTAATGTAAGTAATGTAGTGCTGACTAACATTGGTGATGATTCACTAGATTGGTCTTTTGGTTGGACGGGTTCGGCTACTAATGTTTACATTCAACAAGCTGCTAACGTAGGCGATAACGCTATTGAAGCGGATAACTCTGAGTTTGATTCAAGCGCCACGCCATTAACACTGCCTACTATATCTAACGTAACAATCGTCGGTGCAGAAGGTAATAATGGTATTCGTCTACGCGCTGGTACTGCGGGCGCTCTTAAAAATGTATTTGTAACGGGTCCTGCTACTTACGAAAACTGTTTACGTGTAGGGTCTGATTCAGTTCCTCGCGCTGAAGATGGCACACTAACGATTGTAAACTCTATTGTGGCGTGTCAAACAACGGCAAATAATTTTGGTAGTGAAGTAATTAACGGTGGCGATGTACAATCTTGGTTTGAAGGACAAGATGGTAACCAAGTACTTACGCCGGCAGAGCTTATGCTTGCTGATGACGGTTACACGCCACTTGCTGGTTCACCGCTTATCGCAAATGGTCAAATTGGTGCTTTTGATGGATCAACTAACTGGATGGAAGGTTGGACTGTCGGTATTAATGGCGGCTTCCCTACTGATATTGATAACGCGCTCGCACAAGGCTTAGCATTAGATGTTTCTAGTGAATTTCCAGCAATTACAGATAAACCAGTATACCGTTTAACTGAAGATACAACGTTCACAGCAGATGTAACGCTTACTAACGATGCACATTGGATTTTAAATGGTCGTACTGCAGTTGGTAATGACCGTGCAGATGCAACTATATTATATGTTCAAGCGGGTACAACGCTAATTGGTGAAACAGGTGATGACTTTTTAGTTGTACGTCGTGGTTCACAAATTAATGCCAATGGTAATGCAACTGCGCCAATCACTATGACATCTATTCAAGATGTAACAGGTGCTGAAACAACGATTGGTCAATGGGGCGGCTTAGTATTATTAGGTAATGCACCTGCTAACTCGTGTGGCGATCAAACCGGTGAAACGACAGCTGAAGAATTAGCTAACTGTGGTGTATCAGCTGAAGGTGACGCTGGTCAGTTTGGTGGTGATATTAGCGATGATAACTCAGGTGTTCTTCGTTATATTGTTGTTAAACATGCAGGTAAAACGCTGGGTAATGGCGATGAACTTAACGGTATCTCATTTGCAGGTGTTGGCTCACAAACGAAAGTTGAATACATTCAAATTCACCAAAACCTAGATGATGGTGTTGAGTTTTTTGGTGGCACAGTTAATGTTCGTAACATTGTACTAACTGATATTGGCGACGATGCATTCGATTGGTCATTTGGTTGGTCGGGTCGTGCACAAAATATCTATATTCAACAAAGTTCAGTTGTGGGTGATAACGCAATAGAAGCTGATAACTCAGAATTCGATTCAAATGCGACACCATTGACTAAACCGCTTATTTCTAACGTAACAATTGTTGGTGCTGATGGTACTAACGGTGTTCGTTTACGTGCAGGTACAGCGGGCGTTCTACGAAATGTTGTTATAACGGGCCCTGAAGGTTACTCAAACTGTTTACGTGTAGGCTCAGACTCTGCTGCTAATGCAGAATCGGGTGAGTTGTCTATCGAAAACTCAGCTGTTGCATGTAGTGAAGATAATAACTTTGGTTCACAAGCAATTGGTAGTGGCAATGTGCAGTCTTGGTTTGAAGGTCAAACGGGTAACTTAACGCTTACGGCTTCAGCACTTAATTTAGCGACAGACGGCTTTACACCAAAATCGGGTTCACCTTTATTAGGTGCTGGTGGGGATTCATCTGAGCTTGACTCGTTCTTTACCAAAACAGATTACATCGGCGCATTCGATGGCGATAATAATTGGATGGATGGTTGGACAGTTGCTATTACACCAAGCTTTCCTGACGATATAGCTAATGCATTAGCACAAGGACTTGCAACAGATGTTTCTGCTAGCTTCCCTACAATTACAGACAAACCTGTATATCAATTAACCTCTGATGTTGTATTTACATCTGATGTAACACTGACTAACGATGCGCATTGGATTTTAAAAGGACGTACAGCCGTTGGTAATGACCGGGCTGACAACACAACACTTTATGTTCAGTTTGGTACAACGTTAATTGGTGAGTCGGGTGATGACTTCTTAGTTGTTCGCCGTGGTTCTAAAATTGAAGCGGTAGGCAGTGTAAATCAACCAATTACTATGACGTCAATCCAGGATATGACGGGCGGCGAAACTACGATTGGTCAATGGGGCGGTTTAGTATTATTGGGTAATGCACCTGCTAACTCATGTGGCGACCAACAAGGTGAAGCTACCGCAGATGAACTTGCAAACTGTGGTGTGTCTGCTGAAGGTGACGCAGGCCAGTTCGGTGGTAATGACCCTGAAGATAATTCAGGTACGCTAAAGTATGTTGCAGTTAAGCAAGCGGGTAAAACGCTGGGTAATGGCGATGAACTTAACGGTATTACACTTGCGGGTGTTGGTCGTCAGACTGAACTAGATTACATTCACGTTCATGAAAATCTAGACGATGGTGTTGAATTTTTTGGTGGTACTGCAAATATTAGTCACCTTGTTTTAACAAGCATAGGCGATGATTCACTTGATTGGTCATTCGGTTGGACGGGTAAAGCGCAATATGTACTGATTAAACAATCAGACTCTGAGGGCGACAATGCAATTGAAGCTGATAACTCTGAGTTTGATTCAAGTGCAACGCCACTAACAATGCCAACTATCTCTAATGTAACAATTATTGGTAATGTGGGTGTAAATGGTATCCGCTTACGTGCAGGTACTGCGGGTATGCTTAAAAACGTAGTGGTGACAGGCGGGGCAGACTATTCAAACTGTTTACGAGTAGGCTCTGATTCAGCGCCGCGAGCAGAGGACGGTACATTAACTGTTACTCACTCAATCGTTGCGTGTGAAACCGCTAACAACTTTGGTACGCAAGCAATTGGTACAGGTAATGTTGAATCTTGGTTCTTAGGACAAACAGGCAATTCAGTTCAAGTAGCCGCTGACCTTGGGCTAGCAGATAATGGCTATATGCCAACTGCTGAGTCGTTATTACTCGGTAATGGCTTTGATTCATCAAGCTTAGATAGTTACTTTGATTCTGTAGATTACATTGGTGCGATGGATGCACAAACAGACTGGACAGCAGGTTGGGTAAAAGTAGGCCTTTAACCCAAACCACATTATAGCCGAGCGAAAGCTCGGCTAATGTCTTGTTTTGTTTCGGAGTATAAAAATGAAATCTTTTAAACCCTCTACACTTGCTTTATCAAAGTTAAACTACGCTGTAATGGCTGCGTTACTTGGTTTATCAGTAAATACAGCCACGGCTGCTGAGCAGCAAGTAGAAGAGCAAGAAATAGAAGAAGTTGTTGCTGTAGGGCAACGATTAAAGGGCAGTGCGGGTGCTGTACTGCAAGAACGTCAAAACCAAGCGTTTGTTGCTGATATTATGGGTGCAGACCAAATATCACGTACTGGTGATGGCGATGCCGCCTCTGCACTTCGTCGTGTTACTGGTTTAACGTTAGTCGATGGCAAATTTATTTATGTGCGTGGTTTAGGTGAACGCTATTCTAGTACTCAGCTAAATAGCATGTATGTACCAAGTCCTGATCCTACTCGCTCAGTGGTTCCTTTGGATTTATTTCCATCTGAAATTATTGAAAGCTTGAGTGTACAAAAGTCATTTTCACCGGATATGCCAGCGCATTTTGGTGGAGGTAATGTAAATATTCGCACTAAATCAATTCCTTCTGACTTTTTATTAAAAGTACAAGTGGGTACATCGTACAATACTTCTAATAGCGATACCGGTTACTTTTACAGTGGCGGTGATGATGACTGGATGGGTCGAGATGATGGTTCGCGAGCATTATCGGATGTGTTTACTACTGCGCTTACCAGTGATGCTGGTCTTGAGGGCAATATAAACACTACGTTAGCTGAGCGTAAAAACCTGATTCAATCGCTTGATTGGGATGTAGGTATTTCAGAAAAGGATGTTGACCCTGCCATGAACTTCTCTATTGCCTTAGGTGATAGATTTGAAAGTGAGGTCGGTACTTTTGGTGTGCTTGCAGCCGTATCTTACGATAACGAGTGGGAAGTAGTTCAAGAGCAAAGCGGCTCAAGCCTTGGTAGCTTAGGCTGTGAAGACAAATGTTTTGCCCAGTATTACGATGGTACATCGACTGAGCAAAATGTACGTTGGAGCGGCACATTAAATTTAGGATATGAGTTAAATTCAAACCATAAGTTTGAGCTTACTAATATTGCACTTCATGACATGAGTGACCGCGTACGTAACCGCGATTACTTTGATGCAAATGAAACCGAAGAAGGTGTCACCGAATTACGCCGAGTAGATATTACGTACGAAGAGCGCGAAATGTTTTCGACTCAGCTTAAGGGGACGCACAACTTTGCAGAGCTAAATAATTTATTTTTTGATTGGTATGGCGGTTTAAGTCGAGCAAACCGTAATGCACCAGGTGGTTTAGATGTTGTTTATCAGCAAAACTTAGTTGATGGCGTGCTTGAATCTGAACAACTGCAAGATGTAGCTGCAACAAATATCACCCGTGAGTATCAAGTATTACACGACGATGTTGAAACATTTGGTTGGAATATGGGTATGCCTTTTTATGGTGACGGCTATGAGCTTGAGTTAAAAATAGGCGGCGATTTTTCAGAGAAAAAACGTGATGCAAGTAATGTGAAGTTTGGCATTACGCACCGTGGTATAAGCGATGAGTACTCGTTCGGTTCTAACGTAAGCGATATTTTTGCTGATGAAAACACGGCGAATGACGCTTTTTATGCAAGTGTAACTGGCTCAGGTATTTTTGATGACGGCACCACTGATGGTGATAAGTACAGTGCAGCGCATAAATTAGATGCTTATTATTTTATGGCGGATTACTTCTATCAAAACACTTGGCGTTTTACTGGTGGCGTTCGATGGGAAGATTTTTCGCAAGTATCAGTCGGTTATGAAGCGCATACTAATTTCTTTGAAAATACGCTACAAGAAATCCAAGATGTAGCTATTAATGAAGATAACTTTTTTCCTTCTTTAGCTATTACGTACATCATGGATGAAGAAATGCAATTTCGCTTAAATTTAAGTGAAACAACCATTCGCCCTGATCTACGTGATGTAAGCTCTTCTTTCTTTGTTGACCCGTTAACTGAGTTTTTGGTGAGAGGATCTCCTAGTTTACAAAGTTCTAATTTAAAAAATGTTGATTTTAGGTTTGAATGGTATATGCCATCAGGTAATAATCTTTCTGTTGCATTGTTTTATAAAGACATTGAAAACCCAATTGAAATGGTTGAGCTTGCGGGCGTAGGGGGAGCATCTCCACAGTTATTAACAGCAAATGCTCAGTCGGGTAAATTGTCGGGTATTGAAGTTGATTTTTTAACTGACTTTGGCTTTATAAATAAAGATTGGTCTTCAGCATTTTTGTCAGGCAACGTTACGCTATCTGACTCAAGTGTTAATTTGGGAATTAATGATTCAGACGGTGTTGACTCACTGTTTGAAACACAGCTTAAAGAAGCCCTTGAGGCCGATACAGTATCGAATATTGTAACTAACAATGAGCGTCGTTTAGTTGGTCATTCTGAGTGGGTTGCAAACTTACAAATGGGCTATGACTCGGATGATGGATTTCATTCTACTTCATTAATTTATAATGTGTTTGGTCCTCGTATAATTGTACCTGGTACACGTGGTAATGAAGATGCAGAAGAAAAGTCGTTCCACTCAGTTGATTTAGTTTATTCTTACTTCCCTAACTTTAACTCTAAAGTTAATTTTAAGGTTAAGAATATGCTTGGCCAAGAAAAAGAAATTGAACAAGAAGGTCTTACCCTTTGGGGACAAGACACCGGCACTGAGTTTAGTTTAAGTTATAGCTATGAGTTTTAAGCTTTATTTAAAATAAAACTCAAGGAATGAAATAATAAACTTCACTATCTATTAGCTCTGTATTTTAATACAGAGCTTTTTTGTGTTTATGCTCAGTATGAAAAATATTTAAGTTCTGTTTTATTCGCTAGTTTTAGCCGTCTACGAGTGTTAGTTTAGCGTTAATGAAAATTAAATCTCACGCAATGAATTTAATTTTTAATGTATTAAGGCATCTTTTATGAATCAAACAGTGGAACAAACAATGAAAAAAGTAGGATTAGTCGGTTGGCGTGGCATGGTTGGCTCTGTGTTATTAGAACGTATGCAGCAGCAAAGTGATTTTGCACTGATCGACACCACCTTTTTCACCACCTCACAAACGGGTCAACTAGGCCCAGATATAGCAGGCGACGCAAAACCATTACTAGATGCAAGTGACATTAGCGAACTTGCTAAAATGGATATTATTGTTACTTGCCAAGGCGGCAATTACACCAATGCGGTATATCCAAAACTTCGAGAGTCGGGTTGGGATGGTTACTGGATTGATGCAGCTTCAGCTCTGCGTATGAGTGAGGACAGCATAATAGTGCTAGATCCTGTAAACAAAGACGTTATTGAACAAGGTTTAGCGCAAGGCGTAAAAACCTTTGTAGGCGGTAACTGTACTGTATCACTAATGCTACTTGCTTTAGGCGGCTTGTTTGAGCAAGACCTAATTGAATGGGTTAGCCCAATGACTTACCAAGCGGCGTCGGGCGCTGGTGCACGAAATATGAAAGAGCTTATTGCACAAATGGGCGCTATTCATGCAAGTGTTGCCGACAAAATTGATAACCCAAGCTCTGCTATTTTAGAAATTGATAAAATAGTAAGTGAAACAATGGCGTCAAAAGACTTACCACAAGACCAATTTGGTGTGCCATTAGCGGGCAGTTTAATCCCGTGGATTGACGTACCTATGCCAAGCGGTCAGTCTAAAGAAGAATGGAAAGCGCAAGTTGAAGCGAACAAAATTTTAGGTTCTTCAAAGCAACCAGTGCCTATTGACGGTTTATGTGTACGTATTGGCGCTATGCGTTGTCATTCACAAGCGATGACCATTAAATTACGTGAAGATATTAGCGTAGAAAAAATTGAAGAAATTTTAGCGTCTCATAACGAGTGGGTTAAGGTTATTCCTAACGAGCGTGAAATTAGCGCAACAGACTTAACACCCGTTAAAGTAACAGGCACTTTAACAATTCCTGTTGGCCGTATTCGTAAATTAGCGATGGGGCCAAAATACATCAGCGCATTTACAGTAGGCGATCAGCTTTTGTGGGGAGCGGCAGAGCCACTTCGTCGTATGCTACGCATAATTGTTGATGGTGAGTAATACCAATTCGCAATAATACTTAATCAATTTGAGGGGTTAAATCTGACGCTAACTACGTTAAATATTTCTGATATAGAACAACTAAATAACGAAATCTTTGCCTTGTTATCGACACGATTTTTCTTCCCTCAAAATAGATCACTTAATTAAGCGAATTGGTATAATATATAATCAGTATTAACAAAAGGGGTTGGCAATTTGCCAGCCCTTTTTAGTTTAATGGCTTATAAAACCGCTTAAGAGGCTTAAACAATACTTTTTTATGAATGTTCACTGTTGTTTATTATTGAACTTAAGTAAACTGTTTACATTGTGCAACAGCCTATTCAAGTAACATTAATGACCTCTCATATAAATAACTTTGCCAATAAGCGATTAGCATTTGTTAGCTCCTATTTTAGTTCTGCAATTGCTATAAACACGGTTGTTTCTTGTTTTCTTATTTTTAGCAGTATTAACCACAGCGCTTCGCAAGAAAAACTTTACTGGCTTTTTACGTTATCATTTATTTCATTACTTCGAATAGCCAGCCATGTATTTGTTAACAACACCCATGCTTTTAAATATCATCTGTATTTTATAGGTTTATTATTAACAGCCGTAACTTGGGCTGCTTTCCCCATTTTGTTTTATGAAAATATGCCAATGCAGGAGAAGTTTGTATCACTCGTTGTTTTTAGCTCCCTTGCTGGTGGCGGTGTAAATGTTTTAGCTTCTGATATTCGTTCCTCCTTGTCGTATATAACCTGTTTACTGGTTCCTTTTAGTATTTTATTACTTTTACAGCCTATTGAAGATGAGAATGTACTAGGTATTTTAGGGCTCGTTTTATGGTTTATTTTGTGTTTTGTTACCGCTGTACGTTCTGCTAAAGATGTAAAGTCATCAATTAATAATGAACTTAAGTTAGATCAATTTATTGAAAACTTAGAAAACGAAGTGCAACTTCGTACCGAACAAATAATCCTTTTAGAGCAAAAAGATAATTTAACTAAATTGTTTAACAGGGGGAGCTTTGTTTCTAATGTTGAACTTGATTTAGCCAATCAAAATGATGATATTAAAGCCGTTTTATTTTTAGATATGGATGACTTTAAAATCATCAACGATAAATACGGTCACGATTTTGGTGACTTTGTTCTGGCCCAAACAGGTAAACGATTAGTTGAAACACAAACTCAGGGCGATTTTATTGCTTGTCGTTGGGGAGGGGATGAGTTTATTTTTTATTCTCGTAGTAACACCGAAGACGAACTTTTTGACTGTGTTTTTAGATTAGTTAAAACTTTAACGAAAACAGTAAGCATGGATAGCTATCAAGTAAACCCTTCTTTTAAGGTTGGGCTGTATTTTACGCGTGAAAATTTTAACCTTGAAGACGCGATTAAATACGCTGATGTTGCTATGTATGAAGGTAAGAAAAGCCGTAATGAAATATCAGTATTTGACGAGCGAATGCATGAATCGCTTAAAAGAGAAGAAGTACTTCGTAGCTCAATTAAAGAGTGCGTAGAAAAAGGTGACTTTCATCTGTGTTATCAACCTATTGTTGATATAAGTACAAATGAAATAACCACGTTTGAAGTACTACTTCGTTGGCAGTTTAATGATGAATTTATCCCCCCTTCAGAATTTATAGATATTGCAGAGCGATATGGAAAAATTAATATATTAGGTGAATTTGTACTAGAACAAGCCATCGCGAGTTTAAGTAAGTTAAACGCTGTGAATAGTAAGATTGGATTGTCGATTAATGTGTCGGTGCTGCAACTAGAAAACCATAACTTTTTAGATTTTATAGTTGCGCTTTTAAGTAGGTACGCAGTCAAACCATACAATGTGCATTTAGAGATAACAGAAACAGTCATGATCAAAAATTTACCGTATTTGTCAAAAGTGATTACGGCCATAAAAAATACCGGTGTGCGTATCTCTATTGATGACTTTGGTACTGGGTTTTCTTCTATATCGGTTTTAAAAGAGCTATCAGTTGATTACATTAAAATAGACAAATCTTATATTGATAACATTTGTGAATGCTCAAAAGATAAAAGTATTGTATCTGCGGTAACTAACATGTCGCATATGATTGGATGCCAAGTAATAGCTGAGGGCGTAGAAAGTCCAGCTCAGTTAACGTTATTACAAAGCTTACAAATTGATAAGTATCAAGGTTTTATATTCAGTAAACCAGTTAGATTTGATCAAGCATTTTCACTTATAAGTTAAAGGGATACACTCGCTTTATATTCAATTAAGCATTGCTGTATAAATTACATTTTGCAGCAATGTCTTATTTTAAATACTGGATTTACATCATTTTTTCAGAAAAACTTAAAATCTATATTGCATTTTACTACCTTAGAATATTTCCCTACTCGTACTTTTGAATCTTCATATTCATCGTTCACTCTTAAAGTGGTATAACCTTTGCTCTTAATACGTAGATTAGCCTGTTTAGCTACAATGAGGCTACCAACGATGTATTTTAAATGCGATCTACGTAGTGTTATTACAATTTTGCGTAATTCTTACATGTTTAAAATGCTCATTTGAAAGTATTAAGTAAAGGAAATTACAATGAGCTCGGTTTCTAATTTATTTCATAGCAAATGGTTTAACTCATTAGCGGTTACTTTATTAGTCCTTATTATTGCCAGAATAGCCGCGCCTTATGTCGTTCAGTATTACGTAAATTATCAGTTAAAGCATACGCAAGGTGTTACGGGACATATTGGTGATGTAGATTTGTTTTTATATCGCGGTGCCTACGCAATTGACGACGTTGAAATTTACGCTGTTGATGCAACTTCAGCCCCTAAGCCTTTACTGAGTATTCAAACTCTCGATTTTTCACTTGCGTGGTCAGCCCTTTTAAAGGGCAATTTAGTAACAAACATGGCCTTTACGCGTCCTGAAATAGTTATTTACGATAAAGACCCCAATGCTTCTGAGCAAAATAAACAAGTAAAAGACGAAACTACCTGGGTAGGGCTCGCCAATAATTTAGTACTGTTCTCTATTGATACCTTAACAATTGAGCAAGGCAAATTAACTTTAGTTAACTCAACTAATAGTGGTGAAAAACCCACTTTTATATCAAATATTAACGCTCGAATTGAAAATATAACCAACGCGCAAAACCTATCAAAAACACTAGTGACTACTCTAAGCGTAGAAGGTGCATTAATGGGGGAGGCCGGATTAAAGCTTGATGGCAAATTAGATCCCTTTAGCAAACAAGCCAATTTTGATTTTAACGCAGAGGTACAGCGTTTCTCTGTTAAAAACCTCGATACTGTATTTAAGGTATACACGCCTTTTGATATTGAAGCGGGTGGCATTGATGGCGCTATGGAACTTGTAGCTAAAGACAATAACTTAAATGGTTATGTAAAAGCGGGCGTTCAAAACTTGAGTGTGTTCTCGTGGCGCGAAGATATAGAAAAAGATGACGACGGCATATTTACGGCCATATTTGAAGGCAGTGTTGATTTACTGGGCTCTATACTCGAAAACGATGAGTCAAAACTTGTTGCTGCACGTATTCCTATAGAGGGACAACTAGATAATACGGATGTTTCGACTTTTCAAGCTGTGATTTCGGTATTAGAAAACGCATTTTTTGATGCGTTTAAAATGAAAGTAGATAACGTTATTTCTTTTGAAGATACGGATGAAAAACCTGATAACGAGGAAAATTAAAGCTCTTTGGTAATTCTATTTCAATTAGATCTTTAAATTGCACCCACTTTTTAAACTTTAAGTGGGTGCTTTAGTACTCTTATCAGATTAGTTTTTGCGGTTACTCAATAGCTCTTTAAGCTCAGCAATTTGGGATTGTAGTTCGTTTACTTGCCCTTGCGTTGCAGGTAATGAGCTGTCGTCTGCGAGCTCTTCTCGCGCTTTGCGGTGCTCCTCACTCATAACTTCTAAAATGGCACCTACCATCATATTTAAAAATACAAATGCGGTTAAAAATATAAACGTAAGGTAATAAATCCAGCTTAATTCGTACACCGCCATTGTTTCGTACATTATGTCGGTCCAATCTTCAAACGTCGCCACCCTAAACAAGGTAAGCATTGAGATTGATACGTCTTGCCAAAGTACGGGGTTTATTTCCGCAAACATCATGCTGCCCATTGCAGCGTATATATAAAAAATAACAAACATTAATAGGGCTATATAACCCATTTGCGGAATGGCTTTAAGCAATGAGTTAACCAATAAGCGCAGCTCTGGGATCATCGATACCAATCGCAGTACTCTAAATATGCGCAGTAAACGAGCAATTAACATAGTAGAACCAGCAGCAGGATATAAACTGCCCAATACTATGATGGTGTCGAATATATTCCATCCTTTAGAAAAAAAGTGTTTTATGCCTTTACTTGCAATAAAGCGGATTACTAGCTCAATTAAAAAGAATGCGGTAATGCCAACGTCCATCCAATTTAGAGCAAGCTCTACGGTAGGATGTAGTGAGTAAGTGTGCGCACCGACTGTCAGGGCAGAAACAATAATTACAGCTATAACAAATGATTGAAATATCTTGCTTTTGTCTATACGCTGAAACAACTTTTGTAACTGCGACATCATAGAAATAGATCCTTTGGAGATTAAGATTTTATGGCGCTAATATACAATAATATTGTAATAATTTAACGCTTTTTCGATATAGAAAGTGTAAGGAAATTTAATGTTTATCAATAAACTAAAAAGTAGCGCATTACTTATTGTTGGATTATGTGTTTTAGCTGGTTGTAGCTCTGACGCGCGTTTTCATGAAGTTCAATCGGCGCGCCTTGATGAGTGTAACTATAAAGCCGACAAAGAATATTACGAATGCCTAGATAAACAAGACTCTAACTACGAAGAGTTTAAAAAACAGCAACAAGCCCAGACTAAATAAGTAACCTTTATATTTATGACTAAAACTCAAAAGCAGCGCGATAAGCACATTCGACTAGCACTTACTAATGCATGCGAGGCAATAAAAGAAAGCGTAATTGGTTTTGATTATCTAACGCATACCATTGATTTAAATAACGAGGCCAATACGTTAAAAGTACAGTGCTATTTTAATGATGATATAGCCCTTGAAAGTGCAAAACCGCAACTTAACGAATTAACAAATATAATACTCAAAGAGCTTACGAGTATTAAGTTGAACGCAAAACCAGCACATATTTCATTTTCCGCCAATTAACAGAGCTTTTGTTGGTTTGATAGCACATGGACGTTATAATTAGATAAATTATTTTTAGGGTTTAAATTATGGCTGTTCCTACGCGTTCGCAAATATCACCAGGTACCACAGTAAATATTGTATTAAAAGAAGATCAACGCAGCGGCACATTAACTGAGGGTGTTGTTGAGCGCCTTTTAACAAAATCACCAAATCACCCACACGGCATTAAAGTACGTTTAGAAGATGGTCAAGTTGGCCGAGTAAAAGAGATTTTATAATGGCAGCGTTAACAGAACAGGCTTTTTGGGAATTAGTAACAACGCCTGATTTAGGGCTCGATCCGCAAAGTGTGAGCGATAACCTAAAAACTAAACTTAATGATTTAAGCGATCAGCACCTTATTGATTTTGATAAGCATTTTGGCATACATATGCGCAAGTGTTTTACCTGGGATTTGTTTGGTGCCGCCTTTGTGATGGCCGGATGTAACGACGATTACGGCTTTAGCGAATTTAGATGTTGGTTAATTTCGCGCGGTAAAACAGTATTCGAAAACGCCTTAGAAAATGCTGATTCTATAGCGCAGTGTACACCTGTTTATTACTTAAACGAGCAGCCTTATCCGTACATTGATGAGTACGACTTAATAGCCGGTTTATTATTTGAAGAACGTAACGAAGACGAATTGCCGTTTATCCCATCTGGCAGTGATGAACCCAAAGGTAAACGTTTTAAAGACAAACCTAAGTTTTTAAAGCAAAGCTACCCTTTATTATTTGCAAAGTACTGGCAATAAAATAAATACCAATTCGTATAACTAGTTAAACAATCTAATGAGTTCAATTTACCCTTACAATTAAGCGCATTGGTATAAATCGTTTTGTTGTTTAAGTACGTATTAAATAAAGTGCTTAACAACAAAATGGTTCGTAATGAGTATCTAGGGCATGTTTACCTTTGGTGGTTGAATTTGTTCAATCCAAGAAGGATTTAATCGCGGCGCGAAATTTGTAAACTAGTGGGCTCGACAACTGCTCCTGGGTTATTCTAATGGCTTACATCCATGTAAGAATAAGTAAAAACCGAGCAAAGCTTCCGCGTCCTACTCACGCGCTCGCTCCTGTAATACGACTTCTCTCCTTTTATAGTAAATCTCTGTTATAGTTGTTAAAAGTTATAAAAGCTAAGTGATTAGGCATTTTGCTATTATTTAACACGCTGACTCACGAGGATACACCCACGAAATGAAATATTTAACACTCGCTTTATTAACTGTCGCTTTTACAAGTGCAAATGCTTTTTCTGAGCCGAGTAATAAAACACGATTTATACCGTTTTTAAAGTCAAAACTGGGGGCATACGAAGTTGTGTCGACCAATTCAGGGTTATGCGTTAATAGCGATTTGAGTTTGACAGACGAAAGTGATTTAAGTGCAGGTTTTAAACTTGGAGAACAAATTGTATTTGGATCGCTCCACAATGGTACTCGCACTATTAAAAAACCAAACTTTTGTTTTATAACCAGTACGCTTAAATATAAAAGTGATGGCCTTGAAAACGGTTTAAGAATGAGCCGTTGTGAAAACCCTGCAAACGAAAAAACAATCAGTCAAAGTATCAAGTTTTTAGCTGATAACACACTAAAATATACATTAAGCGAACCTAGTGTAGAGTGCACATTTAAAAAAGCAGACGAGAGCAAATAAAGCATCTAGTAAGTAGTAAATCATTCGCAGTATATTTTAGGGATATCGCGCCAACGCGTAGTGTACTGCGGCGATAAAAAATCACGGTTCATGTGCCATCGGTCATTTAATTTACTGCTTGCAAGGCTGAGCATCCCTTTTCCGTATCGATTGTTAATTGTATCTAGGCATTGCATAAGCTTTGGATTATCAGGGCTTTTATTAAATAAGTCATTTTGCTGAAACTGTTCTGATATTAGCTCTACCGCGCCCACACCACACTTATAAAATCGGATCCCCGGTTGGTAAATATTATTAAATACCTCAGATACAGCATTAGCCATCACACAGGTGTCGTTAGTGGGTGAGGGGAACTTATATACAAACGACTTTTTATAATATCTGTTTTCGTGCGCGCCACTGGCTGCAAAAATATAAAGCTGGTGAGTGAGCGAACGTTGCGCCCTTAGTTTATTAGCTACTGTGGTTACATGGTTAATTAGCGCTGTTTTAAGGGCTGTTGGCTCGCATATGCGCTCTCCAAAACTGCGGGTCGAATAAATCTCCCGCTTGTCTTGTCGTACATCATCCCAGTTTAAACATGTTATCCCGTTAAGTTCGCTTACTGTACGTTCAACAACCACACTAAATGCACGGCGCATTGCTTTAGGGTTTTGCTGAGCAAGGTCCCAAGCGGTGTGTATATTCATTATTTTAAGCTTTTTAGCTAGTCGCCGGCCTATTCCCCAGACATCTTCGCAGCTCATTCTTTGTAAAATAGCTTGGCGAGTTTGCTCGCTATTTATTACTGCAACACCATTAAAGCCACTGAGCTTTTTAGCGGCATGGTTAGCGGCTTTTGCTAAAGTAGGGGTCGGGCCAAAACCAACACCTACAGGAAGTTTTGTTTCGCGCCATACTGTGCGCCTTATTGTATGGCCGTATTCATGCCAGTCTTTAATTAATGATGTGTAGCCATCAAAGTGCAAAAACGATTCATCAATACTGTATATGTGCTGTGTATCGCAAAAGCGGCCAATAATATTCATCATCTTGTCGCTTAAATCAGCATAAAGCTCGTAATTGCTAGAGCGAATAACAACGTTGTTTTGCTCAAGTAAATGCTTAACTTTAAAGTACGGGCCAAATTTAGGAATATTTAAGCGCCGAGCAATAGGACAAATAGCGCATACACAGCCATCGTTATTGGTAAGTACAACCACGGGTTTGGAGCGAATAGCAGGGTCGAATACTTTTTCGGCACTGGCATAAAATGACACTGCATCAACTAAGGCATACATTTTAGTAACTCTGGGCTTTGCCTGTGCATTCTTATTGATAGCGTTACTACGCCTTCTAGCTGAAACTCGTCTGCAGAGGTTAGTTGTACAGGCTTATGTAAAGAAGAAGCAGAAAGCAGCCGTGCATTGGTTTTATCAAGTAGTTTGCATACAAAAAGACCATTTAAGTTAGCAACAATAACGTCACCATTTTCTGCAGGCTCTGCACGGTCGATTACTAATAAGTCCCCTTCAAAAATTCCGACTTCTTGCATAGAGTTACCCGATGCAATACCAATAAACGTGGCATCTGGATGCTTTATTAAAAGCTCATCAAGGGTTACACCTAGCTCGGTGTACTGCGCTGCGGGTGATTCGAAACCACACACGCCTGCTTCTATATAAATGGGAATGACAAACATAACACAACCTAAAACGCATATACTGTATAAGTGTACAGTATATGCGTTTTGTGTAAGTTATGCCAAGAAATGTATGGCTGATCAATCCATGTTTTTGATCATTTGTTGTGCGGTATCTAAAAAGTCTTTGATTTGTTGAGGATTTAAGTTTTTACACATTTGATTATTTATTTTCTGCTCTGATGCTAATAACTTATCAAAAAGAACTTTACCTTGCTCTGTGAGCGACAAAATAAAGCAGCGTTTATCGTGCTCACTCGCCTGTTTATTAATTAAATTTAAGCCAATAAGATCTTTAATTAAACGTGCTATTTGCGCTTTATCGCGCTGCGTTTTAGTAACAATATCGTTAGCCGTACAGTTATTTACGTTCGCGATAATATGTATGCAGCGTACGTGCATAGCATTAATACCCAGTTCGCCTGCGTTAATTGCTTCACGAATTGTGACACGGTAATTTTGCATTAGTTCAAACAGCGTATTTGATAAAGGTGTATTCATAGAACTCTCAATATAGTTGACAAAGTCAATTAATTTGCTGTAGTTGATTTTATCAACCAATGGGGCGTTGTGCAATACCTGCTTTTTATAGCAGCCAATTATTATACCAATCTGCTTATATATGGGGTCTATTTAACGTTAAGAAAATTACGCTAGAACTAGGCTAAAATTTTTGTATCTAGTTGTTCTAAATAAAAAATTTTTAACAACGTTATAGTGCAATTTAATTCGTTAAATTGATCAAAGATTTATGCAGGTTGGTATTAAAGTCTAAGTTTTGTAAAACGAGGTAATACATGAGTAAACAAGTTCGTAAAGCCAGCGTATTAAGTACAGAGCAAATCACACCCCACCTACAGCGGATTGTTGTAGGCTCTGAAGATTTTAAAGACTTAACCTCACAGTACATTGGTAACTATGTAAAAGTACTGTTCCCAAAAAATGGTGAAGTAGATTTTAACTTAAAAACAGCCTGTATACGGTCATATACAATAAGGCATGTAGATGCACAAACAGGCGCGCTAACGCTTGATTTTGTTATAAATATGCACCAAGGCCCTGCAACTGACTGGGCTAAAATTGCAAAAGTAGGCGACGAGCTAGGTATTGCAGGACCAGGCCCTAAAAAGCTAGATAATTATGAGCATTCGCATTATGTATTACTAGGCGATTTAACATCGGTAAATGCAATAAAAGGGTATGCGCAGCAATTACCTTTAACTTCAAAAATTGATGCTTTTGTACATGCGCCCACCGAAAAAGACATTATTGATTTAGAAACAAGCCGCAATGTTAATTGGCTTGTTACCGACAACGCTGACGAAGCGCTACTTAGCGCGCTTCAAAATTTGCACATTACATCAGAGCCTCCCATTGTATTTATGGCATTGGAGGCTGGGCTTGTACGTAGGGTAAAAACACTGCTAACAGAGCAATTTAATATACCGCGCAGTAATATTGTTTCCTCAGGTTATTGGAAAAAAGGCGTAGATTCAGAAGGCTATAAAAAGCAGCGCCAACGTGATGCACAGCTTGCCTGAATACCTTAGAGCAAAATAACATATACCTATTTTGCTTTAATACCTCTGCGTAACTTGAATTGACCTAATAGCAGACCCATTTAAGTGTTTTATGCTAATGATGTAATCCATTATTAGCATGCATTTTTAGGAGCTGCTATTTTGTTAAATTCCATTCCTTTTTCGTTATTAGAACTTGCCCCCATGATCAAAGGGGACAGCGTTACTAACACTCTTCATAAAAGTACTAAATACGCCCAACGTGCAGATGAACTTGGCTTTAACCGTTTTTGGCTTGCTGAGCATCATAATATGCCAGGAATAATTTGTGCTGCCACTTCTATTTTGGTTGGACACATTGCAGGTAATACCAAAAAGATACGCGTTGGATCGGGCGGTATTATGCTGCCAAACCACTCCCCATTAGTTGTTGCTGAACAATTTGGTACGTTAGAGAGCTTATATCCAGGGCGAATAGATTTAGGGCTAGGGCGTGCCCCCGGCAGCGACCCTGTAACGAGTCGTGCATTAAACAACGATATGAGCCGTGCAGAAAACTTCCCGGGTGAAGTAACTGAGCTGCAAACATTGTTAGGTCCTTACAACGGTACGCACCCTATACGTGCTATACCGGGTGAGGACACAAACGTTCCTATTTGGTTATTAGGCTCGAGTTTATTTAGCGCGCAACTAGCGGCGCAAAAAGGGTTACCGTATGTATTTGCAGGACATTTTGCACCGCGCTTCGTGCACGACGCAATAGCGTTGTATAAGCGCGAATTTAAAGCATCAAGCGTACTTGATAAGCCATACGTCATGCTTGCACTGCCTTTAGTGGCAGCAGACACCGACGATGAAGCGCAATACTTGTCGACTACTTCTAAGCAACGTGTGCTCGAACTGATACGCGGTAACGAGCTGTGGCTAAAACCACCTGTTGAAAGCATGGATGGGTTGTGGAGCGAACAAGAACGCGCTCATGTAGAGAACTTTTTAAGTCTAAGCGTAGTAGGCGGACATGTAAGTATTAAACACAAGTTAGAGATGATAGCGAAACAGCTAGAAGTTGATGAGTTTATATTTACCAATGATGTATTCGATAGTGAAAAACGCCACCGTGCACTCGAAATTTTAATGGAAATAAAACACTAAAATATAGTTAGTTAAGCAAGCGTACACTCTGGGCTTGTTAACATACAGACATCATCAAAAGTTAAACTTTTTTAACTCATTTTATTAACTTTAAGTGATGTCTGTATTTGTTATTTAAATATTCAAAGTAAATTTGATTGCTATTTTTAGTATATATTTTGCTTTACATACCGTTCTGTTTTTTTCAATCGAACTGATTTAAACAATCAATTTTAAGATATCATTTTTATTTTTTATAATGTGTGTATTAAACCAAACATCATTAAATAAAGGTAGGTTCACCGTGAAGTCTCTAAATAGCGCAACAGCTAATTCAGTTAACAAAACAGCGCAACCAAAAGTTGCACTGATTGCTGAAGGTGGCGGGCAGCGAGGGATCTTTACAGCTGGCGTACTTGATGCGTGGTTAGAGCAAGAATATGACCCATTCGATTTATTCATTGGCACCTCTGCAGGTTCGCAAAACTTAACTAGTTACTTAGCGCGTCAAAAAGGCTATGCAAAACGCCTAATTAGAGGGCTTTCGCGTAACAAACGTTTTTTTCAGCTTGGTCGCGGATTAGTGGGTAAACACATAGTTGATTTAGATTGGTACTTTGACAAAACCACTGAGGTAAAAAGAGCCATAGATTTTAAAACAGCTAAAACGAGTTTAGGCGCGCGTGAGCTACTTATAACAGCCACTAATGCACGAGACAGAAAAGCATATTACCTATCACCTACGGGTGAGAGTGGCCAATGGCGTGATTTGTTAAAGGCTTCTAGCGCACTCCCGTTTTTATACAAACAAGGTGTAAAATTAACACCTTGGTTAAACGCAAAAGCAGCTAACGAAATACACCTTGCTGAAGAGCAAGTACAGAGCGATTTTTATCTAGACGGCGGTTTAGCCGCTCCATTACCAGTGCGTGAAGCTTACAACCGAGGCGCTCGTAAAATTGTTGTAATAAGAACGGTTGACGCTAATTTTCAAGCGCAATCTGCATGGGTACAAAAGCTAAGATCATTTGCTATAGCATCAGGCTATTGTCCAAAAACATTGGACTACTTAATACAGCATGAGAAAGCGTATTTAGATGAGCTTGAGTTTATTGCAAACCCACCAAGTGATGTGGAAATAATACAAATTTTTGCAGACGAAAAACTGCATAGCAAATTATTAGGTAGTTCAAATAACGATTTACGTTTTGATCATAAATTAGGTTTAGATGCCGGTCGCTCATACTTAGCAATGCAAAATTTACAGATTAACAGCAACAACCATTACAGTGCACCTACACAATACAGCTATAACTAAGTAATACAGCGATAGCCAATTAAATATAATTTAAAAAAAAGCGCATAATTTTATGCGCTATTTTTTTGCCATTCTTAATCCTCATTACGCCTAATATAAACCTTACTGCATCAAAATAAAAAATATTGCATCCCGCACCTATGCGCAAAATAAAATACTGAATCTTAAAAAGATATTATTGATTTTTTAACTAATCAATACAAAGTGTAGGTGTGATTTATTATTCACATTTATAGAAATAAAATTCAGTGTTGAATGTGCTTACTTACAGATTATTAAACATCAATACACACTTCACTATGGGGTAAAGCCAAACTTAAACACTATTATGTTTAATGCATAATGAGCTGCCGGAGTTTTTAAGTTAAGTAGCGCCACATGCAGAGTTTAAAGTCGGTGCTAACATAAAGTAAAAGTATAAAATAAAAAGGGATTAGTAATGTTCGATACCGTCGTCAAAAGTGTAAACAACCTTTTATGGGGAGAAGGTCAGGTACTTATTTATATACTTTTGTTTACAGGTATATGGTTTTCAGTACGGCTAAAAGCAATTCAAATACTTAAATTTAAACATATGTTTAGCCTTTTAAAAGGCAGTAGCAAATGTAAAAAAGACGACATTTCCTCATTCCAAGCATTGTGTACAGGGCTTTGCGCACGAGTAGGTACCGGTAATTTAGCCGGTGTGGCAGTGGCAATTTCACTTGGCGGCAGCGGAGCTATATTTTGGATGTGGGTAATAGCCATATTGGGTATGGCTACAGGCTTTGCTGAAAGCGTACTTGGGCAGGTATATAAAGTGCGCGATAGTGGCGGCGAGTTTAGAGGCGGCCCTGCGTATTATATTCAACAAGGTTTGGGTAGCCGGGCGTTTGCAATTGTGTTTGCCGCGTGTTTATTTTTAGGTTACGGCTTTACGTTTAGCGCAATGCAAACGAACACAATTACCGACGCACTTAACTACGCGTTTGAAGTTCCTACATTTTATTCAGGTCTGGTTATTACCGTACTAGCAGGCTCAATTATACTCGGTGGCTTTAAAGCAATTGCCCGATTTGCAGAGCGTGTTGTGCCAATAATGGGCATTGTGTTTGTACTTGCTGCGGTAATTATTACGATTATAAATTTCACGCAAGTACCCGCCATGCTTAAAGATATATTTTTATCAGCATTTGGTTTACAAGAAGCCGGAGCGGGTGCAATGGGCGCTGCAATTAAAAACGGTATTCAACGTGGTTTATATTCTAATGAGGCCGGTGCAGGTAGTGTTCCGCATGCATCAGCAAGTGCCAGCCCAATTCCTAATCACCCAGTAACGCAAGGTTACATACAAATGCTAGGCGTATTTTTCGATACAATAGTACTGTGTAGCTGTACCGCTGTGATCATTTTATTGGCCGATATAGACATAAGCGGCGAAATGGAAGGCATTCGTTTAACACAAAGCGCGATGACCGCTCATTTAGCACAAGGTGGTGTTTACTTTGTAGCAGCCGCTATAACCTTATTTGCTTTTACATCGGTGGTGGCAAACTACGCCTATGCAGAGAGTAACTTGCATTTATTTAAGCTCGACAACAAAGTAGGGCGCGGCATTTACACTTTGCTTTATTTATCAATGATGTTGTGGGGCGCGTCGGCCACCTTAAAAGAAGTCTGGGATTTAGCCGATATTGCCTTAGGGTTAATGACAGTGGTTAACGTTATCGCTATTATACTGTTAACGCCGACTATTTTGTCTGTCACGAGCGATTACCACGCACAAAGAGACAAAGGTCTAGAGCCCGAATTTAAAGTAAAAGATGTAAAAGTACAGGGCAAATGCGAAGACGGTATTTGGGACTAATTCAGCACACTTAACTATAAAAAGCGGTTTTATGGCAACATAAAGCCGATTTTTATTTTGCATAAATATTCACTTTCAGTGTTGTAAAATAACTACAGCAATCAAAATTAAAGGCATAATTTTTTAAATGATCGAGATTCACGCAGGGAAAACAGCGGCTAAAATTATTAACGAGCAGGGCTTTAAACCTGAACTTTTCACCTCATTTTTAGGCGCAAGTGGTGGGCCTAAATGGTTCACTTTATTTGGCTTAGATAAATATATTTTTGGTGATTTTTTTAAAAATCGTACCCAACCACTTAATTTAATTGGCTCATCTGCTGGCGCTTTTCGCTCTGCGTGTTTTGCACAAAACGATCCCGTTGCTGCCATTGAGCGCTTAGCAAAATCGTATTCGCAAACTAGGTACTCAAGTAATAAACCAACACCAAATGAAATAACAATAAAAGCGCGCGCATTACTTGAAGATGTTTTTGGCGATAACGGTGTGGCCGAAATTATAAATAACCCCGTATTTAAAGCGCACTTTATTGTAGCGAAATCGAATGGTTTTATTGCCAGCGAAAATAAATTAATACAGTTAATGGGTTTATCAAAAAGTTACATGCTTAACCGCGTTAACCGAAAATTATTAGGCTCACAGTATGAGCGCTTTATATTTGGCCCAGCAACAAGTGACTTATCAATTACCGACAGCTACAATTTTAAAACGCAAAACATAGCGCTTACTCAAAATAATTTAAAAGATGCATTACTTGCATCGGGTTCAATACCACTTGTTATGCAAGGCATAAAAAATATTGCAGGCTCGCCGCAAGGAATATATCGCGATGGCGGAATAATTGATTACCACTTTGATTTAAAAATTAATAATCCAGGACTTATTTTATATCCGCATTTTAATAGCGAGCCAAAAGCAGGGTGGTTCGATAAAAATTTAAAACGTAAAGTATCACCACTTAATTACGATAACGTAGTGATGATCACCCCATCAAAAGAATTTGTAGCAAGCTTACCGTACGGAAAAATCCCAGACAGAAACGACTTTACCGATCTTGATGCAGATACACGTATTAAATATTGGAATACTGTTTTTAGTGAGACGGAAAAGTTAGCCGAAGCGTTTGAAGAGATATTAATTCAAGCGAAGAAAATGACAATAATGGTATAAGAATAATATTATAGGGAAGTTAAAATATGAATTTATATTCGAAAAGACAAAAGCAATTTAGAGAAGAAATAAACGACGTTTATAGTTACGAAAATATACCAAATAAATTGTTAGTTCAAATTATTCATATTTGGAATCGAGTCTTAGGTAATCAAAATAATTATGAACAATATGGATCCCAAGTTCCTGGATGCTATAAATATATTTATGATATCTTATGTGAAGAATATGGAGTATTTGATTTATTTCCTAATATACAGCGAAGCAGTGGAATTCATTATTATCATGAATTATGTAAATATTTACTGGCATTAGATGATGAAGAAAAAATAATAGATATCATTGAATTAACTTTTACACTTATAGACACGATAACAAGAGAAAATACTTACTTAGGAAAAACTGATCCAAGTAAAGAAGCTGATGAAGCTATAGTACTTTTAAATTCAAGATTTAAGGAAAATGGAATTGGCTTCCAGTTTATTGATGGGCATATAATAAAAGTAGATTCTGAATTTTTACATACAAATACAATAAAGCCAGTTTTAAAGTTATTGAATGATAAAAACTACGGCGGTGCTCAAGATGAATTTTTAAAAGCATATGAACACTATAGACATAATGAAAATAAAGAAGCTCTAAACAACTGTTTAAAATCTTTAGAGAGTACAATGAAAACAATATGTGATAAACATAGTTGGGACTATGGGAAATCGCCGAATGCTAGTCACTTGATTAATATATGCTTCAAAAATAATTTAATACCTGAGTTTTGGCAGCAACAATTTACCTCATTAAGAAGTACACTAGAAAGTGGTGTACCAACAGGTAGGAACAAATTAAGTGGGCATGGTCAAGGAGAAGAAATAATAAAAGTTCCAGAATATATAGTTTCGTACATGCTAAATCTGACTGGAGCTGCCATTATACTCTTAATAAACTCAGAAAAAGAACTAGCTAATAGATAAATATGGTTTCATCAAACAAAATGAGTGACAACCCATAAATTACGTTATGTTAAATTACATGGCTTTTAATAAAGCGAGCGTGATTATACAAACCAGCTCGCTTTTAGGAGAGTAATTTGGTGGTTAATTAAGCTCTGAATCAACCCAAAACTTAGTTCCTTTTAATACAGCTTGTAGTGCAAGGCCGTTTTCGGTTACAGAATATACAGTAACTTGATCTGCAATCGCTTCGGCAACCAGTGCACCGCCTTTATCTTCATATTTTGCTGCTGCATCAGCGTTTCCGCCAAATGCCCAACCATGTTCAATAAATCTGTTTAATGCAGCTTGGTTATGAAAAACCATTACAACGTTAAAATCTTTAACGCCTAAGCCAAGTCCTAAACCGGCTTCGCCCATATTCATGTAAGTCGATTTACCTGTGAGATTATTTCTAACAACACCGTAACCACCGCCAAAGCTAGCAAGCACTACATTTACATTTGCGTTATCGAATACAGCATAACCAGCAGAGTTAGCAATTTGTTTTTTAACATCAGGTTTTTCAGCGTATAATTTATCTAATGTGTTTGCTTTCATACTTTGTACAAGTGAACGTTTTTCGCTTGGTGATGCACTACCTGTAGTAGCACACCCAGTTAACGCAACTGTTAAAGCAAGTACGCTTAGTATAATTAGTTTTTTCATAATGTTTTCCTTAATAAGATATAGCAACCAACAACCATAGAATAATCACGGTATTAAAATAATTAGAGCTTTACTATGTCCAATACTAGACAGTATCGGACTTTAACGTTATTCTGTAAGTCTATTATTTAATTGAATATTTATACATTATGCTTGTTGCTTTGGTTGATACGTTAAAACAATTAAGATATCAAATTGCCCATCTAGATGACGGTACTCTCAATTCAGAATACCCAGAACTTGCATCCTTTATACAGGAAATTGGCTTGACTGTAACTGAATCAAAAGCTGATCTGACATTCTTGTATCAGTTTTTATATGTTTATGGCCGAAAGTCAGAAGCCACTTATAGTCGTTTTCGAAATGAGCTTGAACGCTTTTATTTATGGTCGTGGTTAATAGCAGAAAAATCAGTATTTGATTTAAAACGTGAAGATATTGAAGCTTACGTTGATTTTATGGTTGAACCCGATAAAGCATGGGCTGCAACTTCAGTGCAATGGCGTTATAAAGATGAACAAGGAATTCGTCGATTAAACCAAAATTGGCGCCCTTTTATGCTTAAAGAATCCATTGCTAGTCAGCAAACTTTATCGTCTATGTTTACTGCTCTAAATGTATTTTATAAGTTTGCCTTACTAGAAGAAAAAACATTTGCTAACTTTGTCCCTGTTGTTAAAAAAAATAGTCCGTACTTAGTTGTTCAATCACAAATTCAAATTCCAGACACATTAAGCGATATTCAATGGGAATACGTTTTTGGTGTAACGCGTGATTTATGCGAACATAACCCTGATTTAGAGCGAAACTTATTTACGCTTGCCTGCTTAAAAGGTCTTTATTTACGAATTTCAGAATTATCTGAGCGCCCACAATGGTCGCCGGTGATGTCTCATTTTTGGCAAGATAATGATGGCTTTTGGTTTTTACGTATAATGGGAAAAGGTAATAAATTACGAGATGTAACCTTAAGCGATGATTTTGTTGAATATTTAAAACGTTATAGACTATACAGAGGTTTACCTGCCCTTCCCCGTGTTGATGAATCAGATCCTTTGGTTCATAAAATTCGCGGGCAAGGTGGTATGACCGTAAGGCAAATTAGGCGTTTAGTTCAACAAAGTTTTGATTATGCACAGCAATCATTACTCGATGATGGTTTTAAAGATGATGCTGAACAACTTGGCGCTGCAACTGCGCATTGGCTTCGCCATACTGGTGCAACTCATGATGCGCAAACCAGACCGCTCAAACATTTATCAGAAGATTTAGGTCATTCAAAAATTGCGACTACCGATCAAATTTATATTCAAACAAATATTAAAGAGCGAGCAAAGTCAGGACTTAAAAGGAAAATTTAATGGAGTATTTAGTAATAGCATTCATAGGCGGATTATTTTTAATTTATTCTTTAACACTTCGTCAGTTAGAAAAAACAGAAGTAACAGGCCCAATGTTTTTTGTTGTTGGCGGAATATGTTTAGCTTCAATGCTACCCAACGAAGGGGATAAAATAAAAGAAGGCGTTGATCTTTTATTACCATTTATAGAGCTTACGCTAAGTATTTTTTTATTTTCTGATGCAGCTAAATCAAAGTTGAGTGTATTAAGGCATAGTTTTCAGTATCCTAGTTTACTGTTGTTTGTTGCCCTACCCTTAACTTTGTTACTTGGTATTGCTGTTGCTTTATTTTTCTTTGCTGAGCTTTCACTTATTCAAGCAGCGTTGCTCGCTATTATTTTAACACCTACCGATGCAGCTTTAAGTAAAGGGTTACTAGCAAGTACACAAGTGCCTGAAAAAATACGCGAAGGAATAAATACTGAAAGTGGTTTGAACGATGGATTATGCGTACCTATATTTTTAATATTTATATTACTCGCTAAAAATCCTGATTCAGCTATTACTGCAACACAAACATTAAGTGTGTTTGGCCGAGAGCTTGGCTTGGCTTTATTAATAGCTATTACAAGTATTGTTGTTTTTATACCGAGTTTAAACTTTGCAATGAAACGTCATTACTTTGCACAAAATACCAGTCCGTTTTTATTACTCGGTTTTGCTATGGCTGTGTTTTCTGTGACTCAATATTTTCATGGCAGTGGATTTATTGCGGTGTTTATTGCAGGCTTATTATTTGATAAATTTTCGACCGAAGAAGTTAGAACAGAATTAATTGAAGACTCAGAGCATATCGCAGATTTCACATCGTTAATGATTTGGTGCTTGTTCGGGTTTGTTTGTGCTTACTTAGTTATTCCTAAATTAAATACTGAAATTATAATTTACGCTTTGTTAAGTACAACATTGATTAGAATAATTCCAGTTATGCTGTCTCTGCAGTTTACGGCATTGAGTATTAAAGAGCGTTTTACATTTGCGTGGTTTGGACCAAGAGGATTAGCATCAATTGTTTTTACATTGATGGTGATAGATACGCAAATAGAAAACAAATATCAAATAGCGACGATAGCAATGACGACTATTTTGTTTAGTGTATTTATACATGGTATTAGCACTAAACCTATTGCCGATAGTTTTGTTAAAAAGTAGTTTTTAAAACAGTTATTTAAACTAGGTAAATTAAGAATACGTATTAAAAAAGGCGTAACGGTTATTTTCATCACTGATGAAGTTAATCGTTGCGCCTTTTTGTATTTAATGAATAATTCACTAAATTGGTATTTAGATAAAACTATTTAAGTACTCTTATTTAAGTGAGCTTATTTTATAAAGTTATTTAAGAACCTGTGCTAGTAATTCAATTGGGTGTTTTGGTTTAAATTGTTCAAAACGTTTAACTTGGCTACGACAAGAAAATCCCGTAGATAAAAGTTGCTCAGGTTTATTTTTATCTACAATTGGTTTCCAGCTCATTTCGTAAAGCGCACGTGAGTTATCTTGATTTTGTGCTTCGTGGCCATAAGTTCCCGCCATTCCACAACAACCTGTATTTGTTGTTTTTAATGTTAAACCAATATCATTGAAAATTGTTTGCCATACATTTGCTGCTTTTGGCAGCGCAGTTGTTTCAGTACAATGACTCAGTAATGTAAATTCGGTATCTGTATTTTGCTTTGCGCTTAGTGATTTAAACGATTGTGTTTCTAGCCATTCATGAGCAAGCTGCACATTAAATTCGCCACGGTTATTTTCTAAAATTGTATTATATTCATCGCGATAACACATAACGAGTGACGCATCTAAACCGACTAACGGTGCATTAATATCATTTAATTTATTTAAAAACTCGGCTGCATTTTTAGCTGTAACTTTAAATTCATGCAAAAAACCTTTTACGTGTTGCGGTTTACCATTTGGTTTAAAAGGTAATAGCATTGGTTTTTTGCCAAGTTGGGTTATTAAAGTAATAAAACTTTCTACTAATTCGGCTTCGTAAAAGCTCGTAAATGGGTCTTGTACTATTAATACATATTCACTTTGTTGCTCTGCATTTAATTTATTTAGTAAATCAAAATCGAATTTTTGTATTTTAGTAACACGCTTTGAAAGTGCAGGAATACTTAACTGTGGTGTATCAACATAGCCAACCGTTTTTTTAATAACATTACTAACTAATGATGTTTTAACAATTGGATTTATAACTTTAGCGAACTTTGCCATTAATGGCGCGCTATTTTCTATGTTACCAACAAGGTAATCTTTTAGCGGGCGTGCATAATAACTATGATAATAATTTAAAAAGCGCGAACGAAAAGTGGGTACATCTACTTTAATTGGGCATGCTGTTGTACATGCCTTACATGCTAAACATTCATCCATTGACGCTTTTACTTCGTGAGAAAAGTCGTAAATACCTTTTCGTTTTTCGCGGCTATGAACAAAACGTTCCCACCAGGTAATGACTTCACCTTTGTTAAGCTGTTTTTCTACTTCGAGCAAATCTACATTTTTTGACTCTTGTAGACGAAGCCATTCGCGCATTAAACTTGCGCGTCCTTTTGGTGAATTACGGCGATCGCCAGTTACTTTATACGATGGACACATAGGTGAATTTTCATCGTAATTAAAGCATATGCCATTACCATTACAGGTCATTGCATTGTTAAAACTGGTTTTAACTTCTATTGATATTTGCTTATCGAAGTGCGATCTCTTTTGTCCATCTACACTAACTAGTGAGTCTTCACTATCGATAGGAGTGCATATTTTACCGGGGTTAATACGGTTGTTAGGATCGAAAGCTGTTTTTATTTTACGAAGTTGCGTATATAAATGCTCACCAAAAAACTCAGGGCTATATTCACTACGGTAACCTTTACCGTGCTCGCCCCACATTAAACCGCCGTACTTAGCGGTTAGTTTTACGACCTGATCTGAAATAGTTCTAAGTAGTTTTTCTTGTTCTGGGTCACACATATCAAGTGCTGGGCGTACGTGTAAAACGCCCGCATCAACATGGCCAAACATACCATACTGTAAATTATGACTGTCGAGTAATGCTCTAAATTCGACAATATAATCTGCTAAATTTTCAGGCGGTACAGCGGTGTCTTCTGCAAAGGCGAGAGGTTTTTGGCTGCCTTTTACATTACCTAATAAACCCACTGACTTTTTACGCATTGCGTAAATTTTTAGTATATCGCTTTTATCACTGGTTAACTGATAACCAATAACGCCATTAGTTTGATTTATTACACATTCATCTAGAAGCTTACAAAGCGTGTCTACTTTGTCTTTTATATCATCGTTTGATACTGCATTAAACTCGACCATGTTAAGGCCTTGCATATCTTTATTTGGTACGTCGGTTATTAAGTCCGATACTAAATTCCAAATGATATCTTCACGCGCCAAGTTTAAAACTTTACTATCAACGGTTTCTACCGATGTTGCACGTGCATCGACTAAAAATGGTGAATGACGAAGTGCTGAGTCAAAACTATCATACTTAATATTAATAAGCGTTTTAAATTCAGCAATAGGCGTTAGGTTTAATTTTGCTTCAGTTACTATACCTAATGAGCCTTCTGAACCCGTTATTAGTCGGCTCATGTCAAAGGTAAGTAAGTCATCACTTAGCACATGCTCTAGGTCATAGCCGGTTAAAAAACGATTTAACCGTGGAAACTTAGCTAAAATAGCAGCGCGTTCATTAATTGAAATATCTAAAACTGTTTTATATAAACTGCCAATTAATGAGTCTTGATTAGCTATAATTTGTGCTTTGTCGATGTCTATTGGGGAGGTACACATAGGTGTGCCATCAACTAAATAAGTTGTTAGCCCTAAAACATGATCGCTCGTTTTACCGTAAACTAACGAGCCTTGCCCCGAAGCGTCAGTACTTATCATGCCACCAATAGTTGCCCTGTTACTGGTAGATAAATCAGGTGAGAAGAAAAAACCATAAGGTTTTAAAAAGTCATTAAGTTGATCTTTTATTACGCCGGTTTGAACGCGTACCCAGCCTTCTTCTACATTTATTTCGAGGATTTCGCGCATATAGCGAGACAAATCTACAACAATACCAGGTGTTAACGATTGTCCGTTAGTGCCTGTTCCACCGCCACGAGGACCAAAAGTTAATGATAAAAACGGGTCGCGAGATGCTGTTTGCAATGCGAGCTGAATATCTTTTTCACTTTTTGGAAAAATAACACCTTGCGGTATTTGCTGATACACACTGTTATCGGTTGAAGCGGTAATACGCGTTGCATAACTTGCGTCGGTATCTCCGGTAAAACCTTGGTTTGCTATGGTATTTAGGTAGTTTGCGACAAGTTCTGTCGCGGCATCTTGCTGTGTAATTGTTGCTATCATGACGGCGATATTTTAGGGCATTTGACTAATTATATCATGGTGATGGCGAATAGAAATTGAAGATTTTACAGTTTGTAACACTCTTTTAGTCGATTTTAATGCAGCTTAAATTATACTCATACTAACAAGTAATGAGGTGTGTTATATGAAAAAATTACTATTACAGATCAGTGGCGTGTTATTTATTTTGCTAGGATTATTTTTTGCGATTGTACCTGGTCCATCACTCATATTTTTTATGGCGGGTTTATTATGTTTTTCGCCTTACTATCCTAAAGCACGACATTACTTATCACTGTGCCAAAAGGCATTAACTAAGTCGTGTGCCTATTTGGATAAAAAATTAGCCCGCTAATTTACTTTTAATTTAACAAATAAAAATGCCAGCAATAAATTGCTGGCATTTTTATAGCTTACATACTTGTTACTTTGCTAATTTTTTAGCTAGGTATAACCATGTTTCTATTACTGTATCTGGGTTTAATGAAACAGAGTCAATGCCCTGCTCTACTAACCATGCTGCAAAGTCTTCGTGATCTGAAGGACCTTGTCCACAAATACCAACGTACTTTCCTTTTTCTTTAGCTGTTTTAATAGCCATAGAAAGTAGCTTTTTAATTGCTGGATTACGTTCATCAAATAAATGTGCAATTAAACCAGAGTCACGATCAAGACCAAGCGTTAGCTGTGTTAAATCGTTAGAGCCGATAGAAAAGCCATCAAACATTTCTAAAAATTCATCAGCAAGTAATGCATTTGAAGGTAGCTCACACATCATGATTACTTTAAGACCATTATCGCCGCGTTTAAGGCCATGTTCTTCTAGTAATTCAATTACGCGTTTGCCTTCTTCAAGGGTACGTACGAATGGGATCATGATTTCTATGTTAGCCATATCCATGTCGTTTCTTACGCGTTTTATAGCTTCACATTCTAGTGCAAAACAATCGCGGAAGTCTTCAGAGATATAACGGGCTGCACCACGAAAACCAATCATTGGGTTTTCTTCTTCTGGCTCGTATTGCTGACCGCCAACTAGGTTTGCGTATTCGTTTGATTTAAAATCAGACATACGAACAATTACACGCTCTGGTGCAAATGCACACCCTAGAGTAGAAATACCTTCAACCAGTTTTGTTATGTAAAACTCTACTGGTGATTCGTAACCGGCAATCATGTCAGTAATTTCTGCTTTTAATGCATCTGTTTGAGCATCAAAATTTAATAACGCTTTAGGATGAACGCCAATCATACGGTTGATAATAAATTCAACTCGCGCAAGGCCAACACCTGCATGCGGTAAGCGTGCAAAGTCAAATGCACGATCGGGGTTACCTACGTTCATCATAACTTTCATTGGTAGTTCTGGCATTTTATCAACGCGTGACGTTAGTATTTCAAAATCTAAAATACCTTCGTAAATAAAGCCGGTATCGCCTTCGGCGCACGATACTGTTACTTCTTGGCCCGCTTTAATTAAATCAGTTGCGTTGCCACAGCCTACCACTGCCGGAATACCAAGTTCGCGTGCAATGATTGCCGCGTGACACGTACGTCCACCACGATTTGTAACAATCGCTGCTGCACGTTTCATGATTGGTTCCCAATCAGGGTCGGTCATATCGGTAACTAAAATATCGCCTACTTGTACCTGATCCATTTCTTTGATTGAATCAAGAACACGAACAACACCGCTACCAATTTTATGACCAATTGCACGGCCTTCAACAACAACGTTGCTTGTACCATTTAATTGAAAGCGTTCCATTACGTTAGAGTCTTCGTTTGAGCGTACAGTTTCTGGACGTGCTTGAACTATATATAGTTTGCCGTCGTTACCGTCTTTTGCCCATTCGATGTCCATAGGACGACCGTAATGTTTTTCGATGATTACAGCTTGCTTGGCAAGTTCTTGCACTTCTTCATCTGTAATCGAAAATTTATTTGAAAGCTCAGGGGCAACATCAACGATGTCTACTTGCTTACCGTGTGCTTTATCTTCTGAGTAAATCATTTGAATGGCTTTAGAACCAATGTTACGACGTACTACTGAAGGTTTATTTTTAAGGAGTGTTGGTTTATGAACATAAAACTCATCAGGGTTAACTGCGCCCTGTACAACCATTTCACCTAAGCCGTAGCTTGATGTAATAAATACAACGTCTTCAAAACCAGACTCTGTATCAATGCTAAACATTACGCCAGATGCTGATTTATCTGAACGTACCATGCGCTGAATACCAGCCGATAACGCCACACCACGGTGATCGTAACCTTGGTGAACTCGATATGAGATTGCACGGTCGTTAAATAATGAAGCAAATACGTGTTTAATAGCGACCATGACTGAATCGATACCAACAACGTTAAGGAAAGTTTCTTGCTGGCCTGCGAATGATGCATCTGGCATATCTTCAGCGGTAGCTGATGAACGTACTGCGAATGATACATCTGCTGCAGTATCGCCATGGAGTTGGCTATATGCGTCGCGAATGGCTTGATCTAGGTTTGGTTGGAATGGTGTGTCGATTATCCATTGGCGGATGTCGGCACCGACTTTAGCGAGTGTATTTACATCATCAACATCAAGTGTATCTAGGATGTTGTGAATCTTTGCTGTGAGTCCTGATTGATCTAAAAACTCATTAAAAGCATCTGCGGTAGTTGCGAAACCACCCGGTACTTGTACACCAGCGTTTGCTAGGTTTGAAATCATTTCGCCAAGTGAAGCGTTTTTACCGCCAACTCGAGGAACATCTTGCATACCAAGCTCTTGATACCAGAGAACGTATTCTTGCACGGATCTTTCTCCAAAAAAAACAAATTGTAGGTCTAACTGTGAGAGTTAAGAAAGAAAACCTTTTATAAAGGTCATCATCATTCTACACTGGCAATAGTCCTCACGTAAACCGTGAGAAACCCATTTTAGGGATTTAAACGCAATAAAAAGGTTAATTATGAGAACTGCTTTTTATATATCAGATGGAACCGCTATTACTTCAGAGGTGTTTGGGCATGCGACTTTGTCGTTGTTTCCTATCGATTTTAATCATAAAACAATTCCATTTGTAGAAACTGAAGAAAAAGCGCACGAAATTAAAGCATTAATTAATGCAACCGCTGCAAAAACAGGCGAAAAGCCATTTGTTTTTTTTACTTTTGTTAATCACAATTTAACTGAAATTATAAAATCGGCTGATGCAGTCACGTATGACTTTTTAACTACATATAGCGAAAAAATAGAAAAAGAACTGAATGTAGCCCCAGTTCCTAAAATGCATCGTACGCATTCTATCCACGAAAAAAGTTATGACTTTAGAATTGATGCCGTTAATTATGCTCTTATGAATGATGATGGCGGAAATATTAAAAACTTTTCTGAAGCAGACATCATTTTAATTGGCGTTAGTAGAAGTGGTAAAACACCCACAAGCTTATACTTAGCACTGCAGTACGGCATTAAAGCGGCTAACTACCCTATTACAGAAGAAGATTTAGACAATGAAGGTTTGCCTAAGTGTTTAGTCCCTTATAAACATAAGTTATTTGGACTTACGATTGACCCTGAGAGACTTGCGGCTATTAGGCATCGACGTATGGCGAACTCTAAGTATGCTTCAATTAAACAGTGTCGTATTGAGGTTCGCGAAGTGGAAATGTTGTATAAGCGTCATAAAATTGCTTACTTTAATTCTACGCATCATTCTGTTGAAGAAATATCTGCAAAAATATTGATAGAAACAGACTTGGAGCGACGTAAGTACTAACTTACTCATCAAAGAAATAAAAAAACCGCAACTAAGCGGTTTTTTTGTATCAATAAATATTATTTACGTGCGTCTTTTAGTAAATCAGCTACTAAAAAGCCTAACTCTAATACTTGGTCGGCGTTAAGGCGTGGGTCACACTGCGTTTTGTAACGCTGTGCTAGGTCATCGTCAGATAAACCGTAAGCCCCGCCTGTACACTCTGTAACGTGCTGGCCTGTCATCTCTAGGTGAACACCACCTGCGTATGAACCTTCAGCTTTGTGTACAGCGAAGAACTGACTGATCTCGCGCATAATATTGTCGAAGTTACGTGTTTTGTAACCTGATGTCGCTTTTTCAGTGTTACCGTGCATTGGATCTGAGCTCCAAATTACTTTACGGCCTTCTTGTTGAACTCTTCTTACTAGCGCTGGAAGTTTTTCAGGAAGTATATCTGCACCCATACGCGTAATTAGCGTTAAACGACCAGGAATGTTATCTGGGTTTAATGCATCAATTAAACGAATTAGGTCATCTGGGTCCATACCTGGGCCAACTTTAACACCAATTGGGTTTTTGATGCCTTTGAAAAACTCAATATGTGCATGGTCTAGTTGACGAGTACGTTCACCAATCCAAACAAAGTGAGCAGAACAATCGTACCAATCACCAGATAAGTGGTCGCGACGAGTAAGCGCCTCTTCGTAACCAAGTAATAACGCTTCGTGAGAAGTGTATAAATCGGTTTCTTTTAAGCTTGGCGCAATTGTAGAGTTAATTCCGCACACTTCCATAAACTCTAGTGCGTCTTGAATTTTATCAGCAAGTTGTTGGTATTTTTCTTTAAGTGGATTTGCAGCAACAAAGCCCATGTTCCAACGGTTTACCTGGTGAAGATCGGCAAGGCCACCTTGTGCAAAAGCACGTAATAAGTTTAACGTAGCGGCACTATGATGGTATGCAGTCATTAAGCGTTGTGGATCGGGTATACGTGCTTCTTCTGTAAACTCGATATTATTAATAATGTCGCCACGGTAAGATGGTAAAGACACGCCATTAATTGTTTCTAAGTCTGCTGAACGAGGTTTAGCGTATTGACCAGCCATGCGCGCTATTTTAACTACAGGGCATTTACCGCCGTAAGTTAATACAACAGCCATCTGTAAGATTGTTTTGAATGTATCGCGAATGTTAGCGGCATTAAAATCGCTAAATGATTCTGCACAGTCACCACCTTGAAGTAAAAAAGCACGACCTTCGCACACATCTTCAAGTTGTTTGAATAGGCTTCTTGTTTCTTCAGCAAAAACTAAAGGCGGTGCCGTTTTTAATTGGCTTTCTACTGATTTAAGTATTTCTTGATCCGGGTACTGTGGCTGCTGCAGTATTGGCAGCTCTCTCCAGCTATTTGGGTTCCACGATTGCATAATTTTTCCTCATTCCTACATTACCTGATAAGAAGAAATTAACGTATGCAGGCCCCTATGTTCAAGGACTAAATTCACTATTTTCCAATTATTTAGTTATGAGTTAAGTATAATAGTAATCTTACTTAACCTAGGTGGTTATATAACATACACTTTAGTTTTATTTCGAAGAAACTAAAGTGTTTAAATACATGAGTTTAGAGCTAACTATTTACAATTTTAACGTATTGAGAATAAATAGTACATAAGGGTATGTTATACGTAATTTAGATAGGAACACATCATACTTAAATAGCTGCTTCTGTAATCTTAACTTTACGCGGGCAATTAATTAAAAGCTATCAAGTGCTATGTGCAGAGCTTAATGTATGATATGAGCGTTTGTGGTAATCATTTATCTGCGCTTTAAATCCTAGACGCATAGTCTTGTATAGCACTCGTATGCAGAACTATATTCACAAGTGCCACAACTTAAAGGCGTGGTAGGCCATTAAGTTTTCTCTTCAAAGTGATAGTGCTAATTTACAATTCATCATGATTAAAGCCCCTACTGCTTGAAGTATCCTTAAAGAGGAACTGATATCAAAAAGCATTTGTAGTCATTGTAACCTTTAGCCTGTCACCATACTGCCAACACGGTGTAATATGAGTCAGTAATTATAAATAATAATGAATGCTAAGACGGTTAGATAAATATATGAAATTATATAACTCCGCTTAACTCATTTTTCTAAACTTAGTTTTACCACCTACTACTTAGATAATCTAGCACTTGGCGTATTAGTCTTTTTATATACGACAAAGTAAATACTCCAATGTCATATGAATTAGTAAGGAGTTTCAATCTTTCTTCATTTATATATTCTCATCTTAAAGAACACATCATACTTATTTTAGTTATTATGTTACTATAAGCTCCGAGTACTATTTGTTATTTATTTAGACAAAGCAAAGTGCATGTAATAATATAAGGCTAGTAAGATGTGTTCTTTGAGGTGTGTAATGGTAACTAAGGTACAAATTAGAAGTCAGTTTGATTTAATGAACGAATTAACTTTGAGGTTGATTGAAGAACTAAAAGAGTGTGAATTCTCCAAAGCGGAATATTATCAATTACCAGATGTAAGTAGTCTCGATGAGAGTAAAGTTCCAAAATCTATACTTGTTTCTAAAATCACTGGAGTACCTGCTCAAAAAGCAATCCTAAACTCTTTTTCAGACATGTATAAAAAATCAGGATTAAGCAGTCGTGTTTTAAAAAGGCACCCTGGTTTGCTCGTTATTAAAAATGCAGATAAACACGCTTTAAATAATCGTATAGCTCAAGTAAATAAAGCTAAAGCTACGTTTAAAGAATGTATTTTAGCTATTGATAGCAACGATGCTCGATTTGAAGCAGTTCACAATGCTATACCAAATTTAATAACGCTTGCTGCATATCGTAAAATTCATAGTGAAAGCGAATCGCCATTTTCGGTTAGGTTTACTTGGATGCACAAACACGCAACTAAAACGCTGACTAAAAAAATGGCTCTCGAAATGCTCGACAAATCGGCCAGTTATCGAAATCCAAGAATGATAGATCAACAAAAATGGCAATCACTTGTAGCTCAAGAACAATTACGGGTTGCTAGTTTAGGCGAAAAGGAAAAACTTAGAATTCGCCGCCCTACTCGAGTGAGTCCACAGGTAAATGTGAGATATACGGCGCAAAATCGCTATCATGTGAGTGCTGCATTACCCTTTATTCTGATTAATCCAGAACCAGACGTAAAATTAGGTATATTACCTGATTATCAAAAACCCGAAACTCACCCTCGTAAGCGCGAGTATGATTTTTTGGTTGATAGGTTATATTTAGAACAGGTTGAGCGGTAGTCATTATGTTAAAAAGGCCACATAGTGTGGCCTTTTTAGTTATCCGTACAGTATTTAAAATAACGGTTATTATTTTTCTACTATTTCTTCAATTTTATCTTCATCAATCAGTACGGCATTTTCAACAATGCGTTTACCGCCTTGGATTTCAATGCGTTTATTGTGTTTGTTCAATGTAAGTATTTCATCGCAAAACTGATCAGACGGGTGCATTTCGTATGTGTAATCGATAATGTTACCGGTTTTGTCATCTTTAACATTTGTAATGCTGTATTCTGATATTGCACCTTTTTCAATCAAATCTTTCATTGTGGTGGTCATATCACGACGAAGTGCTTTTAATTTATTTTCGGTAATATCATCAGTTGAATAAATAGATCCGTATTTTTCCATAATTGAAAGTAATCTAAAATGGTACGTTTTACCTGGTGCTGCATAACGCCAAAGGTGATACAAACGAAGCATCATCCAACGCGATAATCCACGTTTTAATTCTTGAGCGCTATTAAAGTAATACCCTTTGTATTCAAGGTTATCAATCATGTTATGAACAAATGCATTTAAACAGGCAACACATTTTACATTGCCACCCTGACCTTTTTTGCCACTAAAATGCAGTGACGATAAAAAGTTCATGTTTGACTCGTAAAACGAATCATCTATATCAGAATTTTTAGTATCTGTTGCCGAATATTTAAATGAAAGTTTAGAACCTTGCAATGCTTCAAGTGACTCTTTTATTGCAGGATATGGCATTGACTGCCCTACCGCTTTGAGTTCTTGTGCTAATTCGTTCATAGAAAAAACAACCGCGTATTGAATACCGGATTTAAAATTAATTTTAACTATTTTGCCTTTAGAAGCTAAACGAATAAGTGCTCGCTCTACTTTTTCTTCTCTATCTGATGGCCAAACAAGGTATTCAACATCTTCGCCATCTTTGCGTGTACTTACAACAGCTGGCGTTATTTTTATTTCGCCATCGTACAAAATACCATCTACTTTTTCAGATATTTTACGCGTAATAATTGTTTTTTTAGGCGCTTCTTCAAGTGGCAATTTTTTATAGCCCGAGCGAACAAAGCGTCCCCACAAATCATAGTGATTAAACGTGTTTGAATATGCACGTAATCCATGTGCTGCATTTTCAATAGAAATTCGCACGTCTTTGTTGTCTGTAAATAGTGCTAAACTTTCGTTATCTATTGCACTTTCCACCCCGTGGATTTGGCCCCTAAGTGTATCGGGCAAGTTATCTACCGAGATGTTGACCTTTCGGCTCATTGTTCTTATTTCCATTTTTATTGCGACAGCTAATAACAACACATTAAGCAACAAAAGTTAAATGTTTAAGTTAGTATAAAAGTGATCTGACTTTAAATAAAACGTTTGGATCACTATTATACTAAGTGATGTACATTACTTACGATTTCAGATCATATTTATACTAACTGGACTATCACAAATCTAATTTTTACTAACTCAGCTGTTATTTTGTCCATTACAATGGCTTAATTTTAAAATTAAGCACGACAAATACACCAAAAAATATATTCCCCTGTGGATAAAGCCTTACCGAGTTAGAATAGATCTGATCTGTACCAAGTACAGATCAGATCTATACTAATTAAAAGCGTATTTTTATGTTACGACTAGTGCATAACTTTATAATTTACTTAGTAAAAAACTGATCTGCAGGGCTTTTTTTGTTCATAACTTCATGCGTAACCTGTGCATAACTCTATATTTAAAATAGACCTTAGTAAAAAGCTGATCCGCAGGTAGATAAAGATCTGATCTTAACCAAGTATAAACCTGATCTGCTTTTTTAAACATTATTCATATAAATCATAATGTTATGTGCTTTTTTTACACCCTTAACCTTTATTACCTATATATTTAACCACCTTTAAACTTCTTTATTTATACTAAGCAATATTAAAGGTGTAAAAATATTTTTAGATGTCTTGTTTTTAAAATGCATGTCGTCTTAAATAGTTGTTTACAGCTATTTGAATGGACATTATACTAACTGCCTAACTTTGAGGAAGAAAGTATGTCTATCAACAATAACGCATTAAGTACCTATCGGCTTTTGAAAGCCACAGCTGAAGTTGCTGAAAAATCATTAGAAGGACGTATTCAGCACTACCGTGCTCATCTTAAATCAGAAGAAAAAGAATTAAGAACGTATACACAAAAAGCAGCTGCTGATTTATTAGGTTGTAATAATCGTACTTTAAAAAGACGTCATGATAATGGCGACTTCGATGATTTAAACATAAAACGCGGTGCTAACGGTCACTATGCTTACACATTAGTAAATATTTTTGCTATGGCCGATATTATGGACATTAAACCAGATCATCGTACTGGTGATGACAAACTGCAAGTTATTGTAATTAATTCTCTCAAAGGCGGCTGCGGTAAAACTACCAGTATGGTTAATATAGCGGCAGCGCTTGCAACTACAAATATTAAACGTTATCGCATTGGTATTATAGATTTAGACCCACAAGGCTCTTCTTCAAGCTTTTTTCCTTCAAGTGAGCACGATCCGATTACTGTTGGTGATTTAATGCGTGATTGCATAGATTTAGACGAGGGTGAAACATGGCCTGAATTTGTGTCTAACTCATTTTTACCAACGCATATCCCAAATATTCGTGTATTACCATCGGGTATGGATGACTTTTACTTTGAGCACGAAACGGCAACATTGCTCAAAGATACCTCAAATTATGAGCAAACTCGCCATTACCACAAGTTACTTGAGAAAGTAATTGATCCCGTTAAAGACGAGTTTGATATTATTTTAATTGACACAGCACCTACCCTTAACTTTATGTTTTATAATGCATTAATGGCCTCTACTGCGATGCTTATTCCTGTTCATCCAGAAGCTGTAGATTTTGATGCTAATAACAAATATTTAAAACGACTAGGTGAGATTTACCATACAGTTGCAGCACTTGGCCATGAGGGCTGGGACTTTATGCAATTTTTAGTGACCAACTATGTGAAAGGTAATCACTCACAGCGCGATATCGTTAAAGATGTTCGTAGTGCATTTGGTCGCCAAGTAATGAGCTACCCAATCAATCACAGCTCCGCGATTACCGCTAGTTCATCGTCTTTCAACACTATTTTTGATCAAAAAGCATCAGACAGCTTAGCAAGTCGTGAGTCATTAATGCGCGCTCAAGAAAATATTAAAGATGTGGTCGATGAGCTAGAAATGCTTATTCGTTCAAATTGGCAGTCAACTCAATCAACACTCAATACCCCTAAGTAAGGATGTTAAATAAAAATGGCTAAAAAACGTAAAAATGACACCCGCTTAGATCCATTTGCAACTGCTGTAGGCAGCAGTAGTCTTGATGCATTACTAGAACAAGCGAATGCTGGCGATGTAATTAGAATGCCTGCACCGAGTGACCCTGCTCGTCAAATTACGCTTGTTTGTAAAGTGATCGCACATGCTGATATTGAATCTACCACTGGTGTATATGGCAAAAATCGTCGTGTACAAGCACTTCTAAACGAAAAGTCAGTATCAGACATTCTTCCTGCAATTCGTGAAGATGGCCGAAATCAACATCCTGCCCTACTTTGGGATCAAGGTGACAAAAGTTTAGTTCTGGCAGGTTCACGTCGTCGTATGGCCTGTATTTTAGGTAACGCAGATTATTTAGTACTTAGTTCAAGCGATTTTACTGATCAAGATGCAAAAATTTTAGCGGTATCTTCAGATCAATACATTGCTCCTAGTTTATGGGAGCTTGGCCAAGCATACCAACAAACTAAAAATGAACTTATTGAGCAAGGTAAAAAAGGATCTTACAGAGAGATTGCCGCGGTAGAAGGTGTATCGCATACTGCAATTGCAGATGCAATTAAAGCTTATGAGCAAATTCCTGCTGATGTCATTGCGCTTTACCCTACTGCTAATCACGTAGGTCGCGAAGTCGCTAAAAAGCTTGTTAACGCAAAGGAGCGAGACGAAGAGGCGTTTAATCAACTTGTTAGTGCCCTTGCTAGTGATGAAGAGTTAAATGCGATTACAAGCGACGACAAGCGTGCAATGGCGATCACTAAATGCCTAACTTCAGAGCCACAAGTAGCTGTTAAGCGCGAAGCTGTACTAGAAAATAACTTTATATCGGTTCAACGCAATTTAAAAAGCGGTGATGTCTCTATCAAAATTGATAATAAAGTAATGACAGACAAGCGCTTAGAGCAATTAACTAAGTTATTAAGTGCCTTTAATTAGTTAGTTAAATAATGATCTGTCAGGCATATTTACTTAGTTAAATAGTGATCTGGCAGATTGTTTTGTTAGTAAAAATCTGATCTTTACTGGCCTATTTCCTCTTTAAATAATCATATTCCTTCTTCAAGATCACTTTTTTACTAACTAATCTCCTCTTTTTAGCTACATTCCTTCATTTATTATTATTGTTAGTAAAATCGTGATCTGTAATGCCTACTTTTATGTTTCTAACTATATGTAACTTCTACCATTGCAGTTGTTTTAAATATTATTTTGTAAAATTGGATGCTTATTTTTACTTACAAACCGATTTTTTACTAAGTTATCAGCTCCAACCAGTTTATATCTTGTTAATAGTGCTTTAGCTCAGAGCACATAAGGCATATACTGGCAGGATTATTTTTAAAATTTAATGCTTAGAGTGACATGTCTGCTAACTTATCAAAAAATGATTTAATGGCTATTTTTGAAGAAATTAAAAATGAGCAGGCTACCCAGTTTCCTCTGTCTGAACGCTTTATTAAAAAACTTTTCCGTGAAAATGTTTTAGATAAAGGAAAAGAATATTACAAGAAAGGTCAAATTACTTGGCTAGAACACACCCCTAATTTTTCTGTAGTCGACTCTACTGTACAAGTGGATAATGGATCATCGTTTAACCAACGTATTGAGATCAGTAAAGTACCAACTGGTTATTCTGTTGATACGCATTGTACGTGTAATGCAAAAACTAAATGCCGACATTTAGCTGCTATTTTATTTAAGCTCAAAATAGAGCACTCTGGTGAGTATGGCGAAGATTACTTTATTAATGACTGGTTTAGCGAATTAAGCGCACTTAAAAGTGGTGATCAAAACACGCCATCGCAAGTATTATTATTTGTATTAGATATTGAAAATAACAAAGTATTCTTAACACCTAAAATAGCGAATGTTGAGACTAAAAAGAATTACACGCTAGGTCGAAACCTGACCGAGCAGCAGTTAAATAGTTTTGTAACGCCGAGTGACTTACTCGAAAGTGATTTTAGATTATTTAGTTGGATACGCTCACAAAATGCAGTGGGAAGTATTGAGCTAAAAGGCCAGTGGGGTTTTAGTGCCTTACAACAGTTGATAGCTACAGAACGCCTGTTTTTCCAGCGTTCTCGAGTGCCAATTAAGGCGCAATCGGGCCAAGCATTAAGTTTTAGTTGGGAGCAAGATAAAGATCTCTCACAATTAGTTATTAAGCTTGAGCAAACACAAAACTGGGCTTTATTAAAAACAACACCACCTACTTACCTCGATTTAGATCATTTAAAAGCGGGCCGTCTTCGCACCCCATTGAGTGCAGACGAAATAGCACATTTACAAACTATGCCTGCTTTGCATGACGCTAACTTTGATAGAATATACAAGCAGCTTGCCGATAACTTTGGTGCAGGTGTAATACCCCACCCTACTAATTTACAGCCAACATTGCCTAAAATCTCTAGTAATGCTGTTTTAAAAGTAACTATGGGCGATCAAGGTTTATCTCTTTCGTTGTTATTTAAGTATAAAAATAAAAACTATTTAGCAGGTGCTGCACCTGCAAGTACGATTAATAGTGCATTTGAAAATACTGTAACTAACGAGCTAATTAACTTAGGATTTGAATTTTGTAAAGGGGGTTTACAAAGTGAACTGGTATTTACAAAGCAGTCTTCAATCCATTTGCATTGGCTAATATACGAAGTATTCCCTGGCTTTAAGCAACGCGGTTGGCAAGTAAGTGTAAGTAAAGTAACAAGTCCTAATCCGCAGTGTGAAGTTAGTTTACATGTACACCGCGCAGCAGGGCATCAAATGCACTGCAAAGTATTGCTATGTGATGCTAAGGCATCGCTGTTGTTTACCAATACTGACCCGCTATATCAGTCATTAAATCGCCAAAGTGAACTATTTTACTACTATCCGCTTGGTCGTGAATTTGGGGTTATTAATAAGTCAGCAATTAACTTATTAAATGAATTTAAAGAGCGTTTTGAATTTGTAAAAACACGAGACGAATTTAATATTCCGCTTTCGTATTTACCTGAATTAGTAAAGCACACTGCTATAAACGTAGAGCTTCACGACGACTCATTAGAGCTATACTTACAAGAGCTAAATAGTCCCGATAAAGCAATTACTAAGGTTTCATTACATGGCTTAAATGACTCAGTAACACTTCGTGAGTACCAACAGCAAGGTGTTGACTGGCTTAGCTTTTTAAAACGTCACCAATTAGGTGGTATTTTAGCTGATGACATGGGCCTGGGTAAAACCTTGCAAGTTATTGCATTTTTAGCCAGTACATTTAACCGCCCGCAAGCGGGCCCTACACTTATAGTGTGTCCAACTAGTTTGGTGAGTAACTGGAAAAACGAAATTATTAAGTTTGCTAAAAGCTTAAAAGTCACCACTATTTTTGGTTCAAACCGTAACGATCCTTTACAGCACCTAGCGCAAGCGCAGTGTATACTTACTACATATCCACTTTTAAAGCGTGATATTGCATATTATTCGCCATTATATTTTGAAAATATAATCCTCGACGAAGCACAATACATTAAAAACGATACCGCACAGGTTTCGCGATTAGTTAAACGCTTAAATGCCGACTTTAAACTTTGTTTAAGTGGTACTCCAATCGAGAATAATTTACTTGAGCTTAAATCGTTACTCGATTTTGCTATGCCATCGTTACTTGGGTCTCAAGCCCACTTTAAGCAGCACTTTCAAACGCCTATTGAGCGTGAAGCTGATATGGAGAGAGCTGAGCAGTTAAAAGCGTTAATTATGCCTTTTATAATGCGCCGCACTAAAGCACAAGTAGCGCAAGAGCTGCCTGAAAAAACAGAGCTAACTAAAGAGTTTGAGTTTGAGCCTAAGCAAAAAGAAATGTATCAAGGTATTACACGTTCATTAGAAGAGAAGCTAATAGACTTATTTGCCGAACAAGGCGCACAAAAAAGTAAACTTGCATTTTTAGAGGCACTTTTAAAGTTAAGGCAAATTTGTTGCCACCCTAAATTAATAGATCCAGACACTCAAGCAGGCTCAGCTAAGCTTGAATGGTTAACAACACACTTACCGCTTATGTTAAGTCTCGGTCGTAAAATTATTATATTTAGTCAGTTCACATCGGCACTTGATTTAATAGCCCAACGCCTTGAAGAAATAAACATTAACTTTAGTATGCTTACGGGCCAAACGCGCCACCGAGATAAAGTAATCGACGAGTTTACCAGTGGTAAAACATCTGTGTTTTTAATTAGCTTAAAAGCCGGCGGTACAGGCCTTAACCTTACACAAGCCGATACAGTTATTCACTTTGATCCATGGTGGAACCCTGCTGTAGAAAAGCAAGCGACTGATAGAGCTTACCGTATTGGCCAAACTAACCCTGTATTTGTGTATAAGCTCATAATGAGTAATTCAATAGAGCAAAAAGTATTTAAAATGCAACAAGATAAACAAGCCCTTGTAGATGCGTTATTTACTGATAAATCAATGAGCTTTACAAAGTTTGATGAACAACAAATGTTATCGCTAATTAAAAACTAAATTGATTTAAAAAGTTTTGATCTTTTTATGAACTTAATTAAAAAGCGGACGTCTACTATTATGCTTGTTGGTTAATTGCAGTTAGCACAAGCATCATGTTGATTCCCCATTTAGTTACTAATTTTAGTAATGATTAAGCCAGCCCATTTTGAGTTGGCTTTTTTTATGCCTAAAATTTAGCGTTCGGCACTTATTTTAAAAGTTTTTACTTTTTTATGAACTTAATTAAAAAACGGACGTCTACTATTATGCTTGTTGATTAATTGCAGTTAATACAAGTTTTCATGTTGATTCCCCCCATTTAGTTACTAATTTTAGTAATGATTAAGCCAGCCCATTTTGAGTTGGCTTTTTTTATGCCCAAAATTTAGCGTGCAGCACTTATTTTAAAAGTTTTTATTTTTTTATGAACTTAATTAAAAAAGTGGCGTCTATTATTATGCTTGTTGATTAATTGCAGTTAATACAAGTTTTCATGTTGATTCCCCCATTTAGTTACTAATTTTAGTAATGATTGAGCCAGCCCATTTTGAGTTGGCTTTTTTTATGCCTAAATTTAGCATTCAATTTTTATTTTAAAAGTTTTGATCTTTTTATGAACTTAATTCAAAGAGCGGCGTCTACTATTATGCTTGTTGATTAATTGCAGTTAATACAGGTTTTATGTTGATTTCCCCCTATTTGATTACTAATTTTAGTAATGATTAAGCCAGTTCATTTTGAACTGGCTTTTTTTATGCCCATAATTTGATTTGTTTAAATCAACCCGAATAAAAATAAATGATCTTTCGTAAATTAATTTGAATTAATTATTTTGTTTTCCGGTCTACTCTAATGCCTGTTGTTATATAGCCTCACCCAGTAATATTAGTTATTTTGGTGATTATGTATTTAAGTTGCAGCTTACTCGGGCACATGTTGATTTTCCCTTTGATTACTTAATTTAGTAATATTTGACCAGCTTATTTTGAGCTGGTTTTTTTATGTCTGTAATTTCTTTGCTCCCCTACTTCTATTGCTTGTTATTGGTTATGATGGCATGTCTCTAAATTTTATAAGTTTATTTTATGCTCACTCAAGTACTCACTAATATTGATTGGCTAAGCGCCGGTGCTGGTGTTGCGTTAGGCGTTGTATTTTACGGCGTTGTATCAACACAGCTTCGCAAAAAGCTACATCTACAAATAAGCGAACAGCAGCAACAGCTTTCCCTATTACAAAATCAATTTGATAATAAAGAGCTGCAATATAGCGCCTTGCAAGAAGATCACGAACTGCTAGAACATACTCACCAAGAACAGCGCGATGAAGCCCAGCATTTTAAAACGCGTTTTAGCGAACAAGAAAAACAAAGCATTCAATACAATCACTTTTGGCGTAAAGCCGAAGGCGAGCTTGCAGCGCTTCGTGAGCAATATAATCAACGCGATGTTGAATATAATAATATGCGCACCACCCTTGAGCAAAAACAACAAAGCTTTACCGAGCAACTCGCGCAAATTGAGCAAAGTAAAAATATGCTCAAAAAAGAATTTGAAAACCTAGCCAATAAGATTCTAGAAGAAAAATCACAAAGCTTTAAAACCTTAAATCAAGAAAGCATTGAACAATTATTAAAACCGGTTCAAGGAGAGCTAAAAGGCTTTAGAGAAAAAATGGAATCAATACATGTTGAAGACATAAAACAACGAACCGCGCTTAAAACCGAGCTATTGCATTTGCAAGCTAAAAGCCAAGCTATAACAGATCAAGCCGACAAGCTCAGCAACGCGCTACAAGGGCAAAAGAAAACCCAAGGTAATTGGGGCGAACTCATGCTCGAAAACGTCTTAGATAGCGCTGGCTTACGTGCTGGCGTTGATTATAAGCGCGAAGTGTCGTTTAACACTGAAGATGGCCGCTTACGCCCTGATGTAGTTGTTTACTTACCACAAGGCCGCCACTTAGTCATTGATGCTAAAACATCATTAAATGCTTATACACGCTATGTGAACGCTGAAAATGAGTTAGATGCTAATCAAGCAATTAAAGAGCATGTAAACGCCGTTACAGCACGTATTAATGAGCTTGCGAGTAAATCGTACGACCGTTTACCAGGGCTTAATTCGCCTGAAGTTGTGGTTATGTTTGTACCAATAGAATCAGCTTTTGTAGAAGCACTTAAATATCAAAGTGATATTTACCAACAAGCAATCGAAAAAAATATACTGGTAGCTACACCTACTACCCTGCTTACTAGTTTAAATATTGTTAAACAGCTTTGGCGTTTTGAAGAGCAAACCAAATACTCAAAAGAGCTGGCAAATCGGGCTGAGCGTTTTTATAACAAGCTCAATGGTTTTTTATTAAGTATGGAAGGCGTAGGTAAGCAGCTTGATAAAGCGAAAGAAAGTTACGACAAAGCGTTCTCGCAATTATACCGTGGTAAAGGTAATTTAATTAAACAAGCATCAGAGTTTAAAGAGCTTGGTGTATCGGTACAAAAAGAGTTACCTAGTGAGAGCGTTGAACGTGCGCAGCTAGAGCTTGATTAGATTTATTAAGTGTTTTCAATTAAGTATGTTAAATAATGTACGTTAGAAACCAGAGGTGTTTATGAATAATAAGATTATAGGTATTGTTTTAATCGTTATAGGTATCGCTTTAATTATGTGGGGATATGACGTGTATGATGCGGCGGCTTCGCAGCTAAGCCGTGCATTTAGTGGTGATACACCAATAGAAGCATGGGCGGGTATTATTGGCGGTGCCATCTGTGTGTTAATTGGCATTAAAAAGCTTAAGTAACATAAATAAAATACAGCTTACTGGGGCTTGTTGACCTTTCAGGATAAAATTTGTTCAATCTAGGGGCTATTTAATCGCGGCGCGAGGTTTGTAATTTAGTGGGCTCGATAACTGCTCCTGCGTTACTCTAATGGCTTACATCCATGTAATAATAAGTAAAAATCGAGCAAAGCTTCCGCGTCCTGCTCTCGCCCCTTACCTACATCCATGTAGGCAACAAAGAGTAAATTGCCCCTAGGGAGAACCCTTCGGGCAGCGCATGTTTGGCATTTATACTACGTTATCGTCTGTTTATGGGGAATAACCACACTACATAGACTCTGCCTTGCCTAAATACCAAACATACTGCTGCAAATTTAACCTCAAAAGATAAACAGGCCCTGAATAAGCTGTATTAGTTTATTTGTAATCAATTACTTCTAGTAATTCATTTAATTTACTTTCTGGCAGGCATTCGCCTTTATCCCAATAAGAGTTTAGTAACGCAGTTAAACTGCCAATACGCTGTGACTTTTTCTGCATTTGCTCAATCAAAATGTCAGCTTCTTTTTGTTTTTTTTCTAAACGCTCGATTATTATTGTGTGGTTTAGCTCGCCGTTTTCGTTACGTAATAAAGGTATTTCGTTGAGTGAAAAACCCAAGCTTTGTGAAAATTTAATTAATTGCAGTTTTTCTAAGTTTTGTTGGGTGTACAGCCTATAACCATTAGCACTGCGAGTGGTTGGTGTTAATAACCCTTTGCTTTCGTAAAAACGAATAGTGCTGGCAGGTATGTTGGTAAGTTTTGCAAGTTCGCCTATTTTCATAACTAATAATAACTCCACTTTACATAAACTTAGTAGGTTGACCTTCAAGCTAACTTTAAGGTTATAGTTGTTTTAATGTCAATTTAATTAGCCAATAATTATGCGCAACCCTGTGTTTACCTCCTTTACCTTGCCAAGTGGTTTAGTATTAAAAAATCGTATTGCCAAAGCCGCTATGGAAGAAAACCTAGCACAAGAGGACCAAACGCCCTCCCAAGCACTTAAAAACGTTTATAGCGCATGGGCTAAAGGCGGTACAGGGCTAATTATTACTGGCAATGTAATGGTTGATCATTTAGCGATGACAGGCCCTGGTGGCCTTGTGCTTGAGCAAAGTACCGATATTACTGCCTTTGCAGAGCTTGCTCGTTTATCAAAGCAAAATAATTGCAAAGTGGTGATGCAAATTAATCACCCTGGTAGGCAAGTATTTAAAAAAATGGGTGGAAAGGCTCTATCAGCGTCAAGTGTTGCACTTAATATGGGTAAGCACTCGCACTTATTTGGCGTACCAAAGGCAATGACGCAAACCGACATTGACGATGTTATTACCCGCTTTACACAAACTGCACTACAAGCCGAAAAAGCCGGTTTTAATGGCGTACAAATACATGCAGCGCATGGCTATTTACTTGCCCAGTTTTTATCGCCACTTACCAATAAGCGCAACGATAAATGGGGGGGAAGTTTACAAAATAGAGCCCGTTTACTTCTCGAAATAACCCGCAGTATTAAAGCGGTTTGTTCCCCCACCCTTTCGGTTTCGGTAAAGTTAAACTCTGCTGATTTTCAGCGAGGTGGGTTTGAACCCAGTGACGCGCAAGTTGTAGTGGATTTATTGAATGAACTCAATGTTGATTTTGTGGAGTTATCGGGTGGTAGCTACGAAGCACCTGCAATGCAAGGTAAAACAGGTGACGAACGCACACTTGCCCGCGAAGCATACTTTTTAGAGTTTGCAAAAGCGATTAGCCACCGCTCATCAATCCCAATAATGACCACCGGCGGCATTAGTCGCTTATCTATAGCCAACAACGTGATTGAAAGTGGAGTGGCCCTCGTGGGTATTGCCACTGCGCTTGCATACCAACCAAATTTAGTAAACAAATGGCAAAACGAGCCACTGCAACTAGCCGTATTACCCAGTGTTACTTGGCAAGATAAAACCTTAGCAGGGCTTGCCACTATGGCACTGGTAAAAAGGCAAATACGCCGTGTAGGCCAAGGCAAACCTGTAAAAACAAATGCTTCACCAATATTTACTTTAATCAGCGACCAACTACGTTCGGTTAAATTAACTAAGCGTTACCGCAATCGCTTTGCTAGTGAGATTAACTAAGCTTTGGTATTCACTCTTTTTATGTATTCCGGTTTTGTTTACTAATTTTTACACTTGAATAAATGTAACCATTTTTATGTTGTGTAAATGAGTATTAAGGCGTGCACCAATTTGGAAGTTTGCTTTTTTATCAAGCTATTAAAGTGCACTATTTTGTGCATATTAAAGTACTGTACGAGTAAAGAAAATAATCATTCTAAAATGTTAATTAAAGTGCGCGTTCAGCGTTTGTTAATTTAACCATCTTATTGATAGTATTGGTATTTATTGTTTTCCTCCCGCTTGAGTTTGGTTGGTATTTATACTAGTTTATAGCGTAGATATTTAACCTTACTCAAGGAGAATAGTTACATGGTATCTCGCAGAAATTTTATTAAAGCAGGCGCTGCTTTAAGTTTAGGCTCTATTTTTAGTGCTTCAGCTTTGGCTGAACAATTAAAAGTAAAAATGTCTAACGGCAGTGTTATGCAAACTAAAGGATCAATAGATAAAAGCGCTGCTCTGCCCACAAACGATGTTACTAACGCTAAGCATTACCGGCCTGAATCAAGAATGGGCTTAGGCGGTCTTGCCGCAGGGAATGGCTTTAATACTATATCAAGCGATGCAGAAATTTTAACAATGCTAAATGCAGCATGGGATTCTGGTATTCGTCATTTTGATACGTCACCTTTTTACGGTTTGAGTTTAAGTGAAAGGCGCTTCGGTGATTTACTTCGAAACAAAAAGCGTGAAGATTATGTTTTATCCTCAAAAGTAGGTCGCCTTCTTACCCCTTCAGCAGAGCCTCTAGAAAATAGCTGGCATTGGGCTGATCACTCACCTTTTCATTATAAATATGATTACTCTGCATCAGGTACGCGTCGTTCAATAGAAGACACGTTGCATCGTATTGGAGTAGCTTCACTCGATATTGTTTATATTCACGATTTATCACCGCAAAATAGTGATATGGGAGATGATTGGCTTAAGTATTTTGATCAGGCAGCAAAAGGGGCTATTCCTGAGTTAACTAAAATGCGTGATGAAGGAATAATTAAAGGCTGGGGTTTTGGAATAAATACACCTCATGCTGTTTATAAAGCGCTTGATATGTCAGACCCAGATATTTGCTTACTAGCGCTGCAGTATTCAATTTTAGATCACAAGCAGGCACTTGATAAAACCTTTCCTATGCTTGATAAACGAGGTATTTCAGCAGTCATTGGTGCGCCGCTTAATGGTGGTTTTTTAGCCGGTCGTAACCGCTTTAATTACTCGCCTAAAATTCCTGGGCCTATGCAGCAAAAGTTTAATGCAATAAGCGACATTGCATCTAAACATGGGATTGATATTAAAACAGCTGCACTGCAATTCGCAGAGGCGCCTTCAACGGTATCCTCAATTATTCCTGGCGCACGCACGGCAGATCAAATTAAAGCTAATGTAGCCTCAATGAAAGTTACCATACCAAGCGAATTTTGGAGTGAGTTGAAATCTAAACAGCTTATTGCAGAAAACGCCCCCATACCTGCATAACAAAATAGGTGTGCCATTTGCTTGGTACACCTCGTTATAGCTAGTGAGGTTGATTTTTAAGCAGCGCTTAGTAGTAAGTGCATTGATTGTTGGGCATTTGTATAAGCGCAGCTTGTTGGCGTTTAAAAACGTAGTTTTTAAAATTAGTGATTAGGCAGTCAAAAGCTCGGTTTCTCGCGTGAGCAAGCTCTACATGCTGTGTCTCGATAAATTATAGACACAAGGCGCAGAGCTAATAGGTAGGAAAAATCTACCGATTACACTACCTCAAGCAGTAAAATATTTTATATAACAGCTCGTAACCTTATAAACCAAATGAACATCTCAGTGAGTATGTTAAAAGAGGATTGTTTAGTTGTGGTTGGCCAAAAGCATTATTACGTGCCTATTACATATTACGCATATCGGTATCATGCTGCGTTTCACCCTGGCGGCCAGAGCGTCTGGAATAAATTAAAAGAGCTAAATGTATAACGCAAAAAGTTACTGTAAACCCCCATTACAGTTAGCCGGTAAATAGTACAAATAGTAAATTAGCACTACTTAGTCAATTGAGCAGTGCTAATTGGTTTAATTAAAAGCCACATTTACCGTTATTTATTGCCATTGCGCTTTTGCCAAAACGATCTCAATACCCCACAACGTTGCTTTTATAAACTTAAAAATATCAAGCACATTGCGATTTATTAACCCATCTTTTGTAAGGTTGGTACTTATCGTACAACACATTAAAAATATACGTGTATATGAGTATAAAAACTAAAAAGCCAGCTTCTAATGCTGTAGCGGCTAGCCATGTAATATTTAAATACCAAGCAAGTATTGGCAGCGTTATTACTAACATACCCAGCTCAAAGCCACATGCATGCGTAATGCGAGTTACTAAACCTCGCTCGATTCGGTTATGCCCAACTATTTTATCAAACACTATGTTGTAAATGTAATTCCAAAGCATGGCGAAGATTGATAAACCAACACCTACTATTGCCATTTTTCCTGTTGTAAACCCACCAAAATAAGATGATGCAGGTACAACAAAAGATAATGCTATCATCTCAAATATTAGTGCCTGAAAAATACGTTCTGCTGTGTTCATATATAAATAACTTCTTAAGTTGATGACGATGGCTGTATTTTCATTCATTATAAAGATATGTGTTAGTTACTTAGTATCGGGAAAAGCGATATGTTTAGTATTGAACAGCTTCAAGCATTTGTGGCTACCGTTGAAGCTGGATCGTTTTCAGCTGCTGCGCGCGGTTTAAGTAAAGCGCAGTCGGTAATAAGCCAGCATATTATTAATTTAGAAATAGACTGTAATGCGACATTATTTGAGCGCACAGGGCGCTATCCACAATTAACCGAAGCCGGTAAACAGTTACTACCCCAGGCTAAGGCCGTGCTTAATCAACACCAGCGATTAACAAACTCTGCATTAGCACTAAACGAAAAAACACCAACCGAAATCACTATCGCACTTGACGAAGGGATCCCGTTTAAAACTATCGCGAGTATTATTAGCAAGCTGCAAAGTAAGTATCCTTACGTATCGCTTGAGTTTTTAAGTGCATCCAGCCATGACATAATTGACATGCTAAACAGCGAAAAGCCTATAACGGGTATTATTTTTAGTGAATTAAATATACCGAGTTACTTAGACTATGAATGTATTGGATCAGTAAAATTTGATTTATATGTTGCTAAATCGCACCCTTTAGCGGGGATCAGATGTGAAAATATGGATGGCCTTCGGCTACATCGACAACTTCTTCTTCGTTCTCGCAATACGCAAACAAGTAGCTTTCAGCTAAAAATTAGCCCAGAGATTTGGTATGCCGATAATTACTTTGTATTACTCGAGCTAGCAATACAAGGTAACGGGTGGTGCTTATTACCAAACCATGTAGCTGTAGATGCAGTACAAAGTGGGGAGCTGGTTAAACTTCCTCTTGAGTTTGAAGAAATGGGTTGGTTGGCTAATGTTGATGTATTACAGCATCAGCAACACAGTAATCAAGAGGTGTTTAAAGTACTAAGAAATTTACTACGGAATTTTTTAAAAATTTAGCTTTTATATAATGCCTGTTAGGCGGTTTACTTTTTATTACGCTAAATCCCAGTAAGGTGTATCGCCATAATATCCACTAGTAAAATCAACAAATGCACGTACTTTACTGGGTAAAAACTGTCTGTTAGCGTACACCATATACAGTCCCATTGGGTCGGGTTCGTAGTCATTTAAAATGCGCACTACTTTACCTTGAGCCAGCGCTTCGCCAGCAATAAATGTGGGCTGCATAGCAATACCACCTCCCGCAATGGCTGTATTTAGTAGTAAGTCACCATTGTTAGCCACAAAGTTACTTTCAAGCTTTAGCTCGCTTTTTAACTCATTAACCCCAAATAATCGCTTTGTGGGCTCACTGTGGGAATAGCGTAAATAATTATGTGATTGTAAATCTAGCAGTGTTTGTGGCGTGCCATGGCGTTTTAAATAGTCGGGTGACGCAAATACAGCTAAACGTATAGGGGCAATTTTTTTAGCTATGAGCGTTGAGTTTTTTAATACGCCAATGCGCAGAGCAATATCAATACCCTGCTCTACTATATCTACATATTGGTCTGTGAGCCGTAAATCTAACTTTAAATTTGGATACTGCTTTTGAAAATCAACCAACAAACCTGCTAAATGCTTAGTACCAAACGACATAGGCGCACTAATACTAAGCACACCCGATACATTTTCGCTTAAGTTGTTTAGTGAGTTTTCCATGTCTTCAATATCAATAACCACCTGCTGACAACGCTGATAATACTGATTTCCAGCCTCTGTAACACTTACTTTTCGCGTTGTACGATGTAATAAACGCGTGCGTAGATTATCTTCCAATGCAGAAATATATTTGCTGACTAACTGCGGCGAAATATCGAGTTTATCGGCCGCTTTTGAAAACGATCCTTCTTGCACAACGGCTAAAAAGGTCTTCATGGTGGTGAGCTTATCCATTTTTTAACAATGCTTTGTTGATAATGTATAAATAAGTATCATATTTATCGTCAAAGTAGAAACTTATATAGTGTTTATAACGCATCTACTTGTTTAAGGTTTTAGTATGACTCAGCCTGCTTTATTTATATCTCACGGCTCGCCAATGATGGCTGTTCAGCAATCGGCTACGTCAGATTTTCTTGCATCATTAGGTCAAACGCTTAGTAAGCCTCGTGCTATTGTGGTGTTTTCTGCCCACTTTGATTAAGCGCACGATATAGTTATTACATCCGGAGATGCGCCGCATACTATTCACGACTTTTATAACTTCCCCAAGCCCCTGTATGAAATTCAATACCCAGCACCAGGAGACCCTAAGCTTGCTAATACTATTAGTGAGTACTTTTACAAAGCGGGTATTAAAACGGTGAAAAGTGCAGATCAAGGGTGGGATCATGGTGTGTGGATCCCGCTGCGCTTAATGTACCCAGCAGCTAATATTCCCATTGTTCAGGTGTCTATTAACACGCGTTTAGGCGCTCAGGCGATGTATAAATACGGGCAGTTACTTGCACCACTGCGCAGCGATAACGTATTAATTATTGGCTCCGGCGGTATTAGTCACAATCTACGTGAAATATTTAAAAGCCCTGCTACACCTAATCGTGTTCAAATGGTTAATGAGTTTACTCATTGGGTTGAGCAAAAATTAATAGCGCAAAACACCCAAGCGTTACTTAACTATTTAAATGAAGCACCCCATGCTTTATTTAATCACCCTACCCAGGAGCACTTTTTACCTCTTTTTGCAGCGCTTGGAAGTAGTGACGGTAAAGCCAAAAAAATACATGAAGATATAGAAATGGATATTTTAGCACTCGATGCTTATAAGTTTTATTAATTTGAGCGTTCGTTCAAATTAAGTTAAGCTGTAAGCAAGTACTCTAAAACCAACTTAATTTATTTTATTGCGGAGCAAACATGGCAACTACACTTGCATTTGACGTATACGGTACGCTAATAAACACTCACGGCGTACTGTCCTTACTCGACGACATGATTGGCGATAACGCCCAAGCATTTTCAAATACATGGCGCGAAAAGCAATTAGAGTATTCATTTAGACGTGGATTAATGCAAAATTATATTCCTTTCTCGCTATGTACAAAACACGCACTCGATTACGCCTGCTTAGCGCACAAAACCGAGCTAAGTGAAGATCAAAAGGGGCAACTGCTAGAGCTTTATAAAACGCTTCCTGCGTTCGATGATGTAAAAGCAGGCCTTGAGCAATTAAAAGCGAAGGATTACCGTTTGTTTGCATTTTCAAACGGAGCTGCCGACGCAGTTCATACCTTATTAGAAACCGCTGGCATTAGTGAGCTTTTTGAAGGGGTAGTAAGTGCCGACGACGTTAAAACCTTTAAACCAAACCCTGGGGTTTATAGCCACTTTTTACGCGAAACCAATTCAACAGGCGCAAACACATGGCTTGTATCAAGTAACCCGTTTGATGTAACCGGTGCTATATCGCACGGCATGCGCGCAGCGTGGATTCAACGATCTAAAGAATCAATTTTCGATCCGTGGGAAATACAGCCAAATACTATTGCAACCGATTTACTCGATTTAAAAGCAAAATTAGAAAGCGTTAACTAATTTTCTGTTCCCCCTTTTGCCTATGGTATTAAGTGCCGTGGGTGTAAAGGGGGTTTACGTTTTAACTATTTACCCCCGCCTTTATTAGCTCAATTACTGTATTCATACGTTTTGCCAACGGCCTATTTCGGTGATGGCACACATAAATAGATTCACTAACCGGACATTCTAAATGATGTGTTTTTATAAGTTGTGGTTTATTGAATGCGCCAACAGCATGAGCAGGTAATACCGTAAAACCCAGCCCTAAGCTTACAGGTTCTAGTATCAAACTAATTTGGTTAGAAAATCCCGTACGTGTTATTTGGTCAATATGCTCAAACTCACTGTAGTTTTCGCTTAGTAGTAGCTGCGCATGATGGCTTGCATCAGGATGAGCAATAAACCCTAGCTCACACAGGGTTTGCCAATTAGGCATGTTTATACCTGCAGGCGTTACAAGTAGTAGTGGCTCTTGGCTTATTTTATGGCTGGTTAGTTCGCTAAATGTTGGAGCTTGAGTTAAAAACCCGATGTCGGCACTATGGTTTGCTACAGCTTGTTCAACACTTACATTGGGCGCAAAGCGGTAATCAATAATCAGCTCTTTATGCTCAGATTGCAGTGCTAATAATTGATTATAAAACTTTAAACCACAACTGCCCGGAGATTGAATCTTTACCGCTCCGCTGTACGGCGAATCATCTTTTAATTGTTGTTCTAAAAACTGCCAATCTTTAAGAAGTAGGCTGCCCTGCTGATATAAGTTTTGGCCCTGAGGAGTAAGCGAAAACTGCTTACCATAGCGCTCAAGCAAAGCGCAGTTAACTTGTTGCTCTAGCTTTTTAATGTGCTGACTTACACCAGATTGGGTCATATAAAGGCGCTCAGCTGTTTGGGTAAAATGATTTACCTCAACCAAAGTACAAAACGTATTTAACCATGTTGGATTTATCATTACAAAACGTACTCAAAATGATGATTAATGATAATTTTACTTAATGTTGGTCGATTCGTAAACTAACTCCATCAACTAGTCACAAGATAAGTCACAAGTTAAAGAGGAAGCATTATGAGTCATACATATCCACGTAGTTTTTCGCACATTGGTATTTCGGTTCCCGACGTTGAAAAAGCAGTCGAGTTTTACACTAAGGTTATGGGTTGGTACACAATAATGGAACCCACTTTAATTACCGAAGACAAAAGCCCGATTGGTGAAATGTGTACAGAAGTATTTGGCGAAAAGTGGGAAAAATTCAAAATAGCGCACCTATCTACAGGGGATCGTATTGGTGTCGAAATTTTCGAATTTAAAAACCAAGAAAACCCAAAAGACAATTTTGAATACTGGAAAACAGGCATCTTTCATTTTTGTGTTCAAGACCCTGATGTAGAAGGTTTAGCTGAACGTATTGTAGAAGCTGGCGGTAAAAAACGTATGCAAGCCCCTCGTTATTACTACCCGGGTGAAAAGCCGTACCGCATGATCTACATGGAAGACCCGTTTGGTAATATCCTTGAAATTTACAGCCACAGCTACGAGCTTATTTACAGCGCAGGCGCTTACTAAATAGCACTTAGCTAAAAACAAAGACCGCAGTATTTATTACTGCGGCCTTTTTGTTTCAGTTGTAGAGTTTTAAATACACTTCACCGTCTTCTTATTCTCTATAACTTGTTTTTGCTTAGCTTGTGCAGCATGTTTTGCCCTGAGTTGAAAATATTATCAACCTCCAGAAAAGCACTACCAATCGAACTGTGTCCTGAATTGGTTTTCTTTTTAAACCAATCTAAATCGAGGGTTTTTAAACAATTACTGCGCCAATAGCAGGTATAAACTACACACAAAAAAAATAAAACGCTTTATAAGCAACATACATATCGCGCTATTTTTGATAGTTTACCTGGGGCGGGGCCACAATTAGCACCTCGATTATTAGCCGCTATGGGGTCAAGTCGTGACCGTTATAAATGCGCTGCTGACATACAAAAATACGCAGGCATTGCCCCTGTTACCGAACGCAGTGGGAAGAAGGAATGGATATACTGGCGATACTCGTGCACTAAATTTTTAAGGCAAACATTTGTGGAATGGGCTGGATTATCTGTGCGTTATTCATTTTGGGCTAAAGAATATTATCGGCAGCAAGAAGCCAAAGGAAAACCTCATAATACCATCATCAGATCATTGGCATTTAAGTGGATACGAATCCTATTTAGGTGCTGGAAAACACATACGCCCTACGATGAATCAACTTACTTAACCGCATTGAAAAGTAAGGGATCACCGCTGTTAAAATTTGCGGTGGAAAGTGAGCTTTAGCGCTTGCTGTCCACCTCAGGGCGTGTTGTTAAGTTTTAGTATTCATCAATATTAATTAATTTATTACAGTAATCAGACGCACCTGTTAAATCAGGAAATAAAGTTGAGTCATTGATATTCATTCTATTTAGGTATTTTAGGCAATCTTCTAGCCCTTTAGTGGGTATAGTAATCTTTATCAGGGTCATTTCATTACCTTTATAGATATTAAATTTTTGAACCCATTTCTCCATATCTAAATTATTAGGCCCTCGCGTAAATAAACCTCTCTGACTAACAAGTCTGCTATTTTCATCGCTCAAAGGTCTAATTATTTTTAAAGTTGGCTTGTGACCGTTTACTAAATCTATTTTGTTGTTCTGTTTTATTTTTTCACTGAAACGAACAGCTGAACTTTGGAAAAAGGCATAAACCGCAAAAGACTTTGTTTTTTCTTTAAATGCCTGCGATGCTGCAAAATATAAAGCAACAAAAGGCGACTCTGTCCAATCTAGTAAAGGTGTATATAAACCATGGTGTTGACCTAGAGCCCACCAATCATTTTCACTTTTCATTTCAGATGGGTTTGAGCCTCTGCGCCCTCTCGTTTCATATTTAAAGGCATTTAAAACTTGCTCTCTTTTAGGTGACTTGGGGTCTTTTACCAACCTATCAAGAGTAGGTTCAAGTTTCCAATTACTATCGGCCTGTCCTCGAAAAACATAATTTGAGTAGTTTAATAATTGTTGGCTTATGAAATCAGAAAAATATTTCCATGAACTTAATTCAAACACGGTAACGCCTTTTATTACCGCATTACTTTTCCATCTAGGAGTCCTAGCCATAATCAATCCTTAAAAAAGCTTAACGCCCCAATAAGGAGCTAAAATGTGTAGTAAAGCGAAACCCAATAAACTGCTTTTAGTCCCGCTTAATTGACTTGTAGATTTACCCTAGCAAGTTATCAAGAATGCCACCTATATTTGATGCATTGTCACGAGCAGCATCAAATAAGTTTATTAGGGCTGATGACTTTTCAGTGAAATTCCAAAGGACACTTTCACCATCAATGACACACATGCCAATACTTTCTCCCCAATGAAATTTAAACTCATCATAGAAGTGTTTATATCTTCGCTGATACAAACCTATTTTTGAGCCTTTAAATTCTGCTTGGAGAAATAAAGGATAAAAGTCATCAGTACCTTTTGATAGACCAAGAGGGGGAGCTTCATTATTCCAACTCACATGACCTGAATATGTCTCTCTTGTAAGAAGGATTATCAGCTGTTCTGTTTTGTCATCATTATTCATAAAATTAATCCCACTTTGAATCTTTTTGCAGTTGCTGTAATGCTGTAATTATACCCGATAAACCATTATATAACTCCCAAGCTTTGTTTGTTTCGGCTGTAGTTAAGACAGAAGAAAAAAATATTAGCTTTTTAACTTTTAATTTAGATAAGTAAGTTAAAGCTTTTTGTTTTTCATTATTTGGTAGTTTAGAAATTAAATTATCAAGTAGCTCATAAGCTATTGTAAACTGATGGATTCCTTCTTTCTCTTCTTTTCCCCAATCTTTTAATGATTTAGATATTTTATTGTTAGCTGTAGCAAGCTCCTTTATAACTTCAGGTAATCTCGCCCGACGAAGAAAGGACTGCCTAATTTTTCTGGCTTCATATAAAAGAATACCAGATACAATTAAGCTAATAATGGAACTTAATACTCCAATATCAGCTAACCAAATGGGTAAATAGCTACTCATTGTTTAATGAACTCTCCGGTAAATCTAGCAATTTTATAGGCCGCGAATCGCGCATACTTCTGCCGATGTCACGCTCATTTTTTCTTTATACAGTTTTAACAAATTACCTAAGGCATTGCTATCAAAAGCTATTTAATATTTACAAGCAAAGTTAAGGCATATAAATGCGCGTTTCGCTCATTTCCTTGATTATGTAAGTAAGCAGCAGTTTGGCTGGCTTAATAGGTATTACAAGTATATGATATTGATAATTATTTGCATTAAAGTGTTTTAAAGGTGTGTATGAAAAAGTCTATGTTAACTCTGGCGTTAGTTACGGGTTTGAGTGGTTGTAGCACAACAGTCACGGTGCCTAATAAAAGCCCATCGCTTTATTACACTGCGCTTTATAATGCACAGGCAAAGCCTGTTAGCTCTGTATTATTAGAGCCCAAGTTATTAAATGCCGATGTGATTTTAGTGGGTGAATTGCATACACATCCGGGCGTGCATTTATTTCAGGCTGAGTTATTTGAGCAATTAAGCAAAAGTAATAAACGCTCAGCCCTGTCGCTTGAGCAATTTAGCCGCGCGGATCAGCATACTTTAAACCAGTACGTTAAGAGTGAAATTGGTGAGCAATACTTAATTGATAACACCCAAGCGTGGCCTAACTACAAAAGTGATTACCGTGCGCTGGTAGAGCTGGCAAAAACGAACAATAGCGATGTAATAGCTGCAAATGCCCCTAAAAATATAGTCACCTGTATTGGCAGGCAAGGCATAAGTTATGTAAATAAACTTGATGAAACACAGCAGAGCTATATTGCAGCCACTATTGATACGTCTCCCAGTGATTATAAACAACGTTTTATGACCTCAATGCACCATGGCACGCCAAGTCAAAACGAAAATTATTATGCTGCGCAAGTTACCTGGGATGAAACCATGGGGGAGTCTATCGTTAACTATTTAAATAATCATAAAGATGCGCAGGTAATGCATATAGCGGGCGATTTTCATGTGAAAAATGGCGAAGGTATAGCGCGCGTTATTAAGCGTTTAGCGCCAGAGCTAAATGTTGTGTGGGTATCGCCGGTTACAAGTGTGCAAGCTAATCAAAATGGGTATCAGTTGCAGGTTAACCCTTTGCCACCTCGTTATGTGCAAACACAGCATCAACAAGCGGCTTTTAAAGCGTTAGCCAAACGCGGCGAGCAAACAGTTTGCTTATAAAATGACGACATAGTTGGTGAATTTCTTAACCAGAGCTCAGGTTAACTATGTCGTCATGTATTTAGTTTAGTTATTTCGGGCTTGATTGGTTAGCGCAACCAGCGCTTTACGTACCTCTAACGGGCTGTTGCACTGGGTTTTAAAGTTAATAAAGTAGTTACGCTTTTGGCTTTGTATATAAAAGCCAGTGGGTAATAGGCCGCTCATTATTGGGGTGTTATCAGCAACGTTATAGTGCTGCATTAATATGAGCGACATAGCATCTTGATGATCGTCGTTCATGTGGTTAATCATGCTTTGCTGCTGGCCTTCGTCCCAGTTTTTTGCCTCGCCTTGCCATTCGTTTTGTTCAAGCCAAAATATTTTGCCAAACCCGCCAATGTAACGTACTCGTACTACGTCTAATTGCCATAATTGAAAGTCGTGCGCATTGCGATAGCTAGCAGCTTCGGGGTATAGGGCAATATAGTTATCTAGTAAAGTGTGTGCTTGCTCACTTGGCACAACAGAGCCATCACCTACGAGCGTTACGCGGCCGTGCTCGTTTTGATCGCCACTGTCGGTGGCATCAAACACAGTTAGGCTCATACGAGAGTCGTGCTTTAGATTTTTAGTGTGCTGGGCTATATCGCTAATAAAAAAGTAAACACGGCCTTGTTCGTCGCACATATAGGGGGTTACTGAGCCAAACGGGTAGCCGCGTAAATTATTAGAAATAGTCGACATGACACCGGCATTGGTTTTGTAAACCAAGGTGCGTGCATCGTTTAATGCTTGCTCTCTCATAAAAACTCCTGACGTTGAGAAAAAACCATGGGTGCATCGTTATAAGGATGAGGATTTACGTGCAGTTTCATGGCGTACATTTGTTGTAAGTTTTGTTCTGTTAATACGGTGTTTATAGGCCCACTTTGCAACACTTTTTTGTTGTGCAGTAAAATAGCATCGGTTGCATAAAGGCTGGCTAAATTTAGATCGTGTATTGCAATAATGGCGCTGTTGCCCTGCTCTACAAAGGTTTTAACGCAGCTGAGCAAAGCATGTTGGTGGCGCATATCAAGTGCTGATGTAGGCTCGTCGAGCAGCATTAGTTTTGGCTCGGCCGATTGTGTAAAGGCATCGAGCTGCGCTAAAGTACGCGCCATATGAACACGTTGTTGCTCTCCGCCCGAAAGCGCACTTACGCGGCGAGTTAAATACTGGTTTAAATCCATAATAGCGGCGTATTTATGTACTTTTTCGCTTTGCATTTTTAATGACTCTACATACGGATAGCGACCCATTGCAATAAGCTCAAATACATTAAAATCAAACCCTACGTGGTTAGCTTGCATCATGACTGCGCGCTGTGTTGCAAGGCGTTTTTTAGCGTGAGAGGCCAGCGGCTTAGCATTAAAAAGTACACTGCCTGTAAAGGAGTGCATACCTGCTAAGGTATGCAACAAGGTAGATTTACCTGCGCCATTTTCACCAAGTAGTGCTACAAGTTGCCCTTGTTTAGCGCTGCCATTAATAGCGTTTAAAATGCTATGATTATCAAAGCCAACGCTTAGATTGTTAAACGTGATCATGACCAACCTCGCTTATTTTTCACTATTAAATAAATAAACAATGGCGCACCCAATAACGCAGTAATAATGCCAATGGGTAGCTCTGATGGCATGATCACAATGCGTGCTAGCCAGTCAGAAAGTAGCAATACCACTACGCCAATTAGCATACAAAGCGGCAGCATATTACGTAAATGCGGCCCCACCATTAAGCGGGCAATATGCGGGACTACCAAGCCAACAAACCCTATTAAACCGGTAAGCGCTACAACCGCACCTACCCCTAATGCAACGAGTATAATGACATACAATTTAAGCTTATTGGTGTCTACTCCTAGGTACTGAGCTTGTGACTCGCCAATAAGGAGTAAGTTCATGGGATTTTTTAACCGCCACAGGCCAATTAGGCTGATAAACAGTAACGGCGCAGCTTGAATAATCGTGCTCCAGCTTGCTCCGCCTAATGAGCCCATGGTCCAATAATTTATTAATCGTAGCGCGCTATCGTCGGCAAAAAAACTCAGTAGCCCAATAACAGCGAATGCTAACGCGTTAATAGCGACTCCTACCAATATAAGTGTGGTGATATTAATTTGCCCCTGCTGCTTGGCAATAAAATATACCAGCGAGGTAACACCAAGCGCCCCTAAAAACGACGCATAAGGTAAATACAACTGAGCGTTAAAATTAAACTGCGCGCTAAGTGCAATAAACGCCACTGCAACCATTGCCGCACCTGCACTAATGCCAATAATAGATGGGTCTGCCAGCGGGTTACGGCAAAGCGCTTGGGTTGCCGCCCCTGTTTGGGCAAGTACCAACCCTACTAATACAGCAAGCACAAAACGCGGCAAACGTATTTGCATTACGACATTTATTTGCAGTGCATCAAACTGATTAAAGTACTCGGGCGCAAGCCAAGCAATAGCTAAACGCCAATCCCATCCTGCAGGGCCGTATCCTATGCTTAGTAGCGCCAAAGCAAAAATACAAACAGAGGCTAATAGCATCCATTTATGAGTTTGGCTAAGTATTATGGGCACAAAGCGGCTCAATGCTAGGGTATTCATAAGCGGGTTTTATACTCGTTAAGCTCATTAATTGCTGTGGCAATACGTGGCGACATACCAAGCGAAAGCAGGCTATCCATAACAAGTAAGTTACAGCTTTGCGCAGCTTTTAATAAGCGTAGGTTCGGTTGCTTACAAAAAGCCTGCTTGCCGCCAATGCTTTGTACAACATGCTTTGGCGCAACTAAAAAGTCAGGCTGATTTACAGCAAGTACTTCGGTATTAATTACTTTAAAGCCTGAATGTGTAGCGCCTATATTAGTAATGCCCGCATAGCTAAATAATAAATTAGGGACGGTTTCTTGCCCTGCGGCAACAAGCCCGCGCTCATTAGCTGAGAGTAAAAATAGCGCGCTGTGTGTCTGCGCTTTTGCTTTTTCAGGTAATGAGTTTGTAATGTGCGTAATAAGCGATTGCGCTTTTTGCTTGGCGTTTAAATCGGTACCAAGGCGTTTAATTAGCTCAAGTAGCTCATTAACTGAGGTGGGCTTTTTATAATGAATTAGCTTAACCCCTGTTGCCTTAATTTGTTTAAGTGCTTGGCTTCGCCCTGCGCCTTCAAGCGCTAATAAGGTGGTTGGGCGCATAGAAAGCACGCCTTCTGCCGCTAAATCGCGGTAATAACCCACTTGTGGTAATTGCGTAGCTTGCTGCGGGTACATACTAGATTGATCAACTGCTACAAGGGTACTTTGTTTGCCCAGTGCATAAATTATTTCTGTAAGGGTGCCGCCTGCACTAATAACGCGCTCCTGTGCAAGTACAGGTTGAGCGACTAAAGCAAACAATATAAATAGGTATTTCATTACAAACTCCGGCTTTTATTTTTCGGCTATTATAACCGGTTAAATCTAAATGAAAATGATTATCATAATTAATTGATCTTAATTTGACTTAGTTGTAACATCCTCGCCATAAATAATAACTATTATCATTTGGAGTTAAAGTGAACCCCTCTACATTTAAATTTACTGCTATAGCAACCTTATTACTCGGATCGGGCACTGCATTTGCCGAAAACATAATTGACGATCATATTGTTGTGAGTGGCTCGCGGTTTGAGCAAAAGCTTAAAGATGTAACAGGCTCAGTTACTGTTATTACCGAGCAAGATATAGAGCGCCAGCTAGCTGTAGATTTACAAACCATGTTTAAATACGATTCAAGCATTGCAACCACAGGCAGTGGTGCAGGCGCGCAAACACTTACTGTACGTGGTGTTGGTGGTAACCGTGTTGTATTTATAAAAGATGGCCGACGCACCAACGATGGTTATGCAGGCGGAGGGGGCTATTTAGTTGGCCGCAATTACTTTGATGTAGCAGGCGTAAAACAAGTAGAAGTAGCCAAAGGTGCTGCATCGTCTTTATATGGCTCTGACGCACTCGGTGGCATTGTGGTTATAACCACTAAAGATCCAAGCGATTATCTAAAAGATAACAGCAGCTATGTAAAAATGGCACTGGGGTATCAAGGTCAAAGTAACCAAATTGCTGCTGATATTACCGGTGCAAAAGACTTAGGCGACTTTGCAGTAAGCGCAGTTTATAGCCATCGCGACAGCGAAGAAGTACAAAATTACGACGAAAACTTACCCGGTTATGATGCAAAGTCGGACGCTTTATTAGTTAAATTTGAACAACAGCTTGATGAAAAACGCACACTTAAATACACCCTTGATTATTTTAATCAAACAATTGAGCAAGTAATAACCCCCACGGTTCAAGAAACCGAGGAAGACGACACTAGTTGGTCACTGGCGCTAGATTATCATTCAGAAGTAGCTACAGCTGCGTTTGATAAATGGTACGGGCAAGTGTCTTATAGTAGTTACGAGCAACAAAGCGATGCAATTAGTGGCGCAAGCACCTACACCGATTATAACGACTATCGTTTTGAGCAAAATATTTTAGGTTTAAAAGCAGTATTTAATAAAGGGCTTAAAGGAGAAACCACCGATCACGAAGTGGTATACGGAGTTGATATCGATTTATACGATACCACCCGCCCACGTTTAAAAACACGTGTTTTAGCCGATGGCATGGTTGATTTTACAGACCAAAAACAAAAAGCGTTTCCGGGGGCTGACACCTCTTTAATTGGCGCTTATGTGCAAGACAGTATTTCGTTTAAAAACAGCGCATGGTCGGTTATTGCAGGCGTGCGATATGATTACTACACCCTAGAAGCTAAAAGTGATGAGCTATATGCCGATGCGCAGCTTGATGATATTACCGAATCTGCTTTTTCGCCTAAGCTAGGTGTTATATATCAAGTGGATGATAACTTATCGTGGTATGGGCAATACGTACGAGGCTTTAAAATACCACCACACGACCAAGCCTATCAAAGCCACGGCGTTGAACCGTTTTATCAAATACTACCAAATGCCGATTTAGACCCAGAAAGCAGCGACTCATTTGAGCTTGGGCTTAGGTACGCAAGCAGCGATATTAGCGTAAATTTAAGTGCTTTTTATGCAGCATTCGATGATTTTATTGAAACCGCCGTAGTAGGTGTTGAGCCAACGTACATTCCTGGCGTAAACAAAACTCTGTATCAGTATCAAAATATTAGCGAAACACAAATAAGCGGTGTAGAAGCCGGAATTGCCGTGTATGTTGCTGAAAATATTCTGCTTGAGGCAAATGTGGCCTACGTTGATGGTGAAAATAAAGAAACCGATCAGCCACTTACCAGCATTAGCCCGTTAAATGGCTCAATATTGTTAAGTACAGAGCTGGGTAATATTAACTGGACCGCTGCGTTGCGTTTAGCTAAATCGCAATCGGATGTAGTACTTGATGCAAACGATGATAAAACTACGCAAGGGCATGGTTACGGCGTTGTTGATTTATACGCAAATTACGAATGGCAAGCGTGGCAGTTAAATGTAGGGATACTTAACTTGCTCGATAAAGAATATGTACCTTTTGAGTTGATTGCAGGTCAATCGCAAAGTGCTGATTTTAGCCAATACACCCAACCTGGGCGTAACTTTTCAGCAAGGGTAAGCTATCAGTTTTAATTAGGGCTAAACAAATGGCAATAAACGCTGCATGGGTATGCAGCGTTTGCCTGCCACATATTTACTCAAGTCAAATTACATAATGGTGAGTATATTCAGGTAAAGGGTTTTTAAATAGCTGGGGGCGTTTTTAAAACATGCCGTTAGTTTACTTGCAAGCGTTGTATTTATTGCGCTGTCGCACTCTAATTCCCCGTTATACTTCCCCCTAGTAAGCGGTACTAAGCTTAACGATTACTTTGTATTTTATGAATTACCAAGCCTTATTGCTGCGTTATTTTAACTAATGAAAATGCATTTTTTGTGTTTTATTTGTCGTTAGCTTTTCAACATATAACGGGTTTTAAAAAGTTAGTTTGGTAGTGAAACTGCTTTGGCATTAGCGTATTTACCAAATTTTGTGATTGATGACTTAGCGCTTACAAAAATAACTGTAAAGGGGGTTAACAGTCACTATAGCAAAGGCATAGTAATGATTTACAAGCCATCAAAAGCAGATGGCTGGCTTAATAAACTCATGCACTCTGTGTAAAGTATTTATCAATTTAAGGTAATACAGAGTATTACTTAACAAAGCTGTGGTTAGCTAATATCGGCCACTACGCATCGGTTACGACCATGCTCTTTAGCATGGTATAGCGCCTTATCGGCACATTTATATACTTGGGCAATATCAGTACTATGCTCAGGCCAGGTTGCAATACCTATAGAAATAGTGATTGTTCCAATGGTGTTTATTTCTGTCGATTCTACTGTTTTACGTAAACGCTCTGCTATTTTATAGGCACTTTGGCTGTTTTCATTTGGTAGCACAAGAACAAATTCTTCACCGCCGATTCTTGATACTATGTCGTCTCTTCTTGATAGTTTTTTAATTATATTTGTTAGCGAAACTAAAGTTTCGTCGCCTTTATCATGTCCAAAAGTATCGTTAACACGTTTAAAAAAGTCGATATCAATTTCTAATATAGCGAATGGGGTTTGCTTTAGCATAAGCTGGTTAAGTAGGCCGTTTAAGCTTCTTCTGTTGTGCGTATCTGTTAAGGGATCTGTTTGTGAGTCATGGCGTAGCACACCTATTTGTGCTTGTAATAAAGTAACCTCTCTTAACATCGCTAACTTCAGTTTTTGACTTTCAAAATACCACGACTTCACGCTTTTAAGTTTTTCTAAGCTTTTTGGATCATCGAGTGTATTTGCGTTATCGGCTAATCGCTTTAGCGGCCTTGCTATAAAATGTGCAAATAAACCAATAAAAATAAATGTGACTAATGCCATAGGTATTGTTTGTTCAATGACTTCAATAGTTAATGTATCTAGCGAAGAGAGCGTTGATTCTAATGGTCTTTGCGCCACTATTCCCCATTTAGATAAAGTAATGGGTGCGTAGCCTGCGAGCATCGGCTTATTTAAGCTATTAATAACCGTTGAGGTGCCTATTTCGCCATCTATAACAGCGTCAATCACAGCATTGTTAGCAATAACGTTGCCGATTCTGGCAGGTTCTGGGTGATATAAAATGCGCTTATTTGAGCTAACAACATAAAGGTACGAACCACCTTTGTAGTAATGTTGTTCTAAAAGCTCATTTAAAATATTTTTCTCTTTTAAATAAAGAGAGCCACCAATATAACCTAAATACTTACCTTCAAAATCAAACAAAGGGTGCGATATAAAAACAATTAAATTATCAGCTGCTGACAAATAAGGCTCACTAATTAATGGGCGTTTTTCTTTTAGTGCTTCTATTGCTCCTGGAGACTGTATTTGTTGGCCTATTAAACTTTCAAAGTGAGGCGACGTCGCTGCAACTACGCCATGTAAATTAATCACAACAGAGTTAAAGCTATCCGTTTGATGATTTAAACGAATGGCTTCATCGTTTAATAATTTGGAGTTATTTGGTGATTGCTCAATAATTTTAGCTGAGTATTCAAGCTGCTGAAGCGCAGACTTTAAAAAGTTATCAGTTGCGGAGGCTAATTTTTGTGCATAGGCTAAATTACTTTTTAGCGTATATGATGTTAACTGCTCTTTTTGAACCTGATAGGTAGAATAAAAACTCCCTATCAATGTGCTCAATGCTGCAGAGAATGCGAGTAGCAATATAAGAAATCTTAAATTTAAAGCGGGTAGTAATTTATATAGCAAAGCTGCATTCCAAAGCACTCAAATTCAGCGCGTATTATACGAAGTTAGGTATTATACCCGTTTAAGTGTTTTTAATTAAGTTGGTTTGTTCAATTTAGCGACTATGCGTTAGGGTATGGCGTGATAAATAATATATTCCAGCATTGCCATTTTTTATCCTTTAATCAGTAAAACTCTAGCCAACTAAGTGAACGCCCCGAGGTTATTTATTAAGCTTTAAGATATAAGTTGTTGATGTCGTATAAAAAGGCAATATGACTAATATATAAGTCAAAGTGTATGGCCATGAAAAAGTTAATATGAGGTCAGGACTAAAAACATCACACTAAGTTTATAAAAAAGGCCAGAAGCAAAAGCTACTGGCCTTTCATTAAAGCCGTCATGTGTTTAGAGACGACGGGATGTTATTTAAACTTATTTACTAACGTTTTTACGACGTCTATTAAACCATACTAATGGAGTAAGTAATAAAGCTATAAAGCTAAAACTACCACCACCGCTAGATTTTGCTTCTGTTACAGGCACTGTTGCTACCGCTTCATTTTTTACCATTACAGTACTTTGTTGAGTCACAGTTGTTACACCATCACTTACGGCAACTTCAAAAACAAGCTCTTCATCTGCAGTAATAGCTGCAGGTGTGAAGCTCAAAGTTGCTGTATCAGTACCAGTGAGCGTAGCATCACTACCGCTAACCTGAGTCCAAGCATAAGTTAGTGTTTGACCATTGCGATCTGACGCTGTTGCTGTAATTGTTCCTGTAGCAGATTCAGTAATTTCCGCTGATGCGCTTTCGACTAAAACAAGTGGAGCTGCGTTATCACATGCTAGTGAATCACCCGCTACAAGTTCTGAAAATACAGGAGATAAAACGTTAGACATAGTTAGGTTATCAATCCACCAACCTAAATCACTTACTGCGCCATCTGATGAAATTCTAAAGCGTACTTTTACTAAGTTGCCGTTTAGAGCATCACCAAAGTTGATAGTTTCATAATTACCATACGCGCCACTATCTTGTACGTTATTACCTGTGTATGTTTCACGTTCTTGAAGCTCTTGAGAATCGTTTTCGATTAGAACAGCGTCATAGCCAACATCAAATGTGCCGCCAATTTCAGTAGCATCAACCCAGTCACCACCATTAACACTAACTTCTACAACACCACCATCCCAGTTTTCCTCGATACTATAGAAATGCCAGAATGAAATTTCAAAGTCGCCAGAGTAACCGACTTCGAATGACTTACTCTCTACTGCTACATCCGATTGGAAGCCATTATTTACAAGGCGCATTGCTTGTGTGCCTAGCCCAAAGCCACCTTGTTCAAAGAATGCAATATTACTACTATTATCCATTACTTGAGTGCCAGCAGCTAAATCACCACCAAACATTACGTTTTCTTTTAAATCTAATAGTGATGAACTTGCTACTTCCATATCATCTGAAACTACAGCTCCAACAGGCGTTTCTGATTTAAAGCCCATATTTACTTCAAACGTAAGTGTTTGATCAAGCGCTTCAACGATATCATCATCCGTTTCAATTTCAGGGAATGTGACTTCAATTTCTAGTGTTTCAGCTGTACCCGCTTCGTTCAAAGTAACTTTAATATCGTTACTTGTTATTGCTTCGTACGGTTGAACTTCACCAAAAGTAAGTAGGCCATCATTTTCAAATGTTACATCATGATCGCTTATAACTGTCAGTTGTGCTGTTGTACCACTAAGTACTTCACTACCACGGTTAGTAATTGTTACGCTAACCGTACTCGTTTCGCCTTTATCTAAAATATTGTCGTTAGTACAAAAACCAAGCTCTGTACCATTGTACATGTTGTTTAAGTCAGCACTTGCAAATGCATAGCTAGAAAGCTGTGTTTTATCTGATTCAACTACACCAGTAAGGTCTTCACTGAAACGATCTGGCGATACTGCGCCAAGACCCATACCACGTTTAGCAAATGCGCCTACCATTAATTTGTAATCAGCAGGGTCTACTGCATAGGCAGCAGCTAAAATAGCATCACGTGCTTCAGTGTAGGTTGGTGCTATAGGTGTTAATTTGTAACCTGCAACTAAGTAATCTGCCATTCGAGTTTGTGCTTCATTAAAGCCATGCTCGTTAATAAGCGTTACGTAGTTTTCCCATAATACAGTTGCCCAAATTTCGCCGGCAGCATGAGGAGAAGCCACGCTTGTTGGTGAAATACCAATATCAGCACCAGCATTTTCAGTAATATGTCGGAACGACAATGCATTTACATCTGTATCAGTTGAATAAGGAAGACGACGAATACCGAAGTAGAAGTCTTCTACAAATGTGCCGCTACCATATGCTTTTTGGAACTTATCGTTACCTGTAATATTTATATCGCTTTCTTTAGCGATAAACATTAATGAGTGGAAATCGCCCCAGCCTTCGCCCATTGCGCGGCCTTGGAAGTTAATAAGGCCTGATGAATTACCGACTAAGCGGTTACTAATGTAGTGACCCCATTCATGAGCAATAATACCATTATCAAACGTACCATCTTTTAATGTTGCTTTGGTAAACATGTTTACAGTAACAACTTCACGAGCATCAATTAGGTCATACATTGCATGACCATCAGCGTAATTTAAACCCATATTTGGAATGGTTACAGTATCGTCTTCACCGCCCATTGGTGCCGGTTCTGCCGTATCTGGGTCATTATTAACAACGATAGTTGCTATTGCACCTGCATCTTGTGCATTTTTTACTTTAATCGTAAAAGCACATGAGCCACGATCTACAATTGCAATTTTCCCTGCTAGTTCAGCAGCATTTATAGCAGGCTCACAACCATCATTAATACTTGTTGAATCTACTGTATTTCCATCATCTAAACGAACAACTTCTGCAGCCACATCACTGAATTGGTATTTACCAAAGCCAGATTCTTTTGTTGAAGCTAAAAGGCCTAAAGAGTCATGTGAAGTTACTGTAATACCAAAATCTACACCAACAACGGCATCTTTACTGTTGTACAAGTACATTTGCATACGTGGGCTAGCACCATCAGCTGGCGTAGACATATTTGCGTTATTACGACCTGAGTTATCTTGAGCCTGTGCTTCAATCGGGTCACCTTCTACGCCGCCACGACCAAAGTTAGATACTTGAGCTACATTTGACGTTTCATCAAAACCATGATCATAGAAAAAATCATGTAAAAAGTTATTCATATAAAACAAGTTAACAATAGCCGCTTTACGGTTTGCGTAGCTATTTGCAACTTCATCTACTTGATAAGGGTAGTCAAATGTGAAGTCTGCTGTTGTTTCAGCGGTAAAGTCACCTTCACTAAAGTCTTGAGGTGCAACCACATCTGCGTAAGCAAATACGTTATTACCTGATGTTGTCGTTGCATCATCAGCTAACCATGGGTCCATTGTGCTTAGTTTACTGTAGTAAGATAGAGATACCATTGGCGCGTCTAAAATCTCAGTCTCGTCTACTTGCCCTGGGCCATCTGCAGGAATTACGTCACCGTGCGGGCTTTCCATTGGGTAGCCATCTTGGTTAGCGTAAACACGGTAATTAAAGTCAGCTGCATGAGATTTCAAATCTTTCGCAAAATATACTTTGCTGTTATTTGAATCTACTACATAACTAAAGTAGTCACTTTCTAAAGAGCCAACTTCTGCTACTTCTACTTCAATGTAGTAAGCAGATTTAAGCTCGCCTGCAACTTCAAAAAACACTTCTTTTGCACGTGGCGTACCTAAAACAATCTTAGAGTCATCTAATGATTTAGCCTCATATTTTGCATATCCACCTTCGTTACCAATTTTACGAAGTGAGACATCAATATTAGCTAATTCACTAAATGCTTTTTTTATACTTTGCTCAGAGCTTACAAAACCCGTTAATGCAGCAAGTTTATTTTTAGATGATGACGTATCAGCAAAATAACCCGAGCTTGCTACTAGGTTGTACTCTTTATCCATTAACAAGTTGTATTCGCGGTTAAAAACTTCTACACCGTTTACTTGTTGTTTATATTTAGCACTAATAGAACCACGTTTTTGCTCTGATAAATCAACCATAACAGCAGAAGATGCTGTTGCTTTACGATTACTAATGCCTGTTAAAGTTTCAATATAAAAGTCAGCAGCATATTGATTACGGTTATCAGCTGCGATTAAAGCCATGTCAGGCTTACGCTGACCTATTGCTTGCCATAAAAATGTTGCTTTACCCATTTGTGCATCGTAAATAGATTTTTGACCCGATACAGTGGCGCGTTCGGCTAAGGTTCTCTGCTGAACAGCAGCTAAAGAAGTACCCTGAGTAACTGCATTTGTAGCACTTACATCATAAAATCGAGTTTGTTCAGCGGCCGTTAGCTCACCTGCTGCTAATGTTGATGCTACAACTATGGCAATAGTTGTTAATTTAAATTGAGACATGTATCCACCTGTTCGTATTTATTATATTAAAACACTTAATGTTTTTTAATTGATTATTTTATGTAAACGCATAGTTAAGTTGTTAATATACATACTTGAATGAAGCTGAATAGCTTTAAATTTAGAGAAAAGTAAACAAAGGTAAACGAATGCAAAAAATAATTTTTACAAGTTCAGTGCCAATAATTGCAGCTTTATTACTATCTGCATGTAATAACAGTGAAAAAACAGAGGTTAACAACTCTCAGGCGCTACCTAAAACAGCAGAAATCATTATAAAAGAACCATCTAAGAACCAGAAAACTGACACTATTTTCCCTAAAAAAGAAAGCAGTCAAGGTATTATGAAAAAAGCATCTAAAAGCATAAATTCATCTGGTGATAAGCTTATTTTTAACTCTGAGCAGTTATTTAAAGGCGACGTTATTTATAATCAGAACTTAAAGCAAAAAGGTGTAGTAACAGGTACTCTTACCATTACATTAAATACCGATTCTTTGCCTGATGAGTTAAAAAATAATTATGAGTTAGTTAAGTCGACAGCTCACAATTACACATTACTTGTTGAAAAGGATGTTGATATTGCAGGATTATCTAAAGATCTAAACAATTATAGCTCAGTGAGCAATGTAGAAGTTGCAATTGATTACTCACCTATCGAAACACATTTTTAATCAGCAACAATGCACTTATCACTACCATATTATTAACATGGTAAAGTACTTTGTCAGCACATTTGTAAACTTGGTCTATTTCGTTACTATGCTCAGACCAAGTTGCAATGCCAATAGGAATTATTATAAATCCAATAGTTTACGTATTTATAGACTCAACGGTTTGACGCAATCGCTCTGCTATGTTTGCGCGCACTTTGCTGTTATTAGGTAAAAAATACAAACTCTTCTCTACCTAAACGCGCCACAATATTGTCTTTTCAAGATGATTTTTAGTTGAATAGGCAGGTTATTGCATTGCTGATTCTAAAGAGTATAAGTTGTTGATGCTAGTTTATTAGCGCAGGCATAGTTATTTTTAGTGTACGTTTTTAACTGCTCCTTTTGTGCTTGGTAGGTAGAATAAAAGCTACTTACTAAAGTACTAATAAAGGCTGTAATCGTTAAATGAAAAATAAGAAATCGAAGATTAAGGCTATTAATAATTCTTTCGAAAATGAATGCCATCCTAAGAATGAGGCATTCAATACTTGCACCTATAATTGAGCATAAAGCCTGCAATTACACCCTATTAAAAATTTATTATCTAATATCAATAAAGCCAGAAAAAATATAACTTTTCACTAAGTTCAAAACTATAATTTATCTTCAATTTTTACAATACGTTAATGGTTTTTGTAAAGAAAACCTTCTTTTGCAGTTACTTTAAAAAGTAGTTAAGCTGCATACATTTATCTACTTTTTAGCCTTGGAGTGTGTTTTGCTAAATAAGTGTATTGTACCGTCTATCGTTTTTTTATCTGGGTGTTTAATGCCATTACAATCCTCGTTTGCTAAACCCGTGCTTTCTCTTGAACAACAACTTGGGCAAAAGTTAATACTCGACTTTCGCTACTTTTGCCAGCAAGGAGCAAGTAATAAATGCCGAACTCCAATGACCGAGTTACCTAATGAGCTTGCTACCGCTATTGCTAAATACGATATTGGTGGAGTTATTTTATTTTCTGAAAATACCCAATCAATAGAACAAACCATTACGCTTAATAGCCAATTGCAAACAGCTGCAAGTAGGTCCAGTAGTAAGCTGCCGCTATTTATATCAATAGATCAAGAAGGCGGACGTGTAGCACGGTTACCACGCGATGTTGCTACATCATTTACCGGTAATATGTCGATTGGCGCAACCTACAAAAAACACGGTACGAGCTTTGCGACAAAAACAGCAACTGTTATAGCTAAAGAACTAAACTCGCTGGGTATCAATGTAAACTACGCGCCCACGGTTGATGTAAACATGAACCCCGATAACCCTGTTATTAACGTACGCTCGTTTGGTGAAAACCCAGCATTAGTGAGTAAATTGGGCGCCGCACAGGTTGCAGGATTTGAGAACAACGGTGTTATTACCTCGTTAAAGCACTTCCCGGGCCACGGCGATACAAACGTAGATAGCCATACAGGTTTGCCTAAAGTAAACCATGCAAAAGAAGTTATTTACGAGCAAGACCTAGCACCGTTTAAACACATTATCGCCAAGCAAAACCCAGGCATGATAATGACGGCGCATATTCAATACCCTGCCCTCGATAGTACGACGTTTGTAAGCGTTAATGGCAAAACTATGATAAAACCGGCAACAATGTCGCGTGCAATCATTACTGATATTTTACGTGGTGAGCTTAATTACCAAGGTGTTGTAGTAACTGATGCGCTTGATATGGCTGGTATTAGTAACTTCTTCACACCAACTCAAGCGGTAATAAATACATTTGCCGCTGGAGCTGACATTGCCCTAATGCCCGTTGAAATTAGAACACCGGATGATTTAAACAAGCTCGATGACCTTATTAAAGAGCTTGTTGCAGCGGTTAAATCAAACCAACTTGATGAGCAAGAAATAGCACAATCAGCGATGCGTATAATTACGCTTAAAAATAAATTTAGGTTAAGCACTAATTTTGACCCTATTACCGCGCTCATAAATGCAAAGCAAACAATCGGCAGTGCAGCACATCGCGAAATAGAAGCGCAGCTTGCTGTAGAGGCAATAACGCAGGTTAAAAATAATAACAGTACTTTGCCGCTTAATTTAAAAGCAGGAAGTAATGTTCATATTATTATGCCCGACACGCGTAAATGTATGGCAATGCAGCAAGCGATTAAAGCTATCAGCCAGCAAAAATTCACTTATAGCTGTAGTAGCTTACAAGGGTTCGACCCTGCACTCGCAAAAGCACAAATACACGCTGCTGATGTAGTTATAGCCGGCAATGCAACACCTAATCAAAGTGCGGTAGAAATTGGCGGTATGGATGATTTAAAAGACGATCCTAATTTTGCACTTAATAATGCAGAGCAACCAAAAGCATTTGAGTCATTATTAAATATGGCAAAAGAAGAAAACAAAAGCACTGTTTTTATAAGCCTAAGAGCGCCTTACGACATTGCTAAATTTGGCAATTATGCAAATGCTGTACTTGCATCTTACGCATATAATATTGATGTAGATAAAAACGATATTGTGTCTGGTCCCGCTTTTACCGCACTTGCAAAAGTGTTACTAGGAGAAGCACCGGCTAACGGCGTATTACCTGTCACAATAAAACCGCAAAAGGCGCACTAATATGAAACTCAATTGTGATTTAGGCGAAAGCTTTGGCGTGTGGAAAATGGGGCTAGACGATGACGTTATGCCACATATTGATATGGCTAATATTGCGTGTGGGTTCCATGCAGGTGATGCCGACGTAATGACAAACACTCTTGTACTTGCCAAGCAACATAACGTACAAATTGGTGCTCACCCAAGCTACCCAGATAAGCAAGGCTTTGGTAGGCGCTCAATGGTACTTAGCGAAAAAGAGCTTACAAATTGCCTGCATTATCAAATAGCCGCTATTGAGGGCATGGCAAAAGTACAAGGTTTAACACTTAGCTATGTTAAACCGCATGGCGCACTTTATAACGACATGATGGCTGATGAGCAAATATTACAAACCGTTATAAATGCAATTGCCAGCTACCCAATAGATTTGAAACTAATGGTCTTAGCGACTAAAAATGCCAATAAGCACATTCAAATAGCTAAAGGCTCAGGAGTTGATCTAGTACTCGAGGCATTTGCCGATAGACAGTACACCGACGACGGGCATTTAGTATCACGAACACTTGAGGGTAGTGTTCACAATAAAGCTGCATTACTAAAACAAGTAACTCAGCTTTTATCCGATGGCAGCGTGACAACACGAACTGGAAAAAAACTAACGCTCAACGCCCATAGCTTATGCGTACATGGCGACAACGCTGATGGCATAGCGCTTATAAAAGATATAAAAGCCCTTTGTAACTCAGCTAACTAAACTTTTACACAACCTCAAATAGAAGCTGTAAACCCCCTTTACAGCTTTAACTCATAGAGTTAAATAAGAGCTTCATCGCATCCTACTGTTAATTTAATAATCCCTAACATATAACTACTTAGCAAATTAAAAAAAGTAACAACAGGGATTAAAATGAAAAAGCTTTTAACACTTAGTCTCATTTTAGGCTGTAGCAATTTAGCCTACGCTGAAAAAAATACACTACAACTGCAAGACGTGTTTAATTTAGAATATGCCAATCAAATAGATATAACCGAAGACGGTAAAACTGTTTATTTTGTGCGTAACCGCATGGATATAAAAACAGATCGCAAAGTTGGTAATATTTGGTCTGTTGATTACAAAACCAAACAAATGCAGCCGCTTACCTCTGGCGTGCATATGGATTATTCGCCAGTACTTTCTCCTGATGGTCAACGCCTTGCGTTTATATCAACTCGCGATGGCAGCAGCCAAATATATATAAAATGGCTTAAAACAGGTGCTATGGCAAAATTAGTAACTTAACGAGTAGTCCACGTTCGATTACATGGAGCCCTGATTCTAACCAATTAATATTTAGCATGTTTGTTCCAAGCGCTACTTCAGCGCCAGTGAGCTTACCAGGCAAACCAAAAGGTGCAACGTGGGCAGAACCCGCAAAATTTATTGATGATGTGTATTACCGTTCAGATGGTGGCGGTTACACGCAAAAAGGTTTTAGCCAATTATTTTCCATAGATGCTAACGGTGGTAATGCCAAACAACTCACTCATGATGAGTTTGATAACGCGGGCGATGTAAGTTTTAGCAACGATGGCAAATCGCTTTATTTTTCTGCGAACAGGCACACAAACAACCAGCTAAAACCCACAAACAGTGAAATCTATCAACTCGAGTTAGCCACACAAAATATAACTAAAATTACTGACCGAAACGGACCTGACGAGCAGCCTAAAGTATCGCCCGATGGTCGTTATTTAGCGTACACAGGTTACGATGATAAACGCACTAACTACGAAAACGCTCAGCTTTATATTCGTGATTTAAAAACAGGTAACACAACAAGCTTAACGCCAGATTTTGATCGTAGCGTAGGTCAAATAAAATGGAGTGCAAACTCCAAAGGCATATACTTTAGCTATGCAGATAAAGGTCAAACCGCCCTCGCCTATCAACCACGCAGCGGCAAGCGTAAAATAATAACAACTCAAATTGGCAGTGTTGCCTTTGGTCGCCCATATTCTGGTGGTGACTTTGATGTAAGCGAAGATGGCGAAGTAGCCTTTACCCTTGCCGATACTCAGCGCCCTGCTGATATAGCAACAATTAAACGCGGTAAAGCGCAGCGTTTAACTACCCTTAATGCAGATGCACTGGGCGACAAAGCTTTGGCTAAAGTGGAAGAAATTTGGATTAAATCAAGTCACGATGAGTTACCTATTCAAGGATGGATTGCTTACCCACCAGAATTTGACAGCAGCAAAAAATATCCGCTAATACTAGAAATACATGGCGGTCCAGTAGCTAATTACGGTCCACACTTTAGCGCTGAAATTCAGCTGTTTGCAGCCAAAGGAAATGTGGTTTTATACATGAACCCACGTGGCAGTGATTCATACGGTAAAGAGTTTGCACAAACTATTCATCATAATTATCCAAGTAACGATTTTGATGACTTAATGACTGGCGTTGATGCGCTAATAGCGAAAGGCTTTATTGACGAGTCTAAATTGTTTGTAACCGGTGGTTCTGGCGGTGGTGTATTAACAGCTTGGATTGTAGGTCATACCGATCGCTTTGCTGCGGCTGTAGTTGCTAAGCCTGTTATTAATTGGATCAGCTTTGTACTAACTGCCGATTTTTACCCGTTTTTTGCTGATTACTGGTTTCCGGGTAAACCGTGGGATCACATCGAGCATTACATGAAGCGCTCGCCTATTAGTTATGTTGGAAACGTTAAAACTCCTACTATGTTGCTCACTGGCGAATCTGACTACCGTACACCAATATCAGAAACTGAGCAGTTTTATCAGGCATTAAAACTACAAGGCGTTGATACTGCAATGGTGCGCATTCCTAATGCATCGCATGGTATTACAGCTCGCCCATCAAACTTAATGACTAAAGTAGCTTATATTCAATGGTGGTTTGATAAACACACTAAATAAACTCTGGGTAATAAATTTATAGCTCAAATAAAAGCCACTTCAAATAAGTGGCTTTTGTATTTACCGCCTTAGTATTCAAACTGTAAACCCCCTTTACACTTCTGTGACAGTTAAATATCGGACTTAGCTAAAACTTCAGTTAGTAAAATTTCGGTTTATAGCATTTTTTGTAACTTGAGTTGGTAAAAAATCGGTTTGAGTCACTGTTTATAGCCTATCAGTTAGTAAAATTTTGTTTTATAGCACAGAGAAGTTAGTAAAAAATCGGTTTATAAATTCGCTAAGTTTGCCTATTAAAGCAAAAATCAGTCACTTACCTGCCTTTTAAAGTTGTTGTAAACGCTTTTTACAGCAAAATCACCCCAAATATGCCGTTTTATGAAAGGTTAGTTAAACTCTGATCTGTAAATCCACTCAGGTAGTTAAATAGTGATCCAACATGATTTGGCAAGGGCGTGTTGAACTTTGGTGGGTTAATTTGCAGCAGTATGTTTGGTTTTTAGGCAAGGCGGAGCTTATGTAGTGTGGTTATTCCCCATGAATAGGCGATAACGTAGCATAAATACCAAACATGCGCTGCCCTTTGGGTTCTTTCTAGGGGCGATAAACTCTTTGTTGCTCGGTTTTTACTTAGCCCACTAGGTTACAAACCTCGCGCCGCGATTTAATCGCCCCTAGATTGAATAAATTTCAATCCACAAAGATCAACACGCCCTAGTTAAAGTCTGATCTGTAATTATGCTTCAATGTTCTAACTTTACTTAAAGCAATAAAAAAGGGCCTATTGGCCCTTGAGTAACACTATCTAGTTAGGAATTAAAACTGGTTCATGGTGTTATCTTCACCACCGGCTTTTAGCGCGTTATCACCAGAGAAGTATTCTTTGTGTGTATCGCCCATGTTAGACCCTGCTAGGTCTTGGTGCTTAACAGAAGCTTGCTCACGGCGAATTTCTTGGCGTTGTACATCACGTACATAAGCCAGCATACCCATATCGCCAAAATAACCTTCAGACAAAATATCAGTGCTCAACGCAGCTGTATGGTACGTAGGCAGAGTAATTAAGTGATGGAAAATACCTGCTTCACGTGCGCCATCGCGCTGGAAGTTTTGCACTAGTAAATCGGCTGCTTGCGCAAGTTCTGTTGCATCCATTTCTGGTGCCATAAGGCCTTTATTGTCGCCAAGGCTTGGGTAAGCACTAAGGTCACGGCCTGCTTCTTCCCACTCTTGATATACTTGCTCACGAAACTTAAGCGTCCAGTTAAACGAAGGCGAGTTGTTGTATACCAGTTTTGCATTTGGCACGTGTTCTTTAACACGATTTACCAGTTCTGCAATTTGCTTAACATGAGGTTTTTCTGTTTCAATCCACAGTAAATCAGCGCCCGACTGCAAGCTCGTAATACAATCTAGTACTACGCGGTCTTTTTCAGTGCCTTCGCGGAATTGAAATAAACCGTTATCTAGGCGAGTTGGTTTACATAACTGGCCATTAATTTTCATTGCTGTGTCGCCTTCATTTAAGTCATCAACACCGTTAATTGGCGTCGTTTCTAAAAATGCATTGTATTGGCTTGCTAAGTCACCTGGTGTTTGCGACACAGGTACTTTTTGAGTAAGGCTTGCACCTAATGAATCTGTACGTGCCACAATAATACCGTTATCAATACCAAGTTCTAAAAAGGCGTAACGTACTGCGTTAATCTTTGCTAAAAAGTCTTCGTGTGGAACGGTCACTTTACCCGCTTGGTGACCACATTGTTTGGCGTCAGATACTTGGTTTTCTATTTGAATGGCACACGCACCGGCTTCAATCATTTTTTTAGCCAGTAAGTAAGTTGCTTCTTCGTTACCAAAACCTGCGTCAATATCAGCAATAATTGGCACAACATGAGTTTCAAAGTTGTCTATTTTATCAATAACAGCTTGAACATCGCCGCCATTCGCTTTTGCTGCATCTAGGTCGTTAAACAAGTGGTCTAGTTCACGTGCATCAGCTTGCTTTAAAAATGTGTAAATTTCTTCAATTAATGCAGGTACCGATGTTTTTTCGTGCATGCTTTGATCTGGCAGCGGACCAAATGCAGAGCGAAGTGCTGCAACCATCCAGCCACTTAAGTATACATAGCTGCGTTTAGTTGTTTTTTGATGGCGCTTAATAGCCATCATCATTTGTTGGGCAGTAAAGCCATGCCAACACCCTAAAGATTGGGTGTACAGGCTTGTGTCGGCGTCATATGCAGCCATATCTTCACGCATAACGTCTGCTGTGTATTGCGCAATTTCAATCCCTGTACGAAAACGGTTTTGTAAACGCATACGGCTTGCGTATTCAGGGTTAATAGCTTTCCATGCGCTGCCTTGTGATTGGCAAAGAGTAGAGAGTGTGTCTGTTTCGCGTTGATATGTTGTCATAATAAAATCCTTCGAACGAGTGTGTAATACCAACCTGCATAAATCTTTGATCAATTTAACGAATTAAATTGCACTATAACGTCGTTAAAAATTTTTTATTTAGAATAACTAGATACAAAAATTTTTGCCTAGCTCTAGCGTAATTTTCTTAACGTTAAATAGACCCCATATATAAGCAGATTGGTATAAATTATTTTAATGTTGTGAGAGTGGCTAGGAGTGTGTGCTCCGTTTCGCTTGATTCAACATTAGGCTCCTTTTCTAGATTTAGTAAATTTATAGTTGTTATTGTGGCTATATATTTTGTGAATGGCTAAAAAGCACTCAACATTGCCTTTTTGAGTTATTGTTGCCTTAACGCACAAGCACACAACAACATCGCGACCGTTTAAGGAAGGCAATTATGTCCCACACTCTCACACATTCAGGACTCAGCGTAGACACACAACTCGCTGATTTTGTTAAAAATCAATTACTACCAGGCACTCACTTAAGTGAGCATCAATTTTGGCAAAGCTTTGCACATATAGTTCAAACACTTACCCCTACAAATAAGGCACTGCTTGAAAAGCGAGAATTGCTTCAACAGCAAATAGATGACTACCATCTTGCTAATAAAACGTGGGATAGCGTTAAGTACCATGCCTTTTTGCAAGATATTGGCTATTTAGTTAAAGAGCCTACCAACTTTGAAATTGAAACCCAAAATGTAGAACCCGAAGTAGCCCTTACAGCAGGTCCTCAGTTGGTTGTGCCCGTCAGTAACGCACGCTTTGCACTTAATGCCGCTAACGCACGTTGGGGTTCGTTATACGACGCTTTATACGGTACAGATGTGTTAAGCGAAGACGATGGAGCCGAAAAAGGCAATACCTACAATCCTGTTCGTGGTTTTAAGGTAATGGCCTACGCTCGCCAGTTTTTAGATAAAGCATTGCCGCTCACTAATGGCTCGCATATAGAAAGTACTAATTATTCAGTAGTAGATGGCGCACTTTTAATTACGTTACGTGATAGCTCTCAAACCACATTAGCTAACCCATCTCAGCTTATTGGCTATCAAGGTGAAGCACAAAACCCAACCGTAGTGTTATTAAAAAACAATGATTTACACATAGAGCTACATATCGATCACCACCACATTATTGGCCAAGCAGATAAAGCAGGCTTAAAAGATGTCGTGTTAGAGGCCGCGCTTACAACCATTATGGATTGTGAAGATTCTGTAGCTGCGGTAGATGCAGAAGATAAAGTACAAGTTTATAAAAATTGGCTTGGTTTGATGCAAGGTAACCTAGTTGAATCGTTTAAAAAAGGCGATAAAACTGTAGAGCGCACTCTGCAAAGTGATAAAACATACACAGCACTCGATGGCGGCACCGTTACTTTAAAAGGCCGTAGCATGATGTTTGTTAGAAACGTTGGTCATTTAATGACGAACCCTGCTATTACCGATGTGTACAATCAACCGGTATTTGAAGGCATTATGGATGCGATGTTTACTGCCACCGCTGCCCTGCACGACCTAAATAAAAAAACAGGTATTAAAAATACCAGCGCGCAAAGTATTAATATAGTAAAACCAAAAATGCATGGCCCTGAAGAGGTAGCGTTTACTAACACTTTATTTAGCTTAGTAGAGGAAGCGCTAAGCTTACCTAAAAACACGCTTAAAATGGGTATTATGGATGAAGAACGCCGTACTTCTGTAAACCTAAAAGCCTGTATTTATGCAGCTAAAGAGCGTGTTGTATTTATAAATACTGGATTTTTAGACCGCACAGGCGATGAAATTCATACCTCTATGCAAGCGGGTGTTGTGCTTCCAAAAGCACAGATTAAGCAGCAACCATGGATAAGCGCATATGAAGATCGCAACGTTAATATAGGTCTTGCTTGTGGCTTAAGTCATAAAGCACAAATAGGTAAAGGCATGTGGCCAATGCCAGATAAAATGGCATTAATGATGGAGCAAAAACAAGCTCACCCTAAATCAGGCGCTAATACAGCATGGGTGCCCTCCCCTACTGCGGCTACGCTTCATGCAATGCATTATCACGATGTAAACGTATTTACTGAGCAGCAAAGTATTGCTAAACGTACTATTGCTAGCCTTAATGACCTGCTTACACCGCCGCTAATGGCAGACCCTAAAAGGCTTTCAAAAGAAGATATTCAAAGCGAGCTTGAAAACAACGCACAAGGCATTTTAGGTTACGTTGTACGTTGGATTGATCAAGGCGTTGGCTGCTCAAAAGTACCCGACATTAACCATATCGGGCTAATGGAAGACAGAGCAACACTGCGTATTTCAAGCCAGCATATGGCTAATTGGTTGCTAAATGGCGTGTGTTCACAGGCGCAAATAAAATCAACAATGGCTAAAATGGCCAAAGTAGTTGATGGTCAAAACGAGCACGACACTGCGTATACACCCATGGCAATAAACGAAGAAACCCTTAATAACAGCATTGCGTTTCAAGCTGCACTTGCACTGGTTTTGGAGGGGGTAACACAACCTAGTGGTTACACTGAACCACTGCTACATAGCTACCGTATAAAATATAAAGCACAAAAAACGAATACGCTTTAACCGCTTAAGCAAAGTTCAGATTAAGTGCTAAACCAGCTTTTAAGCTGGTTTTTTATCGCCTAAAATTAGAATAACATCACTTTTAAGGCATTTTAAAGGTATATAGATAATACACATGAATATCTAACATTTATTCAAACGTAAAAAAACGTGTTTTGCATACACAAAACACGCTTTTTAAAGCTTTAGCTAATTAAATCTAATTTTTTACAATGGCATTGTGATAAATATTTTGTACATCGTCACAATCTTCAAGCATATTTATAAACTTATCAAAGTTAGCAATAACTTCTTCGTCTTCAATTTCAATATTAACTTGAGGAATAAACGTAATTTCGTCTACTTCAAAGTTAATGCCTTCAAATGCGTCTTCAAGGGCAGTTTTAGCTTTAAAATATTCTGTTGGTGGTGCAAATACCGATATTTTACCGTCCTCGGCTTCAACATCGCTAACATCAACATCAGCCATCATTAATGCTTCTAATACTATTTCGTCGTCATCACCCGCAAAGCCAAGTACCGCATAATGATCAAACATATGTGCTACGCAGCCAGGAGTACCAATTTTTGAGTCTGTTTTAGTAAACGGTAAGCGTACATCTTTAATTGTACGGTTCGGATTGTCAGTTAAACAGTCAACTATAACCATGCAATTACCAGGACCATAGCCTTCGTAACGGGCAACAGAGTAATCTTCCCCTGCGCCACCGGCTGCTTTTTCAATTGCTTTTTCAATAACGTGTGCGGGTACTTGGTCTTTTTTAGCTTTTTCGATTAGACGGCGTAGTGTTTGATTTACTTCGGGATCGGGATCGCCACTTTTTGCTGCAACGTAAATCTCTTTACCATACTTTGAGTTTACTTTTGTTTTTGCATTGGCTGTTTTGATCATAGAACTTTGACGAACTACAAATGCTCTGCCCATTTTGTGCCCCTAATGAATACGTTACGTTTTGCGGTATTTTACCAATTCAAAACGTATTGGGCTAGGAACAAACGTTATTTTGTAATTTAAATAACGTAGCACTTATTCTTAAATAAATTTAATAGTACGCTATTTAACATAACTCTATTTTTTCAGAATAACTCTCAACTAATGTCACTAATTCAACAAAGTCATGTAAAACGTAATCTGCCTGATCGGCATAAGCAGGCGTTGACTCTGGAGCGTATAAACACGCGCGCATATTTGCATTGTGCGCAGCTTGAATGTCGTAAAGGTAATCGCCTACATAAAGTAAATTTCTGGCGTTAATGTTCCAAAGTGTAGCAATGGCATTTAAAGCGCTGGGATCTGGCTTTGCTGGGGCATCGCTTCGCGTTAAAACTGTGCTGATAGGGAGTGGATTATTTTGTAATTTAATTGCCGCTGCTTTATCAAAATTGCGAGTAACAATCGCCATCGGAATATTTTTAGACTTTAAAGCATGAATAGCTTCACTCACACCAGGTAATATACTGGCATGTTGTGCATCTATTAATTCGTGTTGGTGAACTATATTCATTGCCTCTTCACGCATATACGGTGAGGGCAACTGAGCAATGTAATCAAGTAAGTCTTGCTCGCAAGGGCAACCTATTTGGGCCTTTATTAATGCAAAATCTAATTCTGATGAAACCAATGTTCCATCTAAATCAAAAATCACTCCAAAAATAGCCTCAACCTGAGTAGTCATATCATTCCCTGAATTTAGTTATTACTAAATGAAATTTAAACATAAAATTCTCTACTGCTTATGCCCTAGGCCGGTAAATACAAAGGGATAAATGAAACTAACTATATTTAAATATTAATACGCACCATTATCAATCTATTGATAACAAAGTAATTTAAGTGCTTGATATATCATGCGCAAAAAAAGGTAAATATACAAATTGAACTCACAAATTTTACGTAAATTTACAAATAACAGATCAAACATGAACGCAGTTTAAACGTATGAAGAAAACGCGCACATAAACTGCTGTGCGCGTCGGTTGGGGAAGTTTTAAATATTAATTTTGCTCAAAGCGGGCTTCGAGCCAAGTATCATCTTGAGCAAAGTTTAAAGTTTTAATCTTACCTTTGCCCTCAACGTTTACCATATTTACCTGAGATGGCCATAAATCACGAAGTGCGCCATTACTCATTTTAATTCCTTCAATATTTTCAGGAATTGGTGCTTCTTGGTAAACCCAAAAAAACTTACCATCAACTTGTGCCCCTACAAAGCTAAGTGGTAAAGGTTCGCCACTTAACGTTTGTAGAGCAACATGCGATTCAACATACTTAGCAAAACGTTGTTGGTCGGCTTTATTACTAATAATATCAATTTTGCCTTTAAACAATGTTCCTACGGCGTGTTCGGTATCATGTAAATAAAAGCGATGCATTAATTCAACATTATGCGTTCGTTTATTAAAAAGCACGGTTGTAACTGACGACTTTAGTTGATGCGCCATACTTGGCGCAGCAACTAAAAGGCAAACAATAATAAGCAAAAAGCGCATTATTGCTGCTCCTCACCGTCATCCTTTTCGTCTTTCTTCTCATCAGTTTTAAGCTCAGTTTTAATATCTTGCATGATATCGCGACTAACTTTAGCTTTACTCTTTTCCTTTTTAAACACTTCAATACGTGAAGGAATAATACGACGAGGGTAGTTATTGTTTTCAACATCTACGTCAGCTGTTTCCCAGCCTGGGTCAACAGTAACTGATACAAGCGGTTTGTTTTTATCGGTAACAATCAGCTTTTGAACGTTTTTATAATTACGACGCCAAATTTCAGCAGGAATATAGCGCTCTTCTTTAGTGCCATCTTCATATGTTAGCTCTAATAAAATAGGCATTACCAAACCACCAAGGTTTGAAAATTCCATAACGTAATAGTTTTTATCTTCTTCTAAAGCACGCTCAAGCGTTTTACGCTCCCACGGCTCTAAGCCTTTTAAAAACTTATTGTACGAGTTACGTTCTTTATTGGTTACAGTAAAACGGTCGTTTTCGTCATAAAAATCGGTAACATCAGAGTTTTTCTCAACCCATGTTTTTTTACCTTGTGCGCGGTTACGCTCAACAAATAATGAAGTAGGTTTGTCTGCTTCAATATCACGTAAACGGCTGTAATCAATATCAGGGTTTTTAGTGTCTAAACGTAGTTGATATACTTTATCTAAAGAGATATCTACATGGTCTGTGGTGTAAAACCAGCCACGCCAAAACCAATCTAAATCAACACCAGAGGCTTCTTCCATTGTACGGAAAAAATCAGCTGGAGTAGGGCGCTTGTATTTCCAGCGCTGAGCATACTCTTTAAATGCGAAGTCGAATAAGTCACGGCCTAAAATTACTTCACGTAAAATATTAAGGGCTGCTGCAGGTTTAGTATAAGCATTAGGACCTAAGCGTAATACACTGTCTGACTGAGTCATAACAGGTACTTGGTTTTCAGACTTCATGTAGCTCACTATATCGCGAGGCTCAACACCCCAAGGAATAGTAGGATCCCATTCACGACCAGCAACGCCATCTAAAAAGCTATTTAAGCCTTCATCCATCCACGTCCATTGGCGCTCATCTGAGTTAACAATCATTGGAAAGTAAATATGACCCACTTCATGAATAACTACGCCAAGTAAAAAGCGCTTTTCAGCTTGAGAATAAGTACGTGTACCATCATCTTGTAACTTAGTACGCGGGCCGTTAAAGGTAATCATTGGGTATTCCATGCCGCCAACAGGGCCATTTACCGATTGCGCAGTTGGGTATGGGTAGTCAAAAGAATACTTAGAGTACACTTCCATTGTGTGTACTACAGCTTCAGTTGAGTACTTCTCCCATAAGTCACCACCTTCTTTAGGGAAGAACGACATTGCCATAACTAAAGGCTGAACGTCACCACTTTGTTGATAACCCTTTGCATCCCACATAAACTTACGAGACGACGCCCAAGCAAAGTCACGTACGTTTTGCGCTTTAAAGTGCCACGTTTTAGTTTTGTCAGTGCCTTCTTTTTCGTTTTCTAGCGCTTCTTCTGCGTTAACAATAAACACAGGACGCTTAGATGTTTCAGCTTGCTTTAAACGTTTGCGCTGAGTACTTGTAAGTACTTTGCTCGCGTTATCAAGTTTACCTGTTGCCGATACAATGTGATCTGCCGGAACAGTAATCTCAACATCGTAATCACCAAACTCAAGCGTAAACTCACCAGAGCCTAAAAACGGCTTGTTTGTCCATGCTTCGTAATCGGTATAAGCGGCTAAACGAGGAAACCACTGAGCAATTAAGAATATGTCGTTGCCGTCTTCTTCAAAGTGCTCGTAACCAGAACGTGCACCCACTGCATCTTCTTCAACAATGTTGAAGGCAAAGTTCATGCTAAATTCGACTTCTTTACCTGGTTTTAATGGCTCGTTTAAATCGATGCGCATTAAGGTATCAACTACAGTTACGCGTAGCTCTTTACCATCGTCATCTTTTACGCCACTGATTGTATAACCCAGTTCGTTGTCGCTCATAAATTGCTGACGACGTAATTCACCTAAACTTAATTTAGCGGGCTTTTGAGCTGGTAAGCTTTCTAAAGTGCTTTTAAATGTTTTTGTTGTTTCGGCAATAGAGTCACTCTTAAAAATATTTTGATCTAACTGTAACCATAAATATTTAAGCGTATGTGGTGAGTTATTTTTATATTCAATGCTTTGACTACCAGTGATGCGGTGCTTTTTTTCATCTAGCTTCACATCAATATCGTAGTTTACACGTTGCTGCCAGTATTTTTCACCTGGTTCGCCAGCGGCACTACGATAAACATTGGGTGTAGGAAGTGCTTCGTCTAATTGACGAAATTTATCAACAAAAGAACCTTTTGTTTGCTCAACCGAAGACGCCATAGCTGCACTCGATATTGCGAATGGCAATACAAAAGCACTTAGCGTAAGACCTATTTTTTTCATTGTTAGTCCTAATATAATTTTGTGAGCGTACTTTGACAAATATACCAGTTAGCTTCAATAAATTAGCGACCAAGTACCGTATTTTTAGGGTGATGTTCACTTAGTTTTTTAGATTGAAAAATACAATTATTTTGTAACAAAATACGAATAGATAAAAACTGTAAAGGGGGTTTACAAAATTGGGTTTTAATAATGGTTTTGATCGGTTAAATACTAAGTCCCAGAACTTAAAAAAATATCATTCATTTTATATATATTGCTAAAAAAGTATTGCTTTGGCATTACCAGGTAGACCATTAATCCTACGTATAAGTATTACTAATTCGCAACAAGTAAAATGGCCTAAAAGCCCTTTCTACTGAACAAAAACACAGTGAAACGAGTAAATAATTGGCTCAAATATTGCCGAACTTCATTAATATTCGCTATTTGTACGATAAATGACAAATAGTGTAATTTTAGGTTGATCTTTAGTGCTGTTTATATTTAAAATCGCCAACCTTTTTATTTGAGGCAAATAAATTCGTCACATTTATCCTCAAATTAATATCGATTACTAGCAAGAAATGCGGTGGGCTTATGGATTTTTACATCCTAAAAAAACAACAAGAACTAATTGCGATTCCAGCAAGTGAGAATAACTGTAAGCAGTATCTCGATTCGGGTTATTTTTATATCGATAAAGTAGCAGCGTGCAACGAAACTAATGCACTAAAGGCGCTACACGCAAAACAAACTAAAACGTTAAAAATTCCATTATTAATGGCACTTTTAGCATTACCGGTTGTTTTTTCAGCTTGGTACAGTTTAACCTAACGTAATGCATGCCTTAGGCTTGCATCTTTAACAGCCTTGGGTATATTGGCGCTCTTACGGTTTTATTAAGAGCGCGACATGAAAGTCCTCCACACCTCAGATTGGCACCTTGGCCAACAATTTTACGAACACGATCGCCGTGTTGAACATCAAGCTTTTTTTACATGGTTATTAGCCACTCTTGTTGAACAACAAATAGACTTACTTTTAGTTGCGGGCGATATTTATCATACAGCAACACCAAGTGCTAGCGCCGAAAATCAGCTTTATCAATTTATTAAAGACGCCAAAAAAGCATGCCCACTATTACACGTAGTGATTATTGCGGGTAACCACGACTCTGCAAATCGTATTTTGGCAGCTCAGCCATTACTTGCACAGTTTGATACTCACGTAGTAGGGCGCTTTGATGTCGCCACACCCGACGAAACTGTTATCACCGTAAATACCAATGGTAAACGCGCTGTAATCGTCGCTATGCCATTTTTGCGTGCAAGCGATGTAAGTTTGCTTAGCCAAACCGAAAGCGGCCCTAGTTATGCTCAAGGCGTTTCAAAAGCTTACGAACTTGCCCTAGAGCAAGCTACTAATATAAACGAGCAAAACTCACCATTAATTGTAATGGGGCATTTGCACGCAAAGGGCGGTGACATTTCAAGTGATTCTGAGCGTAACTTAGTAATAGGTGGTGAAGAGTCTATTTCAGCCAATGTATTTGGTAAACAAGCCAACTACGTCGCTCTTGGGCACTTACACAAAGCGCAACAAGTCGCTAAAAGTGATGTTATTCGCTACAGCGGCACACCTATCCCTATGTCGTTTTCAGAACGTAACTACACGCACCAAGTAAATGTTGTTGAGTTTATTACTGATGAAAAACAACATATTAGTACAACTGTAAACCCCCTTTACATTCCGCGCTCTGCCGATGTAATTATTTTACCAAAAGGGGAGTGTGTACCATTAAGCGAACTATGCGAGCAAATTAAAGCGCTCGACACCGCACAAAATACAATAGCGCCTTATTTACGTGTAAAGCTTAAATCAAGCGATACCGACACCACCTTCAGAGAACAAATAGAGCAAGCAATTGAAGGCAAGCATATTAAATTTTGTGGTATTGAACGTGTACGTGAGCAATCGACTCAAAATGACGACAACACCGTATTTGAAGATTTAAGCGAAGTTGAAATGCTCAATCCACTAAACCTATTAGAACAAGCGTTCGCAAACGATAAAGATATGGCAGGGCAAAGCGTACCCGATGAGCTAAAAGCACTTTTAAGTGACGTGATAAACGAGCTTACGGAGCAAGAACAACTATGAAAATAACCGCAGTTCGTATTCATAATTTAGCCTCGATAGTTGACGCTGAAATAGATTTTACTAAAGCCCCATTAAAAGACGCAGGCTTATTTGCGATAACAGGCGATACCGGTGCTGGTAAAAGTACCTTTTTAGATGCCATTTGTTTAGCCCTTTATACAAAAACAGCGAGGCTACGCGGTGATAAAGGTAACTTAATTGAGTTTAACGGCGACAGCATTAAGCTTAATGATGCGCGAAATTTACTACGCAGAGGTACATGGGAAGGCTACGCCGAGGTCGACTTTTTAGGGCAAGATAAACAGCTTTATCGTGCGCGCTATACAATTGCACGGACCCATAAAAAAGTAACAGGCAAACTTAAAGTAGCAGAGCACACTTTAGTAACCCTGCCAGACGAAACCCTTATAGCTGACAAAAGCCACACAATAAAAGAAGTCGAGAGTAAAATAGGGCTTAACTTTGAGCAGTTCTCCCGTGCTGTACTTTTAGCGCAACATGAGTTTGCTGCGTTTTTAAAAGCCACTGGCGATGAGCGAGCGCAACTTTTGGAGTGCTTAACGGGCACCGATAAATTTAGCCGTATTGGCGTGCGTATTTTTGAGCGCCATAAAGAGCAAGTAGCAAAGCTTGAAGCGCTCAAAGCAGGTCTTCAAAGCTATACCTTATTAACGAGCGATGAACTTGAGCTACAACAAACCAAATTAGACGATTTAAAAGCGCAAACCGAACACACTAAAAAAGAGCTAACCAAAACCGAAAAAGCACTTAACTGGTATCAGCAAGCTACAGTGCTTGAGCAAAACTTACTGCAAGCACAGCAAACCCAGCAACAAGCAAGCTCAGCGCTTGAAAGTATTACCTCACAAAGCGAGCAGGCAAAACAAGCTAAACAAGCGCTTGAAATAAAAGATAACCGCAGCCGTTTTACTTTGTTAACCGATCAAAATACGGCGTTGGATCAGCAAATAACATCGCTTAAAAGTGTTGATCATTTAGCGGTAATTAACGAGCGTAATACCGCGCTTACTAAGCATACCGAGCTGCTTAATAACGCCAATGAGCAAAAACAAAATGCAGCGCCCGTTATAGCTAAAGCGAGAGAGCTCGACAGCAACATTGCCTTGCAAACTCAAGCTGTAAAAGGTACTGAGTCGCAAATAACCAAAGAGCAATCTCAGTTTGATGAGCTCACACAGCAGCTCAAACAAAGCAATAACGAGTTAGAAACTGCTAATACCGACTCAACTAAAAGCCAGCAATGGCTTAATGAGCATGCACAGTTGCACGTTTTAGCAAAAGACTGGAGCTACTATCAGCAAAGCTTTAATACCTACTTAAATGCACAGCAGCAATTAACTGCAAACGCTGCGCAAAGCCAAACTCTTAATAGCGAGCTTGCAAGTCAGAGCGAATTTTTAAATGCGCAAAATAATAAAGTGCAGCAGTGCGAGGCGGCACTTAGTGGTGAGCAATCAACTTTACAGGCATTAAATACTCAGCTTAATGAATTTAATGCAGAGCACTGCGACGCACAGCTAAAAAGTATTGATTACTTAAAAGAGCAGCGAGAGCGCTACGGGCAATTTAACGCAGAACTAAAACAAAGTACTCAACGCCAACAAGTACTTAATCAGCAGTTAAATGAAAGCCAGCAAGCCCATGCTTTACTTAATCAGCATTTAATAACCAGCGAGCAAGCTCTTAAAGGTAGCGAGTACGCACTTAACCAAGCGCGCTTCAGAGCCAGCGAAAACGTAGAACATTTACGCACAGAGCTTCGCCCTAATGAGCCTTGTTTAGTGTGCGGCGCAACTGAGCACCCGTATGCGGTAAATCAAAATCAGCAATTAAATAACTTAATTACTGATTTTGAAAATGCTTTTAATGCCGCTAAAAAGCAATTTGACCATGCACAAAGCGAGCTGCATAAGCACCAAACTCAACATGCCGTATTAACTGCTGAACACGGGCAACTTGAGCAAGTAATACAAACGACACTCACCAAGCGGCTTGAAATTTTTAACACTATGCAAGCAGCCCGCACAGAATTTTTTAGTTTGCCCCCTGATCAGCTTGAAGTCACTTATAAGCAGTTAACGGATCAAAAGGCGCAGTATTTTGAACAACAAAAACGCCAACGTACACTGCAAACTAAAGTAAATGACCTACAAGCAGTACTAAAAGCGGATCAGCAAGTACAGCAGCAACTTAGTAATAAACACCTTGAGCTTACACATCAGCAAAACCAGTTAACGAGTAAGCATAGCGAACTAAGTGCGCAAATTAACGAGCTCGGTACAACGCTCAATAGCCAATTTGAAAACAGTGATTTTTGGCAGCAACTACAAGCCAATACGCTTGAGCTTACCCAGCTGCACGAGCAGGTTACGCAGTACCAGCAAACTCAAACGCAACTTGAGCAAAGCCAAAAACGTCAAGACACAGCTAATGAGCAAATAAAGCAGCTCACACCGCTTATAAGTAACAACGAGCAATCGTTAAAAGCACTCAAAGAAGAGTTTGTAAAAGCTAAAGATCTATTAAACGCTACGCAAAGTGAGCGCTTAGCTTTATTTAATAACGAGCAAATAAGTGCAGACGACTACCAAGCAAAACTCACAAGTGCGCAAGAGCAACTGCAATCGCAGGTTCAAGCGAGTCAAAAAGCCTATGACGACGCGATAAAACAACGAGATGAGCACGCTATAACGCTTAAAAATATTGAGCAACGCTTGCTTGAAAACAGCCAAGAGCTAGCAACGCTTGAGGCACGTTATAACCAGTGGTTTAGGGACTTTAAAGCGCAATTTAGCAATGCGACGCACGAACAGGTCAATATTTTACTAACACTTAGTAGCGAGACGATTAAAGCGCATTTAAATCAGCACGAGCAGTTAACTCAAGCGCTAACCGATGCAAACGCCGCATTAAAACAGCAGCAACTTACGCTTGAAAAACACAACAGTAGCGATAAACCAACGCAAAGTGCAGAGGCTTTAAGTACGCAACTAAGTAGCTTAAACGAGCAACAAACGCAGCTGCAAAGTTCATTATTGGCAACCAATACAGCCATTGAGCAACATAACCAAAATGCAAAAGCGCTTGAAGGCAAACAAGCTGAACTTACAACGCTTAAAATGCAGGTTGAGCAGTGGCACTTACTTAATAAGGTAATTGGAGATAAAGAAGGTAAAAAAATGCGTAACTTAGCGCAAACACAAACGCTAAGAATATTACTGCACTATGCCAACAGCCATTTAAAAACGCTCAACAAACGCTACGAATTAACGGCAATAGCGCAAACGCTCGACATTGCGATTATTGACCGCGACATGGCCGACGAGCAACGCTCTGTTAATACACTCTCAGGCGGGGAGTCATTTTTAGTATCGCTCGCACTTGCACTTGGTTTAGCATCGCTTTCGTCAAACAAAGTACAAATCAATTCTTTGTTTATTGACGAAGGGTTTGGTACGTTAGACAGCGAAACCCTAAGCATTGCAATGGACGCTTTGGATTCTTTGCAAGCACAAGGTAGAAAAGTAGGCGTTATATCGCACGTAACACAAATGAGCGAGCGTGTAGCCACTCAAGTGCATGTAGCCAAAAAGCCAGGTGGATATTCCACAGTTGAAGTTTTATAAGCAACATTACTGAAAACAAGGAGATACAATGCCAACGTTTACAGGCGAGCAAGCAACACAATACGATAGCCGTATAACCCGTTTAGTTCCTGGTTATGAATTATTACATCAGCTCACTAACGCACAGCTAAAAGCAACGCTAAGCGATAATGCGCATATTTTAGTAGTAGGGGCAGGCACAGGCAAAGAAGTACTTGCACTGGCTGCATTAAACCCTACATGGCAATTTACCGCGCAAGATACATCAGCCGATATGCTTGCTATCGCGAAGCAGCAATTTGATGAGCAAGGCATAGCAAGCCGCGTCAATATTCACAACGGACCTGTTAATAAATTATCGGTTAAAGCCGATGCCGTTTTATGTTTATTGGTAATGCATTTTGTACAAGATAATGGCGATAAAAAAGAGTTATTAAAAGCGATTAAAGGAAGCCTTAAAAAAGACGCCAACCTTTATATTGCAGATTTAATGCGCCCTGAAACTTCATTTGAGCGCGAAGCTCAGCTTACAACGTGCGCGCAATTGGGTTTAACCGAAACAGGTAAAACACAAACAGGGCACGACTTAGAAAATGAGTTTTACCCGCTAGATAGAATGCGCTTTAGCGAACTGCTAAATGAGTGCAAATTTGGCATTCCGAAGCTGTATTTTAAAGCGCTAGGTTTTAGTGGGTATGTAGTTTAAGTTTTACAAGCTGAACAAGCACCCGCGATTCAGCACCAATAAAAACACCGAGTGAACAAACTCGGTGTTTTTATGTAAACCTCTCTACACCACGCTTTTATTTTATACGTAGGTCGGTTAAGCGAAGCGCCACCCGACGCTCTAATATTAACATCACTCAGATCATTGCTGTGCCAGCAATCCTAACCAATCTCTCCAAGCGCTTTCATTGCAGCTTGTGCTTTATCTGTTTGTACAAAAATATGGTCGTGATAAAACGCAGCAACCACATTAGCGCTAATGCCATGCTCAGTTAGCTTTGCAGATACCGCAGCAGTTAGCCCAACGGCCTCTAAACTTGAATGTACGTTAAGAGTGATTAAATTATATTTACCCTCGTAAGTAATACCTGCTTTATCGGCGGTTTCAGCTTTTAAAATAAGGGTTAGCCCTTCTTCTTCAACATAAGTGGCAAGTGGCTCTAAATGAACATAATCAGCCAATTTTCCTGCTAAGCAACAAAAAATATACTCGCCTTGCTTAAGCGCAGGCTGCATTGATTTTAATAATTCGTTTAACTCTAAAATTCCGGCCATGGTCGTTCCTTACAATGTGTTATTTTTTTAGCTGCGCGACTAGCTCGCTTAATCTCGCAATTTTTATATTACTTAACTGTCTATAATCAAAATATGGGCACACAATAATGTTGTTACTGGTGTCTATTGCAAACTCGTCGTCGAGCCAATCAAATTGTGCATGTAACTTACCTTGTTGTAATAAGTTTTTAGCGTGCGTACGACCGGCAATTATGTGCAACTGGTTTTTATTGCTAGTAGCTTTATTTGCACACGTAATAGTAGTGTTAGGCGCGCTAAATAGCAGGGCAGTTTTACTGTTTTTTTGCAGTAAATACTCATCGCGATATTGTTGCCAAGTAGAGGCTTGTTTAGCAAATGAATAATGCTCACTTGGCAGGGCAAATAGCACTTTTGCGTACACGTTAAACACTTTGCGCCAACCATTACCACAGTGCTGGTTTATGGTATTTATTTGCTCATTTATAACCGGCTCAAGGCATTCAAGTGTTTCAAAAAACGGCATTGGCGGCGCTTTTGCTACGTATACCGCCACGCTAAATTGCGTATCACCTAAGCCAACTAATTGGGTATTCAAGTTAGTTAGCCTTGTTTTGCGCTAAAATACGGTCGAGGTTATTTGCAAAGTTTTGGCGATCGGTTTGGCTAAGTGGCGGCGGCCCACCACTCATTTCTACGCCACTTGAGCGCATGGTATCCATAAAGTCTCGCACGTTAAGTATTGAGCGGATATTCTCGGTGGTATAAAGCTCGCCACGCGGGTTGAGTGCTTGCCCGCCGTTATCAATTACTTCACTTGCTAGCGGAATATCGCCCGTAATAACTAAATCGCCTTTTTCAATACGTTTTACTATTTCGTCGTCGGCTACATCAAACCCCGACGATACTTGAACGCGGCTTATGTATTTTGACGGCGGAATACGCATTGCGTGATTAGCCACTAAAATAGTCTCGATTTTCATACGCTCTGCAGCTCTAAAAAGTATTTCTTTTATAACAACAGGACACGCGTCTGCATCTACCCAAATTTTCATGCTATGGTCATTTTTATTGCTTTAGAATTAATATGATCCTATAGCAAAATTTTTTAATCGGCTAGCAAACTTTATATCCATCTATATTTAGATAATACGTACTATTTATGTAATTTAAAAAGGAGCTTACATGAAGGCTATTAAATACGGTTTACTTATTACAGGGCTATTTTTTCTTAGTGCTTGCACCAGCCCTCCTGAGGGAATAACACCCGTTAAAAACTTTGATATACAAAAATATAAAGGCAAATGGTTTGAAATAGCGCGGCTCAACCACTCATTTGAAGAAGGTATGGAGCAAGTTACCGCGACTTATTCAATTAACGACGACGGCACAGTAAAGGTCCTTAACAAAGGGTATTTAACGGATGATAAAAAATGGGATGACGCCGAAGGTTTGGCCAAGTTTGTTGAGGGCACTGACACCGGACATTTTAAAGTCTCGTTTTTTGGTCCATTTTATGGCGCTTACGTGATTTTTGAACTTGACCAACCCGATTATCAATATGCATTTATAACCAGTTACAACAAAGATTACTTGTGGTTTTTATCGCGTACACCAACGGTTAGCAAAGAGCTTAAAGAACACTTTTTAACTAAAGCTAAAGAGTTGGGCTTTGCTACTGATGAAATAATTTGGGTTGAGCAATAAACAATGTAAAGCCCCTTTACAGTAGTAATAAAAGAGTCACCTAACTGTAAAGTAACTTAAATATATTATGGTTATATTGTGTGTACTTGCCGTGAGACAGTAAGTATTGGAAACACTGAATATCCCCTATTGTTGGCAAGCTATATAGCTTGCCATTTTTTTTGCCTAATATATGAGAAAATAACGGATCACGTTTTTACTAACTAAGGCTAGTTTAACGCTAAAAACAACCCACTTAGTACAACTAACACGCTATTTAAAACACTAAACCACTTTACGTAGCCTACTAAAAAATTATAAAAAACCATTATAATTAAGACACTTAGGCTCATAAACCCGCAAAATAGTAATGTTCCATATCCACCTTGAGTAACTATACAAAGCACCAAGCTTAGTAAAATACTGATCCAAGCAGCTAATAGCAGCTTTTTACGTTGGGATTCTGTAGGGCGTTTTTTAAATACATCTTTAAAATGATTATACTTAGCCAGCGCAAAACAGTTAAAACTGAGCAGGCATAGGCTAAACCCAAGTAAATCAATCATGGTTTTTGCCTTTTAAGGTTATTAGATTGACTAGGGCTGATTATTTTTGAGTTGTTTTTAGCAGTACGTAATTTTTCGGTTTGTATAAAAAATAATATACTAAATAACAAAAACAGTGCATCAAAAGTAAATAAAGCCCACTGTTTGTGCATCAAATAGCTAACTATATTACCGTTAGTTGTAAGTGCATTAATAACCGGTACGCTTAAACATGCAACAGCATTTATAGCTGCCAGAACTCGCCATTGCAGTGTGTCGCGCTTTATAAGTGCTAAAAGAGCAACTGCTAGCCATGTTAAAAAGAACGCGAGTATTTCTTTATCGGCGCGCTCTGCGGTAGTTGGGCTAAGTAGTCTGTTAGCAATAAAAAATGCACACGTTGCCAGTGGAAGTCCCATAATAGTGGCTAGGTTTAACCCTTCAACTAGTTTTAAACCAAACGAAGGTTTAACGTTATTTTTAGTTCGCTCGCGAATTCGCTTAGCCCACATAATACAGCCAGAGCCAATCATTACACAGCCTGCAATACCGCCTAATACGTATAACCAACGCAGTAACCACGTAGCTAAACGCCCCGTATGCATTGAATTAAGCGACTCGTAAAGCGCTTTGCTGCTAGTTAGCTCGTCATCAGTTTTAGCAACCATTTGCCCTGTAGCACCACTAAATATTAAGCGTGGTGCTTGGTCACGCAGTGTTTTACCTGCGCTTACCAATACGGTAATTGTTGAAGCTGCCATATTTGGTTGGTTAACTTGTACGCGAGTAATATCTGCATGAGGCCACTTAGTATAAACCTGATCCAAAATACGCTGAATCGGCACCATTGGCGATTCGCCTTGGGCTTTATCGGTCATGGTGTTGCGAGGGGTTACATCGTTAAAAAAACCACGCATGCCGTTATCGTAAGACGTTTGCGCAGGGTAGGGAAACAACATAAATATGAGCGTAATCATGCCCGTGTAAGTAATCATTAAATGAAAAGGCAGGGCAAGCACAGAGCTTAAATTGTGGGCATCTAACCACGTACGGCTGCCTTTATTACGTCTAAAACTAAACATATCTTTAAAAATACGCTTATGAATAACTACCCCCGATATAATGGCAATCAGCATAAAAAAGCTAGCAAAGCACACAATCCAGCGTGCGGTTATTGCATCCATGTAATGTAAATCATAGTGCAGCCGATAAAAAAAGTTACCACCTTTAGTATCTACAAAGGGCTCAAGCTCTTTCATGGTATTAGGGTTTAACTGTGTGTTTTTAAACTGGCTGCGGCGCTGGCCTGGCTCTTTTGGCTTTGCATAACCATAAATTAAATAAGGAATGCGTGGCTCAGGTAATGTAATACGCCAGCTTGATGAGTTAGCTCCATGGTTAGCTAAGTAATCGAACCCTGTAATTATTTGTTGTTTTTGCGCTTCTATACGCTGTGTTTGGGCTTGTACATTATGTATGGCAGGTTGATTCCACAGCGTTATTTCGTCTCTAAAAAAGCTAAGTGTTCCTGCAAAAAATATTAAATATAATAACCAACAAACGAGTAACCCTACCCAAGTGTGTAACCAAGTCATCGATCTGAAAAAGCTGTCTTTCATACCCAACCCTTTAGTAATACAAGCAATCCGATAAACGCACCTGTGCTTAGTAAAATACTGATCCAAACTTTTCTTAATGATTTAACGCTAAAGGCATAAATAAATACTACGGCATAAATTAAAATGCTGATTGAAACACTAAACAGTACAGCGTCTTGCTTAGCTATTGGCAATACAAAACTTAATAACGCAGTACTTGCAGAGGTAAAGGCATAGCCACCAATTATGGCAATAAAAAAACGTAAAAATACCAAAACTCGATAACTGCTTACGCTTTTTACTATAAGCGCAATTACGTTAACCTTATCGAATGGCGCACTGTGCAAAGGTGCCTGCATAGTTAATTAATCCCTTTATTTAAAGCTGAGGATAAAACAAAGGCGCTATTATATATGTTACAAATACAAAAGATAGCTATTCTCATTTACGGCGACTAACTTTTAGTAAATTATCCTTCTTACTTAACCTGAACCTTGGTTAACAGGTTTTATACGTATTGAATTATGGTGATATTTAAATTTATTTTCTCTAGCGCTGAAAATAGCTGCTCGAGATAGATTTATTATCCAGAGTTCAGATTACTTAGTAAAATACTGATCTGTTATTGTTTAATGATATTGCACAGGCTGCATGTAAAGCTTAAGGTTAATAAACTGAGTAAAAATAAAGAGTGAAATAACGATGAGCGATCACGAAAAACTAAATTACGTAGAGTTTCCTGCATGCGACTTACCCGCAACTAAGGCCTTTTTTAGTCATGTATTTAATTGGCAGTTTACTGACTACGGCCCAGAATACACGGCGTTTAGTGGGCAGGGGTTAGATGGTGGGATTTTTCAGGCTCCATTAAAATCACTAACTCAGCATGGGGCAGCATTACTTATTTTTTATAGCGACGACATACACGCAACCTTTAAAAAAGTAGAGACATTTGGCGGAGTAATATTAAAACCTATTTTTGAGTTTCCTGGCGGTTGTCGGTTTCACTTTACAGAACCAAGTGGTAACGAATTTGCGGTATGGGCGAAAGAACACTAGGTACTATAAGGGCTGTAGGGCATTTAAGCTTAAAGATCAGGATTTTACTAACTAATCGCCATTTTAGATAAAATAAACCGATTTTTTACCAACTCATTTATCCTAAATGGCCATTTAGTATAAAAATTAAGCATTTAAGGCCAAATAAACATGAATAATCACCAATTAATAGACCAAGTTAGTAAATGCGTGATCTGTGATCCTCATTTACCTTTAGGGGCTCGACCTGTAATACAATTTAACCCAAACGCACGTATTTTAATCGCGGGCCAAGCACCGGGTATAAAAGTTCACGAAACAGGCGTGCCGTTTAACGATGCAAGCGGAAACCGCCTACGAGAATGGCTTGGGCTAACAAGGGACGAATTTTACGATGCTAATAATATAGCCATTTTACCTATGGGCTTTTGCTACCCGGGTAGGGGGAAGTCGGGTGATTTACCACCGAGAAAAGAATGTGCCCCAGCATGGCGCGAGCAATTATTAGCTGCACTACCAAATATTGAGCTGACAATAGTATTAGGTAAATACGCGCAGGCGTATCATTTACCGGAGACTAAAAAAATGCCACTTACGGAGTTAGTAAAATCGTGGCGTGAGTATTGGCCAAATTATTTAGTGCTCCCACACCCCAGTCCGCGTAATAATATATGGCTTAAAAAGAATCCATGGTTTGAACAAGATGTACTTCCGGAACTGGGTAAACGCATTGCTACTATTTTAAATAAGTAATACTTCTAGCATTAGGATTTATTGTAAAGGGGCGTTATACCAATCCGCAATAATACTTAATCATTTTGCGGGGCTAAACGTGTCGCTACCTGTGTTAAAAAATTCTCATTTAGAACAACTAAATAGCGAATTTTTTGCCTAGCTATCAACACGTTTTTCCATCCTCAAAATAGATCACTTAATTAAGCGAATTGGTATACAGTTAACTTAAAAATTAACACTCCAATTAAAAACAATAACAAACGAGGCTGTCTGATTTGAATGCATCTATATTAACTGAAGTAATACTTCCGCTCGCTCTTGCACTTATTATGTTTGGTATGGGTCTTGGGCTCACAACAAACGATTTTACTCGTCTATTTAAAAGCCCGCTTGCCATTGTTATGGGTTTAATAGGCCAACTTGTAGCAATGCCTTTATTAGCATTAGGGCTGTGTTATTTACTTAACCTACCAACGCCTATCGCTATTGGTTTAATGATATTAGCTGCCTGCCCAGGCGGTACTATGTCAAATGTAGTAAGCCAGCTTGCTAAAGCTAATTTAGCGCTTTCGGTAAGTTTAACCGCTGCCTCTACCGCAATTAGTATAATAACCACACCGTTTATTATTGGCTTTGCTATGAGTCAGTTTGCCCCAGCAGACGATGCTACTTTTTCTATTTTAACTACTTCATTAGGGCTATTTTTTATTACCTTAGCGCCAGTTGCTATAGGCATTTGGTTACGTCACTTTAAAAGTGATTTTGCCATTAAAGCAGAGTCGTTTTTTAGACGCTTCTCGTTGTTTTTTATGCTTATGATGATTGCCGCACTAGTAATAAAAGAGCGCGATTTATTAGTTAGCTCATTTAACGATGTATTTTGGGCGTGCATAGCACTTAATATTGGTTCAATGGTTGTTGGTTGGTTAATTGCTAAGTGTTCAAAATTAAATTTAACTGATTCGCTGACGCTTTCAATTGAGGTTGGAATTCAAAATGCATCGTTAGCTATTTTAATTGCTATTAGCTTTTTGAATAAACCAGAATACGCGGTTACCGGTGGCGTGTATGGCCTTGCTATGTTTATAGGGCCACTGCTATTAATTGGCGGGTTAAAGCTTAAAAATAAACGTACCGCTAGGGCTGTTAACTAGGACTTTTAATTAGGGCATGTTGACCAAGTTACTTTAATTTAAGGCTACGTATAACGTAGCCGTAAACTCCAGTCTAAAAATACTACCTGTTAAATGTATGCTCTGCACCCATCGGGTCAACAAGTTGTAGGCTTACAAAAGACTCTCAAGCTTGAATATTGCACTAGGCGCTGAGCTTGTTTGCGCGAGAGTGAAGCTTCTAATTACTAGGGCGCATTTTAGGATGGGATAAGAGTGTAAGTAATATGGGGTAAAAAAGCAGTTAATTATTTGGTTACTAAAACTGCGCCTCAAATATGAGGCGCTACTTTAAAACTTACTACTTGGTTTGCATGTTTTTAGCGCGTTCTTCTGCATCTATTAATGCTTGCGATTTTGGCGCGCGTTTTTTCTCTTCTATTTTGGGCTTTTCAGCCGAGTCAGGATCCCAGCTTGAGTCTAACGATAAGTTTGCAAATGGATTGTTACTGTCTGCTTTTTTAGGCTCAATTACTGGCTCATCAACTAGCGGTGTTGTTTGTGCTTGCTCAGGTATCGCGTCTTCTTTTTTAGGCATCGGCTTTTCACCAGGTAATGGTGCATCTGGGTTAAATGTACGCACCTCTGGTTCTTTAAAGTCTTGCTCGGTTGTATACGTAGTCGATTGAGCGTCAGATATTTGCTCTGGAGCGTGTAAATCTATAACCGGCTCACTCGCTGTTACTGGCTCAGGAATAGTAATAACCGGCTCTACAGTGTTATGTTCGGCTTCTATTGGCGCAGATTCCGTTACTTGCGCTGTATAGTGCTTACGTTGTTTTTTTACTGGCTTTGCATCTGGGTCAAAGTCGCGTACCTCTGGCTCATTAAAGCTGCTGGCATTTTTAATGCGCTCTAAGGTTGTTTTAGCGGCGGCTTCAAACTCGGCGGTATTAGGTTCAGGTTTTTGTTTTACTTCGTTAAACGTAGCGGTACTTGTTTGCTCTAAAGTATCTGCTGGCTCCATTTGTGCAGACTCAATTTCACTTGTTTTCACTTGTGTAGCTACGTTGTTTTGCTCATCTGAGATCTGCGTTGTTGTATGTTCAATATCAGTATTTTGCGCTGTGTTAGTAGGTTCCACTGACTCTTCATTTGTCGCTACGCTGCTCTCAACTGCTTTATTATTTTGAGTTGCTTCGTTAATGACGACAGGCTCAATCTCTGGCTCTTTTGTTGTTTGTACTGGCTTTGTTGTTTTAGTTTCAGGCTTAGCTGGTGTAGCAATTTTTTCTGATTTAACTTCAGGTGGAGCCGCTATAGTCGGTTCTGCCATCGCTTTACTTTGTTTTGCACGGCGCAGGCGCACGACTACCATAGCGCCAATAAGTACCACTATAACAAGTATTAAAGTGGGTAAAAGTAACGAGCTTGGGCTTTGTGCTACAGGTTGCGGCGCAATTACTGGCGCTGGTTTAGTTAACACCGGTGCTGGTTTTACAAGTACAGACTTTTCAGGCGTAGGTTGAACGTTTTGCTCTGGCGTCGCCGGTTTTACTTGCTCTATCACAGCTTCGTTTTTTTGCTCTGTAACTACTTGCTCGGGTGCTGCTTTTGTTGGCTCTGCATCAATTACTATTTCGTTACTGTTGGTATTTAGCTGATCGTTTATTTGTTGTTTTTGATCATTAGTTAAATTAAGGGTTTGCTCGTTGATGCTTTCTTTAACAGCTTCTTCAGTGGGTTTAATTACAGGGGCAGGTTCAACAATTTTAGGTTGTGGCTGAGTAATAATAGTCGGCTTAGGCTCTATTATTTGGGGCTTGGGTTGTGCTTGAATTTCTTTTGGCTTATTACAGTTATTTTTGTAATCACGCGCAGCTTTACGATATTTTTGACTCGCTTTATTATTACTATTTTGCTGCATTTCTTGTTTAATTAAAATGCACATAGCTTCGTTGTATGCAGCACTTTGCGCACTATAAAATAAGGCAAAGCAAAGGGTAAATCTAATTAGTTTTGATATCATGAAGTTATGCGCGCTTAAATATTAATAGTTTGATTTTAAGCGCAAAATTAAAAATTATCCAGAGTAATACAACTAATCAATAACCATAAGGCTACGATATTCATCGTAAGCAAATTGGTCGGTCATACCGCTTATATAATCTTGGATTAATCTACAACGATAATAAAACTCGTATGCCGCAAAGTGATCGGGCTCTTCTTGCATCGCATCTATTGCGTGTTGGTAACTATTTAAGTGCTTTTTAGAGAGCTTTTTAACAAGTCGCGACTCTATTAATAAACGTGAATCGCCATTTAGTGCACGCTTAAAGTCATCCTTGTTTAGTAGCAGTAATGGTTTATAGCAATCGAGCAAACCATTAATTATGCGATACCCTTGTAGCTCTAATTTTTCGACTTCTTTGTTTGAAAATACATGCTCAAGCGCTACCTGCTTTAGTGTTTTAGTTACTGCATGTAGATGGCTTCTATCTTCTAAAAGCGCTTGGTTAAAATCGCCATGATAAATAGGTTCTATATTTTCGATAAAGCGTTTTGCGGCGTGATTTACTAGCGGATGTAGCAATGCAACCCGCAAGTATATAAAAAATTCACTATTAAAATTATAGGGTTGTGCTTGTGCACGCTCTAGTGCGTAGTCTACGGCTTTGTCTACAAAATTTTGATGTTGAGCGTCGTCGATTAACAGATTTATTAATACTTTTTTGTAACTACTTTTAAGTTTTTCGCACAGCAACTCAGTGCTTATTATGTCTTTTTCTACGGCGTCTTCTATGTCGGCTAGGCAATACGAAATGTCGTCGGCGGCTTCCATTATGTAACTTGCAGGATGGCGGCAGTAAGGCTCAATAGTGAGCTCTTTTTGTAGCGCTTCAACAAAGTTTTTTTCGCTGTAGTAGTAACCTACTTTTTTCATTAAATAGTTTTTATTTTGCGGAATGTCTTTTACATCAAGCCCAGCAGGGCGAGTGTATTTTAAAATACCAGCACTTTGGCTGTAGGTTAAATTAAGCGTTTGCAAAGAATGAATTATACGTATGCCTTGGGCGTTGCCCTCAAAGTTACAAATATCAAGCGCAAGGTGTTTAAAAACAACACCTATACCGGTGTTTGGTTCTTTACAGCGCTCGGGTGTTACGCTTGCTAGGTTGTTATTAAACCAGTGGTTAATAGCAGCTTCGCCAAAATGCCCAAACGGTGGGTTGCCTATGTCGTGCATTAGGCAGGCCATTTCTACTAGGCTTTCTAGCGGGCGCTCTAGCTCGGTTAAGCCATAATCTTTTTGTTGTTGATAGCTTAAATTAGCAAAAATACGTTGCACTATAAAACGACCAACCTGTTGTACCTCAAGCGAGTGGGTAAGGCGAGATCGTACAGCTGCGTTGCGCTCAAGCGGAAACACTTGGGTTTTTTGCTGCAGCCTGCGAATAGCGGCACTGTTAATAATACGGCCACGGTCGCTTTCTAGCGCCATCTGTAAGTTAGAGGTTGTGCGGTACATTCGTGCTGGCGTTATTTTTTTACTAAAATCTATGGTCATCTTTATACTTGTCCTTTTTTACAATTGATGACTGGCATAGTTTTTAGCACATAGTCATTTGTCTTTAATATACAGGGTTTAATCTATCAGTTTGTATCATAAAGTAACAACTTGCTTTAAAATAATTTTTTGAGTAATTGTTGTGCATTTATAGGTGTTTATAATGAAACAGTGGATTTTAAAGGCAGTATCAATTTGCCTAATGTTAGGAATGAACAGCGCATTTGCTGCAAAAGAGCAAACTGTGGTGCTTGTATCAATTGATGGCCTGCGTTGGGATTATATTGAAAAACACGGCGCGCCAAATTTAAAAGCAATGGCCGAGCGCGGTGTTCGCGCACAAAAGCTAATACCTGTTTATCCAACTAAAACGTTTCCTAATCATATTTCTATTATTACGGGCTTACTGCCGGTAAACCATGGCATTGTTGATAATAGCTTTTGTGATAAAGCGCGTAAAAACGACTGTTACAGCATGGGCAAAGCATTAGGCGATAGCACATGGGTAAAGGGTATTCCGCTTTGGAATTTAGCAAAAATGCAGGGGCTTAAATCGGCTACTTATTTTTGGCCTGAGTCAGATGCATTATTTAACGGCATGACACCAGATTACTTTTATCACTATTCTAAATACAGCGATTACCAAAGCCGTGTTGATCAAATTATTCAGTGGTTAAGCTTACCAAAAGCACAGCGCCCACGCTTTATTGCGAGTTACTTTTCGCTAGTTGATAGCATGGGCCATGAATTTGGGCCAGACGCACCACAAACGCGTGATGCAGTTAAACAGCTTGATGAATTAATGGGGCAATTACAAACTCGCTTAAGTAAATTAGAGCAAGAGGTAAACTTAGTTATTGTGTCGGATCACGGTATGACGAGTATAGATCCAGATAAAAGCATTGATGTAACCACACTACCTCAAGATGAAAACTTTTTAGTTAAAAATACTGGCCCACGTTTACTTATTTATACTCAGCCTGATGCTAAAAACGCTGATATTGAAGGTTACAAAGCACGTTTACGAGATGCGTCAAACGGTCGTTATACAGTATTAACTGACGAACAATTAGCAGCGTATCATTACAATAAAGGCACTCGCGTAGGCGATATTGTGGTGCAAACTACAGCGCCAGCGGTATTTACCAATGGTAAAAAACCAACCTATTTAGGGACTCACGGTTATGCATATACCGAGGATATGGCAGCATCATTTATTGCTGTAGGCCCTGCATTTAAACAAGGTGTAAGCCTTAAAGAAGTAAATAACCTTGATATTTACCCAGTACTTGCAAAAGTGATGGGACTTAAATTGTTAAACAAAGTAGACGGCAATGGTAAAACATTAATGCCAGCAATTAAGCAAAAAATCGTTGTGCATTAGCTTAATCTAAAAGAGCGCGTAAGCGCTCTGCAGGGAAGAACATGTTAAAACTTTAAAGTGGGCTATTTAGCCCACTTTTTTATTGGGCAGCTTATTTAAAGTTAGCAATACTTGTTTTTGTAGCAGTAACTGTGCGAATTGCATGCGCTTGGTTTGTAATACCAAATGCAATACCGTTTACGCTCCAGCCAGGGTTAGAGAAGTAATCGTACTGAGTAGCGCTACCGTAAACGTGCGGGTAAGCCATTATACTTGCAAACTCGTTTTGTACGCCGTGACCCATGCCATCTACATATACACCGCCAGACGTATCACCTTGTTTGCGTGAATGCGCTAAACCTTGGTTATGACCAAGTTCGTGTACAAATGTAGTTGCACCACAATCAATTGCAGTGATTGAGTACATACGGCTGCTCATTGAGCTGTATAGATTGCCATTAGTGCCTTGGCCAACCCATGCTAAACCGCATGAAATAAGCCCATTGCCAGCACTTTGACCAGTACCTAATACGGCAATCATGTCGGCTTTCCAATCGCTGCGTAAACCATCTACGTAGCTGCTATTTGTAACCGAATCTAACCAATCCTCAGACGGCGTTACTGCATAGTCACCTAAGTTTTGTTTGCCAGCTAAGCGTAGTGTTATATCAACGCCATTTTGGCTATATACCTGATTACTAAAAGCAATTAGTTGATTTATTTTAGTGTCAATATTGCTAGTTGCAGCAGCTGATTGGTCGGTATATAAAATACCGATATCGATTGTTTCTGCTTGTGCAACACTTGCTGCACATAATGCCGCAGCCAGTGCGGTTGTTGTGATTACTTTTTTCATTATTGTATTTCCTTACTCTTGTTGTGGTTGGAACTTGTTTTTAACTTGGTTGAGCTCATAAAAAGCAGACACACTAAAGCTGCCTTATAGTGCGGCTTTAGTTGTTTTTTTATATTTTGATTATTGGTTAGCCATCAATTTTTGGTGCAAATATATCGATGCTTTTATCTGATTTGGGTTTTGGTGCGGTTACATCATGCTCTATGTGGCTTTTATATAAATCGCGTTTTGCTGCAATCCATCCGTACTTACCTTTACTTTCGAATACATAATTGCCAGAAGGCGCAGTAAATTGACCATATACGGCATCTTTACCTACCGTTAAAACGGTATTATGCATGCGGCCATCAACACCCACTATTTTGCCAAATATGCTCTTATCGCCATTTTCAGACTCAACCACATTAGTCACTTCTGCGGTGAATGTTTCGGCTGTTTGCGGAATAGCTAAATCAAAATTTTCGCCAGTTTCTAAAGCCTGTAAAGAATTTAAATCAAACTCAATGTAGGCTTCGTTATGTAAGTCGGTAGGTAAAACTTTTGCGTTTATAAGCACTTGCTTTGCTTTGTCGGATAGGCGATTTACGGCATCAAATTCTTCAAACGGTAAGCTGTTGTCAGGGGCAACAATAGGTTTAACGGTAATTGGATCTTTACTCATATCAATAGGTGCAGGGGGATGTGTATTGCGCGTTTTTTGTAAATCAATAGGAACAAAATCAATAGCAACAGGCGCGATAGGTTCGCCCGTTTCATCTGCATTAAAAAATAGCCCATAAACTGCAAATGCCGATAATGGTATAGCAATTAGTAAGACGACAGATCTCTTCATTTGTTTCTCTTTTAGTGTTTTTGGTTAACTGTTTGTTACGTTTTATATTATTAAATGGATTAGATCAAGATAATAAATGTAACCGAAAAGAATTAATTCTAAATTTCATAATTCCTTATAAAATATAAGGATATTTATTTTTGGTATGTTTTTCACTCTTTTTAGTATTGGTTTTTTGTAGGGTTTATGCGGCCTTTGGCGCGTTTGTGGGTACTTGTTTGTTTAGTTAAATACAATGGTTAAAAGTGACTTTTTGACGTTAATTACAATGAAAAATAAAAAGTGAATTTTTTTCACTCTTTGTAAACTAATCGCTAATTGCAATGCATTTATCGGGCACGTATGTTGTGTGCTGCATAAATGGCATTACGAGGGATTTATGAAGGTGTCTGATCAGTTGCTTAACCGAATTACAGCAGGGCTTGTGGCTGTAATTATTGGTTTTTCGAGTTCTATTGCATTGATTTATCAGGTGGTGATAACCCTTGGAGGCACACCCGATTTAGTAGCTAGTTGGATTTTAATGCTTGGTTTAGTGATGGGCACAACGTCAATAGGTTTGTCGTACTATTACAAAGTGCCTGTTTTAATTGCGTGGTCTACCACGGGGGCTGCATTACTGATTTCAAGTGCACAAGGGTATAACTTAAACGAGGCTATTGGCGCGTTTATGCTCAGTGCATTGCTCGTTTTTTTGTCGGGGGTGACGGGCTGGTTTGAAAAAATAATGAACCGTATTCCAAGTGAGCTTGCGTGCGCCATGTTGGCCGGCGTACTTGTTACCTTTGGTATTGATGTTTTTAATTTTATGAACGACATGCCTTTAGTGATTGGCTTAATGGTTGTTATGTACTTTATTGGTAAACGCTTTTTTGCCCGCTTTGCTATGTTAAGTGTGCTTATTATAGGTGTACTACTCGCTTGGCAAATGGGCCATATTGATACCAGCGCACTGCACTGGAAAATGAGCGAATTTGCTTATATTGAACCCGTTTTTCACTTGCAAGCATGCATTAGCATAGGTTTACCACTTTATATAGTTACCATGACCTCGCAAAATTTACCGGGTATTGCTGTTTTAAAAGCGCATAAATATAAAGCGCCTATATCTGCGTCTCTTAATGTGACTGGTTTTGTAAATATGCTTAGTGCCCCGTTTGGAGCTTATTCTATTAATTTAGCCGCTATTACTGCTGCTATTTGTATGAGTGATGAAGCGGATGAAAATCCTGACAAACGTTATTGGGCAAGTATTGCCGGTGGTGTGTTTTATATTTTAATGGCGCTGTGCGCAGCTACATTAGTTGGCTTGGTAGCAAGTTTACCGCAGGCACTTATTTTAGCTTTGGCGGGCATTGCGCTATTTGGCACCATTGCTAATAGTTTGCAGCAAGCCCTTAGTAGTACTAAATATACGGAGGCCGCAATTGTTACTTTTTTAGTAACAGCATCTAACTTAACATTACTCTCAGTGGGGTCTGCTTTTTGGGGAATTATAGCGGGTGTGCTTACGCTCCTTATCACCCAAAAAGACTAAAAACTTTATTGTGTACAAAGAGCTGCTGGTGAGTATTTAAAACAAAATTATAGTTTATTTATATTATAAAAATAGCTTAACTAAGCTTATAAAAAAGGCTGCAATTGCAGCCTTTAGTTTTATAAAACAAGATTTACCTAATCAAAAGTATGATGGCGAGTTACACTAAACCGATTAAGTATATGGTGCATAATATACACAACGCACAGACTTAATATTATAGCCACCGATACCGAGCTAAACCGGTACATTGCGCTATAAACAAGATCTTGGCCTGGCCCGAGTGAGTTCCCAAATAAAATACCAAACGTAGTCAACACACCAAAACCAATACCAGGTATGCCTCCGCCTAAAATATGAAAACGCGCAAAAAGAAACGAAAGTATCCATAAAATAGCCATCGGAAAAAGTAAAAAATCAGAGTGACTATACAAAAATAGTTGCGATAGTAACGCTGCATTACACCCTATAAGCGTTCCAATTGCTCGCTGCCAACCAGCCATACCTGCGGCTTTCCAGCACAATGAAAACAAAATAAGCACAGAAGCTGCCTGCGCAGATATTGAGTCTTGTAAATCAAGAACCTGAAAAACCACAAAAGAGAGCGTAGCCACGGTTGAGCATAACAATACCTCATGGCGAATACTTTCTTTTGCTTTAGCTGGCATTACTCGCCCGGGCCTTGCGGTTACATCAGGAAATAGGCCATGCATTAATGCTCCAATAACAACGGTTAAAAATATAGCCAAACCATTAGTTAAAATTAACGGATAAATACTACTTCCTTCATCAACATAGCTCGAAAAATGTAGCTGAATAGAAAGGCTTATCACGCCTAAAGCGCCAAATAAAAAGGCACTACCGCTACTCATTTGGTAAAATAAAAAGCAAAAAACACCAAACACTAATAATGTCATAACGACTGGTAAGTGAGAAAACAATCCCTGCATTATCAGCACTATAAGCGCGCTAAATGCAGCAGATGCTATAAATTGATTTATAAGCCCACGACTTAACGTAGGTACCATGCCCAATATCAACATAGGATAAACGGTAAAAAATATACCATTAGGCCAGTTCATTAATTTACTAATAGTAAAGCCAAGGGTGCATCCACCTGCAATGCGTAGTGCTTGGCGAAGGCCATTAGAGTCTAATTGTGGGCCTTGGCTAACAATTTGAGTCATAAAGCCTCCATTAATAAATGTAGTGTAACCAGCTAATAAATCTAATTTGTGCAGAGCCAAACCATTGCCCAATTGTCGATTCGGGTAATAATTGTACTGTTGCACGTGACCCGCTTGGCATGTTCGCTATTAAGTTTTGATGATTTACGAGCTTTAAATGAATACGTTGACGCTGTGCATCGCGTACCCAACGATTGCTGGTTTCTGTTGTACTTAGTAAACCATTTGCACTAAGTTGACCGTTGCTAACACCTGCTTCAAATGTTTCTAGTATTGCGTCGTAAACTTCACCTGGGCGGCTATCAAATACGACGCGCGCTTGAGTGCCTTGCTTCATATTTGAGAGTGACTTTTCTCTAAAGTCGGCAACTAAATCGGCTTTTTTAGCGACAATAGCTAATAACGGGCTACCTGCAACTGCGTATGCGCCGTCTAATAATTGTAAGTTAGCAACTACGCCGTCACTTAGTGCACGTACTTGCGTGTAGGATAAATTTAACTCAGCCTGCGCTAACTGGTTAGCAGCATGACGCATAGCTAAGTTTTTATTACCTGAGTCACCTCTAGCTAAAACTGCTTCAGCTAACTGCGCTTCTAGGGCCGCAACATTTGCTTTACTGGCTTCAAAATTAGCACGAATGCTTTCAAGCTCTTGCTCCGATATAGACTTTTGAGTATAGAGTTTTTCGCCTCTGCTTTTTAATAGCTTTTGCTCATGCTGCTTAGCATTTGCGGCACTAATTTGTGCTTCAAGGGCTTTAACATTGGTATCAAGACGCTTGTTTTGTAATTTGGCATCATCAAGCGCGAGTTGAGCTTGCTCTTTGGCTAAATTATATGGGCCTTCATCGATACTAAATAATATATCGCCCGCTTTAACTGATTGGTTATTATTAACTTGCACACTAGTGACTCGGCCACTAATTTGCGGTGATATTTGCACAACAGGGTGGTATACACGTGCCTGTGGTGTTACAGGCAAAACCATATCGGCCACTAAATAGTAAATAAATACTAAGATAAACCCTATGAGAGAAAACCTTACATAGCGTGCAAACTTTTGATCCGGTGTCATTTTTAGCCTTACTTATTAACTTGAATACATTTAAGGGCGTTTTGCTCTATTTTGATCAAACCAAATGCAATGGCATCTAGCTGCTCAACAGATAAACCGCTGTATAACTGATTTTTTATATCGGAAATAGTCTCTTGCAATAAATGTAAAATGGCATCACTTTGCTCAGTAAAATAGAGTCTTTTACTGCGCTTATCATGTTTGTCTACACGGCGAACGATTAACGATTGCTCCTCTAATTGCTTAAGCGTGCGAGTCAGTGAAGGCATTTCTATCCCTAAGCTATTAGCAAGTTCAAGTTGTGTTAGTCCCTCACCACGCATATTTATATGCATTAGTGCAGTCCAGCGCGACTGAGTAAGTCCCAAAGGCTCAACAGCAATGGTTACTGCTTCGCGGCATAAGCGATGAACTCGGCCCATATTACCGATAACTGTTAAATCGAGCGTCTCGTGAAAAGGTTTTTGTGTAGGCATAGCCATCCCAACATAGTTAGCAAGCTAACTATTTTATCATTACTTAGCTTGCTAAGTAAATATGCGTAGGTGCGGGAATTGGCAAAATATTTGCTAAACCTCACCTGTAAAAAATGGTGAGGTTTAGGGGATTTTAAAAGTTAAGTAAATTAGCTGGGGAGTATTGATCGGTAAGTACTTTTGTATCTGCAGGCCAATCTTGGCCGTCTTTAGTAAAGTGCATAAGCTGGCTAATCGCTTTTATATCTACACCGTATTTTACTAATTTAGGGGCGAGAGCATTAACACGCGTGTTAATTTGCGCTTCGCTCGGTATTGATTTAAGCCCCGCTAAAATAATACGGTTGCTGCGATTTTCGCGGCTTACATTTATAAAGTCGCCAAATACAGCGTGGTAAGTTGCCGACTCATGCTCATAAAGTTTACTACTTGAAAACGTATTTGCGGCAATAACGCCACCATCGGCTAATACGCTTTGTACTTCTTCAAAAAACTCTTTAGTGAGCAAATGCTCCGGAATATAGTCGCCGTTAAACGCATCCAAAATAATCCAATCGTACTTTTGCTTTTTAATAGCGGCGCGCTTTATAAAAATACGGCCATCTTGCACGCTTGATGTCACTAAGTCGTTTTCTATAAAGTTAAAGTAATCGCGTGCAACTTTAGTTACTGCAGGATCTATTTCAACATTATGAATATTTGCAGTGGGGTATAGCTCATGAATAACGTTAGAAAGTGTACCGCCACCCAATCCTATAATAAGTACACTTTTAGGGTTGTCGGTTACTAAAAGGCTCGCAAACGTCAATTTTGTGTAATTAAAAACAAGTTTGTCGGGATTGCTTTTATACATGCAACTTTGGCTTGTTTGGCTACTTTTAGTATTAAATTTAAGGCAACGTAAGTCGCTTGTTTCTTCAACAATAATATTGCGATAAAGCGAGCGTTCTTCATGAATAACCTTACTAAACGCAGAACCTGACAACACAATTAATGGCAGTAGCAAATATTTAAGCATGAGCAAGCCCCTTATTATTAACCAAGGTATTAATAACAATCGCGACTAAACCCAGTGCCCCAAGTGTTAAAGCAAAGGCGCTAATAATTGTATTCACGTCAAACGCGAGTACAAAGTAAAAAGAGGTAATTATAGTACCCAGGGCACTGCCAAGCGTACTTACAAAGTATAAACGCCCAGCCACTTGGCCGCTTTTATCGCTATCTGTTACCAGTAAGCGCACAGAGTAGGGCGAGATCATGCCTAAAATAACGGTAGGTATAAAAAATAAAGCAGTTGACGCTAAGAGTGAGCCGTAGCGGCTATCTTCAATATGGGTAAATATAAATTCCATTATAGGCTGCGAAAATAATGTAATAGGCACTACCATAATGCTGGCAATTAAAAATATTAGACCATATTTGGTAAGGGATGCATTTTTAGTGCTGAGTTTACCACCAAGTAAATACCCAAAAGATAAACTAAGCATAAACACAGTAATTATACTGCCCCAAATATGCACGCTACTGCCAAAAAAGGGGGCAAGAATTCTCCCACCTAAAAGCTCAATGCCCATTATGCAAAAGCCGCTGCAAAAAGCTAAAAAGTAAATTAACGCGTTTGTTTTTATGCTCATGTAATTATCGTTATGTAACTTAAGTAGAACACTATACTAACGTGATGCATACAAAGCTGCTAGGGCCTGTTGACCTTTCAGGATTAAAATTTGTTCTATCTAGGGGCGATTTAATCGCGGCGCGAGGTTTGTAACCTAGTGGGCTAAGTAAAAACCGATCAACAAAGAGTTAATCGTCCCTAGAAAGAACCCAGAGGGCAGCGCATGTTTGGTATTTATGCTGCGTTATCGCCCATTAATGGGGAATAACCACACTACATAGGCTCTGCCTTGCCTAAAAACCAAACATACTGCTGCAAATTTAACCTCGAAAGATAAATAGGCCCTAGGGTAATAATTAACCTAAGTTTAATTTAAAAAAGAAGTTTTGTTATAGCAATTTGTTAGTTAGTTGAATTCTGATCTATTTAGCTTGCCTAGGCCCTCGCGATTTAACACTTAAGACGCTTTTTCATTTAAATTAATTTTCTTAAGTTTTCTTTAAGTTTCACTCGTTAAGTTTAAACCCTGAAATATAAACAGGTTTAAATGAGCGAGCTTATGCAATTAGCCCACACTTCTACATCATTAGGTTTAACACAAAATAACAGTCAATTTATTAGTGCTCGTATTAATGATGTGCATCGAAAAAATCTCGAAAATACAGTGAAAGAAGGTTTTTTAGTTGCGTATAACGCTAAGCTTACCTCTTTTATGCCACTACTTTGCCAATACGTTACCGAGCAAGGAAAGTGCACGTTAGGGCTAAGGCAAGCAACTTCGCCATTGTTTATTGAGCAATATTTAGCATCACCCGTTGAAGATTTTTTAGATGAGAGCATTTCTCGCAATAAGATTTTTGAACTTGGTAATCTCTGCTCTACAAATCGAAGAGCAACACTTGCACATTTTATTATTGTTAACGAAGCTCTGCAAAGTGTGGGGGCAAAACATTTAGTGTTTTGTGCAACCAACAAAGTGCGTGCTTTATTGCGCTTACTTGGTGTTACGTGTACTGAAATTGCACTTGCGAGCAGTTTTGTAGTTGAGAACCCATTAAAGTGGGGCAGCTATTACGCCAACCAACCAACAGTATGCATTGTGAGCCTAGAGCAAGCTCACCAACAAGTATTAAATACCCCAATGCTTTATAGTTTGATGCAGCAAAACCACTCAAGTATTAATTCTTTGGTAAATGCATTGGTGAATGTATGAATTACTATAATACACATTCAATATCGCCATTAATTATTGCCCATAATAAAGAGCAAACACTTGAAATTAACGGTGGTGAGTTTAACCAGCAAATACAAAAAGTAGTAAAAATACTACAAAGCTTTAACGGCAAATGTGTCGCTTATAAGCTCGATAATACGCCAGCTTGGCTTGTTATTGATGCCGCTACTGCAGTTTCTAACAAAGTGGCTGTGCCAATTGCTCACTTTTTTAGTGAACAACAAACTCAATATGTACTAGCGCAATGCGGCGCACATTTATTTATTAGCGACACGCTAAACCCTTTACTTGGGGAGCCGACTGCATCGATTACTTTATTTGAGTTTTACACATTATATATTTACGAAATCGTTGTAGCTAAACCCGTCAGTTATTTTCCAGAAACTCAAAAAGTAACGTTTACATCAGGATCGACTGGGCAACCAAAAGGCGTGTGTTTATCTGCAAATAGCCAAATGCAGGTAGCTCAATCTCTGTGCGATAAGATTAATATTAAAAAGCCTGTTCATTTATGTTTATTGCCGCTTGCTGTATTGCTTGAAAATATAGCCGGTGTGTATGCCCCCTTAAAAAGTGGCGGTACAGTGCATTTAATGCCGTTAAATGAATTAGGCTTTGTTGGAACTGTATTAAAACAACCCGCACAGCTTATAGCTGCTATTGATAAAGTTAAGCCAAATACGCTTATTTTAGTGCCTGAACTATTAGCATGCTTAGTTGCTTTTGCAGAAGATGGGTGGCAACCGCCTAGTTCGTTACAGTTTATTGCAGTAGGTGGTGCGCTTGTCAGCGAAATGCTATTAACCAAAGCGCGTAGCTTAAATTTACCGGTATACCAAGGTTATGGGCTTTCTGAGGCGGCATCTGTAGTTAGTTTAAATACGCCCACAAACGATAACCTTCACAGTGCAGGCTCTGTGTTACCTCATATTCAAACCAAAATTGAAAATGGCCAGCTTTTTATAAAAGGCGATTTGTTTTTAGGTTACTTAAATCATCAACCTCACGACAAAAACCAGTGGTATGCAACCGGTGATCTAGTCGAGCAGCATCAAAATACCTTATTTATTAAAGGCCGCCTAAAAAACCTAATTATTACCAGCATGGGTCGCAACATCAGTGCCGAGTGGCCTGAATCACTATTACTAAGTCAAAGCGGAATTTTACAAGCGGTTGTGTTTGGTGAAGGTCGACCTTTTTTAACCGCCATTATTTATGCCGATTCAAAGCTATGTAACCCCGTGTTAGCTCAATACATTAACGCAATTAATGAACAACTACCCGACTATTCACGAATTCAAAAATGGCATCGTTTAACTGCCCCATTAAGTGTGCAACAAGGATTATTAACCACAAATAATCGCCCAAAACGAGATGCCATAAGTAAGCAGTACCATGCTGTGTTTGAGCAATTTTACCGACTTGGAGAAGTAATTAATGAGTGATTTTTTTAACACCCTCAAAGAGCAAACTAAACAAGAGCAAAACTATCTGCTTGCAGCGCCTATTATTCAGCGTGTTTTTAAAGGCGAAGCATCACTTGAAGAATACGCCTCGTTTTTAGCGCAAGCGTATCACCATGTTAAGCACACTGTGCCATTAATGATGTCGGTTGGTGCGCGATTAACCGACGATCAAGAGTGGCTGCGCGAAGCGGTCGCAGAATACATTGAAGAAGAGATAGGTCATCAAGAGTGGGTACTTAATGATATTGCAGCCTGTGGTTTTGACAAAGAAACAGTACGGTGTAGTCAGCCGCAATTTGCTACCGAAATGATGGTGTCGTATGCGTACGACTCCATTACACGTAAAAATCCATTGAGCTTTTTTGGCATGGTGCATGTGCTTGAAGGCACTTCTATAGCGCTTGCTGATGGCGCAGCTTCAAATATTGCAAATGCTGTGGGCTTACCTAAAAAAGCATTTAGTTATTTAACCTCTCACGGCGCACTTGATATAGAGCATGTAAAGTTTTTTGAAAACCTAATGAACCAAATAACAGATGAGGCGGATCAGCAAGCCATACTACATGGTGCAAAGCGCTTTTATCGTTTATACGGCGATATATTTCGTGGACTCGATGACGAACCGTTTTTTAAAGCAAGTGCACAAGGTAAATTGGCATGAGTAGCGCTTTATGTGTGTTAACCGGCGCAACAGGCGGAATAGGGCAAGCTATTGCTAAAGCTCTACATGCAAAAGGGTGGAAGTTACTGCTTGTAGGGCGAAATACGCAAGCCCTTGAGGAGCTCAGTAGTGCATGCTCAGACAGTGAAATATTTGCTGGCGATTTAACCGACGATACAACACGCATTAACTTAGCAATAAAAGCCAAGCAACTCGGTGGCGTTAAGTTACTTATTAACAATGCCGGTATAAATACAATGCAAAGCTTAGAGCACACAAGTTCTGAGCAAATAGACAATATGCTCGTTACTAATTTGTCGGTGCCTATTAAATTATGCCAGCTATTTTTAGGGCAGTTACACTATACCAAAGGCACCATTGTTAACGTGGGCTCATCGTTTGGCAGCATTGGTTACCCGTTTCAAACACTTTATTGCGCCAGTAAATTTGGTTTACGTGGTTTTACAGAAGCGCTCTCGCGTGAGTTGAATGGTTCAGGCGTTAAAGTGACCTATTTAGCGCCTAGAGCAACAGATACATCCATTAATAGCAGTAAAGCGCGTGCAATGAATAAAGAACTCGGTAATAAAATGGACTCGCCAGAATTAGTTGCTCAAGAGTTATTAGTGCTTATAAATTCGAATCAAACAAGGCGTTTTATTGGTTTTCCTGAAAAATTATTTGCACGCATAAATGGCGCATTCCCAAGCGTTGTTGACAACGCTATTGCAAAACAACTTCCTAAAATTAAACGTTTTTTAAGTTAACAAACACACAAGGGCAAAATTATGTATAAATTTACACTCGCATTTTATTTAGTACTAACAACTGTATTTGCAACCGCAGTACACGCAGATGAAACACAAGACTTAACCTCTATTCAACAAAAGTGGGCAATTGCTAACTACGAACTTGAAGATGATGCGCAAATAGATGCGTTTACACAACTAAGTGAGCAAAGTGCATTGTTTGTTAAAAACTACCCAAACTCGGCACAAACACATATTTGGAATGGTATTGTGTTAGCCAGTTTTGCAGGCGCAAAAGGCGGGTTGGGTGCACTTGGTTTAGCAAAAGAGGCAAAAACGTCACTCGAAAATGCACTCTCAATTGATGGCACTGCACTAAATGGCTCAGCTTACGCAAGCCTTGCAACGCTTTACAGTAAAGTACCTGGTTGGCCAATTGGTTTTGGTGATGACGACAAAGCTGAAAAATTATTTAAACAAGCGCTCGCTTTTAATCTCGAAGGCATTGATACTAATTACTTATACGGTGAATACTTGTATGACGAAGGCGATTATAAACAAGCTAAAGCACGACTACTTGTAGCACAAGCTGCGGGCATTCGTGATACTCGTGCAAAAGCAGATGAATATCGCCAACAAGCAATAAGCCAGCTATTGGTAAAAGTAGATAAAAAACTAAAAAGATAAACACATAATGCATTTATTACTCGTTGAGGACGATCATTTAGTGGCGCAAGGGCTTATTCGCTCTTTGCGTCAAGAGGGCTACAGCGTAGAGCATAGTGGCACAGTTAAGCATGCCTTAGAGTGCCTTTCTAGTGGTGAGATTGAGCTTGTTATTCTCGATTTAGGATTACCTGATGGCGACGGCTCGCAAGTTTTAAAGCATATTAAAGCACAAAAAAAAGTTATTCCGGTGGTTATTTTAACTGCTCGCGGCAGTATTGATGACAAAGTCCAAGGGCTAGATATGGGGGCAGACGATTACCTTGCAAAGCCGTTTGACCCTGCTGAGTTATTTGCTCGATTACGTGTAGCAAGCCGGCGCATTAACCAAACACAATCAAGCTTATTGCGCTGTGGTGATGTAGTAATGGATACATCAGCTCATACAGTTACACTAAGTGGGCAGTCACTTACACTGCCGCGAAAAGAATACATGCTTTTAAAGGCGCTGATGGAAAATCAGGGAAGGGTGCAATCAAAACAACAACTCGAAAACAAACTTTACCAATGGGGTGAAGAAGTTGGCTCTAATACTATAGAGGTGCATATTCATCATCTTCGTAAAAAATTCCCTAGCGATTTTATTAAAACCTTACGTGGCATTGGCTACGTGGTTGGTAAGCGTTAGGGTGTGTTTATCTTTCGAGGTTGAAAATGTCTATTCGTAAACGTCTGACCTTAATTTTACTTTCAATGATGGTGCTTACTTGCTTTTTAGCATTAGTAAAAGGCTATCAAAAAAGCATGCGCCACGGCGAAAACTTGCTTGATAATGAACTTAAAATAGTGGCTGGCGTTTTAATTGAGCAACCATTAGCACTAAGCACAAATGCAGTACAAGTAAGCAATAATAGTGCTCAGTTGTTGTATCAAATTTGGCAAAACAATAGTTTACTTAGCGGCTCATCGAGTTTAACGAATAACCAAATTAGTTTTAGCGAGGGCTTTCAAACTGCCAATGTAGCAGGGCAGCGTATGCGAGTGTTTGTGATGAGTAAAAACACCCGTAAAGTCATTGTTGCTGAACCTATGGCAAAGCGGTTTGAATTAGCTGAAGCAGTTATTTTATCTGCAATGTTACCTATGCTATGGGCAGTCCCTCTGCTTGCTATTTTTATTAGCTTTTTTGTTAAATACGCATTAGCCCCTCTTACTCGATTATCTAAGCAGCTGGCTACTCGCCAAGCAAACGACTTTACGCCAATTAACTGGCAGGTAACCGACGAAGAAATTAAACCGGTTATTAATCGTTTAAACGACTTATTTAAACGCGTAGAAACTGCCTACTTACGGGAGCGCTTTTTTGCCTCAGATGCAGCTCACGAATTACGTACCCCGCTTAGTAGTTTAAAAATTAATGTACACAATTTAGCTAATAAGCAAAGCAGCTCGCAAAACCATCAAGAATTACAAGCTATGTCACAAGGCATTAATCGCTTAAGTAATATTGTTGAACAAATGCTAATTTTAGGACGCACTCAGCCTGAGCAATGGCAGAGGCAGTTTAGCGAGCAGTCATTGTTAACGATTACTCAGCAAGCCGTATCGGAGCAATACGACAAAGTAGACGAAAAAAATCAAACGATTAGCCTCGAAGGTGATGATTTTATTATTAATGGTGATGAGTTTACATTAACCACACTCATCGCTAATTTACTTAGCAATGCCATAAAATACACCCCCAATAATGGTCAAATAATAATTAAATTAGCATCAAGTAATAACAGCTATAGTTGGCAAATTGATGATTCTGGTGCGGGCATGACTGAAGAGCAAAAAGAGCGAATATTTAATCGCTTTTATCGCGTGGGTGGCGATCAACATCCATCAGGCGAGCAAGGTGCGGGTTTAGGTATGGCGATTGTTCAACACATAATTGCTATTTATGGCGCAAGTATTCATTTAGCGAATAGCCCTTTAGGCGGACTAACCGTTAAGGTTACTTTTACAGGAGTAAAAAGTGACTAAACGTTTATTCAATCAATGTCTTTGTTGTTTGCTATTTTTGTCGTTTAACGCGGCGAGTAAAGAGTACCTTATTATTTTAAAAGATCATTTGTTTTATCCCTCGCAAATAATTATTCCCGCAAATAAAAAAGTAAAACTATTGATAGAAAACCAAGACAGCACACCAGAAGAGTTTGATAGCTTTGATCTAAACAGAGAAAAAGTACTCTACCCAAATCGTAAAAGCATTATTTATATAGGGCCACTAAGTAAAGGGCATTACGAGTTTTTTGGTGAGTTTTCGCCAAATACAGCAAGGGGCGTTGTTATAGTTAGCGATGAAGGGGCACAGCATGCTAATAACTAGTTTAGTCATGAGCCTTAACCAATTACTACCAGTGGCTATTTTATTAGTGCTACTACAAGTAGTTAAAAAACAAAGCTCTTTAAAAATAGGCTCTGCTTTAGTAATAGGCGCGGTAATGTCGTTTTTGTACATGCAAAGTGCGTCGTGGGTGAGCCAGTGGTTTGAACACCAAGGGTTAGAGTACTCACAAATAGGGCTATGTATCACTATATTTATTGCTGTATTGGTATTTGCACTAAAGCAAAAGTCAGCGGCATTTTATATCGCAGTTATAAGCACAATAACGCTGTATTTAAGCCACTATATTATTTACCTCACCAGTTTTTGGCAAAATAATGATGCAGGGCAAAGCTTATTTATTGGCACTTTATTAGGTGTGGGAATTTGTTTAAGTTTTAGCGTATTGCTGTACTTTTTAATGAATGCAATTAAGCACCGTTTTGGTATGTACCCGCTTTTTACTTTGCTTGCTTTTAACAGCGCGGCTAAGTTATTAGTTGCACTGGATTTGGCAAGCCAAATAGATTTAATTACAAATACCTCAACAGTGTGGGACTTACGTAATGTGTTAAGCGAAAACTCTGAGCTAGGCCGCGTATTGCGAGCTCTTGTTGGTTACGAGGCCACTCCTGATTTAATGAGTGTACTTATATATAGTACAAGCAGCGTGTTATTTTTATTACTTTGTTATGTTATTTCGGCTTCAATAACTAAGGAACGTGTATGAAAGCACTCAACCTATTTTTAGCGCTTAGTTTTACCGCTCTTTGTTTGTTGGTATTCTCAATCCAAGCAAAGGCTGATGGTATTGTTGTTGATAAGGTATATCACCCCTATGTTTTGCCTTTTGAGCGTGAATTTGAGTGGCGATTAGTGTCGCACCAAACAGATAGTGGCAACATACTAGCGCAGCGTTTGGGTGGCGGTGGTGCTATTAACGATACAATGGCACTCGAAGGCTATTTAGTTGGTGAGCGAGACGACAACGGCGACTTTGGATTAGAAGCTTATGAGCTTGAGCTACGTTGGCAATTAATTGAACAAGGTAAATTATGGGCTGATTGGGGGGCGTTATTTGAGCTTGAAAAAAAGCATAACGAAGATGTGTATGAGGCAACCTCGGGTTTTGTGATCGAAAAAGAATTTGGAAAAACAAGTCTTACGCTAAATGCTTTTTTGGTTTATGAATGGGGGCAAGACATTAAAAACGAATGGGAAAGTGAGTTTAGAGCACAATATCGCTATCGATATCGCTCTGCTTTCCAGCCTTCTATAGAGGTTTACGTAGGTGAAGACTTTATTGGTATAGGGCCTGGCTTTATAGGTTTACAGCGCTTTGATGGGCAAAAGCAATTAAAATGGGAAGCGGGTTTCATCACTGAGATAAGCCAATCAGAAAAAAACCATAGTTTTAGGCTCGCATTAGAATTTGAATTTTAATAACAACTAAAAGTAGTTTTGGTTGTTATTATTCTGATTATAGATAGGTACTTGACATATTATTTAAACTCTATATAGTGGGCCGCAGCTAGAAAGAAAGCATGTAAGCTATAAATCTCCATTTCGATATAAGTAATACTTGTAGTACCGTCCTGAAGTTTTTAAAGTACCATCTCATTTTTTGCTACACCCGCTCTTATGAGCATATTTTTATTTTTATTTCAGGATATTACAATGTCTAACATCGTATCAGGTACAGTTAAGTGGTTTAACGAGTCTAAAGGTTTTGGTTTCATCGAGCAAGAAAATGGCCCAGACGTTTTCGCACATTTCTCAGCAATCAAAAGCGAAGGTTTCAAAACTTTAGCTGAAGGCCAACGTGTAGAGTTTACTCTTTCACAAGGTCAAAAAGGTCCACAAGCTGATAACATCACAGCTGTATAATTTTACTTTTTAAGTAAAATGAAAAAAAGCGCTTAAGGCGCTTTTTTTGTGTCTGAAATTTGACTCAAACCAAGCAACGCCCATTACCACTGTAAATTAACTAAATGATATTGCTATTATTAAGCCCCTCCTAATATTTGTTTTTCTATTCTTCTAAGTCATTGCGCTAATGCAAGTGAGTTTAAGCTTGTAATTTATACCGAACATTTCTCCCTTATAAATTCAAAACGACAAAGATCAGCTTGTTGATTACTCTCGATATTGTAAAAGATATTTGCACAGCTATTGATATAACCTGCGAGTTTAAATTGCTTCCTTGGAAGCGTGCTTATAACTTAGTTTAAAAGCCCCTTACTTTGGCATTGTTTCAATAATTAAAAACATCGAACGTGACCCACCATTTTATTGGGCTGGGCCGCTAGGCGCGAGTCAAACTTTCTTTTATAAGCTCAAAGCTGATAAGTAAGTTATACCAATTCCATTAAGTATGTGGTCTAAATTTTACGCCGAAAAAATAATTCAGCTCTAGGCGTAAATAAAATTGGTTTTAAAGCGGGCGAAAACTTACTAATTTTTGGAGGCGAAAACAATATATGGATTTGTTTTTAAAAAGAAAAATAGATCTAATTTGGGGCTCATAATGACAATAATGCATCAGCTGGAACCTTTGACTATAAAGTGGGGAAGGTGCTGAAAGGCTGTAAAAATTATATCTTTGTGCGCTTGTGAGCAATTACATTGCATTTAATAAATCAGTACCAGAGCATGTCATAAAGCAATTTTATGAAGAATATAAAAAGTTAAAAATGAAAGATGATTTTGTCGCCCATAAGCATACTTATCTTCAATGATTTATCTTTCGTAAGGCAGCCCTTTATTTTGCTTTATTTTTAAAAATGCAGCTTGCAACGCTTCAATTAAACGCATATCTGTTTTTTTATTTGCAGCTAAATAAGCATCAATTGTTAGCTCATCTATTTTATAGATAAACCTTAAGTGTGCTGGTTTGAGCTTTAGGTAGTCGCTCATCTGCTGCATATATAATGGATCGTCTACAATTAAATCTACTTTTTTAGCTAATAGTAAAGAGTATGATTTTTGAATATCAGAGGTTAAAACAACTTCAAATCCAAGTTTAGTGAGGGTTTGTGTTGAAAAGTCATTGCGTTGCATCGCAATTTTATACACTTTTGCTTGTTCAGTATTATTTATAATAAGATCATTTCGCTCTGATAGGCCGATAAAGCCCAGCTCAAATCGTCCAACTGGTCCAATCCAATAAAATTTATTTTCTCGCTCTACAGTGCGTGCAAGGCTGTATATAAAGGTGTTTTTTAACTCATCTGCAATTTTATAAGCACGTGCCCAAGGATACATTTGAATGTTAGGTGTGAGATCAGCCTCAGCAAATATATCTCTGATAAACTGAGTACCTTCACCTGCTACCTCGCCATTAATCAATACTTGGTTTGGTGGTGCTAACTCTGTAACAACAAGCAGGGCTTCCTTTGCTTGAACATACACAGAACAAATTAAAAAAAGAGAATAAAGAATATATTTCACAATAGCGAATCGTCATTCGGTTAGCTTAAGTAATAATAAGTGTGGCTGAAAATATGAAAAATACAAAAATTATTTATGTGAACTTGTTACTAAGATATTGGTTTATTTGAGTTATGTATAACTATAAAGGGGGCTAGATAGATAAGTGGTTCGAGGTTAGAAGTAGTTGAGGCTAAAAATTAAGGCCTAAAACGATAAAAGGGCCTTGCGGCCCTTGGTGAAGTATCGTTCAAGTCAGATAGAGCTTTAACCCCTTAAAGCGCTATCCTCTTGTTTTGCAACACCGGTGTTCATCTCAATAAGTTTCTAAGCTAGCGAGAGGAAAAACCCAGCAATTGCTGCGCTCATAAGGTTAGCCATAGATCCTGCTAACACTGCTCTGAGCCCTAAGCGTGCGATATCCTTCCGCCGACTAGGCGCCATACCGCCTAACCCACCTAGTAAAATGGCTATCGATGATAAGTTAGCAAACCCACATAAAGCAAAAGTAACGATTGCTTGTGTGTGCGCGCTTAACGTATCGCGATAATTTATAAAGTCTAAGTAAGCAACAAACTCGTTTACTACTATCTTTTGACCAATAAAGCTGCCGGCTATAATCGCTTCATCCCATGGCACACCTAGTAACCATGCAACTGGAGCAAATACATAACCTAATATTTCTTGAAGCGTTAATGTTGGGTAATCAAACCACCCGCCAATACCGCCTAATAAACCGTTTAATAGTGCAATTAGCGCTACAAAAGCAAGTAACATTGCACCTACATTAAGTGCTAAATGCATACCGTTTGCAGCACCTGATGCAGCTGCATCAATTACATTTACAGGCTTATCTTCGTCATCTAAATCTAAATCAGCTAAGTTATCTCTAGGCGTTTCAGTTTCTGGCACAATCATCTTGGCCATTAAGAAACCACCTGGTGCAGCCATAAAGCTCGCAGCAATAAGATACTTAAGATCTACGCCAATAATTACGTAACCGGCCATTACAGAGCCTGCTACAGTGGCTAAGCCACCTACCATTACTGCAAACAATTCCGATTTTGTCATCGTTGCTATAAATGGCTTAACTATTAACGGTGCTTCAGTTTGGCCTACAAAAATATTTGCAGTTGCTGAAAGCGATTCTGTGCGAGAGGTCTTCAATAATTTTTGTAAACCGCCGCCTAAAATCCTAATTATCCAATCCATAATGCCAAGGTGATATAACACAGCAACAAGCGCTGAGAAAAACACGATAACTGGCAAAACTTGAATTGCAAAAATAAAACCTAATGTGTCTTGTGAGGCAAGTGGACCAAATAAAAACCCAATACCATCATTAGCATAACCAATAACCGACGAGACGGCTGATGACATGCTAGTTAACACATTTTTTCCTGCTTCGAAAAACAGAACAAAACCGCCTATAACAATTTGCATCGCAAATGCTATACCAACGGTTCTTAAATTAATTGCCTTGCGATTAGTTGACGCAGCAAAGGCAATGCTTAGTAGCACACACATGCCTACTAAGCTCATAAATGTTGTCATACAAATGTTTCCCGTTGTTATTCTTGTAGTAAATATTTAATTTTACTTTTTATTATATCAATCGCAACGCGGTTCATGCCGCCTCGAGTCACAACTAAATCAGCGTTATGCTTAGAAGGCTCAATGAATTGATAAAACATCGGTCTAACAGTTGCCTGATATTGCTCAACAACAGATTGTAATGTTCTGCCTCGTTGCTCCATATCACGTTGCATACGACGCATTAAACAAATATCTAAAGGTGTGTCTATAAACACCTTAATATCAAATTCTTTATTAAGCGCTTTATCACTCAATAGTAAAATACCTTCAACAATGAGTATTTTAGCAGCTGGCACTCGGCGTGTGGTTGCGCTACGCGTGTGCTGTGCATAATCATACGTTGGTACTTCTACTGAGTTACCACAACGAAGTTGCGTTAAATGCTCAAGCATTAATGCGTGTTCAAATGCATCTGGATGGTCGTAATTTGTTTGCGTACGATGAGCCATCGGCAAATGCGACTGATCCTTGTAATAAGCATCTTCTTCAATAATGGCGATAGCGCCTGGTTCAAGCTCATTAACCAATTCATTGTAAATTGTTTGGCTAAAAAGAGATTTGCCCGACGCTGATGCGCCTGCAATGGCTATAATAGTAGTTCGTGTCACTAAAGTTCTCATCCACACAGAAAGATATATTGTTGGTAGATCACAATAGCAAAAAAGACACGATTAATCTCTTTTGCTTCGCTCAAGGGTGCAAATTTATAATGTTTAGGTTTTATGAAACAGGACTTTTGTCCTGTACGGAAAATTCGATCAGCGGATAAAGTAACCACCTAGAATCAAAGTGAGGTCAAAATGGCAAGAGCAATTATTTTAATGGCAGATAGCCTAGGAATCGGTGCAGCACCAGATGCAGATAAATTCGGCGATCTTGGGGCTAATACATTCGCTCACTTACTAAAAGCATATTACGACGAAACAGGCAGTGCATTGTCGCTTCCTAACCTATCAAAACTTGGGTTAGTGGATGCATGCGAAGCTGCCGGTGGCGAACCGTGTTTAATTTCAGACCGCCAAGCTCCTCAAGGTGCATGGGGTTACGCTAAAGAAATCTCTAGCGGAAAAGACACGCCATCAGGTCATTGGGAAATGGCAGGCGTACCTGTGTTATTTGATTGGGGATATTTCCCAAAAACACAGCCAAGTTTCCCACAAGAATTTATAGACGAGTTTATTGCTCGTACAGGTATTCCTGGCATTTTAGGCAATTGCCATGCATCAGGAACTACCATTTTAGAACAGCTAGGTGAAGAGCACGTAAAAACAGGTAAACCAATCTGTTACACCTCAGCTGATAGCGTGTTTCAAATAGCCGCGCATGAAGAGTCATTCGGCCTAGAGAAGCTTTATCAAGTTTGCGAAATCGCACGGGCGCTACTTGATGAAATGAATATAGGACGAGTGATTGCGCGGCCATTTTTGGGTTCAAATAGCCAAGACTTTGCTCGAACGGGTAATCGTCGTGACTATTCAGTACTTCCGCCAGCACCAACATTGCTAGATGTACTAGCAAAAGACGGCGGCGAAGTAATTAGTATTGGTAAAATTTCAGATATTTACGCGCATCAGGGCATAACCCAAAAGCATAAAGCACCTGGGCTTATGAACTTGCTAGAAAAAACCAGCGAAGTAATGGAAAGCGCGCCAGATCGTAGCTTAATCTTTACTAACCTAGTTGATTTTGATGAAAAATTTGGTCATCGTCGTAATCCAGTAGGATACGCAAAAGCATTAAAAGAATTTGATGACTATTTACCAACTATACTAAATCAGTTAAAAGCAGATGACGTATTAATGATCACTGCAGATCATGGCTGTGACCCAACCTTTCCAGGTTCTGAGCACACTCGTGAATACGTACCTGTTATTGCATACCAACCAGGTATGAGTAACACACCATTAGGTGAACGCAACAGCTTTGCAGATATAGGTCAAACACTGGCACAGTGGTTTAGCTTATCTGCGCTTGATTACGGCGACAGCTTTTTAAATGAGCTAAAAATGCCAAATAAAAAGGAAAACAATTAATGAGTACTCCGCATATCAGTGCAAACGTTGGTGATTTCGCCGAAACAGTATTAATGCCAGGCGATCCGCTACGTGCGCAATATATTGCTGAAAACTTTTTAGATGATGCAGTACAAGTTACAGGCGTTCGTAACATGTACGGTTTCACTGGTACTTACAAAGGTAAGCCAGTAAGTATCATGGGTTCAGGCATGGGCATCCCATCAATGTCTATTTATGCACGTGAGCTAATTGTAAGCTTTGGCGTTAAAAATATTATACGTATTGGTACGTGTGGCGGTATTGGCACAGATATCAAAATTCGTGACGTAATTTTTGCACAAGGTGCAAGCACAGATTCAAACGTAAACCGTGCACGCGTACGTGGCTACGATTTTGCTGCTATTGCTAACTTTGACCTACTTTTAAACGGCGTAAACGCTGCTAAAGAGCTAGGAATTAAAGCAAAAGTAGGTAACGTATTTACGACAGATACATTCTATCAAGCAGATGATTCGTTCTATAAAGACTTAGACAAGTTAGGCATGCTAGCAGTAGATATGGAAACAGCAGGTTTATACGGCGTTGCAGCTGAATACGGCGCAAACGCAATGGCATTATTTACAGTAAGTGACCACGTAATCACTGGCGAAGCAACACCTGCTGATGAGCGTCAAAGCACGTTTAACGAAATGGTTAAAATTGCATTAGAGTCAATAGCTTAAATAATACATAACAGTTCCTTGGTAACGTATTCACTAAGTTTTGGAGACACGCCCAAAGTGAAGTGAGACTAAACCTCCAAAGCCGCATTTTATGCGGCTTTTTTTATGCCTGAAGAAAATAAGCCACCATACAATATTGCATCGGATTTTGACGTGATTTGCTGTGTTGTAGGCGCAGAGCTTGCTCGCGCGAGAAGCGAAGCTTCTAATTATTTAATTCAGCTATCTAAAAACTGAGTTTTTAAACGCCTGCAAGCAGCGCGTCTACAGGTGGATTTTAGCCACCGCGTTAAGTTTTCCACGTAGGCGCAGAGCTCGCTCGCGCGAGAAGCGCAGCTTCTAATTACTTAATCACCCATCCTAAAAACTACGTTTTTAAACGCCCGCAAGCAGCGCGTCTACAAGTGAATTTTAACCACCGCGTTAAGTTTTCCACGTAGGCGCTAAGCTTGCTCGCGCGAGAAGCACAGCTTCTAATTACTTAAGCTAACTACTCTAAAAGCGCAGCATCTCTAAACCTATTTGTGTATAACAGCCCTAAAAAACAATATGCACGCAGAGAAGAAAAGGAGGAGCAAATGAGAAGAGCAAAACCAATGCTGACTCGGCATTATAAAAGTACAAGCGTTGCTTTAAAAGCTTGTAACCTGCGCGAATAGAAGTGTTTATACCAAGTTTAAAGTATGACTTGTTGCTCATGTTAGAAGCACAGTTTCTGATTGTTTTTATTATTTTAACTTCTAAGCTCTTCTCTAAAAGCGCAGCATCTCTAAACCTATTTGTGTATAACAGCCCTAAAAAACAATATGCACGCAGAGAAGAAAAANGCCCTAAAAAACAATATGCACGCAGAGAAGAAAAAGAGGAGCAAATGAGAAGAGCAAAACCAATGCTGACTCGGCATTATAAAAGTACAAGCGTTACTTTAAAAGCTTGTAACCTGCGCGAATAGAAGTGTTTATACCAAGTTCAGAGTATGACTTGTTGCTCATGTTAGAAGCACAACTTCTGATTATTTTAACTTCAAAGCTCTTCTCTAAAAGCGCAGCGTCTCTAAACCTCTTTGTGAATTAATCACTTTAGGTCTTAACTCTACGGTAGAGCAGAGTTTGTAGAGCGCAGTAAAGCTTCTAATTACACAACAAACTTAATCTTTAAAAACAAAAAAAGGGCCAAGGCCCTTTTTTATGATGTTGCGCCTAATCATACAGGCCAAATACTGAGTGCTTAAACAACTTCACCAGCTACTATCGTATTAAAGCTGTCGTTGTCATGTAAGCTTGCAAATGCGCTCTCATGTAATAGCTCATTACGTAAATTTGGAGAGTATTCAAGTGCCATTTTAATGTCGGCTAATGCATCAGCATGCTTATGTGTTAGCGCATAAGCACATGCTCGTTGCCAATAGGCATAACCATAGACACTATCTATATCAATGGCTTGATTACACAACTCAATGGCTTGCGCTGTTTCATTTATTTCTAATAACGCATCGGCCTTATAAGCAATGGCTTCAACATCCTCTGGTTTACGTTTTAAAATCTCATCAAATATTTCAATTTTATTAGCAAAATCACTTTCTAAATTGGCGCGCATCCATAACGAATGAACCTCGTTGGTAACTGATATGCGCTCTTGGTTACTGAGTATTTCTTCTGAGCGTACGCGTAGTTTTTCTTCAAGAATTTTTAATCGGTCTTCATACTCGTCAGTAATTACACTTACACGTGTATTTACAATATCTTCTACTTTGTTTTTAACATCGCGTAGTGAGTTCCAGCCCACTAAAACCAAAATAGAAGCCGTAGCGGTAATTATAAAAAATACATTATTAATAGTATCGGTAGTGTACGTTAATGCGCGATCTGCAGTATCAAGCTGTGCATGAGTGACTTGCTTAGTTACATCCTCACGGAGTTTTTGTTGATCTTGCCTTACGGCTTTTAGCTCGTCGAGTATGTAGCGCTCCATTAGCGGTTTAAACATAGACTCTTTAAGTTGTTTGAGGGCTTGTTGCTCTTGTTGTGCTGTAGGGGCTGCTGGTTTTTGTTCAGCAGAATTTACTATGCCCGAAAAGAAAGTTAAACAAACAAAAAGTGTAGATAGGTAATAACGCATCGGTACGCCTAATTAAATTAATTACTGTAATAACTTTAACATGCAGGGCTGAATGGCACTAGGGCGCGTTGACTTTTCAGGATTAAAATTGACCTAATTTAGATAGGAGCAATAGTTGTAAGAATTTTTTAACCTAGTGAGCTTAGCAATAATAGGGTAAAGCATGATCATTTTGCTAATACTTAGGTGGTTTTAAGAAAAAATAGGCAAAAAAAACCAGCTCAATATGAGCTGGCAAAAACTGCTTAAAACAACAATATGTCGTAGGGATTCACAGGAGAACAACTTCATACTAACTGAATCTTTATGAACAAATACTTAATTCAATTCAATTAGTTAAAAATATAAGAATACTCAAAGTATTCGGTTTATAAAGTAAAGGTGCATTGGGCTTAAGTAATGCACCTTTATAATTATAACTATATAACTACAATTTCATGGTGAAGGGGGGTATTCCAATGTGCGCTTCAAATAAATTAAAGCCACTTTCAAACCCTTCACATACCATTACGCCGAAATTTTTCAATTCGATCACAGGTCTAGTAAAAAGGTTAAGGTTAATTCACTAATTTGTTTTTTTATCTTACGTAATACCTTACACGAGCGTCGTCAGATTTATTTTTACTATTATTTTGAATGTAATTACAAGCTATTGTTAAATACATCATTAGCAAAAGGCCAATCAAAAATATAAATTGGAGCAATCGTTTTAAATAGTATGTTGAGGCTGGCGAAGCATAATTTATGCGCCTATATTAAGGATACGTAAGTGTTTAGGCAGGCACACTAAATAATAAGTAAGCCGATTAAATAAAAATAACCGTTACTTTTTAAAAAGTTATAAATACATAAACAACAATACTGATTGATTAAGTATTTTACTTTTCTATTATAAGGATTCCAGAATGAGCAACCCTAAAGCAGGCCAATGTCCGGTCATGCACGGCAGTAATACTAAAACGTCTAATCCCAATACTGATTGGTGGCCAAATGCCCTAAACTTAGACATTCTTCATCAGCACGACACCAAATCAAATCCATACAATAGCGACTTTAATTACGCTGAAGCATTTAAATCAATCGATCTTGACGCGCTAAAAACAGACGTAAAAAGCTTAATGACCGATAGCCAAGATTGGTGGCCAGCCGATTGGGGACATTACGGCGGTTTAATGATTCGTTTAGCATGGCACTCAGCGGGTTCATACCGTTTAGCCGATGGTAGAGGGGGCGGTGGTACAGGTAATCAACGTTTTGCGCCACTAAATTCATGGCCAGATAACGGTAACCTCGACAAAGCGCGCCGTTTACTTTGGCCAATAAAGAAAAAATACGGTAACAAGCTTTCATGGGCCGACTTAATTATTTTAGCGGGCAACATGGCATACGAATCAATGGGCTTAAAAACCTTTGGTTTTGCCGGCGGCCGAGAAGATATTTGGCATCCTGAAAAAGACGTTTACTGGGGAGCCGAAAAAGAATGGTTAGCGCCAAGTGACGGCCGTTACGAAAGTGTAGATAAACCAGACACCATGGAAAATCCATTAGCCGCAGTACAAATGGGCTTAATTTATGTCAACCCTGAAGGTGTAAATGGTATTCCTGATCCGCTTAAAACAGCGGCCCAAATTCGCGAAACTTTTGCACGTATGGCAATGGATGACGAAGAAACCGCCGCATTAACGGTAGGCGGACACACAGTAGGTAAAGCGCACGGTAATGGCAAAGCAGAAAACTTAGGACCAGAACCAGAAGCAGCTGACGTACACGAGCAAGGCCTTGGTTGGAATAACACTACAACCCGTGGGATTGGCCGCGATACAGTTACATCAGGTGTAGAGGGCGCATGGACTACGCACCCAACACAATGGGATAACGAATACTGTAAGCTTTTATTAACCTACGAATGGGAACTCACTAAAAGCCCTGCAGGCGCTCATCAGTGGGAGCCTATTAATATTAAAGAAGAAGACAAACCTGTCGATGTAGAAGATTCATCAATTCGTTTAAACCCAATGATGACAGATGCTGATATGGCCATGAAAGTGGACCCAACGTACCGTAAAATTATTGAGCGTTTTTATAACGACTTTGACTACTTTTCAGACGTGTTTGCACGTGCCTGGTTTAAACTAACTCACCGCGATTTAGGCCCTAAATCATGTTACTTAGGTGCTGACGTACCAAGCGAAGACTTAATTTGGCAAGATCCAATTCCAACCGTTGATTACACATTAACAGACGACGAAATTAGCAATTTAAAAACGACATTATTAAATTGTGGTGTTAGTGCCGCTGATTTAATAAATACAGCTTGGGATAGCGCACGTACTTATCGTGGTTCTGATAAACGTGGCGGCGCAAATGGTGCACGCATTCGTTTAGCACCGCAAAAAGATTGGCAAGGTAATGAGCCAGAACGTTTAGCATCAGTACTTAGTGCGCTTGAAAAAGTGCAGGCTGGCTTGAGTAAACCTGTTAGCATCGCCGACTTAATTGTTTTAGGTGGTACAGCAGCCGTAGAACAAGCTGCAAAACAAGCCGGTGTTGATGTAAACGTGCCGTTTGCTCCAGGACGTGGAGATGCAACAGACGAAATGACTGATGCAGAATCGTTTGATGTACTAGAACCCATTCACGATGGTTTTAGAAACTGGCTGAAAAAAGATTACGCAGTGTCAGCGGAAGAGTTATTACTAGAGCGCAGCCAACTAATGGGATTAAGTGCACCAGAAATGTCGGTACTTATTGGTGGGATGCGAGTACTAGGTACTAACTATGCTGGCAGCGAGCATGGTGTATTTACAAATAGCGTAGGCTCATTAACCAACGACTTCTTTGTAAACTTAACTGACATGTCAAACCGTTGGGAGCCAACTCAAAAAGGTTTATACAATATAGTAGACCGTAAAAGTGGCACTACTAAATGGACTGCAACACGCGTTGATTTAGTATTTGGATCAAACTCTATATTGCGCGCACTTGCTGAGTTTTATGCACAAGACGACAACAAAGAGCGCTTTGTACATGACTTTGTAAATGCATGGGTAAAAGTAATGAACGCAGACAGATTCGATCTTAAATAATCTGTACGCTAAATAAAAACGGGGGAGTAATAATTTACTCCCCCGTTTTTGCATATAGTCCCGGTCAGTATTACTTATAAAATATTGTAATTTATCTAAGTCATATAAAAATTAGGCATTAAAAAAGGCGGCAAAAGCCACCTTTTTATAAAACAATAAAACTTATAGAAGTGCAAAAAGCTTTTGTAGTTGTGGCATGTATTCGCTCACAAGTTCAAGGTTGCTTTCGCTTACTAAAGACTCTGTAGACTCCTCAGCTGCGCTTGACGATTTACCAAACGAACCCATTAACGAACTAGCGCCTTTATCTTTAGCACTTTTCATACTTTGAAAACCGCCCATTACTTTATTCGCTGTTTCTTGATTATCAGCAGATAAACCCGATTTAAGGTTTTCGATATAAGCCATTGATACTTCAGAACCTACAGTTACTAGTTGCTCTGGTGTAAAGCCGTAGCGGCCTGTAACACCCGCGAAGCTTTTGTATAGGTCTTGCTCTTTAATCATGCTTAGTGCGCTATTAGCTAAAGAGCTTTGTTCGTCAACACTTTGATCTGCAGAACCACCTAACATACTTGCTAAGTCTAAGTCTTTTAAAGACTCTTGGCTGCTTGCCCAGCTCGTTACAGCTGGCAGTGCTTTCATATAGCTTTGAAGTTGACCTTCGTTAATATCTACTGCAAGGCTTGAGAAACTCATTGCTAATAAGCTAAGTGATACAAGTATTTTTTTCATTGAGCATTTCCTAGTATTAAAGTTGTGCCAATTAGAAACTAATAAGCAACACTTGCCAACACAAAATAATATATTGGCTGATTTTATAGTACAATTTATGAGAATTTATTTAAGTTCTAAGAATTTAGTTCATTCACCACAAGCTAATGTACTGATGATATAATACATTTTTGACAAATAGAGCTGAACACAATGTTAACAATTTCAAATACTGTCACTATCGATGAATGGGAACTAGAGCTAACGGCTATTCGTTCGCAAGGTGCCGGTGGTCAAAATGTTAACAAAGTCGCAAGTGCAATTCATTTACGCTTTGATATTAACCGCTCTAAATTACCTGATTTTTATAAAGAGCGTTTGCTAGCCTTAAATGATACAAGAATTACCAAAGAGGGCGTTTTAATAATTAAAGCGCAAAGCCATCGTACTCAAGAGCTAAACCGAGAAGATGCCCTTAAGCGCTTAAAAGATTTAATACTTAGTGCTACCGTTGTTAATAAAGCGCGTCGTGCCACCAAACCTAGCCGTAATTCACAGCGAAAGCGCATGGACAAAAAAACCAAACACGGGCAAAACAAAGCGCTACGCGGCAACATAAAGTTTTAGTTTTAAACGGTATTAATAAAGTAGATAAAGGACTTGATGCCTACATGCAGGCACCATTTTTACATCGTATTGTACGTATAAAAATATAAGTGAGGGGTAGCCTCACTTATATTTAATAACTATTAATACCTACTTAGCCATTTCTAAATCAGATTCTGCATTTGCCAACATTGCAAACTCTTCATCAGCGCTTTTAGCAACTAAGTGTTTTGAGCTATAGCCAAAGTAATATGCGGCGCCCACAATAAACAGCACCATAGTGTATAAAAATGCACGAGGGTCAAACGCATACACACCCGTTAATGCTATAAGCGAAAGTACTAAAGCAATACTTGACGTAACTACGCCACCTGGAGTTTTGTACGGGCGAGGTAAATCAGGTTGTTTAACGCGAAGTAAAATATGGCTCAGCGCCATTAATGCATACGAGAGCGTTGCACCTACTACTGCCATTGCAAGTATTAAATCACCCTCACCACTGAGTGATACTAAAAAGCCAAATACTGCAGGTACAATCAACGCACGTGCTGGCACTTTGCGATTAGTCGTAATAGACAACGAACGTGGTAAATAACCGGCTCTAGATAGAGCAAACACTAAGCGACTATAACCATAAATAATAGAGAAAAACGAAGCAACTAAACCCGCAAGCCCTAATATATTTACAACGGTTGCTAAGCCCTCACTACCCGATGCATTTAATGCATCAACTAAAGGCACTGCACTTGCCCCCATTGCAGCAGCACCGCCAGCACCAGGCACTAAAACAACAACTAAAAAAGCAGTAAATAACAAAAAGATCATTGCACCAATAATGCCTTTTGGCACATCTTTAGCGGGATCTTTTGCTTCTTCAGCAGCAAGCGGTACACCTTCAACCGCCAAAAATAACCACATGGCAAACGGTAATGCAGCCCAAACCCCGTACCAACCTAAAGGTAAAAACTCACTAGCTCCCACTGCATCGGTTACGGGGACGTCAAATAAGCGCGATGCATCAAAATTTGTGATTAAAACAAAAGCCGTTGCAATAATAGCTAATACCGCTAAACCACTTATTACCATCATTACTTTAAGCGCTTCTCCTACGCCCGCTAAATGAATTCCCACAAATAGTAAGTAAAATAATGCATATACCCATGGGCCATTAAATCCGGTGAGGGCTTCAACTGCCGAGCCTATAAAAATAACAATAGCAGCGGGCGCTAAGGCGTATTCAATTAATACGGCAAGCCCGGTTAAATAGCCTCCCGCTGGCCCGATAGCTTGACGCGCAAAACTATAACCTCCGCCTGCAGCAGGTATTGCAGCTGACATTTCAGCAAGCGATAGTACAAGCGCTAAATACATAACCGCCATTAATACTGCAGCAATGGCAAAACCACCCCAACCGGCTTCGGCGATACCAAAGTTCCAGCCTGCAAAGTCACCCGATATTACATACGACACACCCAAACCTGCGAGCAATAACCACCCCGCAGTACCCCGTTTTAACTGTCTTTTAGCAAGGTACTCTGTATTATTAGTAGACATAACCTTTCTCCGTTGATGTTTAGTTTTTATTTTTTTATTTCATGTGTTTTTAATTAAAATTACTCAGCAATTAAAAAGTTAGTGGTTGAAACCTGATGCTCAATTACATCATCTTGTGTGCGGTCTTTTAAATTAACCCCAGTTAGTTTTAGTTTTTTAGCTTCACGTAATAAGTACAGTGCGCGTCTCGCCGCTTCTGTATAAGATAGGCCTGCAGGGCGAATATTCGATATGCAATTACGACATGCATCGTTAAGTCCTGTTTTGGGCTCCCATGTTAAATACAAGCCAAGGCTATCTGGCGAACTAAGTCCTGGGCGCTCTCCTATTAACACCATAACCACCTGCGCATTTAGCAACTCACCTATATCGTCGCCAATCGCTACTCGCCCTTGCTCAACCAAAGTAATGGGAGCAATTTTAAATTGCTTGTCTGTTGTAAGATGCGTTAATAGCTCTGTTATAAATGGGTATGCATTTTTTTGTACCGCCAACGACGAAAGTCCATCAACCACTACAATTGCTAAATCGTATTTAGCCTGCGCAGTGTGCTTTTGTTTATTCATATAGCTGAGAAGTACTTGCCTACCATTTTCATCAAGTTTGCGGCCTAAATCGGGTCGCTGAAGGTAAGTAACCCTGTCAACGGCTTGGCTGTGTAAATGCAGGGGAGGGGCAACCTCTTTTAGAGCACTAATACTGCCTAGTTGCTCAGTCATTTCGTTAATATCAAGCGGAAAACTCACCGCATCACGCGCTTGTGCATGAGATAGCTGAAAAGCCAGCATTTCTGAGGTTGGCAAACTTATACCAGCGCGACCAAGCCCAATACGGGCGTCGGTAAAACGCCGTAAATCACTCCAAGGATTGTGCACTACATTACCGTTATTTTTATGCTCGTTTACTGAGTTATCTAATGGAGTGGTCGGTTTTGAACGTGATTTCATGAGCCACCTCCAGTAATTGCACCCAGAGGTTTCGCAAAAGCGGGAGGCAAGGTATCTGAAAGTGTGATGTCGGTAGTGCTTTGCATAATTTTCATTTTGCTTAGCCATGCTTCAAACTCAGGGGCGGGTCTAGAGCCAAGAACTCGACGCACATATAATGCATCATGAAACGACGTAGTTTGGTAGTTAAGCATAATATCGTCAGAGCCAGGTATTCCCATTACAAACGAGCAACCTGCAACACCTAATAGCGTTAGCAAATTATCCATATCGTTTTGATCGGCCTCTGCATGATTGGTGTAACACACGTCGCACCCCATCGGTATGCCTAGTAACTTAGCGCAAAAGTGATCCTCAAGTCCTGCTCGGGTAATTTCTTTACCATCAAACAAATATTCAGGGCCAATAAACCCCACCACGGTATTAACCAGTAACGGATCAAACTTACGAGCAACTGCATAAGCGCGAGCTTCACACGTTTGCTGATCAAGCCCATGATGCGCATTTGCTGAAAGCGAACTGCCTTGCCCAGTTTCAAAATACATCACATTATTGCCAACAGTGCCGCGCTTTAAACTCAAAGCGGCATCTTGCGCTTCAGCTAAGGTATTTAAATTAAAACCAAAACTTGAGTTAGTAGCCTCCGTGCCGCCAATCGATTGAAATACCAAATCAACCGGTGCGCCAGCTTCTATACATTCAATAGTGTTAGTAACATGGGTAAGCACACAGCTTTGCGTCGGTATGGCGTATTTTTGAATAACATCATCCATTAATGTCATTAATTTAATGGCTTGGGCAACGTTATCGGTTGCTGGGTTTATACCTATTACGGCATCGCCATTACCGTATAGCAGCCCATCAAGCATGCATGCAGCAATACCGTTAATATCGTCAGTTGGATGATTTGGTTGTAAACGTGTAGATAAATGCCCAGGAAGGCCAATAGTGTTTCTAAAAGCACTCGTAACATGGCACTTTTTAGCAATTAATATGAGATCTTGATTGCGCATTATTTTGCTAACAGCAGCAGCCATTTCGGGCGTAATACCTTGCCTTATACTTGCAAGTATAGCGGGTGTTGCAAAGTCGCTTAAAAGCCAATTACGAAAATCGCCTACGGTTAAATGTGCAATAGCCATAAAGGCATTGGCATCGTGCTCGTCAATAATTAAGCGTGTAATTTCGTCATCTTCGTAGGGAATAAGTACCTCATTTAAAAATGTTTTAAGAGGTACATCGGCCAATGTCATTTGAGCCACAGCACGTTCTTGTGCTGATTGTGCAATGACGCCCGCTAAGCGATCACCCGAACGTTGCGGCGTTGCTTTAGCCATTAACTGGGCTAAGTTCTTGAATTTATAAGTGTGTGTACCTAAAGTGTAACTGTACGCTTGCCCCATGATTTACTCCACATAACTAATATGATAAACCTTGGTATAGGTTTTGCTGCATCTTTAGCTATAAATCAATTTTCAATAGTTACAAGACAGCTTATTTTGTACCAAGTAACTATCGAATTTCGGCAAAAGATTATTTATTAATCCAATTCAATTGGTTACATACGCAAAGCGGTGTTAACTTAACCATAATAAAAGTGTAACGAAAAAGAGCATCCCCTATATGGCGCAGCAAAGTAGCTACAACGCACCACTAAAGAGCAAGGTGCAAACACATGACATAGACGAGCAAGCGCATAGCCTTACTCAATGGCAGCAAAAATACGATCAAATGAGCGACGGCAGCTTTTATGGTTTTATTGAAGAAACAGATTACGTCAATATTCATGTGTTTAAAGAATACACCGAGCGAGCGCTTCGTCAGCAATGTAACATCGCCCCCAATTCTGTTTGGCTTGGCATTCCTTGTCAGTCGCAGCAAAGTAAGATTAATGGTCTAAGTGTGGCAAGTAATCAATTTATGTGCCGTACAAGTGATAATGACTTTGAGCTGATAACCCCTGAGCAATTTAATATTTATGGTTTGGTAATCGATTGGAATTCAATTGAATATATGGCGCAACTACAAGGCGTAACATTGAAAAACCTATCATCTGCCCAATCAGCTCGCTTATCGGTGAGTAACTCATCATTGCAAACGGCAAGGCAAATAATTAATAGCATGGTTGTAGGCAAGGGCTTTGGACTTAAAACCGAATCGCAACAAGATATGCTAAACATGTTGGCACTACACTTATTACAAGCAGATAATCCACAACAAAATATTGCGCCAAGTTATAAACATAGAAAAGCCGTAGTAGATAAAGTAAAAGATTACGTGGCCACAAATCCACAAAACCCAATAACCATAACCGAGCTGTGCGAGCTTGCTTTTGTAAGTAGGCGCACACTTCAGTATAGTTTTGAGAGTATTTTAGGAATTAACCCTTTGCGGTTTTTACGTTTAACACGCTTAAATAATGTAAGGCGGGAACTAAAAAAATTAAACCAAGATAAGCCAATTTCAGTAATAGCAGCCAATTGGGGATTTTGGCATGCGGGACAATTTGCTAAAGATTACACGCAACTATTTGGTGAAAACCCATCACAAACAGTTAAAAGTAATAGTTTTAAAGGTTAGAAACTACACTTCTAACGTGAGCACGTTTCTTCTACAGACCATACCCTAACTTGAGTTAAACACCTGTGGACGCGCAGCTTGCTGGCGTTTAAAACCACCGCTTTTACATTTAGTCGGATGCATTAGTAAACAAGTAATTAAATCACCACCGAGAAGTGAAGGAGAAAACAAGGAGCAGTGACTAACCATTACTCGTGTTTTCTCTGTGTAGCGTACAGCGCCTCGGTGAGTTCGGTGGTGAAATATCATATAACTTAAACAAATGGACTTTGTCTTCTCATTTACTCCTCTTTTTCTTCTCTTTGTGCATTCATATTTTTAAGGGCTGTTATTCACAAAGAGGTTTAGAGGCGCTTCGCTTTTAGAGGACAGCTTGGAGTTAAAATAATAAAGAACTAAAAGTGAAAGCGAGGTATAAAACCTCACCTACATCGTGCAAATACCAAACCCGTAGGTGCGAATTTATTTCGCGCTTATGTAACGTGGCTTGTATGCTTTAAAAGTGAAAGCGAGGTATAAAACCTCACCTACATCTTGCAAACACCAAACCCGTAGGTGCGAATTTATTTCGCGCTCATGTAACGTGGCTTAAATGCTCTAAAAGTGAAAGCGAAGTATAAAACCTCACCTACATCAACACCGAACCCGTAGGTGCGAATTTATTTCGCGCTCATGTAACATGGCTTTAATGCTCTAAAAGTGAAAGTGAGGTATAAAACCTCACCTACATCGTGCAAACACCAAACCCGTAGGTGCGAATTTATTTCGCGCTCATGTAACATGGCTTTAATGCTCTAAAAGTGAAAGCGAGGTGTAAAACCTCACCTACACCGTGCAAATACCAAACCCGTAGGTGCGAATTTATTTCGCGCTTATGTAACGTGGCTTGTATGCTTTAAAAGTAAAAGCGAGGTATAAAACCTCGCTTACTATATTCAAAAGCCCTATTTGATCGGTGCTATTTAAGCCGCGATTAAATAGGACTCTTGTCCTGAATGCTTGTTGTTGCGTTTAAACGAACCTTTGCCTTTTTTAGCTTTAACCACTTGTGGTTTAAATAATTTAGAGGTGACCATCGCCGCTAGTGCATTGTGGTTTATAACGCCTCGCCCTGTATCTACCGCGCTGGTGTTTGCGGTTTTTGCTTTAGATTTTTTAGTCATATATTTCCTATCAACTAATGGTTATTTTAAGTTAAATAATAAAGAGGCTTTTATATTAGCCTATTTAAGAGATGGCGATTGTAGGCTTAATTTTCAACCGCGCAAGTATTTTTAATGCCCAACAGGTACTTTTTTATAATAAAAAAGCATAAAAAAAGCGCAGTTAATAACTGCGCTTAATATTACTTAGTTTGCTTTACTTTTTTATAAGATAATTAAAAACTAAAGCTTACTTTTGCATAGTACGTTCTGCCGTCAAAGCCGTATGGCAATGCGCGTACAGGGTATTTAAATGCACCGTTGGTGATAAAGTTAAGTACTTCGTCGTCGCCTAGCTCGTCTGGCGTTTCGTCAAATACGTTATCGGCACCCACTGAAAGCGCAAACATGTCGTTAATTTGGTAGCTAACATTTAAATCAACTAACACAGCAGACTCAACCGTACTTGTTGGTTTAAACGATCCTGTTGGCGAAAGCTCACCTGGTAATGAAATATGGTCATTACCAAAGTATTTTACATCTGTTTCGCCAAAGTAGTTAAAGCGAATGGTTGATGTGTAGGCATCGCGTTCGTAGTCAAACGTAAGCGTTGCACGTTCACTAGGTTGTCCGTCGGTAAAAAAGCTACGTTGTAAATCATCAAAAGCAACCGCTTCAGGAATACCGTCTTCAGCATTTACGCCGTCAATTTTAGTATCGTTTAGGTTACCTGCAAAGGTTACTCCTAAATTGCCACCTTCAACTTCTGTACGGTACGATGCAATAATATCAACGCCTTGCGTAGTAGAATCAACCGAGTTTGAGAAGTAATTAGCTTGTACTGCTCCCGTTGCTTGTAGCGCTGCTACAGCGTCTGAGCTAAACGATACGTCGTCAGCCGTAAGTAAGCTGCCAAGCGTAATACGGTCTTCAATTTCTACGCGGTAAAAATCAACCGTTAGCGAAAGCTCGCTTGTTACATCGTAAACAAAACCAGCACTGTAGTTTGTTGATGTTTCAAGCTTTAAGCTGTCTACACCTAACGCACTTGGGAAGGCTGTACCGGTGTTTGCAGTGAACGACTGCGTTAATGTACCGTCTGAGCCTAAGTTAGTTGTAAAGGCTGTATAACCACTTTGTTGAAGTGATGGTGCTCTAAAACCAGTAGATACCGCACCACGTACAGCAAAGTCATCTGAAAATTCATAACGTGTTGCTAATTTACCAATTAAATCGTCGCCAGCATCTGAGAAATCTTCATAACGTAGCGCACCACTGACGTTCCATGCGTCGGTGATCATTGTTTCTACGTCTACATAAACTGCGTAGCTGTTACGGTCGCTGTCGTTAGCCGCTTCAGGGCGTAGGCCGTTATAAGCCTGAAAACCACACTGTGCAAATTGGTCTGGATCGTTTACTGATGGGTACGAGGTATCCATATTTGCTAGTCCACAGGCGTATGATGCTTCATCGCCAGGTACTATTTCGTAGTTTTCTTTACGGTATTCAGCGCCTACTGTTACATATAAAGGTTCACCACGGCCAATATCTACAATACCGTTTACATCAAGGTTAACCGTTGTTTGATCAAATCTAAAACCACCTGAGTAACCGCCACTAGGGCCTGAATTTGCTGCAATATCGGCATCGCTTGCACTTGGGTTGTTAAATAAATACTCAGCCGCGTAAGAAGCGTTTAATGTATTGCGTGATGTAAAGTCGTATTGATTTTCACCATAAACGGCCGATACATCGTAATTCCAATCTGTGTTTATATCGCCTTTAAAACCAAGCGCGACTGAAATATCTTGTGCTTCGTTATATATGCGCGGTAAAAAACCATCGCTATATACTTGGGTTACGTTTTTAGACGCTTCGTTAAAGTTACGGTAAAAACCATTACCCAGCGCCGTGCGCTCTGAGTAGCCACCAAACGAGTAAAGCTCGCCGTCGCCCATTGGTAAAGCCATGTTGTAAAATAACGATGTAAATTCACTTTCTGAGTTACCTTGGCCCCAGCGTACATCTTCACTTAACGTACCTGGTTCAACATTAAGCGAACCACCCGTATCACGCTCGGCGCGGTTAGTGCCATCGGCATCACGGTACTCAAGCGATAGGTTAATAAAGCCGCCTTCGTTACCTAATTCAAAACCACGGTTTAAACCTGCTGAAATAGTGTCGCCGTCACCTTCACTTGTGCCGCCGTATTGTACAAAACCCGTTGTAATACCGGTTGAGTTATTAAGAGATAAGTTAATTACGCCTGCAATAGCATCAGAGCCATATTGCGCCGCTGCGCCATCGCGTAATACTTCAACGCCTTTAAGGGCCGTTAGCGGAATGGCATTCATATCGGTACCCGCAGCGCCTGCGCCTACTGTACCGTTAAGGCCAAAAATTGATTGGTTATGACGACGTTTACCATTTACTAATACAAGGGTTTGATCTGGCTGTAAGCCGCGAAGTGTTGCGGGTCTAAATAGGTCAGAACCGTCAGATACTTGTGTACGCGAAAAGTTAAATGAAGGCGCTGTCGCTTGCAGGCTTTGGCCTAATTCGGTAAAACCACCTTTAGTTAAATCATCAGCGTCAATTAAATCAATAGGAGAAGAAGACTCAGTAGAGGTACGGTTAGATACACGCGATCCTAATACAGAAATTTGCTCAATGTTTTTAGCAGCTTGCACGGGTGCTTCTTCTGCGTTAACAATGCTTGGTGCGCTAAACGCGAAAGCAACGGCTACAGCAAGTGTGTTTAAACGGTATGTTGGCATAGTGACGACCCTGTTTTTTTGTGTTCTTATAATATGTGTGTGGTTATGATGCTCATAACCTGTTGCAAACATCCTAGCAACATATGCAAACAAAAAGAAATGAAAAAAACTAAATATTTGGTCTAAGTATGCAAATAAATTTCAAGATAAGAAAAAACCACCTTTAATCGATTAAAATACATGCTGCAAGGGCATTAAACTTCAAAAACGTATTTATTAACTTTTTATTTACATTGTGGTTTTGCTCGTTTGTTTACGCTTTTAAAGGTAATAGGCAGCGGATGGTCGTACCTGTCCCTAATGTGCTGTTAACTTCTATTTTTCCGCCATGATCGCTCACCATAGCGTATACAAGTGTCATACCCATACCGGTACCTTCACCAACTTCTTTTGTTGTATAAAAAGGGTCAAACATATGCGCTATTGTGTCTTCACTCATTCCACAGCCATTATCTTTTACCTCAATACAGATATTTGTGTTTAGTTCAAAAATATTGACCTCAATAATGCAGCCTTTTTCTAAATCAAGCTCGCATGCTTGCCAAGCATTCATTAAGAGATTTACAAAAATTTGATTAATTGATGATAAATTGCACCAAATAAGTGGTAGTGGTTCAAACCGCGTTTTTATCTCGCATAGTTTGAGTTTGTTACTTAATAACCTTAAAGCATTATTAGCACCCGTTGTTACATCGGTTAGTTGCTTATCTTGCGAGGAGGAGGGGTGGGCAAAGTTTAATAAGTCATGCACAATTTGTTTTATTCGTTTGAGTCCTTCAACGCTGTCGTTAACTTGTCCCTGCAAATTGTTATAAAGCCACGCATACGGATACTGTAAGTTGAGTATGTCGATTTCGTGTTTAAAACGGCTCTCTTTAATTTCGTTGTTTAAGTATTGCTCGTTAAGCTTTAGCAACGTGATGAGCAAAGGGGTAGAATTTTGTAAGCTTTCTATATTACTCATTGCATAGGCAAGCGGGGTATTTATTTCATGGGCTACGCCTGCACAAAGCGTTCCTAAGGTCGCCATTTTTTCAGTTTGCACAAACAGCATTTGTTGATGTTCTAAATCGGCTACTTTTTTTTGTAATTCATTATTTATGGCAACTAAAACGGTGCTTTTATCTTTAAGTAATTGCTCTGCGGCCAAGCGCAGCTTTTGTTCGTTTAAAAAGGCACGTTCAAAATTACCATCTGATCCATTCATTCCTTTCATCCATATAGATAACTTTATACTTAATGTTTAGTTGGTTACACGCAAATTTGCAACTTTAGTGTTAGCAATTATCTACTTATGGGTAATAACTACATTACTTAGATTCAGCTATAAATAAAGGCAGGACAAACTCACCATAGAATATTTTTTTAAGCTATTATTTAGCCAGAAGTAATTTAAGGGCGGCGCAATGACTCAAGCAACACCAAACACACCAATGAATCAGGTTGATGTACTTTGTATTGATGATGACGAAATAGTACTACGTACGTTAACACGACTACTTGAAGTAAATGGCTTAACGGTTATTGTTTGCGATAATCCGCAAAACGCACTAACACTTTTTAAAAATCATGAATTTGGTTTAATTATTAGCGACATGCGGATGCCAGTAATGAACGGTGCCGAGTTTTTAGAAAAAGCGCGTGCGCTGGCACCCGACACTCAACGCATTTTATTAACCGGTTACGCCGATATACAAACAACCCTAGCAGCTGTTAATCAAGGGCAAATAAATGGTTATATTCAAAAACCATGGCAAAACGACTTATTACTTCGAAGCATTAAAGATAGCCTAGAAAAATTTGCGCTAAAAAAGCAAAACAAAAAATTAGAAACACAAGTTAAGGCACAAAACCAAGAACTACTTGAGCTAAACAACACGTTAGAGCAACGAGTAGAAAAACGTACCTTACAAATCAAACAAGTTTTAAAAAAGCTTGAAGACGCCAACGAACGCGAAAAACAAGAGCACAAATCGACCGTTGAGCTGCTATATAATTTTGTTAACGCGAATCCTTACCTTGATGGCAACAAAGCACAAAATATTGCAAATACCTGCACACAAATAGCGCTTTACCTAAACCTGTCGCAAAAAAGCATTGATCTTGCCCCAATGGCTGGTTATTTAGCACAAATAGGTTTGCTTGCTATGGACCCTGAACTTTATAAAAAACCGTTAAATCGGTTAAATGAGCAACAGCGTAAGACCTTTTATACTCACCCAAGTACTGCACAATTAATGCTAATGCCAGCAATACATTTACACGATTTGTCGGATGCTATTTATTATCAGTTTGAACGTTTTAACGGAAATGGAATGCCCAAAGGCCTTGCTGGAAACGATATACCGATAGGGGCTATGGTATTAGGGTTAGCGCGCGACTATTGGGATGCGTTTGAGCAGAGCAATGCAAGCGATGAAAAGCAGCGCCATGAGGATGCACTCGAAAGTGTAAAACTTTATAGTGGTTCGTTTTACCACCCTAAAATAGTTCGTGCGCTTGAAGCAAGCCATGCAAAACTACACGAACAAAAAAGTTCAGCAGGATCAGTATTAATTTGTAATGCTCATGAACTCAAAGATCAAATGATACTCGGCCATGCTCTGCACAGCCATTCGGGTATAATGCTGCTGCCTAAAGGTCATGTGTTTAGCCGCAAATCAATAGAAAAACTGCAGCAACTAGAATCTAAAAAACCAGCCCCATTTAGAATTATGGTTAAAACTGCTAAATGATTGATCTAAACGGCAGTTTTTTTCGTTACAATGTGCATAAAATACATTATTGAATTTGCTTGAAGGAGCACTCTGTGTCGCGATTTTCTGCGGTTACTGACAATCCCCATGATGGGCGTTTTAACCAAAAAACGGGAATACTGCTTACTAACCTAGGTAGCCCTGATGCACCAACAGCTGCTGCGCTTCGTATATACTTACGTGAGTTTTTATCAGATCCACGCATTGTAGAAATACCACGCCTAGTATGGATGATAATTTTACATGGCATTATTTTGCGTGTGCGCCCTAAGCGTTCGGCTAAATTATACGAAAGTATATGGACCGAAAATGGCTCACCACTTACCCACATTACTCGCCAACAAAGCGTAAAGCTAAATACCTTATTAAAAGAACAAGGTTATACCAATACTGAAGTGGTAATGGCAATGCGCTATGGTAATCCCTCAATAGAGGCCGGCCTTGAAGAGCTTCGTGATAAAGGCTTAACGCGTATTATTATATTGCCAATGTATCCGCAATATTCTAGCCCAACCACGGGTTCAACGTTCGATGCTGTATCAAGCGTATTGCGTAAATGGCGCTGGGTGCCAGAGCTGCACTTTATTAATGGCTATCATAAAAACACCCGTTATATTGAGTCACTTGCTAATAGTATTAGTGAGGATTTAGAAACGAATGGTATGCCACAAAAAATTGTTTTTTCGTATCACGGTATGCCTAAACTCTTCTTAGAGCGCGGCGATCCATACCATTGCCTATGTTTACAAACCACGCGTTTAGTTGTCGAAAAACTGGGCCTTGATAAAGACAAAGTAATTAGTACTTTTCAAAGTCGATTTGGTAAAGCCGAGTGGTTAAAGCCTTACACCGACGCAACGCTTGAAGCCCTGCCTGATGAGGGTATTACCGATGTAGCCATTATCAGCCCAGCTTTTAGCGCCGACTGCCTAGAAACACTTGAAGAGCTAGAAGGCGAAAATCGTGAAATATTCGAAAACGCAGGCGGCAAAAAGTACCGTTACATAGCGGCACTAAACGACAGAGACGATCATATAGAAGCTGTGTTTGATGTTATAAAACCTATGTTGTAACCCAAGCTTACTAAAGCACATAGCTAAACATATTTCGCATTAAGCGGTGTTAAAATTAACACCGCTTTTTTGTTTTTAGGGCTTTTAAAATATTTAGTTAATTAATTCACAAAGAGGTTAAGAGGCGCTGCGCTTTTAGAGTAATGATAAAACATAAATATACTGGTTTTTGTTTTTAGCTTTTCTCATTTACTCCTCTTTTACTTCTCATTGTGCAAATAAAAGCTTTTAAAGAGCTAATTAATTCACAAAGAGGTTAAGAGGCGCTGCGCTTTTAGAGTAGTGATAAAACATAAAAATACTGTTTTTGGCTTTCTCATTTACTCCTCTTTTACTTCTCATCGTGCAAATAGAAGCTTTTAAAGGGCGAATTATCCACAAAGAGGTTAAGAGGCGCTGCGCTTTTAAAGTAAGTGATACATATTGGCCGATCTGGTTTTTCTCAGTTATTGCTGATTACTTTATCTTTGTGAAAGAAATTACTTATATTTTTAATAATAATTAAAATAAAAACGTATTGCGGAGGGGGAGAATACCTAAGCAACAGCAATTAAACGCTATCGCTTAAAGTATAAATCAATCGCTTTGGTGAGGAGCTCGTCGAGTTGTTCTTCAAATTCTTCAATATTAATATCAAAGTGCTTTAAGTAAGCTCGAGCCTGCACAAGAGATAAATTACGGCTGTTAACGCTATATTGTCGCTCGTCTATGGTTTTATCGTAACGAGGTAAAAATACAAATTGGCCATAAAATGGTGACTTAATATGTTTATTTGCAAAACGACAAAAATCTTCAACATGCTCAGCACCCTTAGGGCCAAGGCAACCGGGCTCGATGCGATACATTAAGCGAATTTTTTTGTCGTCATTTATTTGCATATAAAGCCTTTATCTAAAAAACAGTACGCGTACTATTTTTCCATCTTTAATTTGGTAACTCGAAATCAGTTCTGAGCGTTTATCAACTACCTTTTCGTCAGTTGAGCAGGTTTCTGATAGTTCGTGATCAATCACTATATCACCGTGAACTATGCGCTTAATTGGTGATGAGTGAATACACTTTAACTTTTTAAACATTAGCCCATAACGTTCTATTAGTTTTTCTTTACCTTTAAATAATAGCTCATTAGGGAAAATATAAAACTCAACATCTTCGGCATATACCCGCAGAAACTCTTCAATGTTACGCGCGTTATACGCTTTAACTAACTGCTCTACTACCGCAAGTGATTCGCGCGATTGCTTAGCTTTAGTTTGTTGCTTAACTGTCAGCGCTTCTTTTGCTTGCGTAACTGCTTTTTCAGCTTCGGCTACAGCCACTGCTTTTTCTATTTTATTTTTAGGCTTTTCAGTGGGTTTAATCTGCTCGTTACCCAATACCTTTGAATCGTCTGGTTTAGTCGCATCAATTGTTGGCTTTTTAAGCTCAGGTGCTTTGTATTCAAGCGTATTTACTTTGTCGTCAGCTTTGACTTGAGTTACTGATTGCTCATCTTCAACTTTTGGTTTTTCAGCGTTTGCTTGAGCTTCAACTTGCTTCTCTTTTTGCTCAGGCTCGCTTTGTTCTGCGGCGTAAGTAATAAGCGCAACGGTGGTAATTAACGAGGCAAAAATAATAGATAACGGTTTCATAACTTTCCTAAAATGAACACTAAACACGTGTAATACCAATTACATTAAATAAGCGATCTATTATAGCGTTAAGAAAATAGCACTATAACAAGGCGAAAATTATGACATATAGTTGTTCTATATGAATAATTTTTAACGCAGTTAGTGAGTTATTTAATGCGATAGAATGATCATATTTTTGATGAAATTGGCATAAGGGTGCAACATAGCAAATTTTAACGTTATCGGGTAGTTAATACCACCACTGTAGCCTACCAGTACTGCTCTACAGTAATGTTACCGGGTGCTTTGCGGCGGTTACGCGTAAAGTTTTTATCGATAAGTAGCGCGGTGGTGTCTTTTACCATTTGTGGGTTTCCGCAAATCATAAATTGCGCGTTACTAGGTTCTGGGTTTAATTTTACATGTTCAAACAAGCGGTTGCTCTCAATAGCGCTAGTAATCCGGCCACTTAAGCATTGCAATGGCTCTTCTCTACTTACAACAGGAATATAGTTAAGTTGTGCTGGGTACACTCGTAATAGCTCGTTAATAAGTGCCTGATAGCTCAAATCGTTATTAAAACGTACGCCATGTACTAAGTTTATGCTTTTGTATTTTTTCCACACATCGGGCTGTTGCAATATTGATAAAAAAGGCCCTATGGCAGTGCCAGTACCTAACATCCAAAGCTGATCGCTTTGTGGTATTTCATCAAGAGTAAAAAAGCCGGTTGCGTGTTGTTCTATTAATACGGTTTCGCCAGGTTGTAATGTAGCTAAACGAGGAGAAAGCAAACCGTCAATAACGTTAATAAGGTAAAATTCAAGATCGGGGTTTTCAGGAGCGTTCACATATGAATAAGCCCGAGCAATACGCTTGTCGCCATCCATTATAGAAAGCTTTGTAAATTGCCCTGCTTTAAACGGCTCTACATTAGCATTAACGGTTAAGCTAAAGAGCGTTTCGCTCCACCATGTTACGCTTTTTACTGTTGCTTCAACCCAATTAGACATAGTTACCTCTTGGTTTAGCCATTAAAGTTTTAAATAACTCACTCCATAAACATTAGCATTAAGTGACAAAGACTTACAGGAGAATATGACTAGATTTAAAGCAGTGATGTATGCAGAATTTACCAATAAAATAATGTGAATAATTAGCTCTGCGATAAGAGCCATTAATTGCATAAGGAAAAGCGAAGCAGCAGTAACTAAGAAAAATAAAGTCAAAAAAACAGTGCTTTTTTATTTTATCACTCACTTTAAAAGCGCTGCGTCTTATATCACCATTAGTGAATTATTTACTTGAAAAACTATTGCACTAGGAGAAGCCAAAGAGGAGTAAATGAGAAGAACCAAGCCAGAAACGAGTATTTTATCACTGACTCTAAAAGCGTAGCGTCTCTTAACCTCTTAGTGAATTATTTATTTAAGCCTTTGTTAATTAATTTTATAGTTAAACTCAAATTTCACACATAAAAAAACGGCGCTAAATTTAGCACCGTTTTTATAAGCAATTAGAAAAAGTTTACGCTTTTTTCTCTTCACAACTTGCTAGGTATTCGTCAAACGTACCTTGGAAGTCGATTACTTTTTTATCTTTAATATCAATAATACGCGTAGCTAATGACGATACAAACTCACGGTCATGGCTTACAAAAATAAGCGTACCTTCAAAGTCTTTAAGCGCATTGTTAAGCGCTTCAATAGCTTCCATATCCATGTGGTTAGTTGGTTCGTCCATTACAAGCACATTAACGTCTTGCATCATTAACTTACCAAATAACAGGCGGTTTTTTTCACCACCAGAACAGTTACGCGCTTTTTTATTTGAATCGTCTGCTGTAAACAACAAACGGCCTAACATGCCACGAACCATTAAATCGTTGTGCTTAGCTGTACGCCATTGCGACATCCAATCAAACAACGTTAAATCGTTTTCAAAATCTTTAGTGCTGTCTTGCGGGCAATAACCAAAGGTCGCATTTTCAGACCATTTAATTTCGCCTTCATTACTTTTAAGCTCGTCTACTAAACAGCGTAAAAATGTAGTTTTACCCACACCATTTTCGCCAATCACAGCAAGCTTAGCGCCAGCTTCTAGTAGTAAGTCGCCACCAGTAAATAATGTTTCGCCATCAAAACCATGGCCAAGCTTATTAACTTCAAGCGCTTGACGATACATTTTTTTACCTTCGTCAAACGAAAGTGATGGGCTCATACGGCTTGAAGATTTAACTTCATCAAGCTTAATTTTATCCATTTTTTTAGCGCGCGAACTCGCTTGTTTAGCTTTTGAAGCGTTAGCACCAAAACGGTTAACAAAGTCTTGTAGCTCGTCAATCTCAGCGCTCTTTTTAGCATTTTCAGCTAAAAGTTGCTCGCGTTGTAGGCCCGCAGCATCTAAGAACTTCTCGTAGTTACCAGGATAAATACGCAGCTCGCCGTAATCAATGTCGGCCATGTGTGTACATACCGAGTTTAAAAAGTGACGGTCATGCGAAATAATAATCATCGTACATTTACGTTTGTTAAGCTCGTTAGCAAGCCACGTAATTGTATGAATATCCAAGTTATTGGTAGGCTCATCCAGTAGCAAAATGTCAGGATTTGCAAATAACGCTTGTGCTAAAAGCACACGTAGTTTCCAACCTGGAGCAACGTTTGCCATTAACCCGTAATGAAACTCTTTATCGATACCCGCTTCAAGCAAAATTTCTTCAGCGCGGCTTTCTGCCGTGTAACCGTCCATTTCAGCAAATACGCTTTCAAGATCGGCTACTTTCATGCCGTCGTCTTCGCTCATTTCTGGTAACGAGTAAATACGTTCGCGCTCTTGCTTTACTTTCCAAAGCTCCACGTCGCCCATAATTACCGCGTCTACAACGCTGTATTGCTCAAAAGCAAACTGGTCTTGGCTTAGGTTACCTAATTTCAACCCTGGGGTAATAGATACATTACCCGCACTTGGAACAAGCGCACCGCTTAAAATTTTCATGAAAGTCGACTTGCCGCAGCCGTTAGCGCCAATTAAACCGTAACGGTTACCGTTACCAAATTTAGCTGAAATGTTTTCAAACAACGGCTCTGCGCCAAACTGCATCGTAATATTTGCGGTGGAGATCAAAAAGGGTAATCCTAGATTAGTACTGACAGGAGTACGCTGCAGCAACACGCCACAAACAAGAACCAGACAATAGGGTAAATTAGCTGGCGAATTATACAGATCAGCCACAACGAATGAAAGATAAAAGGCAGCTAATTTATAACCAAGCGAAAATAACGGCAATTCTCGTTTTTAAGCCGCTATTTTTAGCGTATGTAGTGTTGAATGTGCTTACAGCCACAATGTAAATAATTACTAATGCCAAACAATATTAAAGAGGGCGCAGCTAAAGAGCTAAGTTATTGCCCATGCTTTAATGCACAGGTTGATAAATTAACTTTATAGCGGCTGCATTTTTAGTAATTAATTGATTAACGGTCGCCACGTCATCAAGTGTTAGCGACTCCTTACTTAGCATAAAGTGCACATTGTTAACGTTAACCGGTGTAATAGACTTTACCTGCGTAATTGAGGGGTGTTTTTTTACAAAGTACTGCGCAACCACTGAGTCTTCAATAACATAGTCAATTCGTTTTTTATCTAGCATGCTAAATCGATTATTTGCTTGAGCAGTAAGCACTACCTGTGTTGAATACTTAGTTTTTAGTTGTTCAAGCTCGTCACCAAAAAAGCTTCCTCGGTTAATACCAGCTGTAAACTCCTTACTAAAAAGATCAGCCAAGCTGGTTACATCAGCCGAATCTTTATGTTTATAAAGATGCATAACTTCTTCGCGGTAGGGCAAACTAAAATGTGCATATTGAGCGCGTTTTTTTGTGTAACTTGCCGCGTAGGTCATATCTACTCGGCCATTTTTAAGCTCAGCTTGAACACGCGAAAAACTCGGGAAATAAGTCCATTTAATACAAAATTTTGAATCTTTAAAAATAGCGTTTACAGCATCCACTTCTGTGCCTAAAAATGTATCACCTTGCTTAACAAGGTAAGGCGGCCAATTAGTTTCGTTAGTGCCCATTACCAATGTTTTTGAACACGCAAGGGCATTAAAGTGAGTAAATAGCAGTGTAGTAAATGTTAAAAATAAAGTTTTCATTACACTCCTAGTATTTAAACAGCGCTTTAAGTGCTGTTTTGTTTTTGTTTATATGCTCATTAATTACTGCAAGCTCAGTAACCGATACCGTTTTTTTGCTAAACATTAAATAAATATCGTCTTTATTTACATACTCAATGTTGGTTACTAATTTTATATTTGAGCCTTTTTGGCCAAAATAAGCCCCCACCAACTCGTCTTCAATAGCAAAATCAATACGTTGCTTATTAAGCATTTCAAAGCGCTTACTAGTTGCACTGGTGTATTCAATCTGCTTTTTATATTTAGTTTTATATTGCTCAAACTCCTCGCCGTAGTAGCTCCCAAAGTTAGCGCCCACGGTAAGGCCTTGTTTAAAAATATCTTCGAGGTTTTTAACGTTATGCTGATTGTTTGTATTTTCATATAAACGCATAACTTCAGTTCGGTAGGTATCACTAAAGTGCACATATTTGGCACGTTTATCGGTATAACTTGCAGCCCATCCTAAATCAATACGGCCGTATTTAAGCTCAATAAAAGCCCGCTTAGAATTTGGTAGCAACTTAACTTCAAAACAAAAAGGGGAATCAGCAAATATAATATTGAGTGCATCAACCTCCGAGCCTTGTAGTTTACCGTTAATGCCCATTACATAAGGCGGCCAAAAAGCATCGTGCGATGCCACGCTAAAGGTTCTTTCACAAGCAAATACATTAAATGGAGCCGTAAACAGCAAACATAAAAATACGGTAATTAATTTATTCATTACGCCTCATAGTTATTATTTTGCTCATTATTACAACAGTATAAACCAGCTTTTGTATTTTAGCGGCGCGGGTTTGTTTAAATTTGTAAATATTTCGTTAAAAATTCATTTTAGGATAAAACAACCAAACTAGCGTTGTTGGTAACCTTATCTATGGGTACACTAATAATAAATTTATACATAGCAGGGCACGTTATGTCGCCAACTAAAATTCGCAACAATGTTATAAAACTCAGTGAATTAAGCACTAAACAACCAAACTACTATTTTATACAAGGTTATTTAATGGGATTAGGTGTATTACCTCAACTACTTGTTCCCAGTGAGTGGCACCCAGATCTATTTGGAGAGTTTAATATTCAAAACGAGACTGAGCTAAAATACCTCGAAAGCTTAATGGCTCTGTATAACCAAAGCATGGATAAAATAATTCAAAACGAATTAAAAATGCCAGCAAAATGCAGCCTATCTAAACAAGACTACCGTGAGTCACTAAAGCCGAATATGCCCCTACCAAATTACTGTAAAGGGGTTTTACAGGCGCTTAAAAATATAAATAAACGCATGCTCAATACAGAGCAAAAACGTTCTATAAACAGCTTTACTACAGTGTTAAAAGCATTTACAAGCCCCAAAATCGCCGCAAAAGAGTTTGGTGAATTTGCCCAATACAACGCCCAAGAATATAAACGTAATTATGTTTATTTTATGGCCGACGCTATTTTTGAACTTCGATTTAGTAACGAGCGAGCAGTATTTGATGAAAACGAAGCCGAATTTAACAACCACTTTTTAGACGAAGAGCCAAAGGAATTAGATGAGCTTGATGAACTACTTGAACTAGTACTCGCCGATACCGAGCTAAAAGCACTTGAGCCAATGCAAATGCTTTTAGAAATAATGGAAAGTGGGCTCATAACAAAGCAGTTTATTAAAGACAACACCGGGTACTTTTGGGGTTTGCACGAAACCCGACCTTATATGATGCTTCGCGCGCATCGAGCAAAAATACACGCACTGCATGGTTATACCCAAAAAGCGCAATCAGAACTCGAAGAGTTATTAAAGCTAAACCCAAACGACAATCAAGCAAACCGCTTTTTATTAATGAACTGCCTAATTATTAATAAACAATGGGAAAAGTTAGAAGCGCTATTGGCCGACTTTGATTTTCAAGAACTACACACAACAGCAAGCCGTGCGCTAAGTGCTTTTGTAATGCATGGTGATTCAAAACCCGCTAACGAATACAAAAAAATGCTCCAGCAGCAAAATAAACACTTTAGCAAAATACTCACCGGACAAGAAAAACTAAAAGAACAACAGCCGTCATATTTCAGCCCAGGCAGTAAAGAAGAAGTAGCTGTTTACCTTGATTCGTTAGGTAAGCAGGCGTGGATTTCGGTGCCTGCGAGTCTTTTTTGGCTAAGAAAAAAGTAACAAAAAACGTTTAGCGTGATTTATATCGCGCTAAACATAACGCAGATTCAATTTTGAAGTGCATAACCGCTTTTTGAGTTTTTTATTCAATAGTAGAAATCACGCTTGTTAAGCGTGCAGCATCAATGTCGCTTATGTTCGCAAAGCGCCATACTTGAAATAATAAATTTCAAACCCGTCAATAAACACATAACATTCAGAAGTCATCGTTAATAACCTGCACTTTATTGGTTTTACGTTGCCGTGCATTGTAGCCACCTACATCGGCGGCTAATTCATTAATTTCATCAATGAGCGATCCTTGTAATTGCAGCACGACTAAAGCTTCAAATAAAATATCGCTTTTAACTGTCTCGCCTTGCTCAATTTTTTGCACAGTAGAGCGCGACACACCAATCATTTTTGCAAAGGTGCTTTGCGTGTAATGCAAAGTGCGGTGCTGGCGTATTAAATCCCCTAATCGCTGCGCCATTTTTAAAGCTTGTTCCGATCTCATTAATGAGTGCCTACTCGATCATTAAGGTGTTAATGATTACTTTAGCGGTATTTGGCTTGTTTGCAAATAAAAGTGATGATTTAAAAGTTATTGGTAATTTGTTTGTTGGTGTTTTAGAGCAGAGATTTTAGTTAAGGTGATCTGGTGTCTCGTTAGCAGCAAAGGTTGGCAAGCGCCCCTTGGAATATGACAACACACTAGAGGAAGACAGAGAAGGTCGTGAGCTTTAGCTTTTTTAAATTCATTATTAAGCGGGTTTAAATTAATGATTAAGTACTTTATGGTATTATTAAACGCTCAGATTAAGGATTAATTAAATGATATATCTTGATTCAGCGGCTTCGTATCCACTACTTCCAGAAGTTAAAACATCTTTAATAGATGCATTCGATAATTGTTATGCAAACTCAGCCTCAGGTCACATTTTAGGTGAAGCGGCTTTGCAAAAAGTAGATAAAGTAAGAGAAGAACTTGCTGATATGATTGGTGCATATCCAAGTGAAATTATTTTTACTAGCGGTGCTACTGAGTCTAATAATATAGCCTTCAAGAGCATATTACTTAATAGCGATCATCCAAAAGACAAAAATCATATTATTATTAGTGCTATTGAGCATAAATGTATTTTTGCTATTTGCGAGTATTTAAAAGGTGAAGGCTTTGAAGTGTCCATTGTTTTGCCAAACAAAGAAGGAATTATTGAGCCTAAAAGCATAGTAAGCCTGATCAAACCATCTACAGCAGTTGTTTCTGTAATGCATGTCAATAATGAATTAGGAACGATTAATCCCATTTCCGAAATTGGTGAAATATGTTTTGAGCACAATATTCTTTTTCATAGTGATGCAGCGCAAAGCTTCGGGAAAACTGAGATTGATGTAGATGATCTGAATGTTGATATTATGTCGTTTTCAGCTCATAAAATCGGTGGTCCAAAAGGTATTGGAGCTGTCTATATTCGAGACTTGCGTAAACGCTCTCTAACACCTGTTATTCATGGTGCAGGGCAAGAGCAAGGAGTTAGAGGCGGAACAGTAGCAGCGCCGCTAATAGTCGGTTTTGGAACGGCAATAAATACATTTCCACACAGTTATCTAAGCTTTGTAGATAAAGGGATACGTAACTACTTGTTAAAGCAGCTTACTATTGCTGAAATCCCTTTTTCTATAAACGGTAATGAAAAAGCTTTACCGCATATGGTTTCTTTAACTTTACCTAAAACAAATGTAGGTATTTTGGTACGAGACAATGAAGAGCTCTTTTGTTTAGCTCAAGGCTCCGCTTGCTCTTCTAAAGAAATTGAAGCGTCACATGTTTTAACTGCATTAGGTCTGAGTCGTGAAGAAGCTGAATTTACTTTTCGCATAAGTTTTACGAACGAAATCACCACCGCAGATATTAATCTATTGATTTCAGCTATAAAAAAAGCGGCTATTTAGCCGCTTTCTTATTATTTATAGCATGTTACACAGGCTCCACCGCCTTCTGCTTCATCATAAATATCATCTAATTCATTGAATTCACATACACCGTTAAAGTCGCCTAACAGTGCATTGCGACGCTTTTTCTTGTTAAAGCGAGCAACTTTCTTCTCGTGATTTTCAATAATTCTTTTTTGTACTGCTGGGTCTTCTAATGTTTCTAATGGCTGGCCTTGACCCATCCAATAAAAGCGTTCACCTACAGTAGTATTGTTGTCATCGCCTTTTTCAAAAGCTTTGGCTTCTTCAAATAAATCAGGGTGCTTTTCCATAAGCTTAACCCATTCAATTTTTCTCTGATAAAAACAAAATGTACAACCAGAGCGAGAGCGCCATTTATAATATTCAGGCAGTTCTAAACCATTGCGTTGTAATATATTTTCGATGTCACTTCTTACTATGCCGTGTTCTCTAAAGGGAAAAACAGATTCAATTGGCTTTTCAATTGTCATATAGCCTACGCGTTCAGGCTCATCTGCTCTTATGCCAACATAGTTTTTTATTTTGTAACCATCTTTAATAAAGCTATCTAACCACTGTTCAAAAGGTTTTAGCTTCATTTGAACAGTACACCACCGATCTCTTTGAGAAGGTAAGTAATTACCATGCTCTTTTAAAAGATGAGCAAAGTCTTTTTCACCACGGCCTTCAATATTATTTAAAGAACGCGCGTTTAATCGATGAATATAACCAAGCTTTTCTTCAAGTTGATCAATAAACTCATTTGTTTCAGGTAACTCATAACCCGTATCGGTAAAGAAGTACTCTACGTCTAGTTCAGGATAAGTTTCTTTAACAAATAGAGCTAAAGCGCTACTGTCTTTACCGCCAGAGAGGCCTAAAACATGTTTAACTTTCTGTGTCATTTGGCACCTCTATTTGTGTTTGATCCATCAAATTAGTTAATAAGTTCGTAAGTGCAGCCAGTTGCTTTTCTTTTGGCATTTCGGCAATAGCTTGTTCAATGTTATTCACAGCTGCTTGAACGTCACCGTCAGCAGCTAAATCATGCTTAGTAAAGCTACTATATTCTTGATGATTACCATCGTTGTCTGTAGTTATAAAAGCAATGGGTTTCGATGAGCCTTTAGCCTGAAAATTGCTAAAAGATTCAATACGTCTAAATTGCACGCATAAATTTTGTAGTTCATCTAGTCCAGTACGCAAAAGTTTGTCTGTCCATTTAGGCTCAGGCACACCCGTTAATATATTAATTACAAACTCAAATTTAGATTTACCATCAATGAATTGTGACAAGCGATTTGCTAAATCTTTTACTTTAGGTCGTTTAGCTTCCTTTTCAACTATGTCGCAGCGGGCTTTTAAAACACTATTAAAATCTTCGCCTAACATATTAATAATAATCTGCTTAAAGCCGTTGAGTAGCATTTCGTGCTGCGCGCTTAAATCTTCTATTGCAGTTTTAAGATATGCGCCTAGCTTTTCTTCAACTTCAGGGTCATCTTGTTTAAAGCCGAAAACAGCGGGTAAATCATCCAACACTAATTTATATGGATCATTTGCGGCGATCACTTTATTTCTAAAATCTCTCGCTTGCTTAGTTAATCCACTTTCATTTGAGCTAGTAAAACTTTCGCCACTTGTTTTCTTTACCCATGTAGGTAGTTTATGAACAATTCCTACAATATGCTTAGCAATATTTAAAATTGCATCATCTTTTTTAGCTTCACCTAAAGTTGCTTTAGCAAGGTTATCCAATAAATGGCTTTGGATTTCTGATATTTTAAAGTACCTAACGCCTGCTTCAATCGGGTGTTTATATATTTTATTAACCAACTCTTCGTCAAGTTCAGGTATAAATACAAACTGCTTTGTCGAATCCCAGTCATAAAAAGCAACTTGCCCTTCAAGTGCCTTTAATAATGCTAAACCATATATGCGACACAAACCTGCGGTTAAACCGAACGGTGGTAACATCCACATTTCATAAAGTTCGGCCATTGTTACATGTTTTGTAGCTGAGTTATTTTTTATGAACTCAAAACCGCTTTCAAATAATTCATGCATTTTGGGGTTAGCATTTATAGATTCTTTACTCCACTCACTCGGGAATAAGTAACCCTCAGGTGTTTCGCAGTGCCAACCTTTACTCTTCAAACAAGATAGGTAAAGACCCTTTTCTGGAGGGAATGATTTATCATCAAATCCAAGATCTTTTTTATCGCCGTTCTCAAACATTGCATTCATTAATTTTCGTATTGCACTGTTTGCACTCCCCGAAGGTTTAGAGCGGTTAACTAACTCATTTATTACCGGAGGCGACTTACTAAATATGACTTCTGCAATATCAGAGGCTATTTTTGTTACAGGAAGTAATGCTAATTTTTTGCCTAAGTATGACCAGCTAGCATTTTTATAAGAATTTTGTAGTTCAGTCTCTACATTTGATTGCGCAAACTTTATTCGGCTCTCAAGCTCATTCTTAGCAATTAAATCATGAGCAATTTTTTTCTCATCTTTTAATATTTTGCGAAGTGCTATCAACTCAATTGCAGCTGTCTTTAAATTGCTAAAATCATTAAAAGTACCAATTACAACAAATGGCATTGTTTTAGCATTTTCTTTAAGTGTTTTGGCAACATCAGGATTTGTTGGTAGAACAAAAGATAAAAATGCTTCACCTGTTTTAGGTTTTTTTACAAACGATTCAAATACTTGAGCATCAAACTTATTTAAAAGTTTAGTTGTTGCCCAGCGCATAGTGCCTGTTTTGTGGTAATGCGCTGTCGCTAAAATATTCTGTGGTGTCGCACATGCTTCAGTCCAATCAATACCTTCACTAACAACTTCAATCTGTTCACTAATAAGATTGTTAATATCTATATCGCTGCCCTGAAACACAAACAAAGCATCATGTTTTTGGCGATAAATAATAACAGTGCTTGCTTCTAATTCCGCAATCGCATCATCAACATCTTCAATTTTATAGCCTCGACATACAAAATATTCTTTTATGAAGTTTCGTTTTGCATGTAACTGATGATGAAAACCGAAAATAGTTAATAGCGCAATTAGCTTAGTAATAGCTATATGAAGCACGCCACCTTTTTGCTCTGCCCTATATATTGCATCAGAGCCTTCGAGCCACGCTTTACTATCTTGAGAGGTAACAATTAAATGGTGTAAATTGTGGTAAAGGTAATCCCAGTACATTTCTGGGCGATACAAAGCTAGCTCTTCATTAAACTCACTGTAACTATTATTTAAAAACTCTCTAAAACCATGTTTTTCATGTGAGGCTAAAAAGCCAAATAAGCTACGCTCGTTCTGAGAAAAACGACGACGAGAAACAGGGCCAAGCAATAAACTAACAATAGGATCTAATGGTAACGTTTTACTCAGTGCATTGACGTTTTTATTTTGATTAGCAAAAGCACCACTTACAGTATTAACTAAATTGGCATACTTTGATTCAATAGCATCTGCTATTTTCGGTGCTCTATAAATAGAATCACCAACGAGGGTCAAAGATTCATCAATTGATGGGTTAAAGCTCAAATCACGGTAACGGCCTTGTACTTTGCTCCATTCTTTTTGAGTTTTAACATCTTTATTTTTAGCATAATCCGAAAAAGCTTGATGTAAAAAACCCATAAGCAGCACAGGGCGTTTTGCTTGTTGTACAATATCAGCTAAAGATTGAAATAAATGCAAATCTTTGTTTTCACGAGACTGGTAATCTAGTGCTTTACCCATTTCATCAAGTAAAATTAAAACACCGTCTTCATTTTTACTGGGTTTCTGTAATAATTTTTTTATTTCAGCTAAGCATTTATCATCATCAAAATCAGCTATTTCTGTTTTATCAAAGTCTTCATCAAATGCATTAAGTAAGCTAACTAAAATACTGTTCGCTGGCGCTTCTAAACCACATACATGCTTAACTGTTTGCCAGCCATTTTTTAATGCAAAGCGTTTATCAAAATCTGTAATAATATTTTGAGCACTATTCAGCTTTTGCAATGCATAAGTACGTTGCTCAACATCTATAGAAAGTAAGCATGATAAAAATAAGGCAACTGTTGATTTACCCGACCCATAAGGCCCAGTAATAGTAAAAGCGCGTTGAGTGCTATTTTCAAATTCGCGGCTAATGGTATCAAGTACATTAATGGCTGTGCCATGCAATACAAATTCATCAATAAATGGAGAAAAATCAGTACTCTCAGTATCAATTCGTGTCGAACTTTTGTAGCGTTGATTTATTGTAATTAAAGTGTCTGACATATTATTTACCGTAGTACATATCTAAGTATTTGATAGCGTTATCTTTTATATCATCTGATATACTTACTTGTCTCAATCCTAGTGAATCAACCCAAGTTACGTGCTTATCAGTAAATTCTTGCGCCTCGTCTAACTTTTGACCTAAGCCCGACTCTGAAAGCCTAAAAATTCTTCCCGGAGAGCAAGGTTTTGTCAGAAGCGAGTCAAAATCGATAGTGCCAACGTTTGAATCTTGAGTTTCGTTATTAAAAAATTCAAGTAAGGCAAAAATAAATATCTCAACAGGTAATTCAGGACGCTCAGACAAATTACTTATATAGAATCCGCCCCCGTTATCTTGTAGTAAGTTCAGCTCAGATAGAGGCGAAGTAAAGTGATCCTCATCGACTTTAGTTATTTTTTTAGCAGTACTATTTTTTTGTTTTTTACTGTAAGTATTTAAAAAGCAGTCAATATCTTTTTTTAGAGTACTAGGGTTGCCAACTTCTGTTTTTACTAATCGTTTTGCATCGTCATAGCAATCATCGGTAAGTTTACTTTTTTCAAAATATTGAACATTAGAATAATTAAAAAAGTAACGATAAGCCGTAAGGCTTTCATTATTAAAATTTAACCAGAAGTGCAGTAACCAAATAGAACCAGGTAATTCTAAAAAAGGATCTTGTCCTGTTTTATCTAAGGCACCAAACAAGTATTTACCACTATCAGTCACATAATGACCATATTCACTTTGAGGACTTCTTTTTATTACATTGCTTGATTCAGCCCAATACTGAATCGCCTTTACCATATTTTTACCAACACCTAATTCAACAACAGAATTGCGAATACTGTCTTCGCTAGACGAAAAATTGCTTTTATTATTCAAATGATTAATAGCTTTGAATAGCCATCCGTAGCGTAAAGGAAAGGTGTCATGCCCTGTAAATTTCGCTTTCATGCTAATTTTGTAACCTTTAATTGGAGAGAATGTCCAAGAGCAATGTTAACTTTATTTTTGTAGCAGCGAAAGAACTTTATCTCAGAATGTGTATTTATGTACAGTAGTTATTAGCTATGAGTATAACACCTTGTTAGGTACATACTTTTGTTGTAGTCTCTGGAAATATGAATGCGAACTTAATCGTGTGAATTTAATAAGTGCTTTTAATTTTTAAATCTTAAGGAGAAGATGTGTTTCAAAAGTGTCTAAACTGTTTTAGTGTTAATGCTTTAAAGTTTCTCGCAGGTCAAGATTCATTGTCATTCTTTGAGAATACTTTGAACATAGACAAGTCATACTATGATGAAAATAATCAGCAAAAGTTATTAGTTCAAGCAATAATAAACTCAAATCCAACGCGGTTACTTTTAGCTAAAACAAGCCGTGAGTATTTTATTGATAGATTGAGTAAAGAAGACCTCAATGAAATAATCTTTAAAATAAACGGCTCTTATGTAAACGAAATTAATCCTGAACACTACGTAAATGTAAAAGGTTTCTGCAATTCACAGCTCGGGCTAGTTACATTTTTGAATTCTTTAGGGTTTAATTTTATAGATTCCAGCAATAAAACCGAAGAATATAAAGCGTTCCGCACTGTAAAGCCTGAGTATGGATTATACCCTTATCAAATAGAGATATCAGATAAGGTATTTAATTCGATAGAGTTTGGGAATAATAATAAAGCGATAATCCACCTACCTACTGGCGCTGGTAAAACCCGAACTGCTATGCACATAGCATGTCGTCATTTGATGACAAAAAAAGATGCGATGGTACTTTGGTTAGCTAATTCTGAAATTTTATGTGAACAAGCATCTGAAGAATTCAGTAAAGCTTGGCAAAAATTGGGTAATAGAGAAATTATCCAAGGTCGTTATTATGGTTCTAATAACTTTTCACTTGAAAGTATCAAAAGCGGCTTTGTTGTAGGGGGATTACAAAAATTAGTTTCTTATTACAACTCAATGACACCGCATCAAACCGCAGCATTTGATAAAAAAATAACATTAGTTATTTTTGACGAGGCTCATCGAGCATTAGCTTCGACTTATAAAGACGTTTTAGAGCGGTTTTTGGAGTTTTCTCCACAAGCTAAGTTAGTTGGTTTAACGGCTACGCCTGGGCGTGTTTATAAAGATGATAAACCTGAATTAGATCCGGAGAACAAAGCTCTTGCTGAGCTTTTTGGTAATAATAAAATTACTATGGATGTTGCGCCTTATCAACCAATGGAGTTCTTGATAAAAGAGAATTATCTAGCTGATCCTCAGTTTATCGAACTAAATTATGACGATATAGATATTTATAAAAATACCAGTGCTTTAAGTCATTTCACTGAGAGTGAGTTGTTAAAAAAACTTAGCAGTTCTAACAATCGTAATTCTATTATTCTTAAAACAGCAGTTCATGAAGTAAAAAGCAATAATTCAAAATTGATTATTTTTGCTTGTGATATTGAGCATGCGAGAAACTTAGCCTTTTCTTTATGCTGCATGGGCGTTAAAGCTGCATCTGTTGATAGTAAAAGCACTACTTCTGAAGAAAAAACTCAAATTATCGATAATTATAAGAATGGCGATTTAGATGTTTTAGTGAATTGCGAAATGCTTACTACAGGCTTTGATGCTCCAGAAACAAATGTTGCAATTATAGCCCGACCCACTAACTCCTTAGTCTTATATCTACAAATGATAGGCCGCGCATTACGCGGTAATCCCTCTTTAACTCCTAAAACGGCACGTATATATACAGTGCTAGATGAAATATCAGAGTTTAATAATGTTAATTTAGCTTTTAAGCATTGGAATGAAATGTGGACAGAGCTTGAAAATGAAAAACTTTAAAGGATTATAAAATGTCTTTAGTAAACCCTAAACAATATATTATTTCCGCGCGCTCTAACGGCTATAAAGATACCGCTTACGCTATTGCTGAGTTAGCAGATAACTCAATTCAGGCTGGGGCAGACAAAGTTGAAATCTTAATTTTTGAAAATCAAAAAAGAACTATTGAAGAGATTGCTATTGTCGACAATGGGGCTGGGATGTCACAGAGCTTATTAGCTTCAGCTTTGGGTTTTGGTGAGTCTGGTCGCGAGAAAGATAAAGATGGCAACTTATTAAATGATGATACTAAAGGAATGGGTAAGTTTGGTATGGGTTTACCTAATGCATCTGTTTCTCAATGTAAAAGAATTCAAGTATGGAGTTGGAAAAATAAACATGAGATTTATTATACGTATTTAGATGTTCAGGAAATCATAGACGGCATTTATAGCGACCTACCAGAACCAACTTTAGTCGAAATGCCTGAGAAATATTTAGACTCAATGTTTGACGGAGACATGCCTGAGTCAGGTACATTTGTATTATGGTCAAATCTAGATAAATTAAAGTGGAAGCGCTCTTCAACATTATTTGCTAAATCACAATATGAAATAGGTAGAATGTACCGTAGGTTTATCTCTAAAGGTCAGTGTTCAGTTCAATTTAAAGTTTTTGATACTTTTGGTGGTTCTAAAATGCAGGCTTTAGAACGCGAAACTAAAACAGGTTTTATTAAAGCAAATGACCCCCTTTACTTGACTGCAGATTCTGCTCTACCGGATCTTCCTGGGTTACATGTTGATGAAACCCCTACTTTCTTTGAAGAGCTGGAGTCTTTTCCTTTTAAGGTTGAGTTCCAAGGTGCTCAGCATACGATTCATATTAGAAGCTCAGTTGCTAGATCTGAGATGATCACTAGGATTCTTAATTTAGGTAGTGAGAACCAAGCTGGTAAAACTGAGTATGGGAAAGACTGCTTAAGAAATTTCGGGATATCTGTAATGAGGGCAGACCGTGAAATTGAGCTTATTACTAATGAGTTCTTCTTAAAAGATGATGCATATAAAGCGCGTTTTATGGGAGTTGAGATTGATATTCCTCCTTCACTAGATGAAGTTTTAGGCGTTACAAATAATAAGCAGCATGCTCATAACTTAAAAGAATTAGATGCGGATAAAATGGATTTAGATGAAAAGGATGTAATTGAAAAAGATGACCTGATTATCGAATATTTACGAGAGAATGGTGATGAAGAGAGAGCTGTACTTTTTGAAATATCGACCAGACTTAAAAAAGTAGTTGCTAACGCTCGTAAAAAAGCAAAATTGTTACCAACAACAAAAGTAGGTACTGTAACTCCTGAGTTGAATGAAGACGATAAGGTAAGCATTTTAGTTAATACAGTAATGAATAAGCGCGATGAAGTGAACCCCGGGAATACTTTAGCTCAAGAGCCTGACTATAAAAAGCTAGAGAAAAAGCTCGTCGATGATTTTGGCTATGATGAGGCAAATGCAAAATTAACTACTAAGAAAATGGAAGATTTACAATCTAGAATAAGTGTTCAATATAGTAAAACTTCTAATCAATCTTTTTTCGAAGTAGAAAACCTTCAAGGTATTGCCGTACTTATTATTAATCCTGAGCATGAGTTATATACAAAATTCTTAAGCCAAATGTCAGATAAAGATAAAATGATATTTAAAGTGCTGCTAGGAGCTTGGGCATTGATGGAAGACTCTACAACTAATGAAAATAAACGACGCCAACTTGAAAGAGCACGTAATGATTGGGGTGAAGTTATTGAAGAGATGTTTGAAGAGTTAGACCTTTAATGTGGGTAGGGCTAACAATATTAAAGTTGTTAGCCTTAGATAAGGCTTAGAATATGAAAACACTATTTGATCCCGTAAGCTATTTTTTAAAAAAAAGAAAAAAAGCTCCTACAGTTCGTAATGATCTAGAACAGCAAGTCGCTGAAGTAGCTTTGCAGTTTCCAAAAGAGTTGAATACAAGTATCCAGATTGTAAAAAATAAATCACATGATGCTTTTGAATTTAATTTTTTAAATAATCATTTGTATATAGGTATAAATGGAAGCCACCCTTTTTATGAAAAAGTCTATTCAAAGTCATCAAAAGAACAAAAACAAATAATAAATTTTTTCATCATTAGTATGTGTCAAATGACATTTGAAACAACTAATGAGAAGGTACAAGGGAGAGATATAAAGTATGTTTCTCGATTGAGTGAGTTTCTTGAAGATAAATTGGCGAGTATGAATTTTGAGTAATTTATTTTCGGGTGATAAATTAAAAACTGATTTAGAAGTAGTCTTGCCTTCTTGTAAAAAATTAGTTGTTGCGTCAGCTTTTATTTCTAAAGTTGGCTTTGAATGGATGGATAGTTTAATTACTGCCGACTGTTCTAATGTTTCACTTATTGGTAGGTTGACACCAAGTGACTTTTTAAGTGGGGCTAGTGATTTTGTCACTATTAAGCGAGCGGTTCAAAAAGGTTACCATGTAAAAGCATTATTAAACTTACATGCGAAAATCTACCAAATAGATGATGATTTAATATTCAATGGTAGTGCTAACCTCACTGGTAAAGGGCTCGCTATTGTTGCTGAAAGTAACTACGAAGCATGCACGAGAGTTGAAGGATGTTCAGAGTCTAATCGTTTTATTAATAAACTAGTAAATGCAGCAGTACCTTTAGATATATTAACTCTTGAAAGAATGGACTTGTTTTTAGAGCAATACAGGCATCAAGAGGCGTCTTTTATACCCTCTAGTTGGCCTGAAGAAATACTCCCCCAATCTTCTGATTTGTTCGTATCTGACTTTCCTTTAACCCCGCCCGGTATCAGTACTTATGAGTATGAGTTAAATCCCTCTTTACCATTTGCTCAGATAGAAGCTAATAAAGGTAATTCATTCGAGGCTGCTAAGTTGTTCAAACGAAGTAAAGCTTATCACTGGATAAAAAAACAAATTTTAGATAATAAAACGGATAGGAATTTAGGGTTTGGTCAAATATCAAGGCTGTTACATGATGAATTAGCTGATGATCCTGTACCTTACCGTCAAGAAATTAAGAGTCTACAAGCTAATTTATATTCTTATATCAAACAGTATGCTAGCGATGAGATAGAAGTTTATATGCCAGGTAGACGTAGTGAAGTTTTGAGAATAAAAATAGATTAATTAATAATTGTTTTCTCAAGGTTTAAGCTCGGCCATATAAAAATAAAGAAAAAGTGAGGTTAAAATTTTTTATCCCCTCACATATTTAAGGAAAAAAATGAAATTAAACGATGTTTTTGAATCAACACCTAAGTCTGTTCATGAAGTAATTTCAGAAAGTGGGACGTGTTTTCATATTCCTGAATATCAAAGACCTTATTCTTGGAATGAAGATAAGGTAAGTCGTTTATTCGATGATATAAAAGCTGGCTGTTCTGTTCTTGTTGAGCATGATGATGCAATAACTTTCTTAGGTACGCTTTTAACCGTCGATGATTATAAAGGTACATCTTTAAGTCCTGAACTAAAGGCAGAAAAACCCCCGAAAACAAGACTTGTTATTGATGGCCAGCAAAGACTTACGACACTTACTCTTATATCTACAAGACTTTATTTAAAATTAAATCAATACCTTAATGAGTTAACAGATGTCACTAATGCTTATAATGACGATAATGAAGCTGAGGGATTTTGCGAGGAGATAAATAAATTTTCAGATAACTTATATAACATTGTTGCTGGTCTAAGGTTTTTTTCTAAAGATACTAACTCAAGAGATAAATATAATCGTTACTATCCACTGTTAAGTAGGTCTGGAGAAGATACATGGTCGAAACAAAAGAACCAAGCGCGCTATAATTCAGCTATTGCTGAATATATTCATAAAGTTACAAAAGCAACAGTAGATGATGATTTTCATGTCTTGCCATCGGCTGCAGACACTACGGTATCAGCTAATTTAAAAGTGATTGATCAAGCACTAATGCAGATATCAAATGGTTACATTTTCAATAATGAAGTTGTCACAGATTTATGTACTATAGATTTTAGAAATTACCAACAAGAAACCTTTTTTGATATTGGTGATTTACCTAGCCTACTCAAATCAGATTTTTTAACTGATAAAGATGTTAAATTAGTTAAGGAGGCTATTTACTTAAGTGCGTTCTCCTCCTATTTGTTGTACAGAACATGTTTTACTTTTGTAAGTGTTAATAATCTTGACTATGCATTCGATATGTTTGAAGCACTTAATACAACTGGCGAACCTTTAACTGCTTACGAAACATTCAGACCAAAAGCCATTCAATTTTTTCATAGTTTAAAAGAGCGGTCGTTAATAAACGACGACAAAGAGGGACGAAAATACTTAGGCATAGTAGATGGCTATTTAAATTCAATTTCAGATGCAAATAAGAAAAATGACGCCACTAAAAAGTTGGTTGAAGTCTTTTCTTATGCGAAATCAGGAAAAAGATGCGGGACTCACATATCTCAGCAAAGAAGGTATCTAATTGATAGTTTTTCTGCATCAGATGATAAACTTAAATATTTACAGCAGCTTGCTGATACAGCTGAATTTTTATTTTCTATTTGGTATTCTTCAGATGAAACGATTGTTTCTCAATGTGTCGATTCTCTTGATCAACAACAAGAATTTAAGCTCTCTATAGGTTTATTGAAATCTACGGGACATGAAATTGCACGCCCTTTTTTATCAATAGCTTATCACTATTTCAAACAAGAACGTAACACCGCTAAATTCAAACTGTGCACAAAATTACTTGCTGCATTTTGGACTTTAAGAAGAGCTGGTACAGGGGGCACTGCTGGCATAGATAGTCGGTATAAGGAGCTATATTCTGGCTCAGCTATAGCTGATAAAGTTACTTTTGACTTCCCTATATTAGATCGAATATCTGAGATAAGTCACTTCTTTCAGCAAGATATTTCAAACACTTTCTCTGGAAAAAACACAACCTTCGACATTGATTCAACAAGAAAGGATTGGTTAAAAAAATCAATTAAAATACAACAATACGCAACAGGAAAACAACTAGGTATTTGTCGTTTATTATTATTAGCTTCTATGCATAATGTGGCTATAGATCCAGAATGTAGTTGGAAAACGGTACAAGGTAAAGAGGGTTGTAACCCAACGTTAAGCTTTTATAATTGGTCTGAATTCCTAGAGAATAGCAAGATTCAATTTACCATTGAGCATATTGCTCCACAGCAACCGAAAGATTTTGATTGGGATAGCAGCCTAGATGATGGCGAGCTGATTAATACGCTTGGTAATTTAGTCATCCTAACGAGAGGGGATAACTCTGAAGCTTCTAATAATTCATGGCTAACTAAACAGGCACTTTATAAAGAGCTTGCTATTAAAAAAAGCACCACTGGTATAGTTCGAAACTATAATCAATTTATTCAATCAGTTGCAAATGCTCCTGCATGGCGTACGGATATTATAGTCGAGCGATCAGAAAATCTTTTAAATAATAGTTGGAATAATTTAATTAATTGGTTAATTGTTAAGAGCTGATAACTAAAGAGTTGAAAGCTAGACAAAAATTCAGTACTCAAGGAGTACTGAATTGGTATAAACGATAACCCTCGATCTTCAAGTTTACCTGACTTAAAAAAGTTGAAGTTTGGGTATAAGTTAAATTCCTATATCCAAGATCTAACTTATTTAGTTCTTTCAAAAGGCGTTTATTAAACGCCTTTTGCTTTTTATAATCATCAAAAGTGTCATCAATATAATCAATTTTATTAAGAAGTAGTGGGCGCTTTTCCTCAATAATATAATCAAAAAAGTCTACATCCTGATCTGCCATTTTTATTTTAACGCGCTCTTTCAATTGTGGTAATGGCGTGTTTTCAAATCCTTCGTAACCTAGCAGTGTCACTTTACCTGAATGTATATGAATTTTAATAAGTTGAATATCATCAAGTTCACCATACATTTGTAGTGCTGCACCTATATAAACGCGAAGTACTAAAGGTAGCAGAGTTATAAAATCCTTATGAAGCGTTAGTGAGTGTGGTAGCACATTTTCAAAGTCGACTTTACCTGCAGGTAATAACTTTTCGGCTTCAATGCACAGTGACTCGATTAGTGCACTGTCTGCTATTTGAAAAAGCAGCTCAGTAGCTTGATGCTGCGCTATTTTGTAGGTGTCGAAGAATGCTTTTATATCACGCTTTAAATCTTCAGGTTGTTGGGCGTAAGGCTTTCGCTTTTCAAACATAGCAAGAGCAAAGTAAAGAAGTAAATCTTCTTTACGCATTGTTTCGGCGGTCGTTAGCTCATCTTCTTCAAACCATTTTAAAACAAGTTGCAGGGCTTTTTTATTTGAACCAATAACTTCTTTTATTTTGTCACTTTGCGCAAATTCATTGTTTGCTGGGCAGCGGCCAAGCGTTAAGCATGTTAACCAAAACGATTCAAAAAGTTGCTGGTGTTGTGTAAATAAAATTCGCGCCTGTTCTTCATTAACAGGTTCTGGCGCTGTTAGGTGCTGCCATTTATAAGCACGTTTATGACGGTTTTGTAAAAAGTGTTGTTCAAGTTGCTTATCTTTAAATATGTAATAAATACCAGGGGCAACAGCAATTGCGTTTTCATCAACGCTCATTTCTATAAATGCTTTAAGCTCTGATTGCGTGTAGTATTTTTGAAAGGTGTTACGACTCGTAATTACGCCATCTTTGTATGGTTGAAACTGACTTATCAGCGTTTCGTTTCCGAGCATTGCTGATACAACAAGTAACTTTTGTGAAAGCTCCCATGCACCAAGTAACGCTTCTATTCGCTCATCTCTGTCTTCTATTACATTAATTACAAAACCAATGTTAACAATGTCAGAAATAACTTTATCAGCATCAGGACGGTAGTTTAAATCCCAACCTAATGCATCTATCCCATGAGCTTCGAGTTCGCGCAAGTCGTCGCCTCTGCCGCACCCGTAATCAAATATTGAATAGTCGCCGCTCAAAAAGCCATTTTTAGCGAGTGTTTTTAAAGGAGCTGAAAGTTCATGTCGTACAATGGCCGTTAAATGTCGATCTATTATTTTATCATCATCAGGGCTTTGTAAGGCAGAGCTTCGAAATAAACGACCATCAACTAGCTCATATCCTTTTTTAGCAATTAAACGTTCCCATGAGCCTTTAAAACCGATCATACGCGTATTTTCGTATAAGCCTGCTTGCTCACCTTCAGAAGTTAGGTCACAAAATAATTGGTAATACTTACTAGCTGGTGAAACCATGGTTTCTTTTCGGTGTAAAATAGGTGGATTTTCGCTGTTATTGTATTTAGTTATTCTATGGCTAAGTTTTGCTAAATCTACTGTAACGCTTTGCTTTAATGCGGGGTAAGAGTCTTCATAAAATGTTGGGTAGCTTAATAGCGAAAGCCTAAAGTTACTTTTAAACAGCTTGATTAAGTCGAAATCGGTTTCTTCAATTTTTAATGCTTGCGCTACAACTTTAATGAACTTAACTAAATCGGCTGGTGCATCTGCAAATGCATCTTTATGGAAATAGATTGCATCAGGTAGCTTTTTTGCTATTTTTACTTTTTTTACAAGCTGCTTAAATTGCTCTGCGTTCATAGTTTAATAATTTGCTAAATGTAGTGCCTGAACTTTACAGGAGCTTAATGTATCCAAACTATATAGTTCATCTTGTTGATTTACAATGCAAGGACACTCTGCAATATAAAAGTTGATACCATTTTCTGTTTTTATACTTCTTAAGTAAACGGGGACTATAGGCATAGATGAAGGAAGCTTTTGCAATAAGCTTAAACTAGGGTAAAGCAATTTGTGTTTTGCTAGCGAATCAAATTTATCGCCATGCTTTGCCTCAATTACAAATAAATGCTCTTTACCGTCCCGCTTAGCAACAAATACAGCATCGATTTCAACTTGGCCATTTATATGCTCAAGGACAACATCTTCGTTATCGAGTGGCTTAAATTTAAACGTGAATGTACTTTGCCCAGTTGCTGGCACTACTATAGTTTTGTCATCTTTTAAGTTAAGTGCTTCAGCAATCAGGCCTGATGCTATAGCTAAATTAACAACGGAGGTTTCAGTAACTTTAGGCAGGAGCTGAAATGCAAATAAGCTTCTTATTGATACGTTTGGTAAAAATAACTCTGGTTGTAATTGACCAAACAGCGCTTGGTCATTAAAAAAGAAATCGTTTATATTACTTGATTTTACAAGCGAAAAATAAGTTTGATTATCGCCTAAGCGAGAGCCAAGCCTAAGTACCATCGTATTATAATCTCGTAAAGTTTTTGGCAGCTTTTTTATCGAATCTATAGATATTGATGCTGCAGTATTGGCTTTTAAATTATTGGTACTTAAATATTTTTGAAAGCCTTGGGGAGGAGACACTTTTTGTTCTTTGGCTTGCATTTTTTGTAGTAAATCGTGAAATATCACTTATTCATCCTTGATTTCAAAATAATAAAAGTACGCACGTCCGCGTTTTTCAAACTTAAGCTCGCCACGTTCCCGACGATGCATTAACTCACAGTCTGATATTTTTAAGAGCTTTATCGTTTCTTTGCTTGAAAACCACTCACCTTGTTGTTTTTGGTTAGCCATTTAAGTTACTCAAATTATGTCTAAATTTAATATACCTAACTCTAAGTACATCGACAAATTTAGCTTAAACGCGACAGCTAAGGCATCCCCGTGATCACACCCGAAATTAAATTAATGATGAGTAATTAACAGCATGGATGCTGTTAAAAGCGTAGCTTGGCCATGGATGGCCTATCTACGCTGGTTACGTTCATATCATTAATTTAAATTGAGGAATTAGTGTGATCCTCGTGGCGCCGAGAGATTCCAAAGAGAAGTCGGCGGTTACTTCTCTTTGGTTGTCATCGCCAATGCGATATTTGTAAATTATTTTAAAAGCTACGCTTTTCGCGCGAGCAAGCTGAGCGCCTACAGCAAATTTTAAGAACGCTGCTAAGAAAGTTCCCCCGTGATCACATCCGAAATTTAATTAATGGTGAGTAATTAACAGCATGGATGCTGTTAAAAGCGTAGCTTGGCCATGGATGGCCTATCTACGCTGGTTACGTTCATATCATTAATTTAAATTGAGGAGATAGTGTGATCCTCGGGGCGCCGTGGGGTTCCAAGGGGCGGTCGGCGGTATCCGCCCCTTGGTTGCCATCGCCAACGCGATATTTGTAAATTCAATTTAAAAGCAAAAACGCGAGATAAACTCCCGCCTACAATTTAAAAGCTACGCTTTTCGCGCGAGCAAGCTGAGCGCCTACAGGTGTTTAGGCGGGCTTTGTAGCGTTGATTGGAGTAATGAGCTAGTTACTAAAGAGAAAGCGCGATGTAAAATCGCACCTACGCTTTTGTTGAGTGCGGTGGTTTAATTATTGTAGGTGAGGTTTTATACCTCGCGGGTGCTTTTTAAAAACCAAGACACAAGGTGAACTCCCACCCATAGCTTTAATTTTGCTTTTTGGATTAGTAATGTTGATGTGTTTTTTCACATTTATAGGTACACTATTTTAAAGTTTTAATTCAGGGAATGAATAATGATTAAATGGATTTTACTGGTATTTATTAGCGTATTTACAACTTTTCCTCAAGCTGGTGAGGCTTACACACAAGCCCAATGCGATAGCATTAAAAAGCAGCGCGAAGCTATTCGGTCTCAATTTAGAAGTGGCTACAGTAATAAAGAAGGTGAGCGTTTAACTGCGCGCGATAAAGCGCTATTTACCTTACTTGCTAATCACTGCAGTAAGCCTAAAAAGAGTGGCAGCGCTTATCAGGCTACTTCTTCTACCCCAACTCGTACGCCTAATAGCAATTGGTTACTCAATCATAAAGTATCAAACATGTCTTTGCACAGCGATAGCTATAAAGATGCCGCTAAGCTTGATGCTTGGTCAAAATTTTATAAATTGCCTAAACGTTGCCGTAAGAAAGGGATGGAGTCGGCCGACTTTGTATGGTGTAGCGAGTATCGGGGTAAGCAAAAAGAGTTGTTTGAAGCACAGTGGCAAGGGCGCCCATAAATATGTTCAAAACAAAATTACGTGTGGTGTTTGTATTTTTTGTGCTGCTAATTGCATCGGCGCTCATTGCTAATCATTTTACTGGGCGGGTATTTAATTATCACGATCCTATAGGCGAGGTTAAACGAATTTATAATAGTTTATCGTCGCAGGTAACTACTGAACCGTTAGCAACTAAACAGCTCAAAAATGTAAGCACGACAACTTTACAAAATGTATCAGTATCTGCCGATAATCATTTATCGCAAGCTAACAATACGCGCTGCGTGGATGTGTCGTTGGGTAAGGTTAAATATAAACGTAATGGCGATATATTTACGTGGACAGACAGTGACGGTGTGCCGCATTTTAGTGATAAAAAACCGGATTTTGCAGTAGCAACTTACGATACTGGTTTTATTGAACCGTTAGATTACTTTGATCTCACTTTAAATACGCCTAATTTACCTTCGTCATTTAACCAAGAGTTACGCATAAAACTCAATACTGTATTTAAAGTATACGGGCAGATTATTGGCGTGCATGCACTTAAAAAGGTAAAGCTGAATTTAACGGTATTGCCTACACGCCGCGCTTATGAGGCCGCAATTAGGCAACGCAGTGCTGACCCGACAAACACTGCGGGTATGTATTTTCACGCGAGTAATTCTGCTTTTATTCATTATGATAATGCACACAGTGCAATGCGAACTGCGGTACATGAGGCAGTGCACGCCATTAATAAAGCGGTCTTAGGTTACACCCCGAGATGGTTTAATGAGGGATTTGCTGAATACTTTGAGCTTACTAAAAATAATATGCAAATGGCTATTGTTGAGCCGAATAGTTCATGGACGAAAAATAACAATATTACTAAAAGTGTATTTTTAATTGATTCGTTAGTGGGTTTGGATGACTCGTGGAAAAAAGGTGATACCAGTAAGTTGTATGCAAGCAGTTGGGCTGCAATTTACTTTTTAATGGATACTCAAGCAGGGCGATCGTTACTTAATAATATAATGCTTGCTGAGCAAGGATTTCTCTGTAATAAATTATCTGAAAAGCAATTAAAAACAATGATATATAAGCAATTTCCTAATCTTAATCGTGAATATTCTAAGCGGTTAAAAAAGCCTTTAAAAGCGCATATATTTTAAATTATAAACCAAAAGCGCGAGGTAAACTCCCGCCTACAGCTTTTCGCGCGAGCAAGCTGAGCGCCTACAGGTGTTTAGCTTGGCCTTATTTCAAAGGCAAAGCGCGATGTAAAATCGCGCCTACGGGTTTGTTAAGAGTGGTGTTTGCAATGATGTAGGTGAGGTTTTATACCTCGCTTATAAATGGATTGTTTTTACCACAGAAAAGTGAATTATTGTTCTATGTAGCGCTTAAAAGTAATGAGGCAATTAACTCTTCTATTCGCCTCATTGCATGAGGCAAATAAATAACATAGACTGAAGCTAATTACCTTTAGGACTAAAGACTATGTGGATATGGCAACAGCAAAACTGGCCAAACTTTACGTGGGATGCTGCAGCGCTTGCTCCTTTACTAAGGGAGCTTTCATATAATCAAGGTTTATTAGTAGGGCGTATGGGCGCGCAAAGTGCTCAACAAAAGCAGCAGGCCCTTGATATCTTACTAGCAAATATTATTCACTCCAGTGCGATTGAGGGCGAAAAGCTTAATGCATTTTCGGTTCGCTCTTCTCTTGCTAAAAAGCTCAATATTAATGAGCAACCTTACCCAACAACAGTGCAAAGCGATAATCTTGCAGAGATTATGCTTGATGCAATAAATAACACAGATTCACCGCTTAATTTAGAACGAGTGCTTAATTGGCATCGCTTATTATTTGCAGGTGAGCAAAGCTTGTTTACTAAAATTGAGGGCGGGCAATTGCGTGGTGACGAGCCAATGCAAGTGGTATCGGGGCGCTTAGATAAACCGGTATTACATTTTACGGCGCCTCCTAAAGAGCGAGTAAATAAAGAGCTTTCGCTATTTTTTAACTGGTTTAACAAAACGCAAAACGATCCTCAAATAGACCCTTTTATCCGGGCAGCTATCGCACACTTATGGTTTGTAACAATACATCCACTTGAGGATGGTAATGGGCGTATTACACGGCTTATAACCGACCTGGCATTAGCGCAAGAACATGCTGAGTCAATTCGGTTTTACGCTATGTCGGTGGCTATTTTAGAAGACAGAAAAAGCTACTACGAGGTGCTTGAAGCGACTCAACGTGGAGAACTTTGTATTACGCAATGGATTAAGTGGTTTTTATGTACGCTTAATAATGCGATACACCATACGCTTAATAATATTGAGCAAACAATTTTTAAAACCAATTACTGGGCAAGTAAAGATCAAACAAAGTTAAGTGAGCAGCAAGTAAAAGTGCTTAATAAGTTACTTGATGGCCAATTTGAACAGGGTATTAGTGCGAGTCAGTATCAAAAGGTGGCTAAGGTTAGCCGTGCAACCGCAACACGCCATTTATCGGACTTGCAAGCGCTTGGATTTTTAACAAAAACCGCCGCAGGTGGGCGTAGTACACGTTACAAAATTGCCTAATGAGGCAATTACACATATTGTTTGCCTCATTGTGTGAGGCGAATAGGTGTTTTAAATTGTTACAGGTGAGGTTTTATACCTCGCATGGTGTTTTTATAAAGCGAAAGCGCGATGTAAAATCGCACCTACAATTTAAAAGCTTCGCTTTTCGCGCGAGCAAGCTTTGCGCCTACAGGTGTTTAGGCGGGCTTTGTTGTGTTGATTGTGGTGTTTGAATTATTGTAGGTGAGGTTTTATACCTCGCGGGTGTTTTTATAAGAGCAAAGCGCGATGTAAAATCGCACCTACGGGTTTGTTGAGTGTGGTGTTTGAGTTGTTGTAGGTGAGGTTTTATACCTCGCATGGTGTTTTTATAAAGCCAAAGCGCGAGATAAACTCACGCCTATAATTTTAAATACTGTGCAACCTCTTATTCCAGCCGCGTTACTTTCACTTTTATTTTACCTGCATTAGCGCCATAAAAGCGGCTTAGGTCGTTTGCAAATGGGCAAAACTCGCCTGATTTATCTATTTTAATATCGGCGCCGTTGGCTATTTCAAAAAGGTGGTCGTCGTTTTTATTTATAGCACCAATGAGTGAAAACCATTGTGCGCGAGGAAATCGTCTAAATGGTTCGAGTACGGCCATTGGGATTTCTTTTACGCCAAGTTGTACGTTGTCGCGGTTCCAGCCTAATGGCGTGCACTTTATGCCATCGTCAAACCAGTATTGATTTGGGTATGGGGTAAAGCGGTACGTAGCGCCTTGCTCTAGCATGAGGCCGGTTGCGTTGTATTGCTCAGAGGCAAATACCATTACATCTTGGCTTTGGTTAATGCTCAGCACACTCATGTTTTGATTAGCTAGTTCTATATGTTGGCTTAAACCAATAAAGCTAAGTGTGGTGTTGTCGTTATAGCTAATTTTGTAATGCAGTTTTTTAAGCGATTCTGGGCGGTAACTGGTTAGCTTATTAATACGTTCGGCTACGCTGTAGTGTACTAAGGGCTCAAGGTTGCTAGCTTCGTCATCAATTAATATATAGCACTGCCTATCTACTAATTTAAAAAATGGGTTAAACCAAAAGTAATTTTGTTGATGACTTAATGCGAGCGGATCGGGCGTTACTGTTACGTCATCTTGTGCTACTAAGTTGCTATCGGGGAGTAGGGTTTCGTAATCTATGTCGTGACTAGTGAGTAACGATATATTAAGCGGTTGTTCTATTAACCACTCAAGTGCATAGCGCAAGCTAATATCGGCTAGGCCATCGCGGTAGTAACCGCCGCCAATGTCTGAATGCGCACCTGCAAACCATAGCTCGGTAATGTTGCTTTGATGGTTCATGAGTGTGGGTTCAAACGCGCGGCGTTTTTCGTCAAGGGCTACGCAGTGCAGCGCGTGAGTAATGTTGTTGGCAATGGTGTGGTTTTCAAAAATAACATGCTCTGCGCCACGTGTGGCTTTACTTACTTTTGATAAGCCAATAGAGGCGACGGTATCAAACACACATACATACACGTTGTTGCTTATTAAGGGTTCTAAACATTTAGCAAAACGCCTAGCAAGCGCGGCGCCTCGGCTAAAGCCCGTTAGCAGTATGGTATCGCCTATTAGGTAGTGAGCTTTAAAGTCGCTTAACGCTTGATTTAAAATACTGGCTACGTCGTCGCCACGAGGTGCAAGAGTTTGGTTTAAAATACGTTTAAGGCGGCTGCCTTTAGTACCAATACCTTGATAATAAAAACTGAGTTGGTTAGCAAAAGGAGTAATAGGGGAGTCTTCTAATTTACCGCCAAGCAGTAAATGCAGTTTTAGAATGTTGGTAATATTAGAGTCTTCTTTAAAATGATCTGAGCTAAATTGTTCTGCGTCACGGGGCTCGTTTCCTGTGCCGTCAAAGTTAAAAATTAGCGTTTTACCCGTCATAACCCAATTCCCTTAGTTGTTTTAAATACTCTACACAGACAATGTTAAAAATTAAAGACAGTGATAACGCTCACTGTCTTTAATTTAGTATATATAGATTAGTGCAATTTCATTTTAGGACGCACTACACGCAACACTTTTTCGCTTATCCATAATGCAAAGGTTTTTGCGCTGCCATGTATGGCGCGTTGGTGCATACGGTATAAAGATATATACATAAAGCGGGCAATTTTACCTTCAATAAAAAAGGTATTGCTGGTGAGGTTACCCATTAAGTTACCCACGGTGCTGTAGCTCGATAAGTTAACAAGCGAGCCATGGTCGCTGTATTTAAAGCCGCGTAGTGGTTGCTGCTTTAATGTTGCTATGAGATTTTTTTCGACGCATAACGCCATTTGATGCGCCGATTGTGCACGAGGTGGTACTTGCTTGCCGTCGGCTTGGGTAAATGCGCAGCAATCGCCTAATACAAAAATGCTTTCGTCAACGGTGCTTTGTAAAAACTCATTTACTTGAATTTGATTGCTACGAGTAAGCTCAAAAACACCTAAGTCTTTAATAAAATCAGGTGCTTTTACGCCTGCCGCCCACACCATTATATCGGCATCAATGTGTTCTTCATCTTTGGTGATAAAGCCTTGTGCGGTACCTTCTTTTACTTGCGTTTGCTCGCGCACGTTTACGCCAAGCTTTAATAGCTCACGCTTGGCACTAACGGCAATACGCTCTGGTAATGCAGGTAAAATACGCGGGCCAGCTTCTATTAAATGAATATGTAAACGCTTAGACGACATATTTGTTAAGCCATAAAGCTTTAATAGCTCAGACACATGATAAAGCTCAGCTGAGAGCTCAACACCGGTAGCACCGCCGCCTACAATGGCAATATTAAGTGATTGCTGTTGGTTGTCGTCTTGGTGAAGGCGCGTAAAGCTATCTAGTAATGAGTGCTGAAAGCGCTCTGCTTGTTGGCTTGAATCTAAAAAGTAGCAATGCTCTTTTATACCTGGGGTATTAAAGTCGTTACTTACGCTGCCGATGGCAATAACAAGGTGATCGTAACGAACTGTACGGCCAGGTAAAATAGTGTGGCCTAATTCGTCGTTTAATGGGGAGAGGGTGATTGTTTTATTGCTTTGGTCTATATTGCAAAAGGTGCCAAGTTGAAAACGATAATGATGTTTTGCGGCATGGGCTGAATACACAACGCCATCTAAATCAGGGTCAATAGAGCCTGTCGCTACTTCGTGCAGTAACGGCTTCCATATGTGGGTACGGTTTTTGTCTATTAACAGTATATCTGCTTGTTTTTTTTTCCCTAGCTTATGCCCCAGTTGGGTTGCAAGTTCTAATCCGCCAGCACCACCGCCAATAACGACGATTTTAGGTATTGTAATACTCATAACGTTGCCCTTAAAAATAATATACCCAAGTGATCTGTATTTTTTATTAGTTTTTTAAGGTGACTTGGGTATCAATAAATTATTTTGGCAACAAGTAGTTACTACTCATTTTATGGGTGCCTAGTTTGCGCCTAAATAAAACCGATGTCAGCAATAAATAATGTTATTTGTTGTATACTTATACCCAAACCGTCTCAATATGCAGAATTCAGCGTTTCACAGGGGCTTAATATCAAGGCGTTACTTTGCAAGAATGGCAGCCCCCTTTTAAGAAGTAACAACGATGAGAGTAAGTGCCTGTGAAACGCCCAATGGGTTGGTTTAAAAGCGATTTATACTGCGTTATTGATTTTAACAATAGAACCACTATTATTTGCAATCAATGCCTTGCCTAAATCGCTTTTAACTCCAACTGAAACTCTCATCTTGAGATGGTTTGGGTATACATGCAAATATTTCATCTACACCGCATTTTTATAAGCATGACTATTGTTTAGCCATCAAAAGGACATTTATGACCACGCCACTAATTCAATCACTTGAGCAACACTTTGGTTTTAGCCAATTTAGAACAGGGCAACAACAAACTATAGAGCAGCTTTTAAATGGTCAATCGTCGTTGGCTATATTTCCAACCGGCTCGGGTAAATCGTTGTGCTATCAATTAACTGCGTTGCATTTACCAAATTTAACCTTAGTGGTTTCGCCTTTACTTGCATTGATGAAAGATCAAATTAGCTTTTTAAATAGCAAAGGTATTTATGCTGCCAGCCTTGATTCGAGCCAAGATCAAATGCAAAGCAGCACCGTAATGAATGATGTGCGAAATGGTAAAATTAAAGTACTAATGGTGTCGGTTGAGCGCTTTAAAAACGAGCGTTTTAGAGAGTTTATAAGCCAAGTGGCGCTTTCGATGTTAGTGGTAGACGAAGCGCACTGTATATCAGAATGGGGCCATAACTTTAGACCCGACTACCTTAAATTGCCGCGTTACCGCGAAGAGCTTAATATTCCTTTAGTGTTGTTACTTACTGCAACGGCCACTAAAAAAGTAAAACGCGATATGGCAGAGCGATTTGCTATTGCGCCTGAGTGCATTGTGCAAACGGGTTTTTACCGCGCTAATTTAGATTTAAGTGTGTTGAGCGTTAAAACCGCCGATAAAAACACAGAGCTTACCAACATTGTGCGCGCGCAAAATGGCCCAGGTATTGTGTATGTAACGCTTCAGCAAAGCGCTGAGCAAGTTGCTAATGTGCTAAGTGCGCAAGGTGTGCACGCGGTGGCGTATCATGCAGGGCTTGAAGATACGCTACGCTGGCAAATTCAAGATGACTTTATGGGCGGTAAAATTAACGTCGTAGTGGCAACCATAGCCTTTGGTATGGGCGTTGATAAATCTGATATTCGTTTTGTTATACATTACGATTTACCAAAATCGATAGAAAACTACAGCCAAGAAATTGGCCGAGCAGGGCGCGATGGCAATCCATCAAATTGTTACACGCTTGCTAACCTAGACGGCCTAAATACGGTTGAAAACTTTGTATATGGCGACACCCCTGAGCTTAGCGGTATTGAATACGTAATTAACGATATTCGCCAAAGCCACCAGCAATGGGAAATGCAAGAATACAGCTTATCGAGCGAAAGTAATATTAGGCAACTGGCACTTAAAACCTTACTTGTACAGCTTGAAATGCAAGGCGCTATAACGCCGCAATATGCTTACTACGCCGATTTTAAATATAAATTTTTGGTTGATAAAAACGAGCTACTTGGTCATTTTGATGAGCAACGCCAAGCGTTTTTAACGCAAATATTTAGCCATACCGATTTTAAAAAAATATGGGGCACACTAAATTTTGACTCCCTTACGCAAGCAGCGCAGGTTGATCGAAAACGCGTAGTGGCAGCCCTTGATTACCTAGCCGAAAAAAACCTAATAACGCTTGAAACCAAACGTATTACCCAAGTATACAAAGTGCATGGGGAGGTTATAAATAACCCAGAACTTGCCCAGCAACTTCACGACTACTTTACCGACAAAGAACAGGCCGAAATTAAACGTATTGCTGCACTGGTACGCTTTTTTGAGCTACAAAGTTGCTTAAGCTATAACTTAGCGCGCTATTTTGACGATCAAAATGCACCTGAGCAATGTGGGCATTGTAGTGTGTGTAGAGGCCATGCGGTTAAGCTTGAATATTCTATAGAGCCTGCATATATTGACGAGCAACTTATTTATCAAAAGGTAGATGAGTTTTTAGCGCATATGGCAGGCAAGGGTAATCATAATGTGGGTATTGAAACCCAATGCCGCTTTTTAGCAGGGATGAGTGTGCCGTTATTTGCGCGTAATAAAGTGCGCCAGCTGAGTGGTTTTGCGCTGTGCGAGCAAATGCGTTACAGCGATATTAAAGCAAAACTACTAGCGCGTTAAATTAGTTACTGTATCCTAGTGGCTTATTCAAAAAAGTAAGCCACTATGCCTCATATTGTTATTCCCGTTGAAAATATTTCTACTACCGCAGAGCCCATTACGTGTGCTAACTGCCAAGCCTGTTGTTGCCAATTAGAAGTGCGCATAGTAACCGACACCGGCGTGCCTTTTAACTATATAGAATACGATAAATGGGGCAGTGAAGTAATGAAACGCGCTGACGACGGCTGGTGCCAAGCACTCGACCGTAATACGCTTATGTGCTCTATTTACGAAAACCGCCCATTAGTATGTCGCGAGTTTGAAATGGCGTCGGGTGAGTGTATTACCGAGCGCGATTTAGCGGGTATATAGTCCGCTATTATTAATGTACATAAACAACAAAGGGGCTTAAAAGCCCCTTTGTTTATTGCTTACTATAAAAATTAAACTTTAAAGTAGCTAATATACTTTTTAAGAGTGTTTGAAAGGTCAGCTAATGCAACAGCTTCTTGTGCGTTACTGTTAAGCGACATGCTGGTTTCTTTGGACATACTGGCAATTTCTTCTACGCCGGTACTAATTTGCGCCACGGTGGCTACTTGGTTTGATGTTGATTCAACAATTTCAAGCACGTTACTTAATGAATCGTTAGCTTGTTGCTGTATTTGATGCAGTAACTCGTTTGCTTCGTGAGTAAGTGTTAGGCCATTTTCTACTTGTGGTACTGTGGTTTCCATAGCTGTTACCGACGCTTGCGTGTTTTCTTGCACTTGCAAAATCATCTTTTCAATATCGCCAGTTGCATCACCAGTACGCTGGGCAAGTTGCCTTACTTCGTCAGCAACAACAGCAAACCCTCGGCCTGTTTCGCCTGCTCTTGCAGCTTCTATTGCTGCATTTAGTGCAAGCAAGTTCGTTTGATCAGAAATACTGCGGATCACACTTAAAATATCGCCAATGTGTTTTACATGTTCTTGCAGCACGTTCACTTGGGTAACTGTGGCTTTTACGGTTACTGAGATTTGCTCAATTTCGGCCGCTACTTTTTGCACTGCAATACTACCTTGCTGCGATAATTGCGCGGTTATTTTTGAGTTATCTTCTGTTTGCCTAACTGAGTCGGCTACAGCATGGATACTACGGCTCATTTCTTCTAGGCTGCTTACTGCCGAGTTTGTATAAGTTACTTGTGCGTCAGCGGCACTAAGTGCTTGCTGCGAGCCAGACGCTACGCTTGCAGAGTGCGTAGAAAGCTCTTCAGATGAGTTAATAATGCTATCTACAATGGTTTTTAATTTAGATTGCATAACCCCTACAGAAGCCATCATGCTATTTGGGCAACACGACTGTACATCGCCTCTTAAGTCGCCTTGTGCAATAAGGGCAATTACTTCAGCGGCTTCTTGTGGTTCGCCACCTACTGAATTTCTGATCAGTTGGCTAATAACATACGCAACGCTTATGCCTATTAAAAAGGCAAGTGCGGTGAGCGAAATCATCCAAATTTTAAACGAGCTAGCAATATCGAGAGTATCAATAGTAGTGGTTTGATTTGCTTGCTCTTGCAGGTTTATAAATTGGTTTATAACATTTAGCCACTGGGTAAACGCAGGGCGCGCATCGGTTAATAAAATGCGCTCAGCTTCGCTTAGGTTTCCTGCATTTTTAGCGTTTATTACACCTTGAATGAAAGGCTGAGTGCGCTGCTCTATTTGATTTATTTTATTAATTAAAGCGCGTTCTTCACTATTCATATTACCCATTAGCTCGGCCATAGACCTGCTTGACGTTTGGTAAAATGCGTTTAGCTCTTTTATGCTCTTTAACACGGAGCTTAAACTGCTTTGATCGGTAATTAGCACTACATCGCGCACGGCTATCGCTCTGTCGTGTACGCTGCCTCTAAAGTTAATTGCGTAACGTTGCTTTACCGAGTTTACGTCGGTCATGTGGGTAATGTTATTATTAATGAGGCTAACGCGCGAAATGCCAATAATGGTTAAAATAAGCATCATTGATAAAATTACGCCAAAGCCAGTCGTTAAACGCATGTTTATGGTCATGGTTGATCCCAAGTGTGAGTCAATACGCGCAAGAGCAGCTTGTATTATTAGTGATTATTCTAAAACAATAGCAGCATTATGCCTTATTAATTAAAGTTTTATTAGCAATAAGGGATTGTTTGTTAATTTAGTTTACAAGCGTAACTTTAATGAGGAGTGTTTTTCAGGCATTAAAAAAGGGGCTAAATGCCCCTTAGTGTTATATAAAAATATTATATAAAAGTAGTTAGTCGTACTTTGCTTCTAGCTCATTAGCTGTGTGAAACTTCTCATGACTTTGTAATTGCTCGTCGTATTTAACGAGGTTTTTAAAGTGCGCTAATTGACCTGAGTTTTTAACTATTTCAACAATAAACGACATCATAAAGTCAGCGCCCGTTAGGGTATCGCCCACTAAATAACGTTTACCTTCAAGGCGGTCGTTAAAGTAGCTAATTACTTTAGCTGTTTCAGCGTCGGCATAGCCTTCTAAAAACTGCGTTTTAGCGCCGTCTTTTAGTACAAACATTTTAAGTAAAAGCGGTAAAATTGCTGAGCTTTCTGCAAAGTGCAGCCACTGCTGGTAGTCAACATATTCAGCGGTATCTACTTTTGGAGCAAATTTACCGTTACCGTATTTAGAAATAAGGTAGTCGGTAATAGCGCCTGATTCAGCAATAATTAAACCGCCATCTTCAATTACCGGTGACTTGCCAAGTTGATGAATATGCTTTAGTTCGTCAGGGGCTAGGAAGGTGTCTTTGTTGCGCTGATAAGCCACAATTTCGTAGTCAACATCTAGCTCTTCTAAAAGCCAAATTACGCGTTTAGAACGTGATTTATTTAAATGGTGTAGTTTGATCATGTCAGTCCTTTTGTGGCTTGTAAGGACTTGGCCTTACAAGCCGTTTAAAATTAAAGTGGGTTATTAATTTTAACCACAGTTTTACCAAAGTTTTTACCGCATATCATATCGTTGAACGCGTCTACTGTATTTTCGATGCCTTCTACCATGTGCTCACGGTATTGAATTTTTCCGTCTTGCAGCCATTTTTGCATGTCTTGTGCAAACTCGTCGTAACGGTCGCCGTAATCATCAAAAATGATAAAGCCTTGCATTTTAATACGCTTAGTAAGCAATTGACCCATTAGCATACCTAAACGGTCTGGGCCTTCTGGCAAGCTAGTTGCGTTATATTGCGATACTAAACCACACAATGGCACGCGCGCTGCGGTATTTAGTAATGGTAGTACGGCGTCGAATACTTTACCGCCCACATTTTCGTAGTAAACATCAATGCCTTTATCGCAGGCTTTTTCTAACTGCTCTGCAAAGTCATCAGCTTTGTGATCAATACAGGCATCAAACCCTAGTTTTTCAACGGCGTGTGCACATTTTTCGCTACCACCAGCAACACCCACTACTTTACAGCCTTTAATTTTAGCTATTTGACCAACCGTTGCGCCTACAGGGCCTGTTGCTGCTGCAACAACTACGGTTTCGCCTTCTTTAGGCTGGCCAATATCAAGTAAACCCATGTAAGCAGTAAAGCCAGGCATACCCATAATACCTAATGCGTATGAAGGGTTTGCAGGCTCTTTACCTAACTGCATTAAGCCTTCGCCGTCGGTAATGGCGTAGTCTTGCCAACCTGTGTAGGCAAGGACCCACTCGCCTTCGCTAAATTTATCGTTTTTAGACTCTTCTACTTGGCACACGGTTGCGCCAACCATTACATCGCCAATATTAACTGGGTCAGCGTACGACTTAGCATCACTCATACGACCACGCATATACGGGTCTAATGATAGGTAAATAGTACGTAGTAAAACTTCGCCGTCTTTTAATGCAGGAAGCTCTACCGTTTTTAATTTAAAGTTTTCATCTGTTGGAGCGCCATTAGGGCGTGATTCAAGAGTAAGTTGGCGACTAGTCGTAGACATATAAGATCTCCTATTAATATAAATAAACTACTTACCGAATGTTTACGCTTTAAAAATCGTGTTCAGCTAAACAATAATGCGCGGCTAAGCAGTATGAATATGTACAATGCGTACCTTAATAAAGGAGTTTTGGGCGGGTGGTTGATAATTCAACCTTTGCGCAAATTTAATTAGAGTAGTTAGTCTGCTTTGAGCTTACTAAATATATGATTGTTGTAAAATACCCCGTTTTTATAAATGGCCTGTTTAAGCACAGCCTCTTGCTCAAAGCCACTTTTAATAAGTGCTTTCATAGAGCCGGTATTACCAGCAAACATAGCGCCAAAAATTCTGTTTATGTTGGATTGCGCAAACGCTTCATTGCATATAAGTTCAATAGCGCGAGTAATAATGCCTTGCCCCCAATAGGCTTTATTTAGCCAATAACCAATTTCGCCACTGTGGCTGTATTCAAATTCGCCGGGAGTTATGCCAATACAGCCGGCAAATTGCCCATTAACCTCAATGGCCTTAGCCGTTGCATCAATTACGCCGTTTTTTGAGCCTTGGTTTATCCACCAATCAGCATCGGCTTGCGTATACGGAAACGGAATTTTTGACGATAAATAACGCGTTACCTGTTCATCATTTAAGGTGCTAATAATAAAAGGCGCGTCTTGGGCTTTAAACTCTCTGAGGGTGATCATATTTTTTCATAAATTTTTAGTATGCATACTAACTTAACAATCATTTTAACGTTAAACAATCAGAACCTAAATTAAACGGTTTACGGCTATTACTTTGTTTTAAAGTCCTCTAATATAAGCAAAATATTACACCTATTTTAGATGCCATTATGCACCCTCACATTAAAGCGCTTTATAACAGCGCCCAAAAACCAAGCCGTTTAATTATTGGTTTAATGAGCGGTACCTCGTTGGACGGGCTTGATGTTGCACTGTGTAAAGTAACGGGCGCGGGCTTAAATACACACATTGAGGTTTTAAATTTTACTACTGTTGATTACAACGACGATTATAAAACTAAAATAAAGCAGGTATTTGCCAAAAGAGAATGCGATTTAGAACTTGTTACTTTATTGCACCCGTGGGTAGGTAAACTCCATGGCGATATGGTTAACCAGTGCTTACATACTTGGCAAATAAACCCGGCAAGTATTGATGTAATAGCAAGTCACGGGCAAACCATTTATCACTGCCCGCAGTCTCAGCATAACCACAAAAGCTTTACTAATGGCACCTTACAAATTGGCGATAGTGACCAGATAGCCGTTACTACGGGTATTACTACCATTGGTGATTTTAGGCAAAAACACATAGCCGCAGGAGGCGAGGGCGCACCGCTTGCTGTGTATGGCGATTATTTGTATTTTTCGAGCGCTGCTGAGAGTCGGGTTTTGCTAAATATGGGCGGCATAGCTAACTTAACGTTTTTACCCAAAAATGGTGATGCAAACGGTGTGTTTAGCTCCGACATTGGCCCCGGTAATACCATTATGGATGCCTACGTACAGCAACATTTTAAAGATATGCATTATGACGATGGCGCAAAAATAGCAAAAGCAGGCAAGGTAAATACGCCATTATTAAATGCTTTATGCAATAACGCATTTTTTAAACTCCCAATGCCTAAAACCACAGGGCCAGAGGTATTTAACTTAGCGTATTTAAACGCCGCACAGCAGGTTACAAATACTCACCATTTAAGCCATGAAGATGTAATGGCCACCTTAAATACCTTTACTGCAACCGTTATAGCAAATGCATTAAACGAGTGTGCAGAGCGCGTACAAAATTGTGTGGTGTATGCAAGTGGTGGCGGTATTCATAACCCGTTACTAATGGCGCAACTTACAGTGCTTTGCCCACGTATTAAGGCTTTTAAAAATACCGACGATTTAGGTATAAATCCCGACGCAAAAGAGGCTGTACTATTTGCTATTTTAGCAAACGAATGCCTAGCAGGAGAGCAGCAACACCTAAGTAATACTGCACAAGGTATTGCGGGAGTTACTATGGGTAAAGTAAGTTTTGCAGACTAATAACTTGTCGCATCGCGTAATTTAAGTGCAGTCAGCACTAAAACAGCGATAAAAACGTAGAACCCATACTCGCAAAGTAGCTACGAACGCCCTGTGACTTGGTATGTTCAGTTTTTATTTGCTCAGGAATATAGCCTTGCTCAAATGCTTTAATGTACACATCGAGTTGCTGGCTTTCTTTTAAGGTCGTGTTTTTTCCGTGCAGCATCATTTGCACTACAAAACACTGGCTTTGTGTAATGTTATTTAAAGTTAGGTTTACAGTACCAGATTCAAGGTCTGCATTGCTCAGCGTTTTTTCAGTAAAATACTGCGCCCCACGCGCACTGGGCTGCGTTGCACTTAGTGAAATAACATCGCTCTCATTTGCGCCATCAGGCAACACACACTGCAGCGTAATGTTATGCGCAGCATTGGCTTTTAGCGATAGCTTTTCATATTCCATAGCGTGGCTCATCGCCGCAGACATAGAATCATCAAATGATTGCAGTGCAAATGTTAGTTGCACTAAGGGTGTACTCATCTTACTTAGTCTTCTTGAGTCTATTCATTTATCGGATAGAGATTATCGCGGATCAAAGTTACAGATTTATGACTAATTGCATTAATTAGTATAATTATTGAGTAGTTTGATCAAAGAGGATCTTTGTTGAAGTTTTATAATGCTAGAAGGTGATTCCAGGTGATATTTCTAAAGATACGTTCTTAAATGCGTTAAGTAATTTAGATATTCATTTACACCAAAATTTCATTGATGGCTTGAGTGTATTAAAAATTATAAATTCAATAACAATTAGCGAGCCTATTGCGCATTCATTATATTTTTAAGTTTTTATTACGACAAAAAAGCAGATACCTAATTAGCATCTGCTTTTTAATTGTAAAACCACAGTGCTAAGCGCTGTGCTTTTTAATTTTTAACGAAGAATATTTAATTAAGCTTGAGGTTTAATTAAGTACTTCTCGCCTGTAGCTTGTTTAGAATAAGCGGCAATTGATTGTAAATGTAATACCTCAGCTAATGACACTTCGTGCGTGTAGTTGCTCGCAAAAGTAGTAGTGATTTCATTAGCAACGCGTTTGCGCATTTTCATTACTGTATCTGTGCCTAATTTACCTAAAGCATTAAATAACAAGAACCCGTTTACAGCCCAAGCAAAGCCAAAGTTACGATTAAGTGTAATAGGGCCTCGATCTAGCGCGCCATAAATATACACTTGTTTAAATGTATCAGAGCCATAAATTGTGTGCTCTTTCATATCGCGAGCAGCTGCAACTTCCATGCAGTTAAGTATGTCACTTGTTAGCTGGCCGCCACCAATAGGATCAAACGCGATAGTTGCACCGGTTTCGATTATTGCAGCTGTTAGGTCAGCAAGAAAAGAGTCCTTGCTTGAGTTAACAATATATTTTGCACCCATATCGCGCAGTAATTTTTCTTGTTCTGGTTTGCGAACTATATTAATTAAATCAATGCCATCGGCAATACAAATACGGTTTAGCATTTGGCCAAGGTTAGAGGCCGCTGCGGCATGAATAATGGCTTTATGGCCTTCAGCGCGCATGGTTTCTACCATTGCTAGTGCGGTAAGTGGGTTAACAAAAGATGATGCACCTTCTTTAGCGGTAGTCCCTTCTTTTAACTCTAGGCAACTTTGTACATTGGCACATATAAATTGACGATACGTACCGCCGCCAATTACTGCAACGGTTTTACCCATTAATGCTTGTGCGGCTGGTGATGAGCCTGCTGCTACTACGGTGCCCGCGCCTTCATTACCTACTGGTGTTGCTTTACCTACACGGGTTTTAAGTGATGGCATAAATTGAGCTGGAACATCGGCAGTAATTACCGGGTCTTCATCAGTACCCGATTGCTTTGCAGTAGACATATCAGCTGCGCTGAATAAAACGCCTAAGTCTGATGGATTTAATGGTGCAGCTTCAATGCGAATAACCACTTCATCGGCATTCGGCTTTGGCATCTCGATGTTTTTTAAGGCAAGTGTTAGTTTATTGTCTTCGCTGATAGTTGAAGTAAGTTGGATATTTTTATCTGTCATAGGTGTCTCCTGCAAAGAATTAAATTTGTTAAGCCAATCACATTATTGTATTGGCGATACTGAGTTAGTAATTGAAATTTAGAATAGATTACTTTTATAGCTACGCGTTATTTAGCGTTTGCTGCTTGAATTTGCGCTTTTACTTTTTGCATAAATTCAGCCATATTTGATTGGCGATCGGCCTCTATGCTTTGGGCAATGGCTAATTGGCTCATTGATTCGTTCCACTCTTTCATACCGGGTACTTGTGCAAGTACATCCCAATCAAGCTGGCTTGAGCCAAAGGCGCTAACAATGGTGTTTACGTAATAAACGTAAATGTCTGCCATTGTAAATTGCTCGCCTGCAATCCAAGGTGAAAACTTACACACGCTACTCAAAGCGGTTACGCCACGCGTTAATACTTGGCGTACTTCGGCTTTAGTTGTGTCGGTTACTTCAGCGCCTGAAAATACATAAGGGATGAACCGTCTGCTTGGCAGTTCAAAATAAAGCTCTGCCATTTTCATAATTTGACGTACAACTGCGCGCTCACCTGCATTTTCAGGATATAGCGGGGTTTGTGGGTACGACTCTTCTATAAAGTCGCAAATAACACTCGACTCTGAAATATTAAGGCCGTTAGCTGTTGTGATTGCAGGCACTTTGCCTGCAGGGCTTATTGCTAGTAACTCTTCACTACCGCCGTAAACAAGGTGTTCTGTAAATGGCAATTGTTTGTGTAAAAGTACATGTTTAACTAGGTTGTAATAGTTGCTAGCAGCAAAACCGTGCAAAGTAATCATAAGTCAGCTTTCCATCATTAAGTGAAGGTGTTTAATTGCCAAAAAATGCAATTTAAGTCCCTGTCTTTAGGTTGAGTACATTATTACTTGTTTTAATTTGCTTATATATAGGGGAAAATGCGAATCACTTTTGTCTTTAAGACAATAAAGCATTTTATGTAATGGAGAAGCGACTTGGATCAACTAAAAGCCATACGGTATTTTATTAAGGTGGTTGAAACGGGCAGTTTTACCAAAGCCGCCAAAGCATTTGATGTGCCGCCCTCGTCGTTGTCGAGGCGAGTTGCTGATTTAGAAAAAAGCCTAGGGGCGACGCTTTTAAAGCGTTCTACCCGCATAGTTAAATTGACCGAAGTTGGGCAAATTTACTATAACGATGTTCAGCAAATATTAAATCAGCTAGAGCAAAGCCACGAAACTGTGCGCAGTTATCAAACAACACCAATGGGGCGATTATGTATAAGCTCAATGGTGAGTTTTGGTGACAAAATATTACTGCCACTGCTTGATGAATTTAGCGCGCTATACCCCGAAATTATATTAGATGTTAGCTTAAGTGATGAGCTGTCGACACTTGGGCGTGACGATGTTGATATTGCTATTCGCGGTGGCTATGCGCCAAATGAGCGCGTGTTGGCAATAAAACTGATGGATAACGGCTTTATTCCTGTTGCGTCACCCTGCTATTTACAAAAATACGGTATGCCCACTAATGTTATGGAATTAAAGGGCCACAGTGGCCTTTATTTTAAAACGCCAGCGGGACCAACGCCTTGGTTATGTAAAGTGGATGAGCAATGGCACGACGTTTCTGGGCCTGCGGTCGCTATTTCAAATAACGGATCGTGGCTAGCTAAAAAAGCATGTAATGGTGAGGGCATTTTAATGTCAACTCGGTGGGCGCTCGACTCATACCTTGAGTCTGGCCAGTTGCAAGAGCTTAAGTTTGAGCATGAATTAGCGATAAGCCAAAATGCGACTATGGCGGTTTATTTGTTGTATCAAAAGCAGCGTTATTTAGTACCAAAGGTAAAAGCGGCGGTCGACTTTTTAGTAAAAAGAATTAAAGAAACAGATGGAAGTGTTAAGCGAATAGAATAGTGAATTGTCGGATGGCGTTGTGCTTATCCGACCTACACTTATCCGATTTATTAATGGGTTGTTTGTATAAATAATAGGTAAAAAACGTCTCCTTAAGCTAAAGCTTTTAATGCTGCGACCGATAAATTACTTAATAGGGTTTAGCGATTAAGGATAATCATGGTTAATAATGTACTTGGCAGCCAGTCTAATTTAAGCACTTTACTTGCCCAATCAGTTAATAACGCTAACCAAACCTCTGTGAGTCCTTCACTACTAACCGGTAGCGACCTTCAAGCTATTAATGATTTACAAACTAACGCCCCCAAAATATCCGATGAATTATTAAGCCAGCTAAATAACGAAACTATTGACGAAGCACTAGCCAGTAATCAAAAAGCAGGGGACGTGTTAAAGCAGCAACTTACCTCGTTATTTACTATTTCAAGCACGCTTAACTATAAACTCTCCGATGAAGAACTCGCCCTGCGCACCGTAATAAGTTCTCAGCATGAGGGGTTATTAAAAAACGAAAACAGTACCCAATTAATTGAGCGATTAAATACGTCGGTTAAAAATATTCAGGGTGCTTATGCTAATACCAGCGATATTTTATCGAGTTTAGGTCAGCTTGGACATGAGCAAAAAACGTTTTTAGCCTCAAGCCAGCAACGTGTAGAGCGCTCACTTAATCCATATATGGAAAGCCTTAATCGCGCAAAATACGAGGATGACGATAACTACCTGTTTGAGCTCTCGGTAAAAACTAAAGAAGGTGATGTTATAAACATTACCTTTAACTCATCGCAAGGGTACGATGAAAACACAGGCGAAGCCGTTGATGGCTTTAGTTTAAGTTACGAAGTAAATGGCGATTTATCTGAGGCTGAGCATAAAGCACTTACGCAGGTGCTCAGTGGTGTTGGCGAAATGGCCGATGAATTTTTTAAAGTGAGTGAAAACTCATTTAATCCTCTTATAGTGCCAAACCAAACAGACATGAGTTTAGATTTTTTAGCAGGGTTTAATAGTGAGCAGCTAACAGGCTTTGATGTGTCGTTTTCAACAACGCAAAATAAAGATCTTGATTCGAAAGAGAACACGCTTGATTTAAGTTACTCCATTGATGAAGCATCAAACCAGCAAGCACTTGTGTTTAAAGCCGCAGGTGGGCAAAACGACATTGATTTTGCACTTGATATGTCAACCATTGGCGCTAAAGACACGCAGCAAATGCAGCAGTATTTAGCGTCGCTCGATCAAAGCTTAGAAGATAGCCGAGTAAACAGTACCAAAGACGATAAAGAGTCGGCATTTGGGCGCAAAGGCGACGAAGCAATGCTGCAGGGCTTTGCATTATTTAAAGGCGCTTTTGCGAGTATGTCGTCGGCGGCTGAGCGCTATAGTAATTTGGAGTCACTTGCAGATCAGCACTTTAATGACGGGCGCGCTATGGTAGCCGATTTAGTTGATAACATGATTACAAACGATGTCCGTTACCAAGGGCTAGGTAATAAAGCGCCAAATACATTGGGTGCGGGGATTTCTAAGCTCGCTGATTTTGATGCTACGTTTTCTTATGCGCTTGATAACGGCGATTATCAACCTAAAAGTACAATTGAGCTAAGCCAAGCGACTGAACAGGCCCAATTAGGGGATCTTAGCGGTGTAACGCAAAGTAAAAATGTAAGTAGCCACTTTGATTATCAATACAGTCGCCCTGATTACTACAACAAAGAAGAGAGTTATAACGTAGGGTCTGCGGTTAAAAATAAAGAACTTGTGGGGCTCGATCAGTCTCACGAGGTTGATGTTGATACAAAAATGTATGCGTTTAATCCACAAACAAATCAATACGAGCTGCAAATGGCGATGCAAGAGCAAACAGTTAGTAAAAGCGACATTCGCTTAATTGACGATATTTGGCTTGAAGAAAACGAAAACAGCTACAACATGAATAAAAAAGAGCGTGTTGAGAGTGATGACAAGCAAGATGATTTTATAGAAACAAACCGTCACTCACACACCAAGCTTGTTACCTTAATTGGTGACTTAGATAAGTTAGCCGAGAATAAAGACGTAAGGAGAGAATATTTAACTAACTTATCGCAAGTTAACTTTTTTATGGATAAAAAGTAACGGTCTTGAGTTGTTCACTCCACACTCAATATTGGGTATAGTCGTTAAATGCTTTATTTAATACCTAACTTTAATACCTAATTTAATATCTAATTAAGAGCAACCTTATGTTTAAACAATTAATTTTATTGTGTGCTTTAAGTATGCCGTTAATAAGCTGTGCTGCTGACGCACCATTTTCGGGCGGAATTACCACTGATGTACTGCTAAGCGACTACGACAAGTTTAACGAGCAATACAAAGCATTTACGCCAACAGCACAGGACATTGCATTAATGCAAAAGCTAGAAGGTAAAGAGCTAATTGTATTATTTGGCACATGGTGCCACGACAGTGAGCGCGAAGTGCCGCGTTTAATTAAGTTACTAGATGAATCAAAAGTACAACTTGCAAGCATTGAATATGTGGCCGTAGGTTACAACAAGCAAGACGATGCAGGCATTGCACAGGCTCACGACTTACAATACACACCTACGTTTATTGTTAAACAAAATGGCAAAGAGTTAGTTCGCGTAATTGAAAAGCCAACGGGTACATTGGCGCAAGATTTAACGCAGGGTTTGTAAATAGAGCTTGTTCGTATTTGGGGTTAACGATTTAGCAAATAGGTTTATAAGTTAGTTGTTGGGCTGCTATGAGTAGTCTCCTGATACTTTAATGTGTAAGGCCAAAATTTTCCCCCTTTGGCTGAGCCAAAATAGGAATTCAGCTATGGTTTGCATATCAATTAAAACAAATAAAAAACTAATTAATCTACAAGCTCGTTATGGTGTTTCTTAATATGTCTAAGGATCTACGTAAAAATTTGATTGCTGCGATTCTTAGTCCTTTAATTGTATTACCAGTCCTTGGTTTTTGTTATTTTTATGCGGGTATAGAAAATTATACTTCTCTTAGTTCATTAATTTCAGGTGTTGGTTTTGGTGTATCAATAGGGATGGGAAGTTTATTTTATTTCTATCCTTTAATGTTCATTTACGGATTACCTATTAGCTTATTACTCCAAAAGTTAAATTTATTTAAATTACCTGTAGTTTTAATCTTAAGTATACTTCCAGTTTTTTTACTTAGTCTTTTTAGTGAATTTAATCGTGCAACATTGGTTCTTCATTTATTAGTACTTTCAATGGGTTTAACTAGTTGGCTTATATATAATAAATTAAGGTAACACCACAACAGGCGATTAATGTTACACAACCGTTTTCTTACTCGACTTACAGCTCAGATCAAACATTATTCACTAAATAGGCTTTTTTCGAATGCTTGTGCGGCATGTGAAGACGGTCTGTCTTTATAATGTAGTTGATACAGTGGCCGAGAGAGTTGCTCGTTATTTTTTTGACTCAGGCGCGTTAATTTACCAAGCTGTACTAAATCCTCAGTGACTACATTAGGCAATAAAGCAACGCCCATTCCTTGTGCTACCGCCCTTGCTATCGCTTCATTACTTCCGAGCTGCATATTATTTTTTGCTGTAATGCCATGTTGCTGTAGTAATTTAACCGAGACCTCTAAAGTGCCCGAGCCTGGTTCGCGCAGTAGCCAAAACTGTTTGTTTAACCATGGTTTTAAGTCTTTCGTGGGCTTAAAGTTACTGGGTATAACTACACTCATTAAATCGTTTTGCCAGTGCTTACTTATAATATGTGGCTCGGTTGGTGTGCCTTCAACCAGTGCTAAATCGATAGTGCATTCAAGTAGGGCGTGCTCAATTTGCGCGGTATTAGCAACTTGTACTTCTACTTTTATATGGGGGTATTGCGCGCAAAAATTGGCTAAATAGGGCGGTAGCCAATAGCTGGCAATGGTTGTACTGGTGCCTATAATGAGTGTGCCGCGCTTAAGCCCTGTGCGTGATTTAATATCTTCAATGGCGGCTTTTTCTATGGCAAAAATACTACGAGCATGTTCAAAAAGTGCTTGTCCGCCTTCACTTAAGGTGAGTTTTTTACCCTTAGATGCACGCTCAATAAGTTGTATATTTAGCTGATACTCAAGCTCTTTTAAAGCTTTAGACACAGCTGGTTGGCTTATAAAAAGCGCCTCAGCTGCTGCTGAAAAACTGCCTAATTTAGCAACCGTATAAAACACCCGAAGTGCATGCAAGTTCATTGTGCCTCTCAAATCACATAACCTTAAGTTATCGAATCATGATTTTAATGTATTGGAGTTATATTTTGCGCTTTCTTAAAATGAAGTCAATTAATCACGATGACTTTATTAAGGGATGACTATGCTTAGTGCAATTAAAGATATGCCACAGCTTTTTAGTATTAATACTAAGCAGTATACCAACTCGCGTTGGTGGCTAGGAATGCTATTGGTTATTGTTTTAGCGTGTGTTGCTGTTGCCATGAGTAAGTTACCGGTAATGCAAAGTGCCCAGTTTAGTTCCTTAACTATTGGTATTGTGCTTGGCATTATTGTAGGTAACAGTGTTTTTTCGCGCATTGCGACTCATACAGATGTGGGTGTTGATTACGCTAAGAGTATTTTACTCAAAGCGGGTATTATTTTATTTGGTTTTAGAATTACCTTTGCACAGGTAGCTGGCGTTGGCTGGCATGGCTTACTAACCGATATTGTTATGCTCAGTGGTACGTTTATATTAGCAATACAGCTTGGCAAACGAGTATTTAAGCTTGATGAGCAAACAGTAATATTAATTGGCGCAGGTAGCTCTATTTGTGGCGCAGCAGCTGTAATGGCAACCGAGCCTGTAATAAAAGCGCAAGCGCATAAAGTATCGGTAGCGGTAGCAACGGTGGTGGTATTTGGTACGTTGAGTATGTTTGCCTACCCAATCATGTTTGAGTATATGGGGCTGAGTGAGCACGCATATGGTATTTTTGTAGGTTCAACTATTCACGAGGTAGCGCAAGTTGTTGCGGCGGGTACAGCCGTAAGCGCCAATGCTGCTGATACCGCCGTTATAGAAAAAATGCTACGCGTTATGATGCTTGCGCCATTTTTAGTGGGTTTATCATTTTGGCAAAATAAAAAGGCGAGTAAACAAAGCACACTAAATCACGGGACTCACAAAGGCGGCGTTACCATTCCTTGGTTTGCTGTATTGTTTATTGTGGCAAGTGGTATTTACTCGCTTGCTATTATTCCTAAAGCGACCACCGACGTAATAGTACAGTTCGACAATATACTACTTACAATTGCCATGGTGGCTCTAGGATTACGCACCCATATTGGAGCAATTCGCCAAGCGGGTATTAAACCGTTGTTACTGGCGCTGTGTTTATTTTTGTTTTTAACGTTAGGCGGCTTTGCCATTAATATAGGTATTGCTGAGCTGTTTTAAACGTTACTTGGTAAAAGTTGATTGGCGGCTTAAATCGGCCAATCAACTTCGTTTAAAGTATCCAGCTGTTTGCTGGTGTTTTCATTGCCTTGCCATTTATTAGTGTAAAAAGCGTGCGGGTCAAACTGTAACGTTTGTTTTTCAATATTGAAGTGCCTACCACCACGCGGATCTACGCCTACACCTGCTATATATTGCCAATTACCCCAGTTAGCGGCTACATCGTAATCAATTAACAGTTGTTCAAAATAAGCCGCGCCATAGCGCCAATCAAGGCCAAGTTCGTTAACTAAGCAGCTTGCGGCAATTTGCCTTGATCTATTTGATATATAACCGGTCGCATTAAGCTCGTTCATAATCGCATTGACTAATGGATAGGGCGTTGAGCCATTACGCCACGCAGCAAATCGGTTTGGCATAAAGGTAGTAAGGGGTTTTGTTTGCTTTTGACCTTTAAAACTAAACAGACTTTTACCAGCCTTAAGTGCATGCCATTTAAAATATTCTCGCCATAGCAGCTCAAACTTAATCCAGTAGGTAGACTCGTTTGTTATTTGGTTATGTTCGTACGTCTCAACGGCTTTATAAACTTGCCGCGCACTTACACAACCAAAGGCAAGCCAGGTACTAAATTTTGTGGTGTTATTAAAGCCATCAAGTTCGTTTCGAGTTGTTTTATAGGTACTTGGTAGCAAGCCTGAAAAGTATTGCGTTAAATGAGCTTGCGCACTTTTAAATCCGCCGTGCATTATCGCGTTGTTGTCATCAGTATATTCACTAAGCTCAATTGGTTTGGCCGCACATAATGTTATAGGTCGAGGGAGTAAACCTTTAGGCAGAGTTGAGGTTGTTATAGGTATGTTTATCGCCTCTACTTTTTTTCTAAATGGGGTAAAGCTTTTAGGCAGCTCGTTTAAATCAAAAGGGAGATCACTTTGTTGAAATAGAGTGTCTTGTTGAGTTGTTTTAAATATGACATGTGGGCAATGTGCTTTTAGTCGCGCAAGTTGGCGCTGCTCATAGGTTCCAACATGTTCACTGCACACTACTTCATCAATGTGTTGCTCAGCTATACGCTGCTTTAAAACACTAACAGGTTCACCCTCAAGTACGTGCAGTGTTTGTCCGCGTTCAATAAGCGCTTGTTGCAGCTCGTACAAGCTTTGCATTAAAAACTGTTGTTTATGCACACCATATGGCTTTTGTTGGTAATTATTACTTTTAAACCAGTGCGGATTTATTACAAATACAATATCGATAGCACATTGCTGCAACGCAAGGTCACTAAAAATTGGGTTGTCGGTTAGGCGTAAATCGTTTTGTAGCCAATATAAAATGCGTTTGCTCATAGGTTTGCTCAGGTTTTTATAATCATTAACTTTACGAAGCAAAAGCGGGTAGGGATTAGTTAGCTGCAAGTTTTAGTAATGAAGCGGTGAGCAAGTATTACTTACTCACCTGCTTAAGTTTTATTTAACGGTTTTGGTTTTGTTAGTTAGGTTAGTAGATACATAAGCAATTAAATACACAAATACGCTAAGCGGTAAACTACAAATAAACAAAGCGACTTTGTACTTTTTAGCAATAGATGGTTTAGGCAGTATTACCGCAAAAAGTATATTCATTGCTAACCAAAAAATGGTAACTAACGGTGAAAGCGTTGTTTTAGCGCTTGATAAATCACATGTGCCAAATGAAATACTGGCAATAGATGCGTTACCTATTTCTATACATTGCGCGTTACCAATTAGGCTGATGGTAACTAATGTTGTAATTAATAATAGTGTTAGCGGCAGTAAATGTTTCATATTTTTTCCTTAGTTATTTAATTTTATGGGTCGCTCTAAAGCGCCTAAACAAATTAAAACGTTTGGCAAAAAATAACGATAACAAAGCCGTTAACTAGTTATTATAAAGTTATAACCACGATATCACCTCGGTTATAACTTTAATAAGTCACTATTATTCAATGGGTTGTGTTTTTACTTTAGCTATAAGCTGATAACCTCGCTTCATTACAGATTTTATATATGTGGGGTTTTTTGTGTCGTTATCGTTAAGGGCTACACGTAGTTTGCTAATAACTCGCCTTACTGCGGTGTCGGTTACAATTTGATTCTCCCATACATTATTGTGTAACTCTTCAAGGCTAACTATTCTTGGTTGTTGTTCTATTAAATAGCTAAGTACCTGCATGCATTTGGGCTCTAATGTGTAGAGGTTATCTTCTTTAATTAAAGACTGCTGCATGCTGTCAAAAGTGTACTCACCAATTATTAGTTGATTAATACTCGGTTTTTCAATAACAGCTTTTGCGTCATCAGGGTTAGGCTGAGCTGTTTTGGCTGAAGAAGTAGTTGCATATTTTTGATAAACCCGAAATACCACCATTCCAGTTAAATTCATTAATAGTACTAACGGGCTCAGTGGGAACGCACATAGGAAAAGTAAATATTTAAATCCCACGTGTATATTTGGCTTATTAAGCATTTGCCCAAATAACACATTTAAAAGCATCCATATAATAAAATAAGGCGTAAGGGAAATTGAATCAGTTTGCTCCCCACAAACGCCATATTTTACTCCCTCTATGTAGTTTGATGCATCTAAACAAAACGCATTAGCTTGGCTGCTAAATAAAATGAGTGATATAAAAATAAGTAGGTGTTTCATTAAAAGTCCGTTTAGAAAAAGGCGGCAAATAATACCGCCCTCATTAATTTTAAATAGCCGATTTTTGTTTTGCTATCCAATCGTTTATAACGTCTTCAAGTACAGCCATAGGGAGCGAACCTTGGCCAATAACGGTGTCGTGAAAGCTGCGTATGTCAAATTGTGGGCCTAGCTCTTTTTCGGCTTTTGCACGCAGTTCGCGTATTTTTATTTCGCCCATTTTGTAAGAGAGCGCTTGGCCTGGCCATGAAATATAACGATCTATTTGATCCTCGACCGCGCTTTGTGGCAAAGCAGTGTGATCTGCCAAGTAGTCAATTGCCTTTTGGCGGCTCCAGCCAAATGCATGAATACCGGTATCAACAACAAGCCTCACAGCACGCCACATTTCGTAACCTAAACGACCAAAGTCGTTGTATGGGTCTTGATAAAAGCCGGCTTCTTTACCTAAACGTTCGGTGTAAAGTGCCCAACCTTCGCCAAATGCTGAGTGGCTAAGTGTGCGTCTAAACTGGGGTACATCTAACTCCATTGCAATGGCGTTTTGTAAATGATGCCCTGGTATTGCCTCATGTAAGCTAAGTGCTTCTAAATTATATAAAGGCTGTAGCTTAGGTGTTGAGGCTAAAAAGTAAGTGCCAGGGGATCGGTTATCAGCAGGTGGCATATAAAACGCGCCGCGACTCGCTGAGCCTTTTATAGTAAAGGTGTTACGCGGTAAATGATTAAAGTAGGTTGGTAACTTGCCATACATTTTTTGCGTAATAAAGGCTGTTTTTTCAAGTAAGTCTTCCGCGTCTGTTGCGTAAAATTGCTCGTCGGTTGCTAAAAATTCTAAAAACTCAGCATACGTGCCATCAAAACCTACTTTATCAATGATGTTTTGCATTTGCGTTTTTATACGAGCCACTTCTTTTAAGCCAAGCTCATGAATTTGCTTTGGTGTGGCATTGGTTGTGGTGTAGTAATTAACTGCATATTTGTAATACTCAAGCCCGCCTTTAACGCTTGAAATACTCGGCTCTGCTCTACAGTTCGGCATGTAATCGTTTTCAAAAAAGTCGTAAAAGTGCTGATAAGCCGGGACTACTTTTGAGCTAATTAAGGCTTTTGCTTTGTTTTGGTATGTGGCCTTTTGCTCTGCTGTAAGCGTATTTGGTATACGTGTAAAGGGCTCGTATAAGGCGCTGTTTTCAGGTTGCTTAACTATATGAGCGCTAATGCTTTGGCTGTAATTTTCAAAGGTCTTACAATAATGAGTAAATCCTATTTTTATCCCTTCTTTCATTAAATCAATATTTTGCTGATTAAAGCGCGGGTAGTCGGCAAGGCTTATTAAAAATGCGTTGTAATCATCAGCTGTTAAAAAAGCCATATTAGCGGGCGCTTCTGCAAAGTAAGTATGCCAGCCACTTAAAAAATTAACCGGAAAATACTTATCTTGATAAAGGTAGCTTTGCTGCTCGGTTTCTCGCTCATATTTAAATAAGCGGTAGTTCATTAGCTGCTCGTTGTTGAGCGTTTTTGGGTCAATGCTGGCTAAGCTTTTTAGTACGCTGTTGTTATAAGCTTGGCGCTTAGCAATGGCTTGCTCGCTCCAATTTGGCAATGTACCACTGGGTTTCCAACCATCAGGGTCGGTTCGAAAAAATATTTTTTCAGCTTTGGCATTTTGCCAGTGGTTATCAATAATGGTTTTTAAATCTGCATTGCTATCGGCTGCGCTCGGCAGTGATGCTACAGCTAAGCAAATAGCTAAAATTGTTTTTTTAAACATATTATTCTCATTTTTAGCGCGTTAATTTTTATTAGTGTACGCACATTTATCATTTTTGTTTTTAATATAGTACCAAGTTAACTTTATTAATGCGCTTAATTTTACAACCAGTACCTCTTGCTTTTACTTTTTGATTAAACAAATTTCACCGCTGAAGTGAGTGGGCCACTAGTTTATTGTTTTATCAGCGTTTAGAATGATTAAAACTAATTACAATAAAAGACCGTCATGTTTAATAAAGTAATAACGCTGATTGATGAAGCTAATAACCAAGACCCTAATACTGAGCAGCACAATGGAGAAAGTTTTCCAAAAGAGTATTTATACTCACAGCGTATGAGCGAAATGCTAACTCGCTTTAAACCTGATGCCGATGCACTCATGCAAATTGCAGTGCGTGCACAGCATATTCAGCGTTGGAAATCGCCACGTAGCGACTTTGAAATGAACAAGCAGGGTTATCATCAATGGCGTAGCGCACTTTATATTTTTCATGCGTCACTAGCCGTTGAATTAATGAAACAAGCTGGGTTTAACGATACTGACCAAAACCGTGTTTATAACGCTGTTGCTAAAAAAGATATTAAGCGCAATCCAGATAGCCAATTAGTTGAAGATGTAGCAAGTTTGGTGTTTATTGAACACTACATGCTTGGGTTTGCCAGTGCAAAACCAGATTACAATGAAGAAAAATGGATTGGTATTATTCGCCGTACATGGCAAAAAATGTCAGATGAAGCGCATGAGTTTGTACTTGCAGGTAATATTACATTGCCAACGCCACTTGTTGGGCTTATTCATAAAGCGCTTGAATAAAGTAGTGTAAGCTAGGTATTAAAATAAAAAGGATTTTTAGAATGTTATGCCCACGTACAAATGCCTCTCTTGAGCCGTTATTAATTGGCGGTATTACTGTTTACACTTCAGTGCAAGGTGGCGTATTTTTTGATAACAGCCAAATTTTTAAGTTTAGCTCGCCAGAGTTAAAGCATGGTCAGGTATTACTTAAACATTTAAGTAATTATATTGAAGGTGAGGGCGATGTCTCAATGCGAGTAAATTGTCCTAAATGCCCAAGTATTGTGATGATGCGCCGGTATTTTTCACCGCTTAAAGTGGTTGAAATAGACGAATGCCCAGGTTGTGCAGGCATATGGCTTGATAGCGGTGAACTGGCAAAAATACACGAAAACCATTTAACACCTAAAGAGCGAAAGCTATTAGCTCATGAAATGGCAACCAATCATGGCTTTATAACTATTAAATCACCTACTTCTAGGTTTACGCCAACTAATAAAAATAAAAATGCACATGAAGCCACGGTGGAGAACTTAGTGCGCTTAGCTTTACTTGGTTTGTAACTCTTAATAACATATTAAAACAAAAACGGCGTACTAAAAAGTACGCCGTTTTTATTGTAATAAACTAACTCTTGAAAAGTTTATTTATTACGGTTTTCTTTAGCAAATGCACGTATTTTACGCTTTTGCGACAGTGTTACTTTATTAACACGACCAGCAAATGGGTTTTCACCTTCTCTAAATTCGATTTTGATAGGTGTGCCCATAATTTTAAGCGCTTTACGGTAGTAGTTCATCAGGTAGCGTTTATAACTATCTGGTAAATCTTTAACTTGGTTACCGTGAATAACAATACGTGGTGGGTTATAACCACCGGCATGCGCATATTTGAGCTTAACACGACGACCACGAACAAGTGGCGGCTGGTGATCGGCTTGAGCCATGTCCATAATACGACGTAACATTGCAGTACTTATACGTTTAGTCGCTGATTCATACGCTTCGTCAACAGACTCGAATAAATGACCAACACCTGTACCGTGTAGTGCAGATATAAAGTGTAGGCGTGCAAAGTCAATAAAGCCTAAACGGCGATCGAGCTCTGATTTAATACGATCTTTAACGTAATCGTCTAAGCCATCCCATTTGTTCACTGCAATTACCAATGAACGACCTGAGTTAAGAGCAAAGCCTAATAAGCTTAAATCTTGATCAGAAATACCATCGCGAGCATCAACAATCAATAACACAACGTTACAATCTTCGATTGCTTGAAGCGTTTTAATTACAGAGAACTTTTCAACTACGTCGCTTACTTTTTTACGCTTACGAACACCTGCGGTGTCAATTAACACATACTCTTTTTCATTTCGAGTCATCGGAATGTAGATAGAGTCACGTGTTGTACCTGGCATGTCGTATACAATTACGCGATCTTCACCCAGTATACGGTTTGTAAGCGTTGACTTACCAACGTTAGGACGACCAATAATCGCAAGCTTTACAGGTTTGTCTGCAAATGCCTGGTGATCGGTATCGCTGTCTTCATCTTCTTCGTAAAGATTAATAAGCTCTTCGTCATCGCCTGTTACGTCTTCGTCTTGTGCAGCTAATTCAGCAATAAGCGGCTGAAGTGTTTGCTCAAGTAATAACGTAATACCACGGCCATGCGATGCAGCAATGTGATGAATTTCACCTAATGATAATTGGTAAAATTCAGCACAGTTTGAATCTGCATCAATACCATCGGTTTTATTGGCAACAACAAAACACTTTTTATCTTGTTTACGCAAGTGATTAGCAATTGCTTGGTCAGCTACGGTCATACCTACACGAGCATCTACTAAAAACAGAACAATGTCAGCTTCTTCAATAGCTAGCAGAGATTGATCTGCCATTTCGATTTCGATGCCTTCTTCTGAGCCATCAATACCGCCCGTGTCTACCACGATAAATTCATAGCCATCGTAACTAGCTTGGCCATATTTTCTATCTCGTGTTAAACCTGGAAAATCGGCTACGAGTGCATCACGAGTACGTGTTAAACGGTTAAATAATGTGGATTTGCCCACATTGGGTCGCCCAACTAGAGCGATCACGGGAAGCATAAACTACCTCTTTAAAAAACAACAAAAGGCTTCGCAGTGCGAAGCCTTAAAAAAACCATATGACTATTAGTAACTTAGTTTGGTATTTTTACCATACTAACTTCACCATCACGGGTGTATAAAATTAGCTTATCGTCGGCAACAACTGGCTCAACAAAAAAGCCCGAGCTGTCAAAGTCTTCACGAGATACTAGCTCGCCAGTTTCTTTATTTAGCCAATGTAGGTTACCTTCTTGGTCGCCTAAAGCTAAGTGGCTACCTGCAACTGCAGGGCCTGTTAGGTACCAACCGCGTAGAGCGGGTTGGCTCCAACGTTCAATACCTGAATTTTTATCTAATGCGTAAATAACACCATCGCTATCTACTAAATAAATTGTTTGTGCATCCATCGCAATTTCGCGGTAGCTGCTGTACTCGCGTTTCCATACAACATTGCCAGAGCGAATATCTACAGCGGCTAAGTTGCCGTTGTAAGCTATAGCGTAAGCGTATGGACCGCTAATAAGTGGTTGAGTGTCTACGTCAACTAGGCGTTCAAATTCTGATGCGCCTTTAGCAACCGCAATTTCTGCGCTCCATGCTGAGTAACCACTGTCTGAAATTAATACGCTTAGCTTGCCTGTTTCAAGGCCTACTAATACACCACCGTTAGCAACGGTTGGCGAGCTTTGTCCGCGTAATGTTAGTGGTGGAACTTCTTGTTCAAAGCTCCAACGCTCTTCGCCTGTATCTGGGTGAAGGGCTAACAATTTACCAGAGCCTAAATTTACAAATATTAAGCCATCGCCTGCTGTTGGTTTAGACAGAGATTCGCCTGGTACGTTTTTACGCCAAACTTCTTCACCAGTTTCGCGATCAAGAGCAATAATAAAGCCGTGTTCAGAACCAATATAAATTTTACCATAGGCTTGCAAAATACCACCTGATAATTTTGCATTACCGTTGTCAGCCCAAGGCCAAAACGATAAATCTTGGCGTACATCGGTTTCCCATTTTGTATCGCCATTATCAAGCGAAAGCGCTTCTACTTGGCCTTCGCGGCTAGCAACATACACAGTATCTTTGTAAACTGCGGGTGTTAAACGAGAAAAATAATGCTCTACGCCATCACCTACAGATTCTTGCCAAACAACGTCAGTTTCAAATTGGTTTACAATTTCAGGAAGTACTAGTTCATCTTCATCATCACTTGATGAACAACCCATCAATGTTGCCATACATAGGGCAAGGGCTGCTGTTGTAAATTTTTTCATGCCTAAAACCTTATGCCGCTGGGCTAGTTACTGCTAGGTCATCTAACTTAATTTGTAATAGTGGGTTACTTGTTAATCCACCCGCATCTATTGCTGCTTGGTATGCAGTACGTGCTTGATCTTTATTACCTTGCTCAGTGTAAATATCGCCTTTAAGCTCGGCCACGTTTGCATTGAACGCTTCAGGTAATGGTGCATTTAATGTTGTTAATGCATCGTCATATTTAGTTTGCGCAATTTGAACACGTGCTAAACGTGTAATCGCAATTGCTTTTAATTCTGTATTTGGCGTATTAGACACAACCCAGCTTAGCTTTTCGCTTGCTACGTCTAGTTTTTTCGCTTCTACTGCGTCTTTTGCAGCAACGAATGCAGCAAGTGTTGCGTAGTTTGTGTCTTTATTTTCGCTAATAAACGCATCAGCTGAAGATAAAACATCATCGCTTTCAACAAGCGCTGTATATGAATCTGATGCTTTTTCAGCGGTAGTAATTTGGTTTTGGTTATATGCTTTCCAGCCATATAAGCCACCTAGGCCAACAAGTATACCTAGCGCAAGTGAAATGCCGTTTTCACGGAAAAAGCGTTTAATGGCTTCTGCTTGTTGTTCTTCTGTTGAATAAATATCCATTCTTACCTCTAATGTTCGCTTAGCCGTTAATAAGCTCAGCTAATAGCGCTTTAGCTTGTTCTAATTCTAATGTGACTTGTTCTTTACGCTCGCGTAAATACTTGATAGTCACAACGCCTTTTTCTAATTCATCTTCACCAATAATCACTGCAACAAGTGCATCGCTTTTATCAGCACGTTTTAATTGTTTTTTAAAGTTGCCGCCGCCCGCATGTACCATAACGCGTAAACCCGGTACGTCTTTACGTAGTTGCGCTGCAATTGCAGGAGCTTGAATGCTTGCTTTGTCGCCCATTGCTGCTAAATATACATCAGCATTACGACGAATGTCACCTACACACTCAAGTGCTTGTAGTAATAATACTAAGCGCTCTAGACCCATTGCAAAACCAACTGCTGGCGTTGCTTTGCCGCCAAGTTGTTCAACTAAGCCATCGTAACGTCCGCCAGCACATACAGTGCCTTGTGCACCTAAACTGTCGGTTACCCATTCAAATACAGTGCGGTTGTAGTAGTCTAAACCACGTACTAACTTTTCATTAACCGTATATGAGACGCCAGCAGCGTCTAAACGTTCACATAAATTTGCAAAATGTTCTTTTGATTCAGCATCTAAATTTTCAGACAATTTAGGCGCATCAGTTAAAATTGCTTGTACGTCTGGGTTTTTGCTATCAAGTACGCGTAATGGGTTTGAATACATACGACGTTTTGAGTCTTCATCAAGCACATCAATGTGTTGCTCAAGGTAGGCTACTAACGCATCACGGTAATCTGCACGCGCTTCGTTAGACCCTAAAGAATTTAGCTCCAAACGAACGTGCTCAGTAATACCAAAAGCTTCCCATAGTTGCGCTGTTAATAAAATAACTTCTGCGTCTATATCTGCTGTAGCAATACCAAATGTTTCTAAACCAAATTGGTGAAACTGACGGTAACGACCTTTTTGCGGACGCTCGTGACGAAACATTGGACCCATATACCAAAGGCGTTGTTCTTGATTATATAGTAAGCCATTTTGGTTGCCAGCACGTACGCATACTGCGGTGCCTTCTGGGCGAAGTGTTAATAAGTCGCCATTGCGATCGGCAAAGGTGTACATTTCTTTTTCTACTATATCGGTAACTTCACCAATAGAGCGTTTAAATAAGTCGGTTGATTCTACAATAGGAAAACGAATTTCTTGATAACCGAACGATGCTACTGTCTCGCGTAAAATGTTTTCTACTTTCTGCCAAACTTGTGTATCGCCCGGCAGACAATCGTTCATACCGCGAACTGCCTGAATTTGTTTTGCCACTGATAAATCCTAAATGCTGTTTTTTTGTGTAATGAAAAATGCTTACACAACAAGAATGCTAAAAATTGACCCGCCATTATATACCCAAACCACCCCAAGATGCGAGTTTCAGTTGGAATTAAAAGCGATTTAGGCAAGGCATTGATTGAAAGTAATAGTGCTTCTATTGTTAAAATCAATAACGCAGTATAAATCGCTTTTAAACCAACCCGTTGGGCGGTTCACAGACACTTACTCTCATCGTTGTTACTTTTTAAAAGGGATTGCCATTCTTGCAAAGTAACGCCTTGATATTAAGAGCCTGTGAAACGCTGAATTCTGTATCTTGGGGTCGTTTGGGTATCCACTAGCTATAAAGGTAAACGGCAAACCACGGGGTTTGCCACCTTAAACGGTATTTATTCGACTATTTTTATGTCAATCGGTGTTTGGCTCTGCTTTTTTTCTATAAAGTCGCGTACATAACCTTCAAGCTGGTCAACAATGTTGTTGTTATCAATGCGCGCTTTTTGGCGTTCGCCATTTATATACAAACCAGAACGACGATTTGCACCGGCAAGCCCTATATCACTCACAAGCGCTTCACCTGGTCCATTTACAACGCAACCAATTACCGAAACTGACATAGGTTCGATAATATCCTCTAAGCGCTCTTCAAGTTGGTTCATGGTGCTTACTACATCAAACTCTTGGCGTGAGCAGCTAGGGCAGGCAATAAAGTTAATTCCACGCGAACGAATGCGCAATGAATTTAAGATATCAAAGCCGACTTTAATTTCTTGTACCGGGTCGGCAGCAAGTGATACACGCAGGGTATCGCCAATACCTTCGGCAAGAAGCATACCTAAACCTACTGCAGATTTAACAGAGCCTGAGCGCATGCCGCCCGCTTCGGTAATACCTAAATGCAGTGGTTGGTCTATTTCTTTAGCGAGTAAGCGATATGCACCTACAGCTAAAAATACGTCAGACGCTTTTACTGATATTTTAAATTGGTCAAAATCAAGGCGGCGCAATATATCTACATGGCGCATTGCTGATTCTAATAAGGCTTCTGGTGTTGGTTCGCCGTATTTTTCTTGTAAGTCGCGCTCTAGTGAACCGCCATTTACACCAATACGAATAGGAATGTTGTGCTCGCGTGCTGAGTCTACTACGGCTCTAATACGCTCTTCACTACCTATATTGCCCGGGTTTATACGCAGACAATCTACACCGTATTTTGCTACTTTTAAGGCAATACGATAATCAAAATGAATATCTGCAACTAGCGGAATCGTTACTTGCTCTTTTATACTTTTAAACGCTTCGGCTGCATCCATTGTTGGTACTGATACACGGACTATGTCGGCACCTGCATCTTGTATTGCCTGTATTTGTGCAACAGTTGCATCAACATCCATGGTGTCGGTGTTGGTCATTGATTGCACTGCAATAGGGGCACCATCACCAATAGGGACGTTACCTACATTGATTCGGGTGGATTTTCTGCGTTTAATTGGAGATTCTGAAAACATAGCGACTACTCTGCTAGTGGTAATGTAAATTTGGCTAAACGGTTTTGAGGAAATGCAGAAACATCTACAGGTTCACCGTTTAAAGTAATGTCTACAGCGTCATGCTTACCAAGCACAACTGAAAAAGGAGGCGTACCGCTTACGGTCATAATATAGCCTGCTTTTTTAACGCCGAATGCTATTTTTTCGCCTTCGCCGTCGTAAATTTCAACCCAACTTTCGCCATTAAAGTTCATGACAATTGTGCTGCTAGCATCTTCTTGGCTTGCATTGTTAGAAGCAATAGGAGCCGTTTCTTTAACTATTTCTGGGCTTGTTGATGTTTCACTAGACGTGCTTTGTGATTCTAATAATGATTCATCGTCAATTTCGGCTTGTTGCTGTTGCTCTGAAATACTGGGTTGAGCGGCTTGGCGCTCGCTCATTTTTGAGTTGGCAACGTTTATGTTACTCGTTTGCTCTTCAATAGGTGTCGCGTTTTGCCAAAACCATAAAGCAGATGAGCCAATAACAATCGCTAAAATTAAATAGCTAAAAAACATTAAACGACTGTCGTTTGCTTCTTTTTCTGTACGGCGTGAAAAACTCTGCATATTAGCGGGTTTAGCCGGCTCCGGTGGGGCTGGCATCATTGCTAATATAGGTGCGCTATCTACTTTTAATTCACGGCAATAGTTTTTTATATAGCCTTTAACAAAAGTAATAGGGCCGAGTAATGTAAATTCATCATTTTCAAGGCGTTTAATTTGAAGTTCAGACAGCTTTAACGGTGCAGCAATAGTCGCTATGCTAACGTTCGCTTGTTCTCTGTGATTTTTTAATATTTGGCCTACAGTTGGCTGTTCGCTCTGTGTTTGCGTATTTTCTTCATTCATAATGTGTATGAGTCTGGATCCACTAGTAAAAGTTTGTGCCCTGGTTTTAGTGCTATATCAGGACTTAATTTATTCCATCGCATTAATTCATCAATTAATACATGCCGCTGGGTAGCTATATCGTAAAGGGAATCACCAGCTTTAATTTCGTAATAAATATTTGGATCGTTTAGGTATATTTTACTTCCATTCATTACCCGATCCGACTCTTTTAGACCATTCCATTGCAGGAGCTTTTGTAGTTTAACATTGTATCGCACCGAAATGCTAAATAGGTTTTCGCCAACAGCAATTACGTGAAATGGCACGCGTAAAGGCGATACTTTAGGGTTAAGCATTGGGAGCTCTGTTTTTTGTACTGCTTCGTAACTTTTAAATTCAATATCTGCATCATTTTGATAGCTGCTATTTTCAAATACAGTTGTATTTTTAGTCGCTTCGTAGAATACCACGTCACTATTATTTTTTTGAGCGGTAACTGCAGGAACTGAATTACTATAGTTACTAGTTTGCTGCGAATTAAACTGGCCTGTTTTAGGTGCGCCAAACGAAATTATTGTAACTTCGTCATCAGCTTTAGTTGGTTGCTTTGCTGCTATAGCTTCTTTTTGAGGTTCGTAAACGGGCTTAGCTTTTTTAGGTGCAGCTACTACGGAATCTGCAGAGTCGTGCTCAGTAGTAAGTGCAAGCATAACAGCCGATGTATCGGTAGGTTTGCTTGGCGCTACGACTTTAGGAACTTCTTCTTTTTGAGTTGTTATTTGTTTTGCTATTACGGCTGTTTCATCGGCTTGCTTACTGGCCGTGTTTTGTACCGCCTTAGCTTGCTTTTCTCTTACTATAACTGGATTTACATCTTGGTTATTTGCTGTTGCGATCTTTTTATCTGTTTTTTGTTCGTTGTTTGTTACCAAGCTTGTTGAACCGTCTTGTGGTGAACGTTTCTTTCTGATTACTTTTATTTTTGGTTTTGAACTAACGTGCGCGCCGCTTTCGTCATTTTTTAGTTCTTTTAACTGCGCTTTGCGGTATTTTTCTCGCAGTATTTCAAACTCATTAAAACGTGTTCTTTTCTCTTTTAATGCATAGGCTTCGTTACTGCTAGAGTAAGTTTGTAAAATAGTGCTGGAAATTTTTTCAGCCTCTTCTATTCTGCCCATTCTGTTTTTTACAAGGTAGCTAAGCATTAATGCGCGAGAAGATACTCGACCTGTGCTTTCGTAGCGTTTTAAAAGTTCACTGGCTTTGTATAAGTCACTTTTTGCGTAATACAGCGCTGCTAAACTAATTAACGTAGATGTACGCTGAGAGCTGTGATTAAGTGCCTGTTGAAAGTAACTTTCTGCATTTTCAAAATCATCAAATTCAATAGCACACAAGGCTAAATTTTCGTAACTTTCGGCAACGCGAATATAACTTGGTACTTCAATGGCTTTTAAAAATTGATCAGTTGCACGATCGTATTCATCAATACCACATAAAAACACGCCGTAGTTATTAAGGGTATTAGGATCGTCAGGCTTTATTTCGAGTGCTTTTTGGTAGGCTTTATCAGCTAGCGGGTTTTCGCCTACTTGTTGATAGTAATAAGCAAGAGAGTAATGTACTTCAGGTAGGTCAGGAGCAAATGCAGCTGCACGTTCTAAATTGTATTTGGCTTGAGAGTTATTACCCGTTTTTAAATACTGTAGGGCTAAAGCAATTCGTGTTCGTGCTGCGCCAGTATTATTAATTTTATTTTCGACGACGGGCTTATTACTGCCGTTATAACTACTTTCGCTAACACAGCCACTTAAGGCAAGTGTTGATAGTGTTATAGCAAGTATAGATCGCATTACCTTATCTCTTTATTTTTAGTCCATGGCGCCTATCTTACCTAAAACCTTTGTTGTTGCATCATTTATTTAAAAATAAACAACTTAACCACCCTACATGACTAATTAACATAGGGTGGTTACAGATTATGCTTGGTGGATATTAACGCTAATTGCGTTATCGTCACGCATTTTCTTTTTAGCTAAACGTTTAGTACGGTCAACTACATCACCTACTAACTGTCCGCAAGCGGCGTCAATATCGTCCCCGCGAGTACGACGAACAATACAGGTAACGCCTGCTGCTTGTAATACTTTTGAAAAACGGTCAATACGGCTATTGCTTGAGCGCGTGTATTCATTACCCGGGAACGGGTTAAACGGAATAAGGTTTACCTTACAAGGTGTGCCTTTTAACGTTTGCACTAATGCATGCGCCTGATCGGTGCTGTCGTTAATACCGTTAAGCATCACGTATTCAACCGTTACATCTTTATTTGCTTTTGAGCCATCGATATAACGACGACACGAGGCTAAAAATTCTTCAATAGGGTACTTTTTATTAACTGGCACTAAAATGTCACGCAGTGCGTTATCGGGTGCGTGAAGTGAAATAGCCAGTGCTACGTCAATTTTCTCTTTTAGTAAATCAAGAGCAGGTACAACGCCTGAAGTACTTAATGTTACGCGGCGCTTAGATAAACCAAAGCCCCAATCGTCCATCATTAGTTCCATTGCTGGCACTACGTTTTTAAGATTAAGTAAAGGCTCGCCCATACCCATCATTACAACGTTAGTTACTGGGCGCTTTTCGCTATGACCATCAAGGCCTATATCTTTAGCTACACGCCAAACTTGACCAATAATTTCAGATACTTTTAAGTTACGGTTAAAGCCTTGTTGAGCAGTAGAACAAAAAGTACATTCAAGAGCACAACCCACTTGTGATGATACACATAACGTAGCGCGCTCTTTTTCAGGGATCCAAACGGCTTCTACTTCTTGGCCGCCTTCAAGAATAAGCGCGTACTTAATAGTACCGTCGCTCGCTTGTTGGCGCACAGTAATTTCTGGCGCTACAATTTCGCACTCAGCTTTAAGTTTTTCTTTAAGCTTTTTGTTTACGTTGCTCATATCGTCGAAGTTATCTACGCCAAAATGATAAATCCATTTCATCACCTGGTCACTACGAAACGGCTTTTCACCGAACGATGCAAATAGCTCGCGCATTGCTTCTCGGTTTAAATCTAATAAGTTAATCTTTTTTTGCTCGGTCATGAAACAACCTCAATCGGTGACGGTGGAGATAAAATTTACGAGGACGAATTGTACACAATTCACTCACTTTAATCATTAAGTAAAACATCATGAGTTTCTGATTAATACTTTACGTAATGACTAAAAAAGGGCCCGAAAGCCCTTTTCAATATGTTAACGAATTCGAATTAACGAGTACGTGAACAAAGCTCTTCGTCAGCGAAGAAGTACGCGATTTCGCGAGCAGCAGATTCAACAGCGTCAGAACCGTGAACAGCATTTTCGTCGATGCTATCAGCGTAGTCTGCACGTAAAGTACCAGCTAGTGCTTCAGCAGGGTTAGTAGCACCCATGATTTCACGGTTTTTAAGAACAGCGTTTTCGCCTTCAAGAACTGTAACCATTACTGGACCAGATGTCATGAAAGATACTAAAGCACCGAAGAAAGGACGTTCGCTATGTTCAGCGTAGAAACCTTCAGCTTTCTCTTGTGAAAGGTGAACCATTTTAGCTGCAACGATTTTAAGGCCAGCAGATTCGAAACGGTTGTAGATAGCGCCAATGTGGTTTTTAGCAACTGCATCAGGTTTTACGATTGAAAAAGTACGTTCTAAAGCCATCTTTATGCTCCAATAATTTTAAGTAAAAGTGTGAATATTAACGGGCGCGAATTATACGCGTTTTAAGTGAAAAATCCTAATTTTATTAAAAACCAGTTTGGTTGCCGTTTTGTGATCTCGATCAAACGCAAATTATTGACCGCATTTATACTGCCGCGCTTCTGTTTACTTATTTGTTAATGACTAATCTGAATTCTGCTTGGGATAGATTTATTTTTCAGAGTTCAGGTTAACTACTTATGCAACTGGCTTAAACCCAGTTTGATATATGGAGCGCACATGTCACCCGTTATTTCTTCAATGCCTTTTATTCCTGAATTACTATGCCCCGCAGGCAGTTTAAAAAACATGCGCTACGCTTTTGCTTATGGCGCAGATGCGGTTTATGCAGGGCAGCCTCGCTATAGTTTGCGTGTGCGCAATAATGAGTTTGACCTAGACACTCTGCAAGTAGGAATTAGTGAAGCGCATGCGCAAAATAAAAAGTTTTATGTGGTGTCTAATATTGCACCGCACAACGCTAAAGTTAAATCGTATTTACGTGATATAGAACCGGTTATTGCGATGAAACCCGATGCGCTAATTATGTCAGACCCTGGTTTAATTATGCTGGTTCGTGAAAAATGGCCGACTATGCCGGTTCATCTATCAGTGCAGGCAAATGCAGTTAACTACGCAAGCGTGCAATTTTGGGCAAAACAGGGGATTGAACGTGTTATTTTATCGCGGGAGCTGTCGCTCGAAGAAATAACCGAAATACGCACACTCTGCCCAGACACCGAACTTGAAGTGTTTGTACATGGTGCGCTTTGTATGGCATATTCGGGGCGTTGTTTACTCTCTGGTTATATAAACAAGCGCGATCCAAATCAAGGGACGTGTACTAATGCATGTCGTTGGGATTACGATGTAAAACCTGGTGTTGAGAACGAAACCGGCGAAATGGTGCATAAAATTGACCCCAAACAGGTGATTCCAACACTAGGTGAAGGCGCGCCAAGCAAAGATGTATTTATGCTAGAGGAACAAGGTCGCCCTGGTGAGTATATGCCTGCGTTTGAGGATGAACACGGCACGTATATTATGAACTCAAAAGATTTACGCGCTGTGCAATATGTAGAGCAGTTAACAAAAATGGGTGTACATAGTTTAAAAATAGAAGGGCGTACTAAGTCATTTTATTATGTAGCGCGCACAGCACAAGTTTATCGCAAAGCAATAGACGACGCAGCTTCGGGTAAACCATTTGATACTAACTTATTTAAAACACTCGAAAATCTAGCGCATCGTGGTTATACCGAAGGCTTTTTAAAACGCCATGCCCATCAAGATTATCAAAATTATGAATACGGTCATTCGGTATCAACTAAGCAGCAATTTGTGGGAGAAGTACTTGAGCGCTGCGAAAATGGATTAGTTGAAATAGACGTTAAAAATAAATTTTGTACAGGTCACTCCTTAGAGCTTATGACACCACAAGGTAACATTACTTTTAAGCTTGAATATATGGAAAACAAAAAGGGGGAAACTATTAGCGATGCTAAAGGCTCTGGTCACATTGTAAAAATACCGCTAAATGAAGGCATTAACTTAGCGCACGCTATTTTAATGCGTAATCTTGAGGAACACCAAGATACTCGTAATCCATTTAAACAAGCTGTTTAGCTACAGCTGAATATAGTTTTTTCAAAAAACTCGGGGTTATAAAACCCCGAGTTTACGACTTTATTTAAAATAATATTGATTATTTTTCAAGTTGCTTTAGCTTATCTCTTCGCTCTTTACGTTTTTGTTTTAATGTTTTGCTTGCATGTTTTTTAGGTTTTTCTTTACTCATTACAAATAACTCCAATTAAATATATAAAATTAATAAATAAAAATTGAAATAATTTACTCTATATTTCCTCCTTAATATTAATGGCTATTATTTCCCAAAGGTGGGATTCCCCAGCTTCTTTATATTCAATAATATGATTTATTTTATGCCCTAAAAGAGCGACCCCAAGAGGAGAGTGAAATGATACGTCATTAATAAAGTGCCTTCGTTGGTTTGGAGGCACTAAAGTTATACGGCGCTTAGAACCGGTGGTTATATTTTTAATAACCACCGTGCTATTAATTTGTACATGCGGATTGAATTTTGACCAAGGCCGCTGTGAATACTCGACTTCTTGTAGTAAATACGCAAGCTTCAGCGGTTGTGATAGTACCGCTGAGTCTGTGAAGTCATTTTTAGACAGGAAAGATTTTTTACGCTCGAACAGAAAAGAAAGCACGGACTAATCCCCACAAAAACTAAATCGAATTTAAATATATAAAGGTACAGTGTAACTGCCGAGTGTAAGGGTTACACTCGGCTTAAATTCCGAAGGTGGTATTTGTTTTTAGCAGGTATGTGATTAAAGTAAACATATTATCCTCTTTGTTTAAATCAATCATATTGAGTTTAAAAATAAAGTCAATTGAGTTTTAGGTTAAAAATATATTGGCGATAAAATGACAGTTTAAAACTGTTTTTTATGTTTTTATAAATTCGTTTTTTTCCACTAAATTGTTGTTATTTCTGTGTGTTAGTTGCTCACTATGTGATTGAAGTTGAGCGACTAAATAGTTAAGTGCTATTTATGGGATCTATAGTGCCACTTATGCCTATTTATAATATTTATAGATTAAATATACTGGTGTTGTTGTTTATTAAAGTGTAATTGTGTGGCTAGTATTTTATTATGTGAAGTCTAAGCTGCTTATTTTATAGAGTAGAAGCTAGGTATCGGGTAACGCTTTTGTAGTGGCTACGTGTTTTACAGCAGAACCTTTATGTAATAGTCATTGCATTCAACAATGTTAAATAACCACTTTTTATTCGGGTTTATCAAAGTAAATTATAAAGGGTCTCATTTATATGTGGATAATTTTTGCATTACTCGCCACTGTTTTTTTTGGTGCGCGAGGAATAATGTACCAATGGACTTCACAAAAAAAGATTAATCGTAATCTATTATTATTCGGTGTTTTTTTTGTGGGATTTATAATTAGTGCGCTAGGTACTGTGGTGTTTGAGCACACATGGTACGGCTGGGCTGATATTACGGTTGGGCTCGCTTTAGGTTTTGGATCTTTTGCGGCTAATGGGTTTTTGCACAAAGGGTTTTCGGTTGGGAAAGCGTCTTTAATTAGCATCCTGTCGGGGTTAACGCCTTTATTTGTACTTTTATTTGCCTTTTTATTATGGCAAGAAACCTTAACTGTTATTCAATTAATCGGCTTTTTTATTATTTTTGGCGGCCTTTATATTATTCGCTACTCCAGCGATATCTCATTAAGTAATTTACAAGGCGCGCAATGGGGATTACTCGCGGCACTGTCTTTTGCATTTAATGATTTAATGGGTAAGCAATCAACGCTTCTTGAGGCGGATACGTTTGCAACTTTAACGTCTATGTTTGGTTTTGGTAGCTTTCTTTTTGCCGTTAGTTGGTTAGTAAAGCGTAAAAAAATGCTAGCAGAGCAAGGCTCTTCTCAAGCGTATTGGTCTGCCGGTAAAACATTTTCGTGCGGGTTACTTATTGGTTTAACAAATGTAGCTGGCATGGTTGCAATAATATCGGCTTTTGCTATTGGTAATACAGGGCTAGTTTCAGCGATTTCAGGTATGAATATTTTAATTATTTTGTTGTATTCACGCATCATTCTAAAAGAGTCTTTTACACGCCAAGAAGTTATAGGATTAACAACGGCATTTTTAGGTGTAATTGTACTAAGGCTTAGTTTTTGAAAGATGAATTAGCTTAATTACTTTGCTGTGAAAAGCCTACACTGCTACATTTTAGTGAAGTGTTGCAGTGTATGCTCTATAAGTAATCGCACTCGATAAGGGATTTGTTTTCTGTCGCGATAAAGCATAGAAAATGGCTGCCCTTTACTTTGCCAGTCAGGAAGAATGTGTTTAAGCTTTCCGGCTTCAATAAGTGGTAATGCTATATAATCAGGAATGTAGCTAATACCTACGCCAGACTCAACGGCTTGTTTCATCATTTGAATTTCATCAACTTCCAATCGAACATGTGTGTTTGGGTTGAAGCTATATTCCTCGTTCGTGTGCTGATTTTTTAATTGCCACGGTACCAACCCAACGCACGTAACTTTTGGGTGATCTTCTAATTGCTTAGGATGAGTGATGGATTGATAATCATGATTTAAGTGAGTACATAATATATTGTGAGTAAGCTTAAGCTCCCTAATAACCCAATTATCAATGGCAGGATTTCTTACTCTAAACGCTATATCAATCCCTTCTTTTTCAATATCAATAAGGTTATTTGAAAAGCGTAAATCTAGTTGAATATCGGGATACTGCAGTAAAAAATTACAAAAAATAGCACTTAAAAAATGTTTACCCATGTAAATGGGTGCGCAGATCCTAATTTTCCCTTTAGGTTGGTCTTTCTCATCACAAAGTGCTTGCTCTATACACTCTACTTCATCGAACAGTTTACGATAGCGATCGTAATATAACTCGCCAGTATGCGTAAGTGTAACTCGATGGGCATCTCGATTTAGTAACGTTAATTGAAGTGCTTGCTCTAATAAACGTATTCTACGGCTTAAAGTTGATAGTGACATATCAAGGCTTATTGATGCTTTTTTAAAGCTACCTAATTTTACTATGGTGCAAAAGTAACGTAAATCATCGAGAGAATAACTAGCTGCCATCAGAACTACTTTATTGTTTAGGATGTAGACAATATTAACAGCGACGCTTTAAAATTTCATTAGAGAAGCCAGAAGTTTTTATTGATAAAGATCAACAAAGAAAAAGTCAATAAAATGCATAATCTAACGCTGTTAATCATATAATTTAAAATAAAGCAGTAAATGCTCTATTTTTTCATTTTTTGTTTTATAGGACTTTAATTAGAAAGGCTAAAAAGTGGCTCTACTCATAAATAGTAAATGCATTAACTGCGATATGTGTGACCCAGAGTGCCCTAATGAGGCTATTTATATGGGCGCGAAGATATACCAAATAGATGCTAATAAATGTACTGAGTGTGTAGGGCATTATGATAAACCTACTTGTGTAAGTGTATGTCCAATTGACTGTATAAAGCCCGATCCTAATAAGCGTGAAAGTTTAGATGAGCTGGCTGATAAGTTTGTGCTGCTAACGAACTTATAACTTGTTCAGGTATTTTGCTAAGCCGCTTTTTACTACTGGCTAAAAACTATCTACATTACTTATTTAGCTTGTAGTTAAAGTCCGCTGTCATACATTTTTAGTTTCAATCAAATTTTATTACCTTCATTAATTATCAATTATATTGTGTTACCTTAAGGCTTTATAAACTCAAGTATTAATCTAAGTTTTAGATTGCATTCTATAGGAGTCTATTTTGCATATAGGTATTAACGCTATTCAGGCTGTATCTTCAAAACAAGCAATATTTATTAATGATGAGTGCCGAGTATTTGTAATTGGCGATCTTGATGGTGATTTACCTGCCTTAAAAAACGCACTTAATAACGTAAATTTTAACCCTGAAAGAGATACTTTGTTTTGCCTAGGCGATTTTGTTGATCGCGGGGATAAAACATATGACTTATTTACATACTTACAAGCCATTAAGGCATGTATGATATTAGGTAATCATGAGCATTTAATGTTGGAATCATTATTAAGTAATGATAAAGCGGCTTTTAAATTATGGACTGACAATGGTGGCAATTGGCACAAGTCGGTATCGAGTGAAAAGCTCAATGTTATGTGCGATGAGTTACTAACTAAACCTCTTTCAATAGTACTTGAATATCGCGGTTATAAAGTTGGGTTGTCTCATACATTTGCACAATCGTGGGATTGGGAAAATTACCCTGATGATAAATCGGTGATTGTGCAATCTCTATTGTGGGATCGCGAAGTAGTTAAACAAAATAAGGTAGTTAAAAGTCATGGAGTCGACTTTTCAATACATGGACATAACTCAACTAAAGCACCTTTCTGGGTGGGTAATAGCTATCACATAGATACCAATTATTATGGTGGAAAGCCTACACTCTTAGAACTCTCTGATGTTATTAATAAATTAGAGAAGTAGTATAAAGTTCGTTGGTTGTTGACCTCATATAAGTTAATTTTCAGTAAAGTACTTTTTTTGCACAATACTAAGGATGCTAAGCGTGGATATGTGCTTTAAACAAATGATCAGAAAATTATAACTATATAAATACTGAATAGCTGCGGTATAAACTTTTTTGGGGCGATTTCTACTTTTTACAGAGATTAAATTATCCCCAGTTTGAAAAATTTAACCATTAAAGAATAGCAGTTCTTTAATGGTTAAATTTTACTGAAGGAGCTATGTAGATTTTAAATTACGGAGTAAATAGCTGTTTATTTTGTGTAAGTAAATATACAAGCTCCGTTATAACCCATAGATCATCTATATTATTCTGCTATAGCTACTTTCTCAGTCCAAGCTTCTGGCATGTTAAGTGCGCCAACCGCTTTTACCATACAGCGAATTTCTTTCCCAGATTCTTCACTCGTAATATCGTAGGTATTAGTTGCGGTGTATGTTAACGGATAACCATCAGCAAACCAATAATAACGAATATCTGTAATATCTTGTAAATTAGCTTGGCAGATTATGGTGCCACCAACTACTTTTTCTCCTGTAATAATTGGTTTACTGATAAAGGGTTTTGGGATTTTTATTATGTTTGATGTTTTTTGTAGTACTTCAATAGAGTCTATGGTGAAGCTTTCTTGATCGCTCGTCGGATTGCCATCGTAAGATCTGAGCGCATAGTCAAGTTGCAAATCAAGCCTTTCAAGATAAGTTGGTGCGGTTGGTACACGACCAACTTCAACCCACTTTTCATTCCCAGCTTCATCTTTAATAGTCACATTTATATAAGTCATGTCATTATCAATAACAAATTCCCAGGTGTGGTATTGCCCATCCCAAAATTCAAGACCACCTTCAATTTTACTTTTTTGCTCCGTCAGTTCTCCCCAATATGCTTTGTAACTTTTATAACTAGAGTCATCTTTTGCAAATATGTTTGGTACATGAGCATAGTGGTAATGAGAAGAAAGCCCGTTCAACCAAGCTCCATTTTTTCCATCGAATTCAAACCAATCTACTTCGATGCGGTTTGCTGTTCGCCAAAACAAAAAATCAGGATTATAAGACCAAAATGCTGGAAATAACCCCCCAGGCAAATCATTTTTGTTTATTTTAGGAAGCATACTACGAATTCGAAAAATTTTTGGCCCAGTCCAAGTATATCCATGTCCAAGATCATTCACGCTATAAAAAGCACTCGCTTTCCATCTTTCGTTTTGTTTTCGTAGCAAAAGAGATTGTTTTTTTTCATCTTCTTCATGGGGATAAACATTAAATGTTTCACTAGGAGGCATCAGCTGAGCACTCGCGCCAACTGCCGGATTAAACCCAGGTGCAGACCAAAGGTCAGATTCACCACTAAAACTCGCTTTTACTCGATTATTACGAAAGTCATCATAAAATACTCTTTCAAAGTCGTCTGTAGATACACGTTCCCCACCACCATTAATGCGTACTTCAGAGCTATTAATAGAGCTCCCCCAAGCCGTCCATTCTTTTTCATTATGAATATAACGATAAGGGAAGTCTTCAGCATCCATTACAGGTCTAATATTTTTATATGGATGCTTGTTTGGCAGATCAATTGAAGATATTCCATTACTAAATAACGCTTTATTAGTACTAAGACGATAAGCAGCCCAGCCAGTCATTTTTTGAACCATAGCTTCTGATGGTTCAGTTAAACCAAATACTAATGAATCATATGCCCAAGCCATATTACCAATATCTTTATCGCCAATGTATGAGGAAGTATTACTAATCCACTCGCCTGAAAAGCGATCTGGTTGGACTGTTTCACTAGATATTAATGTACCATTTACGGAGGCGAACATCTGACCATAGCGGATCCCGGCAACAATAACATTCCATGTTTTACCATCTGCGACCACGCCATTTTTAGTGGTCATAATTCGTTTATCAAGACCATTATTATTTAGACCGACATACTGAATACTTAGACCGTTTGTTTTGTTATACCAGATTTTAGGAGATGACTTATTTGAACCTTTACCATGGTTAATATCTAATAAAACCGTTTCAGAATTATTACCTGTATTAGCATCGATCCTAAAAGTAAAAAGCATCCATCTGTAATTCCATCTAGCATCGCGCTGACCAGGCATTATTAAATATTGCCCAGAATTCTCCGTAAATTCAATACCATTATTTTTTCTTGTTTTGGCTGGTTGAAGGGAGAGATTTGCTTGTGTTGCATTAGCTATAATAGTTCCGCGAGAAGAATGATTTATTACATTACCTATTACAGTGTCTTCTTGAAAATAAGCAGACATAAGCCACTCAGGAAAAAGGTTTAAAGCCCAAGGAACTTTGGTTGTGCTATCAATTGCGCGTTTGGGAATACGCAGCGATAATGGAAGTCGACCAGTGGTTTGCTCTAGTACTGTTACCTTACCATCATCATTAGTGTCGTAATTAGCGTTGATTTCTGGATATTTTCCCCCAAGAAAATCAAGTAACAATTTACGTTCGTAGTCATCATATAAGCCATTGTCATCTAGATCAAAGTTAGATTTTGCACTGTGGGCGTTGCTGTCATTGATAAACCAAATAATAAAACATACAGCAATGATTAATTTAATATTACTTTTCATAAATAAGCTCCTATTCAAGGTTAATTTATTAGGAATATTCATCCAAGCGAGTATTAAAATACAAAATATTGAATAAACAACGATATATAAACCAGTTATATTTAGTGGTGTTTTAGCATATGACTAGATTTATACGATAATTAAAAGTAAATATCTCCCTCTGTCACCAACTAATTCTTTAGGGTTGCGTTAAATATTTTTTATAGTTATAAAGTTCTTTAAATAACTTTAGTCTATATTCTTTGAAAATCTACCTAATACACCTTAAAAATAAATATTAGCTTAGGTATTAAAGGTGCTGTCTACATGAGCTTTTTATTCACTGTTGCCTGAAAGCAGCTCATCTAATTTTAAGCTCTCGTTAATAAAAGATTAAGTTTGGTTGTATAAAATTAGCAAAATTTTTTTCTTTGCGTCAATTTGATTGCTGCAGAATGATTAACTAACTTGCTTGAATCAACATAAGCAGCTTTAAACGGAATAGCACTTCCTATGACAGCACTTAGCTATAATAATAACTCAGTACACGCTTTGTCTAAACTTTCAAAATCAACATTGTGTCTTTCTATTTTATCCGCGATAGGTTGCGCCAATGCATTTAGTGCAGAAATAACCGAGGAAGCAAAAATAAAAAAAGATATAGAAGTAATAGAAGTACGTGGTATCCGTTCAAGCATGGCCGAAAACTTAGATGTAAAACGTATGTCTGGCTCTGTGGTTGATGCAATTACCGCGGAAGACATTGGAAAATCCCCTGATAAAAACGTTGCGGACTCTCTTCAGCGTGTACCTGGTGTGGTAATTGAGCGTGATGGTGGGGAAGGTTCATCAGTCAGTATTCGTGGTTTGTCGTCGGCGCTAACTTTTACACAGCTTAATGGTAATTTTATTGCGTCTTCTCCAGGGGAGCCTTCGCGTTCGTTTGATTATGCTTTGTTACCGTCTTCGATGATTGAAAGTGTAGAGGTTTATAAATCGCCAGAGGCACGCTTAGATGAAGGATGGGTTGGTGGTACTGTATTAATGCATAGCCGAAAGCCTTTGAGTATGGATGCAAACTCGGGTGTATTTAATGTAGAGAGTACTTACGCTGATGTTACAAAAGAGTACGAACCACAGTTTACGGGTTTATATTCATGGAAAAACGACGACGAAGACTTTGGTGTATTAGTTGGCTATACGTATCAGGAACGAACAAACAGGACACTTTCGGGAGGAACTGATGCAAATGTATGGCGCTACACTGGCGGTGGACAACCTACAGATATAAATGGTAACGCAGTTAATAACAATAATGGTTGGGATACTATTAATGATGCAAACGGCAACAGTTACGATGGAGTTTGGTTTCCACAAGTTGTGCGAGGTTCAGTTCTTAACGAAAAACGTGAGCGCGAAGGAATTCAAGTTAGTACACAGTGGCGACCAACAAATCGTTTAGAGCTTGGATTTAATTACTTTGGCTTTACACTCGGCCAAGACAGAACTGAATCTGTGATTGATATACCTGAGTGGTCTTTAAATCCTGATTTTTTAACTGATGTAAATCTTGATGAGTCGGGGAGTATTGTTACTGGTATACAATACGATGCGATGGCAAGCGGAACTGAAAGTGATATGCAGTTTCCGTGGATGCGCGGCAGTTATGTACGTGAAGAATCTACCTCAGATACTTTTGATTTTAATTTAACCTATGAAGGCGATAATTTTAAAGCGCGTTTTGTCGTGGGTAATACAAAATCAGAAGGAGGACCAGAAGAAAGTTGGGAAGCTGCATATAAAAGTTCAAACGCGGGCGAAAACGCCATTGCTATTCAAAATGCTGCTCAAACGGCTGGCTGGTCACTCAATCAAAATAATGTATCACTTAATATTGACCCAAATACACTAGCTAACTTGCAAAGTGGAATTGGAGGCGGTCGTGATGCGGGCTCTTCAAACTCAAGTTTTGTACGCAGTGAGCTTGAGGAAGATTACTACCAGGCTGATGTGGATTTTTATGTTGATTGGGGCTTTTTAAAAACAATTAGAACCGGTGTTAAATACCGTAACTCCACGCTTCATCGTGAAACTGGTAATACCTTCTTTTTAGATCCTAATTTTGATATAGCTGCAGGCGAAGCAAGCGAGCAAGGTATTACTCGTTTTGATAGCTACCAGTGGAATGGTGGAATGCCATTAGCTCAAAATGTATTTACAAGTGAGAGTAATATAGTAGGGGGTTTTGATATAAACCAAATGCCAAGTATCGACTGGGACAAATACCGCGATATGGTCACTGCTAACTATGTACCTTATACACGCATTGAAGATAACTTTGTTTACGACATTGAAGAGAAGATATCTGCTTTTTATATACAAGGCGATTTTGAATTTAGTGAAGTAAGAGGTAATTTGGGCGTGCGTGTTGTGCAAACAAAAACACTTACTTCATCTACTGACTTATATACCTATCAATTAGATCACACAAATGACGAAACAGGCGAGCCAGTAACTGGTGACGCACGCTTTGTAGAAGACTATCAATTAGTCACTCAACAAAACGAAGACACTCAAATACTACCAAGCTTTAATATAGCGTGGGATGCAACTGACGATTTAGTTATTCGTGGGGCAATAGCAAAAGTAATGTCTCGTCCTGATTACAGCGATTTAGGTGCGCAGCAGCGTATTACGTTTGTATCGGATGAATGGGCAAATGATAGAGCTGCATTTAATGAACAGTCAGGTTTTAGCGGCAGTGGTGGTAATAAAAACTTGAAGCCATTTGAATCGGTGCAAGCTGATTTATCTATTGAGTATTATTATGCAAAGGGTTCTGCGGTTGGATTGGCACTTTTTCATAAGAAAGTAGATAACTTTGTTGTGCCACTGATAATTGATGTAGAGCAAAACTTTGCCGGTAAAAATAATATAGTAGATGCAGGAACCATTAATATAGCTCCGTACAGTACTGTAGGTAATGGTACCGATGCAGTATCTAAAGGCGCGGAAGTATTTATCCAGCATGCATTTGATAATGGCTTTGGTTTTTATGCAAACTACACCTATAACAAAACCAATAAAGCAGATGTAACAGTAAATGGTGAAGAGTTTGGTCAGTCGGCATTAATAGGCAGTGCAAAGTATCAGTACAACACCTCTGTTTATTATGAAGGTGACGCTTTTAATGTGCGCGCTTCATATAACAAACGAGGGGAGACAGTATTAGGCCTTAATAGTGGTTTAAATGTATATCAAGATCCGTACGAGCAAGTTGATGTTAATGCATCGGTTAATTTGTATGAAGGGCTAAGCTTAACAGCTGCTGTTATTAATTTAACTAAGTCGGAATCGGTAACGCGTTTAGGTGATGATACAGATGCACGATTACTTAACTCAAGCTATTCAGGGCGACGCTATTACGCAGGCTTTAATTATAGTTTTTAATTAACTGCATACGTAATACTTTATTAAACGCCAACTAAAAAATGTAGTTGGCTTAGCCTAACAGCACCTAATATTGTAGTTTTATCTATGCAGATAGTTTAACTGCTCATATATTGGTTGTTTAATAGGCAAAAAAAGCTCTGCAGCCCTTTGTTTGTATAGCTTTCATACTAAATTCATTTAATTGTCAAAAAGCTGAAATAAAACATTGACCCCCGCTCGAATCTCCCTATAATGCGACCCCACTGAGACGGGAAACGCCAACGCATAGCGAGGCACGAACTACTCAGAGAGTTAAATAAAACTTCGGTTTTAAATTATCTAAAAAGAAAGTTTAAAACTAAGTGTTGACTCGAGAAATAAAGGGTGTATTATTCGCATCCCTTGAGGCGCTAAAGCGACTCAAAATGTTCTTTAACAATATAAAGCAATCATCTGTGTGGGCACTCGTACAGATTGAGTTCTAACAGCCAACCTACTTCGTTCTTTATTGAGCAAGTAACGAGGCAAACAAATTAGAGTCTCAATTGAAAACTGAGTGACCAACAGAATAGTTATTTCGGTAATTATTCGGCACAGTCAATTCAATATCGAAAGATATTAAAATAAATTCAGAATTCATT